>JANQDZ010000029.1 GCA_028278645.1 Longimicrobiales bacterium | reverse complement strand
TGCTGGTGGGATGCGTCAACCGGGCTTGGCCGGTCATTAACGTCCTTCTGGAGACAGCTGAGGGAAAATCGAAGACTGAGGGATCCTGTCCGACTTGTTGCTGTTGCTGTGAGAAGAAGAAAGAGGACACTGAACGAAAGAAAGCGCAAAAACCGGCCACCGTTTTCTCGGTGGGCGCGATGATGTATGGACAAGAGGGGAGGAGCTTAACAGGTCTGGCACCGTTCCTCTCGACGAACCTTCCCAACAGCCTGGTCACGAACCTAGTGGGATCTTGGATTGGCAAGACGAAACTCATCTCCTACTTCGGGGATCGGATTTCGGTGGACATGATCTTCAACACCATCGACGATGCAACTGGCCGTGTGGAAGGAGGGCTAACCGTCTCCCTGGCCGATGGGAAGGTCAATGGCCACAAATGGGCCACCTCGGTCTTCGTTCGCGGGGTACCCGATGAAGCGCTCAGCCCAGCATTCCTCGATCGAAGCCGGCTGTTGCATCCCTCCGAGGAAGGGCATACCACCGGCGGAATTCGTTTCACTCTCTCCGCAACGGCCCCGGAGAAGCCATCTGCATTCCCGGGGGAAGATACACGCAAGATCCTCGAGAGGATAACGAAGGAGGCCAGAGGAAAGTGCAGGAACAGAGAAACAGCGGAGGGACTCTCGAGATGGCTCCGGCTTGAGATGGGAGCCAGTGAAACAGAAACCCTCGAATGGCTCAAGCGATGGAATCGCATCTGCCCGGGCCTTCCTAGACCGATCGACTCCTTGGACGTTGCGGCCTTGGCCGGTACCCTCACCAGGTCCTCCACGCAGCCCGGAGCCCCCGACTACAAAGACTTCATTTTGACGGATAGAAGAGCGCCAAGCGACCTGGCAACTGCTAAGAGCCAGGCTCAGAAGGTTGTGGACTGGCTAAAAGCCGAAGGTTATTCCAAGGATGACGCCATCGGTCAGGTCTTGAAATGGGACCAATGGCGGATATGCGCTATCACCCTCTGCGATTCCGATCTTGAAGTGCTAGCGAAGAACGTCCGCCGCCCAGAGGGGTTCCGCAGCAGGGCGTTCGTGACCCTGGAATGGTCCGGGTACTTTATGTCCCCGGGCTCCCCCCTCAGCACCCTGAAGGACCTCTTCGGAGGGCTTGGGGGGGGTGACTTCCGAGCCAGCGGCAGCCATCGAATCTCCCTCGGCATAGGGTTTTACTTCTCAAGATGAATCTTCAGCGATCTCCCGTGGGCCTCCTATGGGGCCTGAGTCTCCTTCCACTCTTCTGGGCCTGCGAAGGGGTTTTGGATCCCGACACGGCAGCAGTGGACAGTCAGTACGACACAGCCGCCCCTCTTTTCGCAGATGGCTCTACCGAGGTTGCTATCTCGATTGAGGTTCCCGGAAGGCCATCACAGAAGCTCACCTACACCACCACGGCTGGCCATTTCTTCCGGGCTCCGGGAAAGAAAACGCTAGAGGTTACAACTCAACCGAGCGAGAACGGACTCAGTGGCATCGACACGGTGAAGATCGTAATGCCGTCCAAGGTGGAGCCCGTCGTCGTGACCGTGATGGCGGGTGACCTTCGGAGGACCATCTTCGACCAGACTCCTGATACGGCTTACGCCGACTCCGTCGCGCTCAGCCCCTCAAGCCGCCTCATTTCGAGAGACGGAAAGGTAACGTTGACGGCGACCCTGACTCGAGGCCCAGGTAGAGGCGTCGTGTCGGATAGCGTCGCAGTCGTTTTTTCCGCTTTTCAAGGGGAGGGTGCCGGAAGGAGGCAGCTGTCCGGGTTCCTCCCCGATCGACGGACCTTCACCGCTCCCGGCGGGTCGGCTCAGGTCACTCTGGGGCGTAGGAACGATGCCCGGAGTGATCTCCCAATCGAGGTGGTCCTAGAGACAGGGGGTCAGGAATACCCTCCGGCCCCTCTCCAACTCTGGGCTGCCGAGGTGGACAGCCTGGACCTGAACCTGTCGGTTGACTCGCTCCCAGCCAACGGGTTGGCCACCGCTACGGCCGCTGTCACTGTCTTCGGGTTCCCGGATCGTTCGGTGACGCTGAAGACCACTACCGGTTCCTTTCTCTCCACGGTGGGTGCGCAGACTCTGACCATGCGCACCGATCCACATACAGGGACTGCCGCGGCGGATTTCCGGGTGGGACGCACACCGGGCCGGCACGTCCTTTCCGCACATTCCGGCGACGCCCTCGCGATTGCCGAGGTCCAGTTGGTTCCAGCTCATCCCGACGTGATCAGCTTGGAGGCGGCGGCCGCCAAGGTGAAGCCGAATGGGGACTCCACCCAGATTCGGGCAGTCCTCAGCCGCACGCCCGGTACCGGCGATGTCAGCCTTGGACTGCCGGTGCGGTTTCGGGCTTTCCAGATCGACGACTTCGGCGTCGAGGTTTTGGCCGGGTCCTTCGCCGGCTTCGCCCGAGTTCTCGCCGGGAGCGATGGGTCTGCAGTCATCGGTTTTACCACGGCCGCTACTTTCGCGGACCGGCCAATCACAATCAAAGCCTGGGTGGAGGACGGTGACGGGACCGAAGGCACGGTTCTCCTGGCCATCGAGTAGCGTTGAAAAAACCACTTGGAAAAATAAGGGGCCAGGTTGAGGTTTCACCTGATTCCCTTGGGGTCCCGACGGCTGAGAACAGGTTCAGCGAATCTCCGGACAGTCCTTCCACGGAGTCTTCTGGGATCAAATGTGGGTCAGAGCCGGGCCGACCAGCCACTCCTCGGTTCTGACTTCTATGTGACCTGTTGGTAGCCCTCTTCCTGACATCCGCAGTCACGGCTTCGGAAACTCACCCGCCCAAACCCCCGGAGTTGAGGCGATGGGGGGGTGGCGGCGGCGGTTCTCAGGGAGGCTGGCCATTAGGCCACCGGTTCTCTGATCAAACAATTTCGAGCGCCCAAACAGCGTTCGAGGCTGTAGTTTCTGGGGTGTTTCTCCGGGACCGCCAGCGTTCCCTACTGAACACCACCCGGGACCCTCTTGGGCGTCAAAATCCGAAGAGGAACATACGAGTTCGTGAGTTGGTGAGGCTGAAAACGCGGGCTGGAGAACGGTTCGGACGATCATGAACGGATTCGACCATTCTCCGAGAACCCTAGGAACCTCCCGCGGCATAACCTGGCGTCCGCGCCAAGGAGACAGGAGCCCCAACCCTCCTGGTACCAAACTCGGTGACATTTAGCATGGCTAGGCGGTGCAACAGGGGGCGCTCGAGGGCCATGGTCGAGCTCCACGGCTGCGTCGAAAAGCCAACAACACAAAGATTTCTCGAAAGAAGAAACCGCCCTGGGGCGCCCCCGAAACAGTCTCCTGAACCCTCCGCATCTAACACGCTCCGCACGGCCGAGGATACCCCCTCCCCCACCTTCCAGAGATCCACCCGTGCGGAGTACAATCCGATGTGATTGGAGAGAAGATATCGATTCCCCGAACTCGGTTCGAAGGTTCGGGCGCTAACTAAAGGCCGGCGTTACCGCGGAGGTTCCTCAGACCTTCGCGATCTGGCCGGGTACCCCCTTCCAACAGGCCAGGGCATCCCGCAAACACCGAAGGTTTTATCCTTTCGATGCTTGGACCCTCCGGTTTGGCGTCGTGACTCCTGATCCAAGCGTGCCCGAGCCGATGCCCTCCTTGTAGGGGGCCTCTACTGGCCCCCGCCCCACGGGTCTGGCATCTGTTCTTCATCCTCCCAGGCCGGGACATCGAGGTCTTCCAGATCTAAATCCCGGTCGAAGATGAGTCGTATCGTTCGGTACTCCTGCCGGGCATGGGCCGGAATGGTACGGGGCGGTTCACCGGCCGACCTGAGACGCCACCCCAAGAACGAGAGACCCACACCGAAAAGACTTCCGAGCAAGACCAAGAGTTCAAAGCCGGTCATCATCCGCCTTCCTCTCCCTCGGAAGCGGCCATGGCCAACCCGGCTGAGATGACTCCAAGAAGGAGGAGCGCGCAGGACATTCCCATGACGATTTCCTTCCGAACGTCATCCTGAGCGGAAACGACGACGAAGTAGGACGAAGACAAGCTAGCAACGAGAAAACAGCCTCCACCTGAGGCCAGTCTGGACTTAATCCTCGCGGTCTTCTTGTCGATCACCTCGCCGATGGCCGCCCCCGTCAGAGCAACGGAGATCAAAAGGAGTTCACCGTCGGAGATTAGATCAAAGAACGCCGGGGTTGGACCAACCGTGGTCAGGTAAATGAAAGAGAAGATCAGCGGGATCAACGACACCGCTACCGAGAAAATGGCCCAGCGAGTCAGGCGAGCCGCCATGAATTCTCCTCCTTGGGAGGTGGCTCAAAAGCGGAACAGGATCTTGAGGCTTCCGAAGAATCCGAAAGCCAGGCGGGGGGCCCGGTGAACCTGTCACGTCTATGTCCGGTTGGGCAAGCCCGAAAGTGAACCAAACCCCGAGGGGAGGATTCGAACCGGGGTACAGAGGGAACGGTCAGGGGAATGAAAAACCGGATGCCAAGAGGGCGCTAATCGGGTAGCCGGAGGGGATCGCTGGTAAACACGATCACAGGGTCTCTTGAGGGCCTCGGCCACAAAGGCCCCGGGGAAGACTGTCTCTTGCGTCATTTGGGAGGGACGCCCAGTCTCATCGGGTTACTTGCAGCCCGGGAACGGGCCTCTCATCGTAGCCCGTCCCGGTTTTGGACCGAGAGGCTTGGACCCGGTCACTGCACGGGAGGAGGCGTAACAGCTTGCGGTCCTGACGCCCCGTCCTGAGCCTGGTCCCTAGGTCCAAGATCTTCCTCCTCGGTCGAGATCCAGTCATCGAAAACCGCTTCGATGTGCAGGTATCGCTTCCGAACGCGGCGCATCGCCTCACGCACTGGTCCGGGCGGTCGGGCACTTCCTCCCCCCCGATCACCCTTGCCAAGAGCAAATCGAACAGCCAGGTAGGCTCCAATGGCGGCCCCAGCCATGCTCATCGCAAGGATCGGTACCAAGGGGGAGAGAAGTAATCTTAACACGTGTTCCATGCCTCCCTCCTCTCGAGTCGATCCGCGTCAACATCAACGGTTACCCGATGGGGTGGCCCCAACATCCCGATCCGAGCTCTCCCTCTTCCGACACCAACCCGACCTCGAAGGTCGCTTTCTTCTCGACAGGAAAGCCCAGCTCACTCCCCCTGCCGCCACAACGAGCATCCCGGATCTCCGATTCTTACCTTTTTTTGCTCTGATTGCAGTATATGACCCCGCTCTGACGTGTGTCAAGCGAATCCCCGAAGATAATCCGCGTTTTTTTGTAAGATCCCTGTAAAAACCTAGACTTACCAGCCATATAGACAACCCTGAAGAGTCAGGTTACGAAGCTTGCGCGAAGAATTCTCTCTTATTATACTGCCAATGTAGCTCCATTTTATCCCATTATTACCCACTTTATGCCACGGAGATGAACGGGTTCCTTGGACGATACGACTTCCAGCTGGACGATAAGGGGCGTGTTTCCCTGCCAGCTGCCTTCCGTCGGGAGGCGGATGGAGGGCGATTTGTGCTCCTCCAATGGGAAGCTTCTTATCTCACCCTGTTCCCAGAGAGTGTCTGGCGAGGGGTACTGGAAAGGCTCTTGGAGTTCCGAAGAAGAGATCCAGAAGGATGGACCTACGTGAGAGAGATCACGACGAATGCCATTGAGGTGACCCCCGACAAACAGGGCCGGATCCTAATCCCGGCTTGGCTCCAAGCGGCTGCATCCCTTAAGGGGAAAGTGATATTGACTGGGATGATCGACCGAATCGAAGTCTGGGATCCAGAGAAGTTTAAGAGTGCAATTGAGGAACCGCCCAAGGAGTCCGACCGTTTCCGCCATCAGATTTTCGGTTGAGCTCGGATCGACTCACCTTGGGGTTGACGGCGAGAGGAGGATCTCCCAATATGCGCGATCACGATAAAAAAAGGAGAACAGGGATGAGCAAAGCTCAGGCCGCGGCGCGTGCAGTGCCGACGGTGACGAAAGTGAGGAAGAAGCGAGTTCAACTGGTGATCGGCGAACCTGCATATGCCCTCTTAGAGAAAATGAAGAGCGAAATCGCTGCAGGATCCTTCTCCGAAGTCATCAAGGCCGCGTTGAGCTTCTACGCCTGGGTGCGGGAACGTCGTAGTGAGGGGTACAGCCTGGTGCTCATCAAGGGGGAGGAACGGATCCCAGTGGACTCCCTCCTTCCCTGAACAGGCAAGTCAACACCAGCCCCTCCACACACCGACCTTTTTTCGTCTCTCTCGGGCTCCCAGGCATCCGGCTCTCCAGTCCCTCCTTGAGTCGGAGTTTTCCTCTTTTGTCCCTGCTAGGAACCGTGTCAAGAAAACCTGGGGCCACCTCGCCAAAGCCCTGGTCTCGCTAAGAACTCTGCGCTCCCACGCCAGGCTTTTTCAGCCGAAGTCGTCGGGGGGGGGGAGATCCCAGCAACTTACGGCGTGCCTGGCACATTCAGGCCCTGATGGAGTTCCACCAGACTTTTCTGTTTAAACCCGGTAGAGCTTTGGGGAAGAACAGAGAAGAGGTCACTTGCTGAGGACCCTCGGGAGGGATCCAGCCTCGCCGCGGCCGCTCCGCCTTGATTCTCCCACTCGCGATCCAAAGCCAAACCAATCACTGAACCCCATCCCTCTTTCGACGGCGTCCTCAAACCCCGAGCGCCAGGCCGCGGGCGGGTCGCGGGTACCGATCTCGGGCCAGAGGACTTTGTCGGACCTTTCGGTGGGATCCAGATGGCCTCAAAAAGCGAGTCCCCTGGTTAGGCCGGATTTGGATCCTCTCTGGTTTCTTAGCGTGTCTGGGGCCCAGGGCGGTAACAATCCCGGTAACAAGAAACGAGGATACCCGGGCCTACAGGGGGCGCTCGAGGGCCGTTGGCCAGGATTTCAGAGGCGCCGAAAATCCAAGTCCTGCGGGTGTTTCCCAAAAGAAAAGGGCGCCCTGGGACGCCCTCGAATTCGTCTTTTGAGACCTCCGCGTCTACCACTTCCGCCACCCCGGCAAACTATTTAGTTACAACACCTTAGGTTACCCTGAGGATACCCCGATGGGGCCCGGTAACAAAAAAGGTAGCTGAGCTGATGGACTGATCCTTGATCGCCCAGCCGCCAGCTGTCTTCCATGACCAAAAGTATGCCAGATTGAGGCCCTTTCCTCAATACCCGCACCGAAGCGGTCCTCCCCTCCGACTCATCCTCCGCTGCCGCTGGAGGGCAACTTTCAGGTAAGCCGAGAAGATAGCTCAAAACGTTGGTCGCCCTGGATCAGATATCGGGGGGAAGAGCCCACCCGCCGAAACGGCTACGACCGGGTCAATCCATAGACCACAACGTGTTTCACGTCCATCTCGTCGACCTGCACGCAGAAAGCTCTTCCATCGGAGACCGAAACTAGTACGACACCGGCGGGAATCACCAACTCCGACATCCATTCGCCGGAGGGAGCAAAGATGTCCCAGGTGGACGGCCGCGGATCCAAAGGGAGAGCCCAAGGATCCAACCAACGGAACCGTTCGATCCATATGTTCATCCCTCCATCCACGAAGACATTTGAATAAGCCGGCTTGGTCTCGGACCGTGGCGACGACTCAACTCCCAGGCGGATTTGAGCAAGGTCCAAGTCCCCCGAGCCGGGCCCGTGAGACACCATCTCGACGATCCAGTCAGCAAGGGCTCCGATGTCTTCATCGGTCACTGGCTCAGGGGGAGTCTCTTTTCGAACGATCAGGCGAGGTACACTGTCTTGGCCGAGGATTTGAACCTCATAAGTAGACGAATTCCCCAGGAGGATCTCGTCTCCGTAAGGAAGGCTGAAGATCCAACTTCCGTACATGAACTCGCCCTGCCCCCGTCCGTCCCAATAACTCTGAGCGAAACGGTAGTCGCCGAGAGTATCCCAGGAGTTCCCGTCTGGGTGAACTGAGAGAAGTAGGTGGCGGTACCACCCCGAGCCCGGCTCAGGAGGGATCTCGAATACACCCCCGGGAGAGGTCAGCAAAGATCCGTCAGAGAATGCACCATGGAAGAAATAGCTGTAACCCGTTGTTCCCTCTGGCCGCTCCCGCAGGAGCCTCGGGATCGAAACCTCGCGGGAGTAGGTACCGTCCGGTCCAAACACTTTGACCGATGGCCCTCTTCGGTCCTCGGCCAGGATTGAGTCTCCACGGTGGGGTTTCGCGCTCCATAGCTGGCCACCGAACTCGCCAGGGCCCCCTCCCCGACCTCCCACCTTTCGGAGGAAATTTCCTTCGGCGTCATAGATCAATACCGCATCCCAGCCACCCTGGTTTCCGTCACCGACGATGATTCGGCCATCTGCGGCGGAGAAAACTGAGGTCGGATCCAGTGGGGTTTCCTCGACAGGTCGACCGGCTCCGACCTCGAAGAGAGGTTCTTCCGACAGGACGAACGGAGCGGATTGGGGTCCTCGGTTTTCGACAATCGTGATGCCCATACTGTCCCGGACGATTGCGAGGGGATCTGCGGCACCCTGCGGAAGGCGGTCGCAAGAAGGAAGGACGGCCATCGTGATCAGGGTCGCGACGAAAAAGAACGGTGGGCGTCTGTCGAGACAAATCACTGCCTTGGGCTCCTGGGCCTGACTTCTGCCTTCTCTCCGGCCGTTTCCTTTGGTAACGATACCTTCCCTAACAGCCATCGCAAACCCAGCGACCTGGCCGGGTCTACTGAAGACATACCTTTTTTTCGACGCCTCCCATCCTCTTTTGGTGCAAACCGGGTCCGGGCCTTTCCGTGGAGGCCCCGAGACCGAACAACCGCCGCGAGCAAAGCGATGGTGGGGCAGGCCCGCTCTTCTCCGGAAACGCCTGTCCCCCTCAAATCGGGAATCAGGATTCGATATCGCACGACGGAGCGCACCCCAAGGTCATCCTTCTCCACCGTCCAAAGGTGGTCCCCAGACGAGATCCCGGGCCTCACCTCAGCAGGGAATTCGATGCTGAAAAGAGGGTCCTATGAAGGCTCAGAACCTCCCACACGACTGGCTCTCCAGGGACCCGCTCCCGGCCCACCCAAGAGCGGCCGCCACGGGGTTCTGGATCCCGGTGCCGGTTCCTTCACAGGTGGCCATCCTGGCCACCGCGGCGAACACCCCTCGCCAAGAGCCCTCTCGCGATTTCAGTGACGGATCGATATTACTCCTCAGGTCATACCTGGTCCTGTACCGATTCAGACCCTTCTCTTCGGAGTGACATTTTGTTGAGCCGCTGTCCGACCATGCTTCTCCTGGCGTTTCTGGTGTGGCCCGTGGAAGGCACTATGGGGCAGGTGGACGATCATCTGAAATCTGGGGACCGGATTCGGCTCGCGGTCCGCGTAGGGGATACCTACTCCCATTCACTTCCTGGATCTCAGCTTGGGTCCGGGGACCTCATCCGCGGAGTGTATTCCCGGGTCGATGAAGGCCGGTTATCCGTCACTGATTCCCGAGGATCGGGAGTTTGGACAATCCCCGTGACCTCGGTTGAGTCGATTGAAGTCTTCTGCGGTCGGGAGCCTTTGGGGATCCGAGCCGTCTGGATTGGCGCGTTGGTCGGGGGGGCAGCGGGCGCCCTGGTGGTTCCGGAGGTTTCCTTCCACGAAAGCGATGCTTGCGGAATCCTGGGCTGCGGATCCGGCAACGGGGGACGTTTGGTTTTTGCCGGGCTTGGATCCTTGGCTGGAGGATTGGTCGGGGGACTAATCGGTACTTTGGTGAGAAAGGACAAGTGGTACACTCTCAACACGGAGACCTTCCGGCTCACGGTGCGGAGTCCAAACCCCGGGGCCCTGACGCTCTCGTTTGTTGGGGAACGTTGAAGTGTTCACCCCCGATGTGGAGTCTCACAGGGCTCTGAAAATCCGTCACCGGCTCCAGTGAGCCACTGGACTTCGGTCCCGGAGCACCCCACCTGTTGAACCTTTGGTTCCCGGCGTTCCCCAGGCGCACCCAACCAACGCCAGGTGCGAGAAACCCAACCTCAAAACACCACGCCGAGAGAGATATGAACTGGTTCGGCCTCCCCAGTCAGCCAAGATTCAGCGATCCGTTTCGCCACCCCGAGGTCAAATTGCTGGTATCGGATTCCTAGACCAACGCTCGCTCCCGCCGCCTCACCCAACTGCTGCTGACCGTAACCAGCCCTCACGAAAAAGAGATCGGCCTCGCCTGCGATAAACTCCGCTCCGAGGGAGAGGACCGGGTCACCCAGGTCGCTCCATCGATCTTCCAGCTCGGCGTTCAGCCAGAGTTCCACGCCTCCCTTTTCCGTAAAATGTCGGAGGGCCTCATAAGAAACCCCGGCCCGCAGCCTCGTTGGCGGGGGATCCGCTTGCTTGGCGTTAATCAGCTGAAGATTCGGTCCAACATGAGCCAGGAGCACACCGATCCGAAGCGGGATATCCTGGAACGGCTCAGCCTGGATCCCCCCATCGACGACGTAAGTGGTACCGGTCACCCCCGCATCACGGCATTGTCCCCGGCAGGTGTATTGGGACCGGAATATTTTGAAATTGAGTCCAGTATCCAGCCAAGCCAGGGTCTGCAGGCCGAAAGAGACCAGGGCCAGGTGATCTCTAACGCTAAAGGACCCTACAACGTTGTTCTCGATGTCCGTCAGGTTTTGGTCCCCCAGGTTCAGGTGTTGGTAGGAGATTCCCACGGCGCCAAGTGACTGCTTGGTCAAGACCAGGGAGAACCCCGTCGCCTCTCCGGCCGGGTGGGGTCCCTTAATTACGATGAAGCTCCCCTCATCAAGACGAGCAATACCGGCCGGGTTCCAAAAAACTGATTCGGCTCCGGTGGATGCGGAAACGGCCCTCCCCATGCCAACACCTTTCGCTCCGATGGGTTGGAGAAGGTTCAGAGCTCCCTCAGTTGTGCTGGGTTCCGTCGTGAAGATCCCCGCAGCGTAGGTCGCCAATGCTGAGCGGCCCTCCTCCCCCTCCGGCCCCTGGGCCAGGGCCAAGCGTTGGGAAGTCAGAGGGGAGAAAAGGGTGAGGAGAAAGAGGTGCGTGATTAACCTGCCGTTTGGACCAGTCACGGTTAGAGACCCTCCTCAACCTTGTGGGAACCGGTTCTCTCTGTAGGAACCCATCCTCGTCTCCAATCGGGGGGACATCAACCCCAGACCCCAGATAGCGAGCTGAACACCTGTAATCAAGGGCGGAGCATCTTCTGTAGGGTTGAATCGGTTCGGCTGTTACACCCAGTTGTCAGGAGGGTGATTGCGGGCCGAGGTTTGAGTCTCATACCGGGAAACCTGATTGGCTGGCCGTTCCTTTTTAGTAAACGATCCAAGCCCCAGGAATGTGCAACCGCCAGAGACCGAGCGACTATGATCCCGCCTTCGAGTCAATCAAGAGGGGCATAGGCTGGGGTCGGCCACTTCCCATTGTTCAAGAAGCCGCGGTGTCGATCGAATCGATCCTGAGGAGCACAACGTTCCCGAACTTCGCGGTGGAAATCAGGAATCGAACCTTCGACAGGTCGTCGCCCGTTCCCGGTCCTCCACGAACGCCTATCCCTTCTGACCGGACCAACCATGACCAGGTCACACTATTTCGCCCCGATCGGCCGCTCTCCCCCAGGCCCCACCAGTACTGACATGTAGAGTTCGTCGAGCGACGCAAGCTGGAGTCAGGCCAAACCCAGCCATTCCTCCGCCGCCGGCATCTCCGAGAAGACCTCGACCATCGTTCCCACGCACCGACATGACTAGCTGGGGACCTCTCCCCTCAGGTTCAACACCCAAAACTAACGAGTCCCGAGTACAAGCCCCACCCTCAGGGACGGCGTACGCTCGACCAGGTGTCTCTGAACCGTGGAGCTGTAGGGGGAGCACTGGGGGGTATGGGCTTTCGCTACTTCTGGCACCGTGACTGTTAGGGGCCGGCCTACCACTCGGGTCTGTCGTGACGTCCTCTCTAGTCCCGGTGGGGGTCACGTGCCTCCTCCAAGCCGGGTCCCAAGGGTTTTGCACGGTTCTCGCGGTTTGATCGTCTACTATCCAGGTAGTACAATGGTCGAAGCGTCCACACGAAATAGGATAGCTCCCCATGCTCGAAACCTCAGATACCTCTGCGGGGCGACTGAGCCCATTCCTTGCAGATAGCGACTCAGCTCTCGGGGCGGTCTTCGAGACCATGGCCGAAGGCGTCGTGCTCCAGAACCGCGACGGGCTGATCATCGGGTGCAACCGGAGCGCTGAGCGGATTCTGGGGCTCACCTTCAACCAGATGCGAGGGCGTACCTCGATGGACCCCAGGTGGCAGGCAATCCGCGAAGACGGCTCCCCATTCCCCGGGGAAGATCACCCAGCCATGGTCACGTTACGAACCGGGGAACCATGTTCAGACGTGATCATGGGGGTCCGCCGCCCAGACTCAACCTCCACCTGGATAATCATCAACTCGGCTCCCCTTGGCGGGACCGAGGGAGAGGAGCCGAACGCCGTAATCACGACCTTCTCTGAGGTCGCACGACTCCGTGAGGGATCCGGGAGTTCGGCCGAAGATCTTGGTTTAGCCGTGGCAGCCCGTTCAGATGAGTTCCTGCCAATCTGTGCCAACTGTAAGAACGTTCGCTCTCCCGAAAATGGTTGGGAGGGCATCGAGGATTACTTCATGAAAGCCCTCGGTACCAAGTTCACCCACACGATCTGTCCAACCTGTGCTGCCGAACTATATGACGATCTGGACGAACAGGACGATTGAGGAGGAGTGCATCGGGCAGGGCACCGGCCAACACTCCCAATTCGTTACCTAGGGGTATTCCGGAATGGACTCTCCGATGGTAATGGGCGGCCCAAACGGACCCCTCGGAATCCATGACGAGTCTCGAATACGCGGGCTTATGACCCGTGATCGGTTCCCGGCCGGAGCCGCCACCCATCCGCGTTTCCGCTGAACTTTTATCCCCCCGGGATTTCCCGTACAAGTTCGCTTGGTAGACGAGCAAGGAACGTAAGGAACACAAGCAGGCCGAGCTGAAGGGCTTTGTTCATTTTTCAGCGCCTACCTTTGTAGCCCCTCTTTACCTGAACCTCAATCCACCCACCCGAAGCCGATTTGGGGTTTCCGTTCCAGGAGACAGGAAAGCAACTCTGCTCCCGTTTCGGTCACCGGCCACGAGTTTTGGCGTGTTCAGGAGTTCGAAGAACGGATTCCCGTCGAGGTCCATATGAAGCAGACCGTAAACCGGCTCGGCACCAGTTTGAATGCGGTAGTATTGCACCAGAACCGTCTCGTCCGGAAGCCGGGTGATATCATAGGCGAACGTGAACGATTCAAACCACTTGGGAGGCGGCGGCCACTCCTCTGGGTCGCGGTAGGGCTGGAAATGCACTCCGGGAATGGAGTGCTTCGCGACGATTGTGCCTGCCCGATCAAACACATACAAGGTGTCCGAGAGGCCGTACAAGACCGAGAAACGATCGGGATGCACAGCTACAGTCAGTGGGGAGGTAAACTCCCGAGGCGGAGGTTGGAAGAAACTTCGTAGCACCCGATTTGATGTGAGGTCCAAGACATGCAGCTGGCCTTCGACTCCCGAGTCGTGATGATTCCCCGCGATGAGAACCTCTTCCTCCCCCAAAACGGCCAAGTCCGTGATGCCCCACACCGGGGCCGCGTCGGCAGCAACGAGATCTCCGCCAGGCCGGAACCTCCCGTACCTTCCGTTCCAGTCGATTCCCAGTATGTCCCCGCCCGGTAGTTGAACCACTCGCACGGGTTGGGTGAACTCACCGGGCCCTTCCCCTTCCCTGCCGTATGTGGCTAGCAGGTTCCCGGCCTGATCATAGCGCCGAAGTTGATGTTCGGATTCATCGGCCACGAGAAACCCGCCACTCGCATCCATAGAAAAGTGCGGCACGAGATTGATCACGTCCTCATTCTCTTCCAGCGAAATCTCCCTTTCCCATATGAATGCATCATCCAGCGTTGCGGGACCTTCCTGGGTGTACTCCGGTGAACAGGAGTTTAAGGCCAGAAGAAGGAGACCGAGCGGCACTCCGCCCAGGTGAAAGCTTCGGTGATCCCCGGCCAAAATGGTCAATCCCTTTCCTCCCCAGGTCATCAAGGTGGTTGGGCACATGACAAGCCATTCAGTTCAACTTTGGAGTCGGACCTCAGTGCGTCCGCCTCCAGCCCTAGCCGACCATCCAGCGAGATCTCGGAGGGCCGGGGAAGCTCACCCCCAGTCTATGCGTCTATGCGCGGCCGTGCACGCTAGAGCCCGCACCTAACGGTTCGGGGTGGATCGTCACCGGGTCGAAATCCGAAATTCGCGGCAGGATCTTCTGACTAGCCGTTTTGGTGGGGGTCTGGGAGGTAGAGTCTAGCCTCCTCGGGGTCTAAGAGATTGTCCTGGACTAGAGTTCGGACGGCATCGATATCTGGAGCGGACAACACTCGCTTCGGGAGCACGCGGAAACCCTTCCCAAAGCCACGGGAGAAAAGAAAAAAACCCGGGGTTTCCCGAACCGAGGTTATTCGTGACCACGGCGTGAGGCGGTGAATGGCAGGCTCCTCCCGATACCCTTCAGGGCTCACGACTACTCTTCGGACCCAACGATGCCGACCAAGCCTTCGGTCCAGGAAGAGGGAGGTCAACCCCAACCCGACGCCCAATCCCGCGGCGGCAAGAAAGGACCTGATTACACTGATGTCTCCAGCCAGCAGATCCGTGACCACGAGAATCGCGCCAAGCCCAAGGACGACCGGGAAAAAGCCTCTACGGAACCATCGCGGATATAGGGCCTGGTCCAACTCGGACATCGCCGCCGCTTCCTCTTCCCGGCTTATCCTGAATTCGACTTCCACCCTTAGGCCCCGCGGGCCCTGAGAAAGGAGTTTCTCGAGGCCGGATTCGCCAGAGCCAGGCGGCTCCCCGTTCATCCGACGGTCCTCCCGGACCCCGTGATCATCCTGGAGTTCGGTCATCAGGCCGTTATGTGATTATTCGGGGAGAATCTTGGTCGGGAGGGGACGACGGCTCGCGATGGAGCCGGAGATACTTCCACGCTATCTCGCTCACGGTCACACCACCAATGAACGCGACCAAGGCTCCGGCTGCAAAAAAAACGGCCGGGACCGACTCCCCTTGGTGCAGTATCACTGAGCCGAAGAAGACCATGGCTAGCCCTCCCAAGAGAAGCCCCACCCCTGCCCTGAGCCAAATCGATGTCGGGATGCGGCTCATGACGTCCTTTTATTCACGGTTCTTCCCTCTCTGATATAGTTTCCGGATCTCCCACCCTACCCAAGCACAATCTGATGGACCTGCACGTATGGAACGTCCATCTCATCACGCCAAATACCGAGAACGAGGTCTCCCTGACTATCCACGAGTCGGAGTCCTTCCGGTGCTTCTAGGTCCCCCAGCCAGAATCCATCGTCCGAGAACACACTCCAGAGTCGCCGGCTTGCATCCAGGTTGGACCCCGGAACCCACAACCTCCCTTCGGCGTCCACGAACACCCCTCCGAAGAGCGGCCTATACTCCCTGATGTAGGCATCTTCATAGGAGACTCGGTAGGTGGGAACCCTTGCCTCCCCTTCCATGCGCCGTACCCGATCAAGGTTGCTCTCAATCCATTCCTCCACCATGGACGCCTCAACGGGGATCGGCTCGACCGCCCTCCTGATGATCCGTCGCAAAACCCCGTCTGGACTGTAAAAACCGATCTCGTACCGGTCCGGTGTTCCCCAGTAAAACCCGGTATCCGCCACGGCTTGCACCGAGTAAAGGGCTGGGTAGATAAGCTTCGTGTTCCCGTCCGGTTCCACGAATTGCTGACGGCCAGGAAGGGTCGCTACCACGCGCCAAGAACCGTCGGACGGGTCCACCGCGATGACGTCCGTGAAAACCCACTGGAGTCCCGGGGGCAGTTCAGGGTGGTAACCTCCTCCAGGGCTGTACAGGAGCCATCGGCCGTCTCCCAGGACTCCAAAAGGATAATAATTCCCCTCCACCTGGTTCAGGATCGTACGGGGTTCACCCGAGTTAACAGGAAAGATTGTGGTCCGAGACAGCGGTCCGTCGAAAGCCAAAAGAGAGTCGCCAGGATATCTGTAGACGCCACTCAGTCTCCGGAACTCTCCGGGACCTCCACCACCTCCGCCGAAAGATCCGAGGTGGCGGCCTGAAGGATCATACACCCGGATTTCTTTGGAGATGCCCTCAGGAACGACGATTCTACCGCCATTCATGAATCGGGCTTGGAACAAGGAACCGAATTGGTATGGTCCTTCCTCCTCACGCCCGATCCGCACCAGGGGGTCGGGCTCAATCATACGGCCAGGGATGCCCCAAACCGGAGACAGGTTCTCGATGACCTGAATCCCAGCCGAGTCGATAACGAGATAGTTTCCCGACCCTGTTTTGTTTCCACCTACACATCCAACGACGAGAGTGACAAGGAGAAGTGATGTTCGTCTCATGAGCCGGCAGCCTTCTCTCATATGGCTAGTAGTGGACAGGTATCACTCAAATGGGCCTCGACGTAGGCTCCTTCACGACCGACCGTCCAGGACCATCACGGTCTGGATTCCCAAGGTGTCGCTCATATGGCCGTAGATCGCCCCACCCCTGATCGCACCAACCTGGAAGTCCGGTAGGACCACCCTACGGACATTCCGACGATCCGAGGAGAAGACCACCCAGTGCTGAAGCCCATCCTCGGAAGGGAGATCCCGTCGGGCCCACAGCTCGCCCCCATGGGAAAGCTTCAGGGCTGAGTAGGAGCCGCGCCGGTCTGGGAAAGGCACATCGCTTGGGTGTGGACGGGGAGTGTTTGCTTGGGCCTCGACGTAGGCTCGGCGATCGGCCTCTGTTACCTCAGGGGGAACCGCATCCTCCCTGAGGAGGCCCACCAGTTTCCCCGTGGCATCGAAGATTTGGATTTCGAGATCAGCGCCCTCGGAAAAGAAGATGTGCTCCGGGCCGACCGCATAGGTGAACCTTCCGGAGAGCGGGATGATCGAGAAAGACTCTCGCGGGTCCCTCGGGGAGGCCCGCTCCCATACCCACCCGCTGTTGAAGGGCCCGAGGTGGGTCCTCCCTTTTTCCCCCACCAAATCGACGGGGAATACGGTAGGACGCCTGCCATCAGTACCCTGAAACATCATGCAACCCCACCCGGAGGTCAGGCGGGTCCCATCCTCGAGGAGCCCCATCAGTCCCGGAAAAACGCAGGGGCCCCGGCTATCGGGTTGGTCGGAGGTCAGGTCCTGAGCGTAAGACTGGCCCCGAACGAAGGTGCCTGCCGAATCGAAGTACACAATCCTTCGTCTTCGAGGATCAAGGACAGCTATCGTGTCTCCGGAGCCAATCCAGAACGTCGATAAAAACCCGAACTCTGATGGTCCGTCTCCTCGTCGGCCCACGGTGCGGATGTGCCTACCGTTTCTGTCATAGAACCGGAGCTCGTGGGTCCCTCCATTCGCGACCACAACGTTCCCCGAAGCGAGAGAACCCACACCCCCCATTCGGAAGAACTCGTAATCTGGCTGACCCTCCTGCCCTATGGTCAGAAGAGGCTGAGCCGTGATGGTGTCCGAGAAATCTCCAGCAGGATGTGTAAGGATCAAGACCCCGGCTGAATCGCGCTCAGTAGCAATGCGGGTCTCCCGGACCTCGGAAGACGAGCAGGCAAGGGAACCCATGATGATGATTGAGGCCGCTCCAACCACCGGGGCTCTCTTATTGGGTACCCGCCGGAGAGAACTCCTTCCCGGTTCCCCCCCAACCTTCACCCCTCTATCGCCCATCATCCGGCCGACCTGTCTTGGATCTTGAACCGAACCACATAAGGCACCCCCAGGGAGTCAATCGTGATCGTGGTTAGGGTTTGGTCCCGGATGATGACTGGCGAAGCGGGAAGTCGAAGAGGGAGCTGGACTTCACCCAAGAAAACGCCTAAGGAGTCGAAGACCTCGGCGATCGATTCCGTTTCGTCACCCGCCAACACCGGGATCACCCACGCATTTTCCTGATCATCAACGAAGATGTCCGCGATAGGGGGTTTCGAGCTGGGGACCTCAAAGCGCGACAGATCGGCGCCGACTTCTCGTAGCCCCTTTAGCCTCTCGTCTCGCTCTTCAGCAGTGACAGATACCGGCACGAAGGGTTTTGTCACCACCCGAAGAGTGTCCCCTTCCCTAGTTAGTCGCAGGAGCTTGTATTGGTCGGTAATTGCTACCCACATGCCCCCATCGCTTACCAGGGCCCATTCGGCTCGCCCAGCGAAGGGTTTCGGATAGGTTGCTACACCTCTAGGTGTGGGAACCTGGATTCCCGCAGAACCTTCCGGGTGTTCCGGAACCGGGATGGTATCAACGGCGTGGAATTGGCCGTCATACCGCACGAGGACCTCCTCCCGTCCCGGGCTCGACGACTTCTCGAGATCGTAAAAGAAGCCTTCACTATCGATCCCGCCCGCCGCATCCACCTCCAGATCCTGAATCCATCCGAACAGGTCGGGACCGTCGCCATGGACCGTTCCAATGCGGAGTGTTTCATGAAGGACAAACCCCTCTCCCGCCTGCCACAGTCCGGTCGGAGGGTTTTCTACCTGAATCACACCGTTCGGGAGCGTGTCGAACACGGGATCGATCCCAGGAGAACTCGAGTCAACACACCCGACGAGTGCAACCCATGCCGCGAGGCCTGAGATCGCACCCGACCATACCGGTGCCAGGTTTCTTGCCCAACAACTCTTCATCGAGATCCTCCCTCGTCCCCGAGATTGGAATCTGTAGTTACCCAACTCCCAATCAGCCTTCCCGCCCACGCCGCAGCGAGTATCGCAAAACGTGTTCTACGCCGAGTTCATCGAAACGCACTCCCAAGATGAAGTCCCCACCGACCCTCAGGACCTGAAGGCCATCGGGCACATCGAGGATCCCTCGAGCCCGACCTTCGGGGTCAAAGATCATCCAACGGCCCGATTGTCGGTTCCGCACCCAGTGGTAAACCTCGGCCCAGATCCAGCCGACCTCATCGACCAGGAGAGATCGAAAAGCAGGGAGGGAGTCCGGGCTGGGTACCGCGTTGAAGTCGTCCTCCGCCTCGCGACGGCTGCGATTGGGATTCCTGGATAGATGATACTGGAGATACCCATCGATGACCTCGGCATCGACCGGCCGTCGGATCCCATCGGTGACCCTGAAGATCCTCCCTACCTCTCCGTCCACGCCATGCTCGCGGACCTCCGCCGAGACCCCATCGTAGACCATGGCAGAGGAGTCGGTAACGGTGCCGTAGGGTCTCGTCGTGAAGGGGATCGAGGCACTCACCGGGAGATTCCCCGATCTCCCGATGGTGGCACTCAACGCCCTCCTGAAGGTCGCTATCGACACCTCATTTCCGGTTGCCGGATCGTGCCAGACCAGATCGAACCTCCGGCCTAGAGGGCCAAGAGCCCACCGCTTTGCCTGCGATATAGCCTCAGGTCTGACGGCCAGCATGTTCTCGCCCACCGCCCCAAGGGGCGGGTTGGATCCCGTGGGCCATGGCCCACTCAAGCTGATGGTGCGGACAAACTCCCCCGTGGCTGAAAAGAGTTGAAACCGCTTTAGTCTCCCATCCCAGACAAGGAGAGAGTCGCCACGGAGCGTCTGAACGAGATAGGGATTCTGGAACTCCCCCGGTCCCTCTCCCTTCCGGCCCACTCGATGGGTCAGCTGGCCCGACGAGTCGAAGAAACGAAGCTCCTGGCTACCCGCATCCAGGAGCATTACCCCACCTCCCGAGAGGGATCGAAGGCCCCGGACATCAAAGAGAGTCTGCGCCTCGATCTCCTCGGATCCGATAGCCAAAGTGGGTACGGGATCGATCTCCCACTTCAAGGGGGCGGTGGCGACTTGCGCGGTTGTTTCCGTGATAAGAACGCCTGAGCTATCTTTCTGGTAGGAATTGGCGTTCGTTCGGAGGGTATCGGAAACGCTCGGTGAAGATTCACTCCCCCCAGGGCCACTCTGGCGACAGGCTGCGAGAAGGAAGGTGGCAAGGATGAGAAGAGGGTATCCTCTCGAGACCGACGCTACTCTCAGGAGAGTAGATCTTTTCACCATCGGAACTCTCGAATGGTCCACTGTAGGAAGGCTCTCCTTACTTTGAGCCTGACGGGATTGACTCTCATTCTGGCCTCTTCCTGGGAATTGAGCTAGCGGTGCGGCCGCTGTTTTCAGGGATCGCTGCCATTTCGATAACGGCCCCACCGGATGGCCAACCCGAGGGAAAGCATCGACACGCCTCCGGAATATCCAACCTGTTCCAGTATGCAGTCGCCAGGTTGCACGAACCCTCCGCAGATCGCGCCAGGTCGTTCCTCAGCGCCGCGGGTATATTCGAGCTCCAGGAAAAGACTGGGCGTTTTGAGACTCCTTCTGGCTGACATACCGAAACCAACCGGGACCTGCTCCCTTGTGTCGTATGTCGAGGGCGGGTAGTCGTGGTCGATCCGAACCCAGGCGACCTGGACCTCCCAAACCTGTGCATGCCCCGCCTCAGGCAGCAGCCAAGAGAGCACCGCTACGGCAGTAAAGCCGACCCGTAACGATCCCTTCACCGGTCTCTTGGCCCAGGTTTGTACATAGCCCGATGACGCCTCGGTTGCTCCCCGAATCTCAGGGAGCGTTACAAACGTACCTATCGCCCCCTGGCGACCACCGAGAGGGCCCGAGTTAAATCCGACTGAACAATGGACGGTCGATTGGCTTAAAACGTGCAACCCGAAACTCGGCAGGCGGGTGAGTCCCTCGCGGGCCGATGCCCTAGAGCGTTCTTCTCCTCCTATAAAGGGCCAAACCGACGAAGGCCCCTATTGTGAGGAACGAGAGGAAGGTGGCCTCCATCGTGACCCGCGGGCTAACGTCCACTTCTCCCCACCTCTCTTGAGCCCATCTAAGGAGCCATTGCTCGGCAGGCTCACGAAAAGCAGCCAAAAAGGCCTGCTCGAAAGAGAGCTCCGAACGCCAGAAATGGCCGAACCGCTCCTCCCCGAACTCCTCCTCGAGGTCGTAAAGGAGGCGGGCTTCCACGCCGCCGAAGTTCCTGAGAGAGCCAACGACTCCGGAGCCGTACCCAACTGGAGAAGTCCACGAACGTCCCCCCGATTCCAAATCATAGAGGTAAGAGAGGTCATCGGAGGAAGCTTGTAGGCGCAGGATCCGAATGCAGGCACCACGTTGGCCGCCGGCACAAGCTGTACCGTCAACCGAAAGATAGGGAACCCTCCTGAATCCCACGCCGCGAACGACCGGAGTTCTCGGGTGGACCCGAAACTCGACCCACCTGGGAAAGGACCCTTCCGCGAAGGCGTATCCACCGGCCCGGAGCCACAAAAAAATGGAGTCACCTGGGCTCCCGTACTTCGCGTGGAGGAGGCAGGGCCCCAGGGGATTGGACATCTGCCGGGAACCGGGTGGCGCCCACAAAAAGTCTTCCACCGTGATTCCAATTCTCGGGTGCTGGTCCGGATCACCTCCTACCCTTACACAGAAAGGGAGTTGGTCATCCAGGCTGACTATGGATTCGAACTTCTTCGATGAACTCCATCCCGATGGGGTTCCGGGGTGGCGACCATAGTCAGAGTCGATGATCAGGGCTCCAATTGTGACTGCTGGCTCTCTGACCCCCTCGGAGTCGAGCTGTGCCCGGATCCCCTCCGTTAGCGCCGCAGAGGATCCGGCCGGGGCCCAGGTCGGAGTCCCGGCGAGGAACGAGACGCCAGCCTGAGCCGCACCGCTTGCCAGACCTCTGATGGAATCCGCCCATACCAGACGCTGATATGTTCGTGCTAGGTCCCGAACCTCCTTGTTTACCGCTTCGAACTCCGGGGTGGCCGTGCCGTACCTGAAGACCCTCCAGTTTCGGTCCGGGAACCAATCTTCTGAAGAACGGGGAGGGAGGGCCCAAAGAGCGACCAGGACCATCAAACCAAGACCCGTGAGGGACCATCGGTTCAGCCAAGGCGACATCTTGTGCTCCTCATTGCCAGGGCTCCGAAGAAAACAAACCAGAATAGGACGGCCACCGGCGCACCCACCAATCCTGCCCATGCCGTTGGCTGGGCTCCCAACACCTCCCGGCGCCACGCCGCGATCAGGCTATCCGGCGGCAGATCCGCCAATTCTCCCAGCTGCTCCAAAGCATCCTTCTCTTCCGTCAGAAGGAGCCTCTGGAACGACCCTTCCCCTCTCAGCCGGAGAGAAAAGGTGAGCAAAGAAACTCGAGCCATGGTTCTGAGCGGAGATTCCGGTTTCCGAGTGCTGAGGAAGAGATCGCATGCCTCGAGATTCTGGACCTCTACACACCCGCTCCATAGAGCGGATCTTCGAGGATCGGCCCTTCCTGGCCCAATCCTCGAGACGATGTGGCGGCGCTCCGCTGCGGTGTACCAGACGTTCCAATCGGGTTCTGACTCAGCCAACCCCAGGGCCAGCTTGCAGTACGCCACGTCTCCGTCGAAACACTCCCGGGCTACCGTGGAGGGAGCCGTTGCCAACTCACGCGCCACCCATCCTGAGTTCTCGGTCGCGAGCGCCGTTGATTGGGCACCAATCCACTCCTTTAACGGAGGAGGCAGGTTGTGGCGTAGGACCTGGCCGACCTTGGAGTACGCCTCTCGCCGGAAAAACGCCCCCTTGAACCGACTCGGGACGTTGATCTCCAAGACGGAATCTCCCCGCATGTACATCCTTCTCTGGTTCCAGGACCTGTAGGCAAGGAAGGCCCAGGGCTCAAAAATGTGCTCTGAGCCCCTCAGGAGAGGGGAGAGATCGGACCAGATCTCATCGAATAGCTCCTGGACCATCTCCCTCTGTCGCGGCTCGGCCATAAGGGTGAAGGGGCCCACCTGGAAGGTATCGACCGGGACCTGCTTCTCTTCTCCCTCCAAGGCCCGCCGAAGACTGTCGGCGACCCTCGATTCCCGACCGAGCCTCCTCCAGGTCGGGAGGAGAGCCTCCAACTCCGACCCGATTTCCTGGATTGTCAGGTCCGGGGCCGGCTGGGCGCAGGATGGTTTTGGGAAGAGCGATCCCGTCGAAAACATGGCCGCGACCCCAATTAACGCTAGACGAACTCGGCGAGGGGGAGGGGGCCTATACATCGATCAACATCCAGCTGCCGGTGAGGACCTCAAAAGGTCCTGGCCAGGAAAGGGAAAGGTCCAGCGCCCATTCCAGGAAGGAGAACCCGTCAATACTCGGATGTATGGTCCTTCCGAGGAAATCGAAGATCATCTCGCCTGAGACGAGCAAGACGGTTGCAAGGAAAAGGATCCAGATGGCCGTTCGGAAGGTCCCAGCGGCCAAAGCGAATAGCGCCGAATAGATGATCAGGGCCGTGAGGAGGAACCGAATCGCCACAGCGGTCGGGTATGCTCGTAAACCGATGGGGATCTCCAGGGAGGACGTCGCCAGGACAGCACCGATCCAGAAAGCGATACAGGGGAGGAGTAGAAGTACTGCGCCGCCGCCCATCTTCAAAAGGACGTATTCCCAGCGGGCGAAGGGTAGTGACAAGGAATAGACGTGGTTCTGGCGGTGATCCCAGGCCCAAGCCGAAAGGGCAAGGGTGACGCCAGCGATTGACGCAATTAATGGAAGCAAGGGGGCCCACGCACGGAGCGCTCCCAGCATACCGGTCGCCGCCAGGCTAGCCACCTCCGGGTCCTCGGACCCGGAGACCAGACCTTGGACTACCAGGAGGGGTAAGCCAAAGGAAACCACCATCAGGGGGAGCAGCCCGAATCGGATCCCTTTCCAATGGATGAACAGGATCTGTTGGAACATGGTTCAGACCTCCTTTCCCGTGGCTTGTTCCCGCCAACGCTCGGGTCTTGCCGTCCGAAGGAGCTCCACAAAGCCATCCTCCAGATCCAGGTGAGTCACGTCCTTTACCACGGCCCCGCTTGAAGCGAAACAGGCGGCCATCTCCTCCTCCCATCCCCGGACCACCCAGGTTTCCCCTGTGAACAAACCGTCGGATGGGTGCCGACCAAGAACCTGGCAGGGCAGATCCCCCGGGGGTTCCTGCGGTGCACCAACCACCCGGAGTCTTTTGATCTCGTTCTTGAATGCCTCCATGGGCATCTCCGTCAGGAGCGTCCCGTATTCCAGGACCCCGATCCAATCACAAAACCGCTCTAGCTCGTGAACCAAATGGCTTGAGATGAAGACGGTCGCGGTGGTTTCCGACACATATTCCATGATTGCGGTGAGCACCTCTCGCCTCACCACTGGATCGAGACCATCAGTGGGCTCGTCCAGGACGAGAAGCCTGGGTCGTTGGCAGAGGGCGAGAAGCATCATGAGCTTCCCTACTTCACCCTTTGAGAGTCTTCCAACCTTAGCCGTTGGGGGAAGAGCAAAACTGTCAATCAGGTTTCTGGCCCAACCACCGTCCCAAGTGGGAAAAAACGTGCTGTGGAAGTTGATCGACTCCCTCACGGTCAGGCCCGGATAAAGATGAGGCCGTTCCGGCACGTACCCGGTTAATGAGAGGGTTCGACGCAGATCCTCCGGCACGGACCCGCCTAGAACCTCGATCTTCCCGGAACCCGCCTTTGCCATCCCCATCAACAGTCGGATTGTAGACGTCTTCCCGGATCCGTTGGGCCCAAGAAAACCGTAGATAGCGCCTTCTGGAACCGTGAGGTTCAGGTCCCGAAGGGCGAAGTCTTTCCCCGGCCTCCAATTCAACCCGCGGATTTCGATCGCGTTACCCATGGACTTTACTCCCGGCTTCTTCATGGAAAGCATCCGCCATCTCCTCGATCCCGATTCCCAAACGGGCCGCATCCACCAGCATCCTGCGGACCAAGGCGGCCGCTTTGGCCTTCCTCTCCTCGGCGCGGCGGTCCGTCCCTACCTCCTGGACGAATGTCCCAGCCCCGTGGCGGGTTTCGACAAACCCCTCGAGGGCCAGGCCCTTGTAGGCTTGGGCGACCGTCGCGGGGTTCACCCTCAGCTTCTTAGCCAACTCCCTGACCGAGGGTAGAGCCTCCCCGGGTTGGAGCTCGCCCGCGGCGATAGCCACCCTGATGCGGGCCGAGATCTGGCCCCAGAGGGGGTTTGGGCTGCGTGGATCAATGTGTTCGAACATGGCTGGTCCTAGTGTATCGGTGTTATAATACACTATTACACTTTTGGAATTCCGGTCAAGGGTCCCGTTTTTCTCTGAGTGATGTCCGAGGTGTTCAAGGGCGACCAAAGAGAAGACGAATGGGCCCAGGAGGGAGATGGGAATCAACGATCGTTGCCGAGTCGCGATTCCCAGGATGGCTTAGCCGGAGTTGGCTCAAAACGATCGCGTTACTGTGGGATGACAAGAAGGTAGAGGTTACCGTCGGTCATTCCCGTCCCGGTCGACATCTACTTCCCCAAGCCGAGAGAACCCAACCTCGGGGTCATTCAAATGTCCGATGCGGGTCACCTCTTCGACGGTCAGGATTGGGAGGTCACCCAACAGCCTGGTCCCCTTGGGACCATCCGTTTCGCAACCAGTGAGGATCGCAGTGAGGAAAAAGACCGTAGTAGCGAACCAAATCGGCTCCAGTGAAACCCCTCTATCGGCCATGGCCGGACTCCCCGGACGAGATTGCACGGAAAAGTGAACACACCCGTCTCTGGCTAAGAATGGGTTGGGAGCCCGACCGTTGCTCGCCCCCGGGAACCCCCTGAAAGCCTGAACGTACAACTAGGTTAATAGTACTAATCAAACTGGAGGTCCCGTGAGAGTTCCAGTTTACTTTTTGGCCCCGATACCTCCGGCAACGGGAGACTCTCCCGGAGTTTTCAGGGGATACCTCTGGTGATCGGATCTACGTCTGCAGTCCGCTTGTTGAGAGAGCGGGAGTCCCCGCTTGTTTCCGAAGCCTCTCAGGGCGACCCGACTGCCTTGTCCATTCTTCTGAGCGCTGCTCGATCCGTGGTCCATGACTGGGCCAGGGTGAAGATTCGAGATCCCGACGACGCCGAAGATGTGACCCAACTGGTTCTTCTGAAGCTCTACACTTGGCTCCCGCGGTTCCGTGGGGATTCCAAGCTCTCCAGCTGGCTCTACCGAATCACCCTGAACGAGGTGTCAGGATTCTATCGAAAGCAGGACTTGGAGAAGCGGAAGGTCGAATCCATGCTCCAAACCGGGACTGATCCAGGCACAGTCCCCTCTGATCCCGAGAGGATCGACCGGGACAGGGCGGTCAAAGCGGTCCTCGAGGCGGCCGACGCGCTCCCTCCGCTGCAGTCTTCGGTTTTCCAGATGGTTGATTTACGCGGGATGCGCCCGTGTGAGGTCGCTCGTGAACTGGGCAGGACCCAGACCAATACTCGATCCTCGCTTTTTCGGGCGAGGAGGAAGATTGGAGAGTTGGTGAAGAAGGCTCAGCGGGAGCTTGTGGAGGATCTTCCATGAGACCTAGTTCGATTGACACTCCGACTACCTAGGCCTTCGACGAGCAAGAGGGCCTCTGATCAGGAACGACGGTGTCGGTGGGCGGGCCCAACCTTCCTCGAATAGGAGGTAGAGGGCGGGCGTGGTGGTGAGTACGAACAGGGTCGAGGAAAGAAGCCCTCCGATCAATGCATAAGCCAGGGCATTCCAGATATTCGAGTCTACGCTCTGGCTGAAAAGGACCAGAGGCAGCATCCCTATGATCGTTGTGGTGCTGGTCATGAGGATCGGTCGAACACGTTCCAGGGTGCCGGTCAGGATGGCCTCACGGAGGGGCAATCCAGTCTGACGACGGGTTTGATTGATGTGATCGACCAGAAGGATCGCGTTATTGACCACAATCCCCCCCATCATGATGACTCCGATGTAAGCTTCCCTTGTGAAAGTTGCGTTCACATAAAAGAACAGCAGGAATACCCCGATCAGAGCCATGGGGACTGTCAGCAAAACGCAGAGTGGCTGGGAGAAGGATTCGAAGAGGGCAGCGGTGACCATGAAGATGAGGAGAACAGAGACTGCAAGAACGAAGTAGATCTGTTTCTGATCTTCTGCCCCGAACCGCCAGATGTCCCGCTCACGAATGGAATAGCCAGGTGGGAGACGGGTGGCCTCCACCGCCGCGTCCCTGACCAGGTCCCCGAGCTTCGGGGGGCCCCGGAATTCATAGGCGATGGTTCTTTCGTACTGTTGGTTCTCACGGGAGATCCGCGGGAGGATGTTCCTGGGGTTGATGGTTACCACGTCCCCCACCCGGATACCGGACCCGGTCGGCGTGGAAAGAATGCTCTCTCGGAGTCGCCTGAGATCGACCAAGCGGGCGTCTCGAGTCTTTACGCTGAACCGAATTTCCTCCCCTCCAAGCTTCACTGTGGACTGATCAGTCTGGCCTTGGATGAGGGATTTGAGGCCCGCAATGAACTGTGCGGCCGACATGTCATACCGACTGAGGCCTTCCCGGTCGATCTCTACTACGAACTCGATGGCCTTATCGTCTGAGTATCGACCACTCGAGTTGGTGTCCACCTCCCGGATTCTGGAGATGCGCTCGAGGCGGGAACCCATGTCCTCCGCAATGGCACGCACCTCCTCGTAGTTATAGCCCAGGATTTGGATAGCGTAGTTTGGAGCCGACCCACCCCCACCGTAGAACGAAGGCCCAAACCCTCGCACGAAAACATCGGCGCCCGAAAACCCAAGCGAATAGGCCACCATCTGCTCTTTGATGGCTGGGGGAATCGGTGTGAATTCCAACTCCTCCGGGAAGGTCACAATGATCCTTCCCTGAGTCTGGTCGACGTTTGAAACAAACCGATCGACCTCGGGCAAGGCTGCCAGTCGCTCTTCAAAGAACCGGGTAAGTTCGTCTGTCCTGGCCAAATCCGAACCCCTGGGAAGAGAGATCGTGATACTGACAAAGGTCTGCTGGCCGCCTCCGCCCCCCCAAAGTCTCCCCCGGGTCACGTAGCGGTCGAAGAGATAAGTCGATCCTCCCAGGCAGACCGCGGCCACCACCACGGCCAGCCAGGGAAAGGAGAGGGTGAGCCGAATCAGTTTGCTATAAAACCTGACATAGATGGGAGGCCGAGCTCCTGCGTGATCCGCCCCATTTCCATCGGTGTCACCGACCCTCCAGGTGAGCTTAGAAACACCCCCAAGAGCGAGGATCCGCCCGGACAGGGCGGGAATGAATGAGAACGCCACAAAGAGGGAGGCCAGGAGGGTCAGGCCCACCACGATGGCCAGGGGGACGTAGTAGATCCGGAGTTCCCCCTGGAGGTATACAAATGGCACGAACACAATGAGGGTCGTGGCCGTGGCAGCCAAGATCGGAAGCGCAACCTGCTGGGCACCTTTTTGGGCCGCAGACATCGCCTGCTCGCCCTGTTGCCATCGCCTGAACACGTTCTCGAGGACAACGATGGAGTTATCCACGATCAGACCGAACCCCATGGCCAGACCCATTAGCGTTAGGAGGTTCAGCGACAAGCCACCGAAGTAGATCAGGTTTAAGGCGATCAGGATCGAGAACACGATGGTCGCGAACACGACGGCCGCTGACCGAAACGACCGGAGGAACACCAATAAAACCAAGAAGATCACTACCGCTGAGACCAGGGCCCGGTAGCGAAGGTCGGTGAGTTTCTCCTTGATTTCCTCACTTTCGTCGGAGTCGAGGATCACCCTGGTCCCATGGGGTAATTCCGCCTCCAACCGGGCCATCCTAGCCTTCACCTCCTCGGCGACCCTTACGGTGTTTGCTCCGATCTCCTTGACGAGCGTGAATCCGACTGCGGGTCGACCGTCGATTCGGTAGTAACTTCTTGCCTCCTCATAGGTGTCTCTGACGTGAGCGACATCTTCCACCCTGATGACGGTTCGCCCGCCGACCTGGAGGACCGCCTCCCTGATGTCCCGAACCGAGGAGGCCCTATTCCGGATGGTGACCGTGTACGACCCCGTGCCCTCCAGGACCCGCCCGGCTTCCCGGACCAGATCGAGGTCAGCGATCCGGCTCATTACCGCGCCAGGCGTCAAACCGAATGAGGTTATCTGGTGTTCATCCAACTCAACCTCAACGAGCCGTTCTCTTCCCCCACGGACCCGTACCAATGCGACTCCCTGGATCTGGCTTATCTCCGGCGCAAGGATGTCGTCGATGAACATCCGGAGTGCTTCCAGGGTGTAGGGCCCGGTGAGTGTGTAGGTGAGGAAAGCTTGGTTTGCCTGGTTGGCGAAAGCTGGGGGCACGTAAGGCGTGACCCGAACCTGGCCCACACCGGGTGGCAGGTCCTCCTCCAAGGTGGCGATTCGCTCGCTGAGATCCAGCCGAGCGAAGTCCATGTCCGTTTCTCGGTTGAACTGGACCGAGATGGATGCGTTGGCCTCCGAAGACGTAGATGTGACCGTCTCCACGCCGCGGATCTGTTGGACCGTCGCTTCAATGGGGGAGGTGAGGAATGCCTCAACCGTTTCCGGGGAGGCTCCGGGCCAGGATGCTGTGATTGAGAGGCGTGGGAGCCGGGTATCTGGAAGAAGCTCGATGGGGATGTTTCTCCACGCCGCCGCTCCGAGAAGGGCCACGGCCAGATAGGTCATGGCCACTGCCACGGGTCGGCGTGTAGAGAGGCGGATCATAGCGCCGCGGCTCGTCCCCTACTCAGGCTTACGGAGGAGTTCGTACATCCGCACCAACTCCACGTCCATCTCGTCCCTCCATACTCCTAGGAAATAGTCCGTACCGAACTCGAGTGGGCGGAATTTGTCGGGCATAACCATGGCTCCGAGGAAAACACCCTCGTTGGAGACAGCCGTCCATTCGGCGGTTGTGACAAAGGCACCTCGGGCACTTCGGGCTCCCTATCGCACCCATAAGAAGGGTTTCACCCGCCGACCGTTGCTCGGTTCGGTCACCGCCCGTTTCCGACGAGCGACGGTCTTCACGATCCTAATCGGACTTCGACATTCTGGCCTGAGACCAGGTCTATCCAGGGGTTAGACACCAAACCGGGCTGCAGCGTGTAAAAGCGGCTCTTTTCTCCGCCGTACCGCCAGGAGGGATTGAAGGGGAGAATGCGGGACGGGGGATCACGCAGATGGGATCAGGTGGGTTTGAGTAGCTTGTGGACCACGACATACTGGACATCCACCAGGTCCTTTTTGATCCCCACGATCCGGTCCTCGGTCACTGCCTGAATCGCCACGCCACGGGGCACGGCGACGGTCCCCAACCACTGTCCGCTCGGAGAAAGAACGGTCCATTCCTCTTCTTCCGACGGAACGCCCCAAGACTTGGCAGGATTGGACAGATCCTCGATTGATTCATAATTGGCCAGCCAGAAGAAGCCGTCCTTCGAGATAAGGAACCGGCGGTAGGCCGGGAACCGCTCCGCGAACCTGCGCTCCGCGACCCTGGCCTCGACGATACTCCTGAACCTGGGTGGAAGGCCCTCAGCCTGAATTCGGCCAGCTTCGGCGTCCCAACCTCGGTATGATTCCCTGATCTCTTCCGTTACCAACGCCGGCTGCCGATTAATCCTCACGATCCGGTCGATTCCGTTGGCGGTATGGTGTACAAGTTCCCATGACTCTGGGAACCCATGCCAGAAGCCGGACGAGTCGGGATAGATCCCGGCCCGCCGGGAGAAGGCCAAAGGAGCTTTCCCCTCTCCTTCATTATGCGCTCGGATCTCAGGCAGTCGCCCGATGAAAGCCAGGTGGTATCCGTCGGGATCGAACAGATGCCATTCCGCTCTAACAAGGTTCGTCCCAGCGGGGTATTCGGACCTCTGGACAGAGTGGGTCACGATCGAGGAACCATCGGGCATCCAAGCTGCAACGTGGACTCCCACCAGATCGTTCCAATACGTAGACGGCCCACTCACCGTCCGTGACCCGGTGCCATCGGATGCGAAGATTACGTTTCTGGAAGCTCCCATATCACGTCCGACGACAGAATCTCCGTTCAGTACAGAGATCGGCCCGAGCCCGCCGAACTCACTCGGACCGGGACCCTCACTGCCCAGGGTGTTCAGGTAGTTGCCGCCACTTCCAAAAACCCGAATTTCGTTCGCCATGCCGTCTGCTATAAGGATCCGGCCATCGGGAAAAACATCCACCGCTGATATCCGACCAAACGCGGTGTGAGGATCGTTTCCTTCGAGAGTGCCAATCACAATTGATGGCTCGGGATCAATTCCCCACCGGTTCTCCCCATGCCACGCGGAATCGGTGCTAGAGGAGATGGTGATGCCCGCACTATCCCTGACCTCGAATCCGGTTTCATACTCGCTCTGGGATTCAGGTCCGCAGGCTGTAAGGACCACGGTAGTGAGTGCTGCCAGCCGTCGGTGGTTCCTCATGGGTTCCTCAGACGATCAGAGGTCTAATTCAAGCCCTCACTGAACCTACAGATCTCGAAGCTTCTGGCCTCGCCGAAAGACTATCCTTCTCCCGGTATGATAGCCCGCGGCAATCAGAGTCCATCCCGCGCCATAGGGTACTCAAGATCCCGAACCAGTGGGCGAATCCCGTACGAACAGAGCAACTCGACACCGGAGGACGGGTCCAGCTGTTTGGTGAGGAGGCGTCCCCTCGTTGGCCTCGCCCAACTCGCCTCCGGAATGGTAGTGATGCCCAGATACTCCCCCTCCGGACTCACGATCCGATACGAGATGGACACCTGTTCTGAACGGTGGTAGATGGCGAGGTCGGGCAACCGAAGCCAGATGAATCCGTCATCGTCCACGTCCACAGTGGTCCAGTGCGCCTTGGCCTCCGGTGGCTCGTCGAAGACTTCGAGGCGAGGGCTGAAGATTGCTCTGGACATGGGATCGTCCATCGATTCGATGGTCGCCTGCACAGCGGCCAACCCTTCTTCGACTTCTGACACGGTCGGGGGCTCGGCTTGGAGCTCGATGCGGATGCGGCGCAGGAGGGATCCAGAAGTATCCAGGATGTACAGCTCCGAGTCGGTACCAGGGCTCACCACGATGCCCTGGGTAGGGTGATAATCAGCCTCAGGTGCTGGGGACCATGGGAAGACTACCGGGATTGGGGCTTCCTCACCTTCGAGGAACATCATCTTGGTGGTTCCCATGGCGACCGGCGTCGTTTCATGCCTCCAGAGCGTATGCCCCGCCCTCTCGAACACCATGAGAGACTGATGGCCAGCCACGCCTGACGCGTTACCTGGCTCCGCACCGAGGTTGAAGCTCCGGAGGAGCGCTTCTCCGTTGGGAAGATCCCAGTAGGCCCGTATAGAGGTTATCAATCCGTCCCGATCGAGTGGGACAACCTCTATCAGAGTCCCGTCGAGTTGGTACCGAGTGACTCGCAATTGGTTGGGATCGAAGGCCGACAGGACCCCCGTCTCAATCTCCAGTGGTTGGATCCACCTGAATTCACCCGGACCCTGACCTCCGCGCCCAATGGAACGCACATACCGGCCTTCCGGATCAAACACAGCGATGCGGTGGTTACCCTCGTCCGAGACGTAGAACCACCCATTTGCGTCGAGGAGGAACCCCTCCGGCTCGTACAAGAGAGACTCTTCTCGCTCGTCCTCTTTCAGGCACAGTTGGAACTCATACTCAAAGATCTCCCCCGTCCACCGGGGACCGCCTGTGGTAATGGCCAGGGGAATCCCGTCATGCACCTCGTGGCGAAATTCATGGGATTCGGCCATGGAATCGGTACAGGAGATCGATGGGATCAAGAAGAATAAACCGAGGACCCACCGAGGGCGTGAGGAGAGGACGGAGGTGTCGATGACCATTCTTTGGCTCTTTTGTCGATCACCGGCAGGCTGCGGCACGCCCGCCGTTATGTGTGATGCCAAATTCCCGGTTCCCCGTGAAACCTGAGTGGTTCAAGTAACGGACTTTCCCCAAAGTCCACCGTGAAGCGGGGCCGCCCGAGTAATTCACCCCCCGCCCATTTGTCCATCCAGCTTCACCCGGTACCGCACCACGTACTCCACGTCGAACTCGTCTTTCAGAACACCAACCACCGACTCTTCGGAGACGGCCATTGGCTTGAACCTGGGCGGAAGGTGCACGCTGCCAATGAGCCGCCCTGGCGCCGAGAACAGATCCCAGTCGGTTTCTCCGGTAGGCGTTTTTCCGAAGCCTCCAGACATCCGCTCCTGCCACCATTTCGCCGGTTCGTGGCCATCCAGGCGCTCCACCCAAAAAGAGCCGTCTCTCCCCACCAGAAGGGTCCTCAAGGGAGGTCGGAAATCAGGACGCGGAAACGACGCCTGTTCTTCGATTCGATCAAGGTAGGTCTGGAGTTGACGCTCCCTTTCCGAGGCTGACATCCAACTCAGGGTGTCATATTCGATCCTCACGAGCTCTTTGTACGCCTCTATATCCTCATCGGTGATCGGAATCGGGTCATGGGTGCATCTGATTGATCGGACGAGTGTTCCGGACGGGTTCCGGACATCGATGCGGTACTGACCTGACACGGTTATGTAGTGGTTTCCCGAGGCATCAAATCCGGATGCGCCGGGCGGGTGGAAGAGTGGCCAGTCTAACCCACCGTGTCTTCTGCCGTAGAGGATCCGCGGCGGGAGATCGAAAAGAACCTCCTCAAGCCCATCCATGGACGGCGCGACCCGTCGCATCTGGACCGGGAGGGGGTAAGCCTGGCCCGGAACCGGGTTCTCCGGGCGTTCCGAACTAGACTCCGTTCCGATCCAACCGATCGGAGTGAACCCGGCAAGAGAGATCCTCATCCCGGTCGGTTGGGTGTTTCGGAATGACCGGGAGAATTTCCCGGTCGTGTCGTAAAGAACGGTTTTCCCCCCGGCCTGCCAGTCGATCAGCGCGACCTGATCACCTGCCCACATCAGGTCATTGAGCATCAGTGGAATCTCGGATGGCCCCTCCCCTTTTCCCCCGAATTCCCGAATAAAAACACCGTTCCGGTCGAAGACTCTGACCGTGCCCGTCTGGTCGTTCCCGACAAATACCCTCTCACTATCGTCGATGAGAATGTCGAGGATATTGAAGAAGAGGAGTTCTTCCTGATCGCCTTCCAGGATCCCGAGGCGGAGGTCCTCTTCCAGACTGAGATTCCCTGCATCTCCAACGTCTGGTCCCCGGTTAAGGACGATCTGGACCCCGGAGCTGTCCTGGACCTCGTAAAACTCCCCGTCGGTTTGGCTATCGCCGGGAGAACAGCCACCCAGGAACGCCGCGGGGCTCCAGAGGGCCAAAGAAAATCGGAGGGCCCGTTTAGAGGTAACAGGGGTCTCCCAAATGCCGCCTCCGAGTGCCATAAGGTCCTCCCTGCTGTTGGGTCCGGGGATCATCTGCCGGCGTTCAGCCAACCCGCACCGTCCAGACCTCAACCCTGCACTTACCTGATCCTCTTCCCGATGGTTAAGAGTAGGACGGCTCGGGTTATACCGCCGCTCCGGAACGTGGTACCGAAAACGCGATGTCGGATCTCCAAGAACCAAACCCCTGACGGGCCTGCCAGCTCAAGTCCTCCAACCCAGGTAGCGCCCGCGTCATGGGAGAAGGGCTGGTCACGGCTCAGATCAGTATGGGAATACCCCAATCCCAATCCGAAATAGGGTCTCTCCTGGTCACCGAAGGTCGCCACGCCAATGAGATCCAATCCCCAAACTACCTTCCCGACCGGGCCACGGAATTCGCCGGCGGCGAAAGAGGCACCGGCCCGCAGGTCGAATCGGCGGTCCGGGCGCATCGAAACCTCCACCGAGCCATGACCACCAACGCCGGCTAGCAAATCGCCACTCATAGCAGCCCCAAGTCCGACTCTAAGATGTGGAGGAGTTTGCGCCGAGGCGGGCACTTGAAGGAATGCAAGAAGGAGACAGAAGACCGACCAACGCAATCGGCGGAAAAAACGAAAACCAAGGGCCATCGTGGCTCCTGTAGTCCGGGGGCTCCTATAGATTGAAAACCACCTGATGAGGGGAGTTCCCGATCCTCCCAGCTTTCTTACCGTTCTCGAACCCGATAATGACCCGGGCGGAGTTTTCACTTGTCCTGTGTGTCATACCCACACCCGCATTCAGTTGGCCTCGGCACTCTGTATCCTTCAAGGTGGCTTGCACGCGATTGGGTGCAGTGCCATCTAGTGATGGGGTTAGTGGAGGTATTAGACTTGAAATTTCACTAGCCGTATTTTCCCTTCCAGCGGCACTCCTGGGGTTGATGGCGGGGGTTCTGACGATGAATCTCCCGCCCCCTTCGAGGAGGGCGCTCAGGTGGGGATTCGGGCTGCTGACGGCGGTCGGTTTTTTCATCCCACTTGCATTTTCGAGGGAGTGGCTCCGCAACACCATTCGGTTCCCGGGAGAGCCTTTTGCCTGGGTTCCCCTACTGGTGCCCTTAACCGAACTCGCCCTTCTTTTGATCCTGCTCCGGTCACGTGGGGAGAGTTTGCACGCTCCTCGAAGGTCGGGCGTCTAGTGGTTGATCCTGCTCGATTTGGACGTGGCGAGCCGAAGTACTTCTAGGAGATCATCCGCGAGGTCGGACCCCTGGTTCAGATGGTCAGCCGGGCCTATTCCAACGACCTCGACCATGCCGACGATCTCTTTCAAGAAATCTGGAAGCGCGCGTTCGAGAAACGAGGATCGTTCAACTCCCGGGGGTCGTTCCGTGCCTGGCTCCACCGACTCGCCACGAACGTTTGCATAGGTGATTACCGAGCCACCAAGACCCACACTTCCGCAGTACAAAAGATGGGAAACGAAACCCCTGAAAAGGAGGCCCACGATACCCGAGGCGCCTTAGACGGTGAGCTTACGAAGGGAGAGCTGGATCCCTCTACGTGCCTCGTTTCACTCGGATGGCACTGAGGCCTCCAGCCCAACATGGGTGAGTAGGTCCTGGAATTGGGGCTCGGACCGGGCCGGGTTCCACAGGAATTCTCCATGGAGTCCGAGGGCGAATGGATCGCGCCTATCGTATGCTCGATACATCCATCGGTAGAAGCTCGAATGGTCACCGAGATGCAGATGCAGTGTCGCGACCGCCGACCCACAGATCATCGGATCGTCTTCGGCTCGGGCTTCCAACTCTTCCAGAAGCGCCCGGGCCTCGTCGGTTCGGCCCAGGCCATGCAGGGCACAGCCATATTTGGCCACCGGCCAGCTCGCACGGTGGCTCAACTCGACGGCGCTTTCCAGGTGCTTCGCAGCCCGATCGAAGTTCTTTCGGCCAAGTTCGATGTACCCAGCGATATGGTGGCCTTCAGCGTAGTTGGGGTCCAGGGCGATCGGTCGTTCCGCGAGCGGAGCGGCAGAGTCGAAATCACCAGTGTAGCCCAACATCATGGCCTCGGTCAGGAAGCCCATGAAGCTGAGCGGGTCTAGCTGACGTCCCTCCCGCGCTGCGCGGAGGCCGGCAGCTTTGTCGCCGGTGAATGCAAGGAAGAAAGCGTGCAGGAAGTGGTCGAACCCTGCGCCTGGTTCGAGTTCGGCGGCCCTGGCATAGAGCCGCTCGGCATCGCCCCACCGCCAATCACGGAACACGGCCACCGCTGCCAGGAGTTGGTGTGCCGGCCCGGACCGGGGGTCAGCTCCCAGAGCTCGGTCGGCCAGCTCCTGGATCCGCGCCCACGCCGTCTGAGGCTCGATGTAGCCGAAGATCGAGCTGACCATCAACGGCGTGCCGAGGGCGGTGTAAGCCGGGGCAAACTGCGCATCCCGCCGCATCACCTCCTCCAGCAGACGGGTTGCGTCGGGCAGGTGCTGGGGGGACTGGCCCAACATGTGCCTCGCCCGCAAGTAGAGTTCGTAGGTCTCAGTGTCGGTCACCGGAACCGACCGCTCGGCCTTATCCTCCGCGGTGAGTCGGGTACGCAACTCCTCGACGATGCTTCCCGAGATGCGTTCCTGCATCTCGAACACGTCATCCATGGTGCCGGAGTACTTCTCGGCCCAGAGGTGGGCGTCGGTGGTCCCGTCAATCAACTGCGCTGTGATACGGAGCTGCGAACCGGCGCGCCGTACACTCCCTTCAAGCAGAAATCTGACGTCCAGGAGCTGTGCAATCTCTTTCAGGTCCCGGGTCCGTTGATGGGCGGCGGCGGCCGAGTTACGGGCGATCACACGGAGCGAGTTGATACGGCTGAGGTCCGCTGTTAACTCCTCCGTCAGGCCGTCGGCGAGGTAGGCATCGTCTCGCTCGGGTGAGAGGTTGTCGAACGGAAGCACCACGATCGACCGGTCGCCGGCCAGGTCTCGTGGGCCCGGCCCAGGTGCATCGCAATCGGCGAGGGCGTCCCCAAATTCCCGTGCGCTCCTGAAGCGATCCGCCGGATCACGGTGCAGGGCACGAGCAATGGCCTCGTCGCATGCCATTGGGACCTCAGGACGCCGCGTCCGTACACGGGGCGCATCGGTGGTGAGACGTTTGACCAGGATGGCCTGAAAGTTGGGACCGTCGAAAACGGGCTCGCCCGTGAGCAGCTCCGAGAGGATACATCCCAGTGCGTAGACGTCGGAGGCCGGGCCCACGTCGTTATCACCAGCAGCTAATTCGGGGCTCATGTATGCCGGGGTCCCCAAAGCCATGCCTGCCCCTGTCAGCGTCGTCCGGGCATCGTTTCCGCATACCTGGGCGACGCCGAAGTCGCTGAGCATAGCATGCCCGCGGTTCATCAGTATGTTCGCCGGCTTCAGATCGCGGTGGATCACGCCCTCGCCGTGGGCGTATTCGAGCGCATCAGCGACTTCCCGCACGATCCGCACCGCCTCCCCGACCGGGAGTCGGCCGTCACGGTCCAAAGCGTCACGTAGAGACTCGCCTTCGATCAGGGGCATTACAAAGAACAGCTGGCCGTCTGCTTCCCCGGAGTCGAAGACCGGAACGATATGGGGGTGTTGAAGTCGCGCGGCGGTCTCGATTTCGCGAAGAAACCTCCCGGGCCCAATGGCTTCAGCCACCGCAGGCAGCATCACCTTGACCGCGACGTCCCGGCCGTGGCGACCATCTCGAGCCCGATGGACCACCGCCATGCCGCCCCGGCCCAGCTCATCGGTAAGTTCGTACCTCTCCCAAATCCGCGTCATAGACAGACCAAAAAGTACAAGTAGTCCTCCTTGTGAACGGCCTCGTTCGTGAGTCCTTCCTTAACCAAGGCCCATGTGAGAGAGAAGGCGCTCGGCCTGGTCAGTCGGCGAGAACTCGTACCAGGAGCAATCTTCTGGAAATTCCGGGAGGTGTCCGGGAAGTAGGTGGAAGGCCTGGCCGGAGGTCAAGGACAATGACTGCCCGTCATGGGTGGTGATGTTCATCCGCCCGGACGTGATCATCCCCCAGTGCTCACAGCAGCACATGTCGTGAGGGAGACCCTTGAGGGCTGGGCCGAAATCAAAACCTTTCGGGGCCTTGATCCAAAGGAGGGTTTTGTCCGGCCCGGCTTGGCCTCGACGGACCTCAACGCCGTCAGCGTCCATGAGAAGTTCCATTTTCGAAAGATCAAAGGCCGTAGGGATACTCACGATCTACCTCCGTTACGATTGGGTCATCCGGCTGTACACTCGATCGCGGCCATGGGCGAAAGAACCAGGGTTCCCTCCAGACCACACCAGGCCAGGGCAGGCCTGGCATGGCTCCTCATCACGCTAAAAATGGCGGCGAACGGTCCCGCAGGAATTGCGGATAGGCCGGTCCATAACCGACATCGCTAGGCTTTAACATGGTTAAGTGTCAAGAAAAACTTCATGAGAAATAGATCTCGCAAGTACCACCGGCGAAAGCGGTTGCGGCTAAATACCGGGGAATCCCGGCCGATCTGACCTAGTCAGCCTGAGGGAAGGTGCCCGGGAACAGGCGGAGGGGTCCGGCAGGGTGAAGGGAGGATCCAGCCCTATTCAGTCCCCCGGTCCATCCACCATGTATAGCGTTCAAAATGATGGCTGGAGCGGTCCCTCTCGCCCAGTGCCTCCCAGGCTGCCGCCAGTGAAAGATGGGCTGAAGCGTATTGCATCAGGATACTGTTCGTCGCGGGATCCGCCCAGGGCCTATCTGGGTCCAAGAGATGGCCACGACGTCGGAATACGGTATCGAATAGGGTATCAGTCCGGGTGACGTCGATGTAAGGGGTCCTTAGGCCGATATCACTTGCTCCGGGAATCAGAACCCTGCGCAGCGGGTCCTCCCCCGGTTGGGGAGAGGCTAAAAGATCCGATCTTCGCCGGTCCGGAGAGGGTAGGTTCTCATCTAGTTGGATCGTCAAACCGACCCTGACCCCATAGTCTTCCAACCCCAACCGCCTAAGTGTTGGTGCCGGTGCCGAGAAGTGGATCGGTCGCTTCCCGAGGTTCCGCTGCAGGACGACGGCCACAAAAGTATCAGCCGGTTCGAGGATGGTTCCCTCGGGGATAACCGCGTCTATGGCGCCAGCGGTATACCGGATGGGCCGATCGGTTAGCTGAGTCACGGCCGTGATGGATTCGATCTCCTTGTCGGAGAGTGGGAAGGCCGAGTCACCGGGCGGAGGCATGCTCGCAGGGACCCCTACGGCTAGCAGCGCAGGTGGCATATTCCTTGGTTGATACGGGCGTTGGCAGATGATTCGAGTCGGGTCGAGCGAGGGATCTTCCCCCGGGGAGCACGGATGTGAGAGGTCCCGGAGTTGCTTCACGTACCAAGAGGTATTCAGGTAGCTCGTCACCGCAACCGTGACATCGCGTCGAACCCCTTCCACCTCTTGGAGATACCAAAGCGGAAACGTGTCATTGTCACCGTAGGTGAAGAGTATCCCGTACGGTTCGACGCTCATGAGCATGTTGTACGCGAAGTCACGGGCGGCCCAGTCGTCAGCCCGGGTCGCCCAGCTCCAGTTCAACCCCATCGGAACCAACGCCAGGAAAAGCACCGGCGATGCAGCCAACAACGGAGAAGGCCACGATTCCCCGGATGGCAGGATCTTGGGCCGGAGGAAGGCTCGGTTTCGCTCTATCCAGCCTGCCACGCGCTGCCACAGCGTAGTGAGACCGCACCCGACCCAGAGCCCCCACACACTGAACCCAATCATGAAGAAGTAGTCTCGCTCCCGTACCTCGTGCGCATCTGGGCTTGGAAAGCGATCCCATTCGAGGGAATACCCGTATTTAAAGTTGAGATACCAGACCAGGCCAATGGAATAAGTCAGGAACAACACTCCCACGTAGGTTCCCCCTGCGCGGTCTCTTCGGACGTGGGCGGCTGCCCCGAACAGCCCAAGCGCGAGGAAGAGGAGGGTGACCAACGGGCGTGCTCCCCCAAATACCGTCGCGTGGCCCGTAATCGAACGGGCCCACTGCCAGTCGAAGTACTGAGCATACTGGACCAGCTGTGCCCTGATCAGTCCAGGGCTACGGGGAAGGTCCTGGTAGGGGTAAACCGTGGGATCCTGGTCCACGGGAGGTTTCCTGTATTGCTCCCGGCTCAATGAACTGGAAAGGGCCGCGCAACCGTCCGGCAACTTCCATCCGAGGCCGGGAATCGTGCTCCCTCCCCAGGTGTAAAGGCTCACCACAGCATCTGTCCATTGCTCGCATCGTGGGTCACCCTCGGAAAGAATCGGACCCTGGGCAGCCCGGTATGGCAGGAAGAGGTGCACAGAGAGAGCCAGCGCTCCCAGCACCGCCGCACCAAGCCATACCCTCGGGCGTACCAGGGACCTTGCCCTGGTCATAAGAACCATGGCCAGGACGGCCGGGGCTACGAGAACACCCATGAGGTGGTTCGAAGCGGTTAGGGCAATAAGGAAAGCAACCAGCACCAGCCACCGGGCATCCCCTCCTCCAACCGAACGCTTGTCCCGCCATACAAGAGCGAGCCACGAAACTGCCGCCACGCTCAACAGACTGAGGGTATACACCTTCTCGTTCACGTTACTCTGGTTCCAGACCGTGAAAGCCGTGGCGCTCACCAGCACCGCCGTCAGGGCCCCTACCCTCCGGACCGTGCGGTTAGGAGTCCAAGCCAGCAGTAGGCGCTCCATCACGAGGAACCAAAACCCGTGCGCCATCGCACTGGCGCTGGCGCTGAGCAGGTTGATGCAGACCGCTACGGATAGATCCAGCGGGGAGAGAACCTTCTCCCAGGCGTGAGCGATGAGGACAAAAAGTGGGTTCCCTGGTGGATGCGGGATGCCGAGGATATGGGCGGCGGTTATGTACTCCCCCGCGTCCCAGAAGGCCGCCGTGGGAGCCAGGGTAACGACATAAAGAACCCACACCCCCGCAGCCGCCCCCAGGGCGTAGCCGTATGACGGGCGAACTCCGGATCCCTTGGCTTCCCGAATCCTCTCAACCGCGGCTCCTCTTAGAAGGTCCGGAACCGTCCGTAGGCCAAGGCGTACCCGTCCAATTGAACCTCGGTACTCCCTACGCGCCGCAAGCTGTTGGATCGTGTTCAGCATCTCCGGTCCGTACTCGGACCGAAATGAGGTCGGGTAGGCCCGAAGTAGAAGCCCGTACAATCGGATGGTGCTCACGCGTCTACTCCGGCCTCGATCAGACATTTCGCCCGGGCCGACTCCACCAGCCGTGCCAGCCGTCTGGACTCAAGGACGGCTAGCGCACGACCCCGCCCTGTCAGGGAGTAGACCCGCCGGCGCTCCTGTTCCCCCGACTCCGGCTCATCAAACCGTTCCTTAATCAGCCCTTTCTCACGAAGGCGTTTGATTGCCCCGTATAGGGTGCCGGGCCCGAGGCGAACGGTTCCCTCTGTTCGCTCCTCCACCTCCTGCATAATGGCGTAACCGTGCCGGTCCGCGTCTGCGAGGGCTAATAGGATTTCGAAGACGGGCGTCGACAGGGGAGTCAGCTCTTCCAGATCGCCGTGGGAATCCTTCATGTTATTCTCCGGCCTGAAGGAGGGAGGAAGGAGTAACCAAGTGAAAAAGGGCCGAGGAACTCGGTCAGTTTTCTTCGCTCTGGAATATATCGCGGCGCGTTATAGCGAGGCAAGACATAGTCCGAGGTAAGCCAGGTATCCACTTCCCCGAGAGAAGCAGGAAAAACCAACAGGGGAGGTTCACCTCTGCCCTGGTTCGACCAAGCAGCAGGCCTACCCTGGTCCTACTCTTCCTGCAAAGCCGTCCTCGGGTCCACCCGAGTGGCCCTCCATGCCGGGATTCCTCCCGCAAGGCCGGCTACGGACAGAGTCCCGACTGCGATGGCGCAGAAAACGCCGGGATCCAAAGGACTCACGCCTACCAGGAAGCTCGAGATGAACCTGGTCAGAACTCCGGCGGCACCAAGACCCAACAGAAGGCCCAACCCGACGACGGAGAACGACCCTCCAAGCACAAGGCCCAGGATCGTACCCGCCTTCGCGCCCAACGCAACCCGAACACTCAACTCTTGCCACCGACGGGTCACTGCATGGGAAAGGACTCCGTAGATCCCGACAGCGGCCAGGAGAAGGCCCATGGAGGCAAAAAGGGCGAGGAGAAAGGTGGTGAAAGTCTCTCCACGGCGCTCGAACCGAACGATTTCCTCCCCCGTCTCAATGCGGAACACGGGGAGGTTCGGATCGATCTCCTGTATCACCTGCCGGACTCTCTCAATGACGGCGGTGGGTTGGTCGGTGGTTCTGACGAAGACCTCCAAGGTCCGGGTCGTGAACTCCGTTGGGTCCTGCCGATAAGGACGATACCAGGTATCGCTGAGGACCCCAAAGTCGGCAACATTCTCGGCCACCCCCACCACAGTGAAAACAGGTCCGCCCGTGGACGGTAGCCCTGCCCTCACACGACGACCCAGAGCGCTCTCACCCGGCCAGAGTCCTTCCGCTAGGCTCTCGCTGAGAACCACGACATGAGGCGCATCGGTGTCGTCGGCCCGTGTGAACCCCCGGCCAGCCACCAGTTCGGTCCCCGCCGCCTGGAAGTAACCGTGGGATACACCGCGATGGTTCACCGGTAGGGTTTGGCCTTCGGGGAAGGACGGGTCTCCCTCGGGCCAAAGCGCTGCACTCCATCCTTGATCCCTCAACGGGTTGAAATTGGTGAAGCCTACAGTCTCCACTTCGGGGATCGCCTCGACCCGCTCCAATACCCGGTCGAGGAACGCCAGGCGGTCGGGCAGGGCTTCATAACCCCCGATGGAAGGAGCCACACCAAAAGTCACAAGTCCCCGGGGTTCGATGCCCATTTCGCGGCGTTGGAGGTTCTGGAGAGTCTTCAGCATGAGGCCCGCGCCCGTGAGGAGGACCACAGCGATCGCCACCTCAGCAACCACTAATCCGTCCAGGACCCTCCGCTCCCGACGGTTTCCCACCACGCCCCTCACGCCCCGTAGGAGAGATCCGATCCGGGCATCGGTGGCGTGAAAGATGGCAGGGAGGGAGAACAGAATCGCTACCACCAGACCGGCCCCAATGCCGAATGCCACCACCTGCTCGTCTACCCGGATGGACTGGAAGAAGGGGCCGAGGTCGTCTACAGGACTCATTGCCGACAGGGCCGGGCCGGCCCACGCGGCGAGGACAATCCCAATGAATCCAGCCGACAGGCCCAAGACGAGACCTTCGGCGAGGATAGGACGGGCCATATCGCGCCGACTGGCACCCAAAGCGAGGCGGACGGCCATCTCAGCCTGTGCCCGTTGCAACCGGGCCATGACGATGGTGGCCACGTTGGCACAGGCGATGAGGAGTACGAAGAGGGCAGCCCCCAGCAGAGCCTTCACTTTGGCATCCATCCCCTCCAGAACCTCGGCCTCGATTGTAACCAGAGCCACACCAACGCCCTCGTTGGTTTCGGGACGCTCTTCCTCCAGGCGTTGGGCGACGGCCTCCATCTCCTCCCGGGCGAGCTGGATGGAGGAGCCTGGACCGAGGCGGGCCGAGATATTCAGGTTGCCCCGGGTCCACTCCTCCGATTCCGGGCCCAACCCCAGGGGAACCCAGATCTCGGCCGAGTACGGGTACCGAAACCCCGGCGGCAAGACCCCGAGGACGGTGTGCGGGCGCCCGTTTATCACCATCTCACTTCCTACAGCCTCGAGGGCCTGACCGAATCGGCGACTCCACAGGCTGTGGGAGATGACGGCCACCGGAGCTGGGCTCCCCGCTCTGTCCTCGTCGGCTTGGAACGTCCTGCCCAGGACTGGTGCCACGCCTAGCACCCGGAAGTGGTTCCAGGTTGCACCGATCCCCACCACCCGCTCCGCTGACCCTTCCCCAGACAGCGTGAGGGTGCGGTACCGAGCAGCCGCCATGTCCGAGAACTGGGCCGCCCCCTCCCGCCAAGCCGTGAAGTTCTGCCCGGTGACCGAAGTGGCCCGGGGAGGCTGCCCCGGGACCTCGTGGGTCTGGCGAATGCGGATTAGTGCGTCGGAGTCGCCGAACGGCAGGGGCCTGAGGACGAGGGTATTAAAGACCGTGAATACCGTGACGCTGACCCCGATGCCCAGAGACAGAGTGAAGAGGACCAAAGCCGCTGACCCAGGCTTCCGGCTAAGACCACGAATGGCAAGCAGGAGATCCCTTCTCCATCCGTCCCATTCCCTTCCCCGCGGCACCTCGGCGGGGGGACGGGATCGAGATCCATCCATCCTGGCCCTACGGCTACGTCTGCCGATCTCAGCAGGGCTATACCAGGACAGGAGCGATCGGAGGGCGTCGGCCGCGTAGGCCCTGCCTGGCTTCTTTCGGCCAGAAGCCACCCTTCTTCGGTGGGCCTCTTCGAGATCCCCACGGAGGCCCTCGGCACCGCGGCCACGGATTATGGCGGCCAGTCCTCGGCCGAGCATCATGATCCGGTCCCGGTGGCCGGAGCTCCCCCTCCGAGGCGGGCCTCCAATCGAGGGAGGAGTCCGGCCGAAATTTGCTGGAAGTGCCTAACCGATCTGAGGAGCGTCTCGGCGCCTTCTGGTCTCAGCCGGTACATGCGTTTCCGTCGGCCACCTCTAATCGCCGTGGGTTCGCCCAGGGTACTCTCCACCAGGCCCCGGTCCTCCATCCTATCAAGGGCTGTGTAAACCGCCCCCGAGGAGATGGTCCTGCCGGTACGATCCTCGATGACCTCCCGGATACGGACCCCGTAGGCGTCATCCTCGGCCAACTCGAGGAGAGCAAATAGGATGGCTTGTTCGAATTCACCGAGGCTCTTTGACATGGATTAGCTCGATTTCTGTCACACTGTAGGAGGTGCGTGTTCCCATTAGTACTACAGTGCAGGACTACTATCAAGAGCCCCCGGCCGTCGGCGGTGCTGAACCCCTGAAGGGCCTTTGCAGTCTATTGTTGGAAGACGGTGAGACCGGATCAATGGCTCCCCGGTCCTTAATACAGCGGATTCCCCGATTCCAGATACGCAGCAAATCCCTCCACGTCCTCACAAGCCCGCCCGAGGCGCTCCACCGCCTCCCTTAAGTCGTCCATCCCGGTGGCGATGGATATGCGGAGGAAGTGCTTGCCCCCCGCACCGAGCTTCCCGAACGACCTCCGATCCAGGGTGGCTACGTGGTATCGGAAAAGAAGGAACATCTGAAAAAGGGTCGATGGGCTGGTTTGGGATCGGACCTCGGCGGGGAGCCCCTCGAAAGCCTCGACGGCTCCTAGAGCCTCGCACGCTTCTCCGATATTCGGAAAAACGTAGAATGCCCCCCGCGGGATTTGGCACGTCACGCCATCGATACCGTTCAGTCCTGCAACGACTACGTCCCTTCGCTCCTGGAACGCCGAGACCATCCTCCCGATCCCCGATGGGCTCACGGGCGACTCTATGGCAAGCTTCGCTCCCATCTGATTGTAGGCCGGGACACAAGAGAAGTAGTTGATGTTCAGGTTCTTGAAGACCTGAGCCTCTTCGGCCGTCGGGAATACCGCCCAACCGATTCGGCCTCCAGTCCAGGAATAGGACTTGGATGCGCCTGACACGATCACGGTCCGCTCCGCCATTCCGGTGAAGGAGGCGATTGAGACGTGGTCTGCGTCGTCGAAAAGGATGTTCTCGTAGACCTCGTCGGAGTAAACGCGGCAATCCGGCGGAGCCTGCTCCCGTATGACGGCCGCTATGCTTTCCATCTCCTCTCGCGACGCCACGCCCCCGGTAGGATTCGAGGGAAAGCAGAGAAAGACCAGTTTGGTCCGGTCGGTGATCAGGCTGGCGAGATCCTCGCCGGAGAAGGCGAACCCTCGCTCCTCCTCAAGATGAAGGGGGACCGGTTTGGCACCGACATACCCAATGAAGGATTCGTAGATAGGGAAGCCCGGGCTGGGATATATGACCTCGTCTCCGGGGTTGCAGTAGGTCTGTTGGCAGAGCCCGATGGGCGGTTTGGCACCGGGGAAAACCACCACCCGATCCGCCTCGATCTCCAACCCGCGACGGGGCCCCATGGAAGCGGCCACCGCTTCCCGCAAGGGGAAGATCCCCTGGGGGTCCACGTAGTGCGTCAAGTCGTTGTCGATCTGGCGTTTGACCTCGTCTGCGATGTGCTCTGGGAGTCGAAAATCCGGTTCGCCCAGATTCGCCTTGATGATCCTGTGTCCGGCCCCCTCCAGTCGGGCGATGTACGGACCGACTTTGAAGGCGTTTTCGGTGTCGATGAGCGCTGTTCTGTCGGAGAAGAGACCCATGATTATCTCGGCTGATGTGCGGGGCTTCGGGGCTTCGGGGCTTCGGGGCTTCGGGGCTTCGGGGCTTCGGGGCTTCGGTCGGGAATGTCGAAGGCCACGGGCCGGCGGGCAAGGCAGAGGCCGGCCGCCACCTCAACCGTAAGTTCTTCCCCTTTCTCCGTTGGCCTTCGGTACAGCCGGCGAAAATTCCGTCAAAAACTCTTGACTACCAGCGGAGCTTTTTTTAGCCTTCCGGAACCTCATCAAGACCGGCTGAGGGACAGGCCCTTTGACGCCGGAGCAACCATCGGAAGCAGCCGCTTCCGGGAAGGTGCTAATTCCTGCGGGGACGAGAGAAAAGAGTCCCCGAGAGATGGGATGGGCTTTTCCGACCGTACTTGTCGGGAATGGCGCCCGGCGGGCGTCGGCCACACCTCGAATCTCCCAGGAATCTGATGAGGGTGATCAGACCTGGAGGAAGCGAGGTTTTTTTTGTCACTATCTGCGTTAGAGACTGCTGGGAATCGGCCGAGCTCGATCCAAAAGGCCGCGGTTCCTTTGCCGGGAGCTTTCGAACTCGAATCCGGTGATGTTCTTTTGGGGGGCGAGGTCCACTACTCCCTCGTGGGTCCTGATGACGGCCCACTGGTGGTGGCCCTCGGTGGGATCTCCGCCACCCGCGACGTGACCGGTCCCACCCGGGACGTGACCGCTGGGACCCTCTCGGGGCCTTCGGGCTGGTGGAGTGAGATGGTGGGACCCGGTCTACCGATCGACACCAACCGGTTCCGGGTGCTGGGAATCGACTGGCTCGGGAAGCACGCCACCGAGTTCCGAACGGGTGGAGAGCCAGAGGAGTCGGGCCGTGAGGGCCCTCCGGTCCCCCGTCCGTACCCTGTCATTTCTTCCCGCGACCAAGCCCGAGCCCTGCGCCAGGTGCTCGAAGCCGTCGGAACGGGACCGATCCACACCTTCGTCGGATCCTCCTACGGAGGCATGGTGGGTTTGGCCTTCGCTGCCGAATTTCCCGACCAGGTGGCCCGGCTCGTGGTAATCAGCGGCGCCCATCGCACCCACCCCATGGCTACCGCTCACCGTGTCGTCCAACGGCGGATCGTCGAGTTGGGTGAAGCCAGCGGAACGGTGGCTGACGGATTAGCGCTCTCCAGAGCTCTGGCCATGACCACCTACCGTTCCATCGAGGAGTTCGAAGGACGGTTCGACACCGCTTCCATAACCGTCGGGGGTGACTATCGGTTCGAGGTCGAAAATTACCTCCTTGCGCAGGGTGAGAAGTTCTGTACGCGGATCACCCCCGAAGCTTTCCTCTGCCTCTCACTGTCCATCGATATCCACGAGGTCCACCCGGCCTCGGTCAAGGTCAGCACGGACCTGATTTCGGTCGAGTCGGATACACTTGTCCCGGTCTGGCTCATGGAGGAGTTGGAAGCGGAGCTGGCCGGTCCCTGCCGGCACCACCGGATCGGGTCCATCTACGGACACGATGCCTTCCTGAAAGAGGTGGAGGCAATCGGGACCATACTGACCCGGACCCTGGACCGGGAGGGAGTACTCTCATGAGCGACCTTCGATCCGAAACCCGGTCCGTCAGAGCGGCATTGGGTACCGATGCACATCATGGGGCGGTGATCCCGCCCATCCACCTCTCCACCACCTTCACCTTTCCCGCTCTGGGGGTCGAGCCGGAGTACGACTACTCAAGATCAGGAAATCCCACGAGAGATCACCTGGCCCGGGCTATAGCCGACCTGGAGGTCGGCGCCGGGGCCGTTGTCACTCCCACGGGCATGGCCGCGGTGACCCTGGCCCTCCAGCTCCTGGAGCCTGGCGACCTGCTAGTAGCGCCCCACGACTGCTACGGCGGAACTCATCGTTTAATGAAGGCGTTGGCCGAGAAAGGAGCTTTCAAGGTCAAATTCCTCGACCAGACAGACAGCCGAAACCTCACCCCGGCGGCCTTCGAAGGCGCCCGGATGATTTGGGTGGAGACCCCCAGCAATCCCCTCCTCCGCATCACGGACGTGAGGAAAATCTCTGAGTTGGCCCGGGTCGTTGGAGCATGGGTGGTGTTGGACAACACCTTCCTGTCCCCCGTGCTTCAGCGCCCTGTCCAACTCGGGGCGGACCTGGTGGTCCACTCCACCACGAAGTACTTGAACGGGCACAGCGACGTGGTTGGAGGGGCGGTCGTTTGCGCTAACGCCCATCTGCTGGAAGAGGTGGCCTGGTGGGCCAATTCGTTGGGCTTGGCTGGATCAGCCTTCGATAGCTACCTGACCCTTCGGGGCATCAGGACCCTTCACGCCCGGATGGACATCCACCAACGGAACGCCCAAGCCGTGGCGGAGTTCCTCGAGGGGCATCCGGCCGTGGGCCTGGTCCACTATCCCGGCCTTTCCAGTCACCCGGGACACGCCATAGCCGCCCGTCAACAAGATGGCTTCGGGGCCATGGTCAGCTTCGAGCTGACGGGAGGGCAGGAGGACCTTGAGGCTTTCGTGGGGCGGCTCCGGTGTTTCTCCCTCGCCGAGTCGCTGGGAGGAGTGGAGAGTCTGATCTCCCATCCTGCCACCATGACCCACGCCTCGATGGATGAAGAAGCCCGCCGCAAGGCGGGCATCAGAGATTCACTTTTGAGACTCTCGGTGGGGATCGAAGCCACCGAGGACCTCCTCCAAGACCTCCGGATCGCTCTGGACGCGGTTTCGGTCCAGAAAGTGGTTGATGAACCCGGCTCGGTCCTTTGCGCGGTGGCCCAAGATGACTGACGAAAGAAAAAAGATCACGATCCCTCATATCAATGAGATGAAGCGGCGGGGAGAGAAAATCTCCTTCCTGACCGCCTACGACTATCCAACCGCGCTCCTGGAAGACCGGGCCGGAATCGAAATGATCCTCGTCGGCGACTCGGCCGCCATGTGCCTCCTCGGCCACGAGACTACCCTAACCATCACCATGGACGAGATGATCACCTTGAGCCGGGCTGTAACCCGTGCGGCCCGCTATGCCTTCGTGATCGGTGATATGCCTTACATGTCCTACCAACCCTCGGACGAAACAGCCGTCAAAAACGCCGGACGTTTCATGGCCGAGGCAGGGGTGGATGCGGTGAAGCTCGAGGGGGGCCGGCGGATGGCCAGCCGGATCGAAGCAATCACCGACGCGGGTATACCGGTGATGGGCCATGTCGGGCTCACGCCCCAGGCCTACACCCAACAGGGAGGGCTTCGATCCCAGGGGAAGGACGCAGATTCGGCCCTCCGGCTGATCCGGGACGCCGAAGCGGTTGAGAAGGCTGGCGCTTTCGCGCTCCTGATCGAAGCGGTTCCGGCAGAGGTGGCCGAGCTGATCAAGGAGCGGGTGAGCATCCCCGTGTTGTCCATTGGGGCTGGTGGGGCCTGCGATGGCCAGTTGCTGATCGTCCACGACATCCTGGGACTTTTCGAAGCCTTCACCCCACGGTTCGTTCGGCGTTACGCGAACCTCTCCGAGATCATGTCCGAAGCATTCAAAAGCTACCGGGAGGAAGTCCGGAGTGGTGCCTTCCCCGGTCGTGAACACCAATATCCCATCTCCGACGAGGAACTGGGGGCTCTCCGAACGAGCTTGGAATGGAGCAAAAAAGCCGCGTCAAGGGCGAAGACCCGGACGGCTTGAGGCGAGGAAGATCCCCGCCCCAGGCCCCCCGCAATCCGGTCGACCGAGGGCTAACCGCCGATCCTCAGCTCCTCAACCTTGGTGCCGCCCTTTTGGGAAGAGACGACCACTTTGAGGGGTGAATCTCCCTCTACGGCGATCAGCCAGCTGACTTCCCGACGGTTCGCTGGAGCGCCATCGGCCCGGTACTCATCCTCGAAACCGGGGATGGGCTCCGCGCCCCCGAGCACTCCGATCTTTTGGAATGCGGACCCCTGGAGGAATCGCACCCGGTCCCGATCACCGATGAGCCACACGACATCCTCGCGGTTGCCCGCCAGCTCGGCGCCGTCTGCGGTATGGGTCGCCAGCACGCCATGGTTCTCAACCACTGCGGAAACCTCCACCACCCTGGTGCCTTCTGAGGACGACAGGACCTCTGCCTTCGCGTCCACAATCTGGATGTCAGGGAGCAGGCCGGCCCTGAACAGCTCGAACCGGGCGTGCCTGTCGGCAACTTCCACCAGGGTTTCTCCTGGGAAGGCGTTGCCGCCTCTGTACCGAGGAATCCAGCCCCCGATCTCCCCCTGGCCCAGCTCCGGATGGTTGAACCTCTCCCACGGAACGAAGAACCTCCCGCCAAACTCTTCATCCTGATATGCCAAAAGGGCTCTCTCCCGTTCGGTCCGGGCCGCCTCACCGGTGAACGTGGGAATCCCCCGCATGTCCTTCTCGGAATTCCAGAGCTCGGTACAAATGGCGAACATGCCCAGCTGCTTGAACATCCAATCGGCGGCCATCCCGTAGCTGTATCGTCTGTCCTCGACCTCGTTGTAGCTCACGCGCCAGCCTCTTGGAAGCTCATAGCCCCTCATGATCGCATACTGATTATCGGACGATTCCCGGAGTCGGTCTTTGAACTCATCCAGCGATCCGCTCACCGTCCAAGCTTCCGGAACCTCCTCCTCGATGATTTCCAGATACCGTTTGCCCATGATCCGGTCGAAGACAGCCACGTCCCTCGGGTCCATGGAGGTGTGGGGAGCGGTGCCCATTGCCCGGTAGGTAAAACCCCCGGAGGTGTGGTAGGTCTGGGCGACCAGGATGTTCGGGTTGTTGGTGAGGAACTCCGCCTCGGCCCTGGTTTCCTCCGCGGACAGGGGGTAATCGCCGGACCCTCCCCCGGTTTTCTCGTCCCTCCACCATCCCTGCGGGTAGTTTCGGTTCAGATCGATTCCCCGGTCTCCGTCCTCACCTCGCTCTCCGTCGCCGTCGTTATCCATATCCTCAGTAATGACCGAGTACCTCGGTTTCGAGGTCGTTCCTCCCCGACCAAGCCTGATCATCAGCCGCGGATCGACATCGTCCATCACAAAACCCCCTTCCGGGTCCTTGTACCGGAACTGGGTGATGTGCCCATCGCCATTCAAATCTTCAGGACCGTCTTCGTTCACTCGCCCGTCCCCATCATCGTCCACGGCCATGCTGTTGGCTCGCTGGGAGATGTCCCCTTCAACGCTGCTGTACACGCCGTCCGGGTTAACGATGGGGAGGAAGTAGAAGGCGACGTTCTCCACCAGTCGGGTGATCTCGGGATCGGAGCCGTACCCCGTGACCAGCTTGTCGATCGTATAAAGACTGACCTCGGTGCCGGTGAACTCATTCCCGTGGGTGGAAGCGCTGATCAGGTGCCCCGGTTTTCCATGATAGGGCTTCATCGACGGCACGTTCTGTACCTGCTCCTCTCGCATGTTCCTCAAAGGGACATGTTCGTCGATGGTCGTGCCGTTACTCATATCCGTGACAACGAGCACGTAGATTGGGCGCTCGCCAAGCGTGCTCTTTCCGATCTCGAAAAGCTCGGTGATGTTCGGGTAGGCTTCTGCTACGGCGAACAAGTATTCGACTGTTCCCGTGTACCCGTGGAAATCATCGAAGTCGATGGGCACTCTCTGGGCATGGGAGGCGGAGGGTCCGCCGGAAGCAAGGAAGACAGAAAGAATCAAAAGGACATGGGTAAGGCTGGCCCGAATGGAGTTCATGGCGCTGGCCCCTCTCGATCGGTCTGAGTTTGAGAAGTCACGAGCAACTTCCACATTGGTGAGCCGAGGCTGCTCAGGTTCACCGGTTTACCCCCCCTCCGCCCGTTGTATCGATACGGCGATCACCCCCATGGGTCCACCCCGGATACCCGTCGACGTCGGAGCGGAGGCTCCGGAAGGCGTCGAGGGAGGGGCTCCCCACCAGGGTCCCCCCCAGGCCCGGATCAGCCGAGTTCTCCTGACCTCCGTCAAAAAGAAGCTGGGCGATCAGGCCGGTTCTGGATTGTGGAACCGCCATTTCGGACCCTGTGGAATGGTCCAGCGAACGAGAACCGAAATCCCGGCAAGAAAGGAAGAGTGGCGAAAAAGCCAGAAGAGGTACGTGGTCCTTGGGCAGGGTCATCCTCAATCAATCGGCTCGCGGAAGGGGAACAGGTTCGTTCGTGGCTTTACTCACCGGTGTCTGAGCCCCGGCTCCCACCATCCAGTCGTGCATCTCCTGGGCGAGGCTTTGAACCACCTCTGACCGGGATTGGGCCAGATCAACGGCCTCCCCTACGTCCGCGTTTAGGTCATAAAGCTCGAACCACGGATCGAGGCCGCGTCCATCCTTGTATCCGTCACCATAGAAGTAGATCAGCTTCCAGCGCCCTTTTCGCATGGCGGTGAACGGTTGGATACCCAACCCGACACCAACGTCCCGGTACCACTGGTGCGGATAGTGGAAAAAGAGGGGCCGTTCGGGATCGGAGAAATCCCCACCGGAAAGGAGCGGAGACAGATCCACTCCGTCGAGCTCTCGGCTGGGTTCCCGGGTGTGGGAGAGTCCAGCGGCACTCAATAGCGTGGGGAGGAGGTCGTCGCTGATGACCGGGCTGGCGCAGACGGAGCCCGGTGTAATAGGGAGCCGGTGGGCGCCGGTGGAACGGCTCTGCGACGGACCAGCCCAGCTCACGATCATGGGTACCCTCACCCCACCTTCGTAGGCGGAACCCTTCCCTCCTTTCAGCGGGCTGTTGTGCCTGTCCCGCTCGAACCGGAAGTCGGTGACGCCAGGGGCTTCGTAGACGGCCCCGTCACTACGGGTGTGGTTGGAGAGGCCCCCATTGTCGGAGAAAAAAACGACCAGCGTTTCTTCGGCTACCCCGTGGCGCTCCAGGTTGTCCAGGATCGCGCCCAGGCTTGCGTCCATCGATTCCAGGAGTGCCGCGTAATCGTCCTCGGGATCAGGCCGGTCGCCGTACTTGTCGAGGAAGGCGGGGTCGCCCTGACCGATGATGGGGGTGTGAACCGCGTAGTGGGCCATGTTCATGAAGAACGGCACTCCGTCGGCCACCGCCCGATCGATCTGTTTGTTGGCTTCCTGCGTCAAAGCGTCGTTGATGTAGGTCTGCGGTGGATAGCTCTCCAGCCCCGGATACCGGATCGAATCCCAGGGTAGGAAATAAGAGCCGTCGGGACTGCCTGGTCGGCTTCCACCGATGGCCACTTCAAAGCCCAGGCGAGTAGGATCCGCGCCGGGTGTTCCACTGCCTCCAAAATGCCCTTTCCCGATATGGATGGTCCGGTACCCACCCCGGCCAAGAAGCTCTGGCAGCGTTTCTTCTTGGCCTGGTTGGAGGCCGTCCACCTCCCATTCGGGAGCCTGGACATACCGGTTCTCGTATCGGCCGTGGCCAACCCAATCGGTGACCCGGGTTCGAGCAGGATTCAGGCCCGTCATCATGCTGACCCTGGTGGGGCTGCAAACCGGGCTCGCTGAGTATGCCTGCGTGAAGCGCATGCCCCCGGTGGCCAGCCGCTCCATGTTCGGTGTCCGATAGAGGGAATTCCACACGGTTGGCTCGGTGTGGAAGGGTACCGAGGTATCCTGCCAGCCCATGTCATCCACCATGAAGAGGATGATGTTGGGCTTCCGGTCCGGCGTCATCTTTCCCCGGCAAGCACCGGAACCGGCGAAGAGCACGCCCCCCACAGCCCCAGCACAGTTTCGTACGAATTCCCTTCGTCTCATCGGATCATCCTCAAAGGCTTTGGCCCCGGGTCGTCATCTCCCCCGGATCGAGGTCGCCTCCTCGATGGAGCTGGTGAGGTGCGCTGGAGAGGTTACCGGCCGGGATCCCCATGCGCCAGCATGCCTGAACCGCGAGCGATGGGGGCGAACCCTTCCCCAGGTCGAACCTCGAATCGAGATTGAATCGGGGTGGCAGGTTGAATACAATGCCCACGTCCCCCCCTGAGCTATGCGGGAGAGAAAAGAGCCAACGCAGATGCGCTTTGAATCGAGGGTCGAGTCGGTCTTTTACGAGCTTTCCGGTTCCCCGGAAGTGAACACAAATATCCCCTACATCGTCGCGGAGAACTTCCCTCTCCTGGGGTTGCTCACGTCTCTACGATTCCTGGAATGGGTAAGCCAAAATCCGGACGGGGTAATCAGCCTGCCCACCGGAAAAACACCGGAATACTTCATCAAATGGACCCAGCACATCCTCGAAAATTGGGAGAGCGAGAACGTCGTCAATCTCAGGACCAAATATGGCCTGCAGGACCTGAAGAGGCCTTCGTTGAAGGACCTCCATTTCGTACAAATCGACGAGTTCTACCCCATCAGTTCGAGGCAGCACAACAGCTTCCATAACTATGTGGAGAAGTACTACGTCAGCGGCTTCGGGCTCGACCTCGACAACGCCCTTCTGATCAACTGTGATGAGATCCCCCTGGCCGGAGGTCGCCGCTATTCCGAAGTGTTCCCGGACTTCCAGGTGGACCTCTCCTTGAGGTATAGGGAGCCGAAAAGCCAGTTCGAGAAAATCCAGCAAGGCTCGATTTTCTCCATCGACAACTGGTGTTCGGAATACGAGCAGAGGATCCGAGACAAAGGGGGGATCGGGTTCTTCCTCGGCGGGATTGGGCCTGACGGCCATATCGCTTTTAATGTCAGGGGGTCGGACCGCTATTCCACCACGAGACTGACCGAAGTCAACTTCGAAACCCAGGCGGTTTCCGCAGGGGATCTGGGAGGGATCGAGGTTTCTCGGAACCGGCTGGTCATCACAATCGGCCTCGATACCATCACTCATAACCCAGATGCTGTGGCGCTGATCTTCGCAGCCGGGGAAGCCAAAGCCGGGGTGGTGAAAGAGGCGCTGGAGGCCAAAGCCTCCGTCCTCCGTCCCGCAAGTGTCCTGGGGAACCTGGAACGGGCCCGGTTCTTCCTCACTACCGGGGCGGCCAGCGCCCTCGAGGCTTCAGTAGATGCCTTCTACGATCGAGGCGAGTGGTCTCAGGCCAAGACCGATAGAGCTGTGATCGATCTCTGTTCCAAGCTCGGTAAGTACGGCCATCATCTCACTTTAGAGGATCTGAAGGCGGATCGGCATTGTCGGCTGATCCCCGACCTGAGCGAGGACACGGTCCCAGGGGTTATCAGGTCCACGAAGCAAAAGTTCGAGCGTGGCATGGTGACCAGGAAAAACGAGGTGTTCTACCACACTGGTCCGCACCACGATGACATCATGCTGGGGATCAATCCGCTCATTCAGAGGCTGGTCCGGCACGAAACCAACACAAACTACTTCTCGGTGCTGACCTCGGGTTTCACCGCCGTCACCAACGGGTTCGTGATCAGAGCTTTGGAGGACGCGAGGCTTTTTCTGGACAATGGCCAGATGCAGATGACGGCCTATTCAGACTTCTTCGAGTCGGGGTACAAGTACAAGCGTGCCAAGGACGTCCACCACTACCTGCTCAAGGTTGCTTCCGGCGAGGACTATGAACTCCGACGGGGGCTGGCGCACCGCGTCGTTCGAGACATGGTGGGCTTGTACGGGCTAGAGAGCATCGCGCAGCTCCGAGGGAAGATCGACCATCTGCTGATGATCCTGGATGGGAGCTATGACGGAGAGATAAACAGCCCGGATGTCCAAAAGCTCAAGGGCATGATCAGGGAATATGAAGAGGAATTGGTCTGGGCTCATCTCGGTGTGGAGACCGACAAGGTGCACCACCTGAGACTAGGGTTTTATACCGGGGAGGTTTTCTCCGACCAACCCAAACTGGAAAGGGATGTGGAGCCTGTCCTCGAGAAGCTCCGGGAGATCAAACCCACGGTGGTCAGCCTCGCATTTGATCCGGAAGGCAGTGGCCCCGACACCCACTACAAGGTCTTGCAGGTGATCGCCCAAGCCCTTCGGACCTGGAGTGAGGAGGAAGACCTTTCGGACCTCCGGATCTGGGGGTACAGGAACGTGTGGTATCGGTTCCACCCCGCTGAGGCAAACGTGATTTGTCCCGTATCGCTGAACGCCATGAGCGTGATGGACAGCGCCTTCACCAATAGCTACCTGAGCCAGGTGGATGCTTCTTTCCCGAGCTATCAACACGATGGAAAATTCAGTGACCTGACCCGGCGGATCTGGGTGGAACAGTTGAAACAGATCCAACTGCTGGTCGGGAAGAACACCTTTTATGAGAGTACCCGGCCGCAGGTAAGATCGACCCATGGCCTCCTTTTCTTCAGAGAGATGAGACTGGACGAGTTCCTGACCACGGCCAGGGAGTTGGAGAAAGCCATGGAAGGTGTGGTGCTCTCCTGAGTCATCGGTAGGCCTTCTCCACGACCCGGCTTAACGTTTCCAGCCCGATTCCCCTCTAACCGGTTGAGGGCCTGGTAGCAGGTCGAAGCGAGGGTCCGTGGTCAAAGGAGGTAGGAATGAGCTGGGCGACGGGGTACCGGGTGGTGATGGCGGCGATGGTGGCGGTGTGGGCCTGTACTGATCCCACGGACGTCCCCGTTTCGGAGCTGACCGCACCAGAGGTCGAGAAGACGGTCGTGGACACGGGCCAGGAGAGGTGTTTCAACGCGCTCGTCGAGATCCCCTGCCCCACCTCCGGAGCTCCCTTTTTTGGCCAAGACGCCCAACACGACGGGGCCTTCCCAGCTTACTCCCGAAACGGAGACGGCACCGTAACGGATCTGAACACCAACCTGATGTGGACCCAAACCACGGATCTGGACGGCAACGGGGCCATCAACGCTTCCGACAAGCTCACCTACAGCCAAGCCATGGGGTACGCCGCCACCCTTTCGGTTGGGGGATATACCGATTGGCGGGTCCCCACCATCAAAGAGCTCTATTCATTGATGGACTTTCGGGGGGAGGACATCAGCGGGCCGATGGAGCTGGCTTCCGGGGACCTCAGGCCTTTCCTGAATGACGACGTCTTCGGCTTCGGGTACGGAGACACCTCTGTTGGTGAGCGCCTCATCGACGCCCAATTCGCCACCTCTACCCTTTACACCTCCACCACCATGGGCGGGAACACCACCATGTTCGGCGTGAACTTCGCCGACGGCCGAATCAAAGGGTATCCGGCAGGTGCCACCCCCATGGACCCGAATGGGAAGAGTTACTATGTCCTATTCGTGCGGGGGGAAGCGGGGTATGGAGAGAACGAACTGGTGGACCACGGGGACGGCACGGTCACAGACCAGGGAAGCGGACTCATGTGGAGTCGCGATGACAGCGGCACCGGGATGACCTGGGGCGATGCCCTGGCCTGGGTCCAGGAGAAAAACGCCCAAGGGTTCCTCGGGCACCAGGACTGGCGCCTGCCCAACGCCAAAGAGCTCCAGGGCCTGGTGGACTATGCCCGGTCGCCGGACGCGACGGGATCGGCGGCCCTCGATCCTTTATTCGGGATCACGGAGATGGTGAATGAGGCTGGCCAGGTAGACTTTCCGGCGTTCTGGACCAGCACCACCCACGCTAACAACTCCGCGACTCCGGGCGGATACGCAGCTTACATCTGCTTCGGACGCGCCATGGGGTACATGAACGGCCAGTGGATCGATGTGCATGGAGCCGGGGCCCAGCGGAGTGATCCAAAAACCGGCGATGCGGCCCAATGGCCCACCGGCCACGGACCCCAGGGAGACGCGATCCGGATCGAGAATTTCGTGAGGTTGGTCAGAGACGGCGGTTGAGGACTCCCCCACCCTACTCGAGGGCGCCGTTCCCTTCACAGAATGCTTGATCTTCCGCCTCGGGGGTCATCATCTTGCCTGCTGGTGACCGACCGGAGTAAACGAGGTAAACGAGCCCCGAGGAAACCGGCCGGCACCTTCCATTCGATCTTCACTCACGGCCGAAATGAGCAACTACCTCCATGGCTGAAGGACGGACCCGACGCCTCGCGGCCATCATGTTTGCCGACATGGTGGGCTACACCGCGCTCATGCAGGAAGACGAGGGCGAAGCCAGGACCCAGCGAGATCGCCATCGGATGATCCTCTCTTCCGCCGTGGAGCGGTTCGGAGGTGAGGTCCTCCAGTACTATGGGGATGGGACCCTCAGCATCTTCCCAAGCGCCGTGAAGGCGGTTGAATGTGCCGTCGAGATCCAGCGGGAAGTCGGTAAGGAGCCGCTGATCCCCCTCCGTATCGGCGTCCACACGGGAGACATTGCTCACGACGAAGACGGTGTCTACGGAGACGGGGTCAACGTGGCCTCCAGGATCGAGGCCCTGGCTTCCCCCGGCGGGGTGATGGTGTCTGGGAAGGTTTTTGATGAGATCAAGAACCACACCTCGATCTCCGCTGTCTCCATCGGGGCGGTGACCCTGAAGAACGTCTCCTACAAGCTCAGTGTCTTCGCAATCTCGAATGACGGGGTTTCCATCCCGAGCATTGAAGAGGTCCGCACAAAGACGGAGAGCGAAGGCCCGGAAGCCTTCGAGCCCCTGGTCATCCTTTCAGACGACGGCACTCCGGTCCCCAAGCCGCCCGTCGGGCCGGGAGAGGCTTTCCTCCGGCAGGCGAAGGAAAGAGCGCTTCTCCCCTGGGCCCTCATCTACCTTGCCAGTGCCTGGGTAATACTTCAGATAGCTGGCTTTGCCGGCGACCGGCTCTTCTGGCCCCCGTTGGTCAACCAGGCCCTGGGGCTCCTGGCCTTCGTGGGTTTCTTTGTAGTCCTTGTCGTGGCTTGGTTCCATGGAGCGACGGGCCGGCAGAGGATCCAGCCGGCAGAGGTCCTCATCATCGCCGTACTCCTGGCGATGGGAGGTGGGGCTCTCACCCTGCTCCCAGGGGGGGACCGAGTCTCCCCGGACGCCCGGTCCGGGGGAGGGGTGGACGCTCCCTCGGCCGACGATCGCCCGTCGGTTGCTGCCCTACCGTGGGTGAACCGAAGCGGGGAACAGGTCGACGCCTACTTCGCCGACGGTATACACGACGAAATCCTGACCCGGATGACCAAGATCAGCGGTCTGAAGGTCATCTCCAGGCAGTCGGTGATGCAGTTCAGAGATTCCCCAAAGACCTCTGGCGAGATAGCCCAGGACTTGGGGGTCACGTACATCCTGGAAGGTGGGTTGTTGAGAGCCGGGGATACGGTGCGGCTCAGCGTGAACCTCATCGATACTCGCACCGACGAAAACGCATGGGCGGCCTCCTACGACCGGCCCCTCTCCGTGGAGAACCTCCTATCTATCCAGGGCGAGATCGCCCAGGCCATCGCCGATACGCTCCGAGCGAATGTGACCCCCGAGGAAAGGGAAGAACTCGGTCGCATCGGAACGGAGAACCTGGAAGCATACGACTTTTTCCTCCAGGGCCGGGGCTATGACACCCGTCCGGGGTACCGCCAGTCCGACCTGGGAGCGGCCGCGGAGCTCTATGAGCGCGCGATTGAGCTCGATCCGACCTACGCCCACGCCCGTGCTGCCCTCTCCCGGGTTTACGGGAGGATGTTTTGGGAGCGGTTTGACCCGTCCGAGGAAAGGTGGGAAGCCCAGAGGGATCAGGCGGAGGAGGCCCTTCGGCTCCAGCCGGACCTTCCCCAAGCCCACGAAGCGCTGGCTTGGATGCACTACGTCAGAGGACGGTTCAGCGAGGCACTGGCGGCGTACGAGAGAGCATTAGAGGGGCTGCCCAACGATGCAGAGATCATTGCAAGGATCGGGTACACCCATCGGCGTTTGGGGAACTGGCCGGAGGTCCATACGGCCTTCGAGCTAGCCACCGAGCTGAACCCGCGAAACCCCACACTTTTTTATGATCTGGGCGGTCATAGCTTCGGGTTCACCCGACGGTACGAGGAAGCTGTGGAAGCCTATGATCGGGCTTCGACCCTGGCTCCCGACCTCTTCGACGCCGCCATCCAAAAGGGACAGGTCTATATCCATTGGAGGGGCCAACTCGACACTCTCCGGGCCGTCGTTTCCACCCTCCCACCCGACCTCCACCTGCCAGAAATCGATCTCGCGAGGGTGAATCTGGCAATGTGGGAGCGTGACGCCGAAGGACTGCTCGACTTCCTTGAAGCCCACCCGGAAACGGTGTTTGAGACCCAGGTGACCTACCTGCCCAGGGAGGTTTGCTCAGGTTGGGCCCATGGCCTCCGGGGGGCCGATCCGGAAGCCCTTGCCGCCTTCGACTCAGCCAGAGTGGATTTGGAACCTTTGGTCCCGGCCAATCCGAACGATGAACGGATCCTCATCGCTTTAGGTTTTGCCTACGCGGGCCTTGGAAGGACGGCCGACGCCGAAAGAACCGCGTCCCAGGCCGTGGAATTGAGGCGGGAAGCCGGGGACGCCCTCTCCACCTACAGGACCTATGCATCCGCGGCCAGGATCCTAGCTCAAGCAGGGCTGGCCGATCAAGCCGTCAGCCACCTGCGGACCGTCCTCTCGAATCAATCATCGGTCAGCGTGAACACACTGCGGGTCGATCCCCTCCTGGACCCGATCCGTGACGATCCGGTTTTTCAGGCCTTGCTGGAGGAGTACCGGTAAGAGCATGGGGGATCAGTTAAGGCTGCTGTCACCCTCCCGCCCGCGTTCACCCTCCCGCCAAAACCTCGATCAGCTCAGCACATCCGCCTGCCCGGAGGTGTGCGGCATGGTCCTCGACACCATCGAACGTCCTACCGACGATCTCGGAACACTCGAAGCGGAAATCCGAGGCCCGTAAAAACCCGTCGATGAGTTTCTGATCAGGTGCCGACCTTCAAGAAGGTGCGCTTGGCTTTCATTGGTTTCTCGGCCTCTCTTGGAATCAGTGACCGGACCATCCTACCTGGGAGGGAGGCTGAGGGAAAGCTCGCTACCAGACCTCGGCCAGGGTTTGGTGGGCCATCACTCCGGCCGAAGGGCGTCCATGGGATCCGTCCGGGCCGCTCGCAGGGCGGGGACCACGCCCGAGCCCAACGTCACCAGCCCCAGGACCGAGCATACGCCGGAGATGACCAACAGGTCGTGGGGCGGGACCTCGAACAGAAGTACTTCTAGGAACCGCGAGACGCCCAAACCTGCGACCAGTCCGATTCCGAGCCCCAGCCCGCCCAGCCGAAGAGCGTCCACCACAACGGACCCGAGAACGGACGAGGTCTGAGCTCCCAAAGCCACCCGAACGCCGATTTCGGGTTTTCTCTGAGAGACCACATAGTTGAGAATCCCATAGATCCCCGCAGCGGCCAGGGTCAGAGCCACCAGAGCAAAGTACTGAAGGAGTAGCACGTTGAATCGATCCTGTGCCATGACCTCCGCGAGGACCTGATCTAAGGTCCTGATGTTTGTCACCGGGAGATCCGGATCCACAGCCCACACCTGGTCTTGGATGAGGCCAGGGATATCACCGATGGTACCTGAGCCCCTGACCAGAAGCTTCACAGCTCCGTACGGGAACTGGTGCATGGGGATGTGAAAGGCCGGCTCGGACGGCATCCTGAGCCCGTTGAACCGGACATTCTCGATAACGCCGACGATTTCGAAGGTCGTGGGCGCTTCCTCCCCCCAGATATTCCGTCCTACGGTAAACCCGATCCTTTCACCCAAAGGACTCTCACCGTTGAAATATCGCTGGACGAGAGCCTGGTTTACCAACATCACGGGATGATCTGAAAACCGATCCCCGGAATCAAAGCTCCTTCCTTCCGAAACCGGTATCCCCACGGTCTCGAAGTACCGATCGCTTACGGGTCGGAATATGGCTATGGGACTCTCTTCGGGATCGGGAGGAGCCCGGTCCAACAGACGGATCCCGTTCCACCAGGTGGTTTGCAGCGGGTGATCCATGGCAAACGCCACGTCGGACACTCCGGGTAGCGCCTCGACCCGTTCACGAAGCTGATCATAAAAAGACATAACCTGACCCACCTCCCCGTACTTCATCTCGGGTAGCATGAGTTGGGCGATGGTCACGCCCTCAGATCGAAAGCCCGGGTCTACACGGGAGAGGGTTTGGAGACTTCGGAAAAGCAACCCAGCTGCGAACAAGAGAACGGTTGCCAAAGCGACCTGTCCGACAACGATCGCTCGGTTGGTTCTGTTCTTGCCGATTCCCGAGGTGGCTCCTCTCCCGCTCTCTTTCAGACCACCTACTGCCTCCCTGCCCACAATTCGGACCGTGGGCACCAGCATGGCCAAGAGGGACGCACCGATAGAGATCCCGACGGTGAAGAGAAGGACCGACCCGTCCACTCCGATCTCGCTTTGCCGAGGGAGGTTCTCGGGAAGGTTCCCCACCAAGTATGAGGAGCCCCATCGTGCCAAGGCCAAACCCAGCAGCCCCCCAAAAGAGCCAAGAATAAGGGTTTCCATGAGGTTTTGTGTCACCAACCGGGGCCGCCCCGCACCCAGGGCCGCTCTCACCGCGAGTTCCCGTTCCCGATCCTTGGCTCGCGTGAGGAGGAGGTTGGCGACGTTTCCGCAGGCCAGGACCAGAAGGAGGCCCACCGCCGCGAAGAGGACAAGTAGGTTTCTCCTGATATCCCCGACGATCTGCTCTTTAAGCGGACGAACCAGGATTTCCTCTCCCTCCGGGGCCTGGTCACCGCTTACGAGGGACAAAGCAACCGATGCGGCCTGTTGGCGTGCCTGGAAGATCCCGGCCTCCGGTTCCAGGCGGGCAACAACGGCCATGACATGTGCCGCGAACTGAGAGATCCACGCCTGGTCGTAATCGAGGGGCCGCCAAAACAGATGGACGTCCGGCCCGGGAAGGCTCAGGGAAGAGCCTCCCATTGGGAGGGATACCCGCGGCATCACCCCTACCACTTCCACCTGGATCCCGTCCATCTCGATCCTCTTCCCTATGATCTCGGGGTCCCCCCCGAACCGATCGGCCCATAACGAATGACTTAAAAGGACCACCCGGTGTTCACCGAGGTTTTCCTCTGGCCGGAAGCTTCGGCCCATGACCGGTTGAACGCCGAGCACCTGGAAAAAATCGGCCGAAATGAGGGACCCGTTCACCCGGGACGGTGGAAGATCCGGGCTGGTGAGGTTTGCAGTGGCTCCCGCAGCCACGGCCATTCCCGAAAAAGCCGACGTGGATCGTTGGAGTTCAAAAAACCCTCTAGCTGCCATCCGATACTCGTCTTGGCCCCTTTCCGGATTGGAGTTCCAAAGAACTACGAGCCGATCGACGTCCGGGTAGGGAAACGGCTTTAAAAGTACGCCATTCACCACCGAGAAAATGGCCGTGGCAGATCCGATCCCCAGGGCGAGGACGAAGATCGCGATCCCGGAAAACACCGGGCGTTTCCTGAGCGCCCTCAGAGAAAAGCGAAGATCCAGGAAGAGGTTGTCCACGGTATGGTTCCTTGTTTTGGCTCGATCGGCGTAGGGGGCGGGAGGAGACGCTCTTCTCTCCGCAAACCCCTCCTTCAAGGCGTCTTTGTAACCCCGCCAGGCATAGGCTATGGCCGCAATAAACCCGGCACCCTCAAGGGCCGATCCGCAACCCTGTTTGAAGGCAAGCGAGATGTCCTCCCCTACCTGGTCCCGGAAGGCCTTCGGAAAGGAACGAAGAAACACTTCGTAGCCGGCACAGATCGCACCCAGCAGCCACCGACGGAGGTAAACGCCCATGGCGTTTTACGCTCCCTCGGCGCCGGGAACGAGCTCGGCATCCCGTGCGGCCGCCAGGAGACCTGCCATCCGCTTGGCCTCTTCCCGGGCCACCAAACGCCCGAAGGGCGTCAACCCATAATCCCGTTTTCGCTCTGAAGGGTCCTCGGATCGATTAACAGGTCGGACTTCCTGGATCAAGCCTTCGGCCATCATCCACTTCAAACGTCGGTAGAGGGCCCCGGCCTGGATCTCCATGCCCCCACCTGGCCACGTATGGGCGGCCTGCATGATCCCGTAACCGTGGCGGACACCCCTGGCCAGTATACTGAGTATGAGGAATACATCCGGCTTGAGGGGGATGAGTTCCCTCGGGTCCCGATCGCTTTTTCCCACGGTGTTTCTCCCCTGGAATCTTCGGAAAACCGGATGTCCACGGAGTGTCTATAGACAGAGTGTCTATAGACGGCTTTTGGTTGGACGCCCCCATGGGGAAAAAAGTTGCGGGGGTTTTTGGTCAGAGGTGGCCGCTCAGGTACTTCCCACCTCATCCACCGCCCATTCGCCGGGTGCGATGCTCTCTTCCGCCCAACGCCACACCAGCCCAGCCGCCACCAAAGACATGGCACCTACCACGTAGAATGGAACCTCGAAGCCGATGTAGCCTGCCAAAGCCCCAGCCAGGAGAGGTCCGATGCCCAACCCCAGGCCGAAACCCATGGTGACATAGGACATCTCTCGGCCCTCTCCTCCCTTCTTGGCCAGGTCACCGGCCAAAGCGAAGGCAGGGGCCGCCACCCCTGCGGTGGCCACACCCTGGAGGAGGCGGAGACCCACGAGCTCGGTAGTGGACGTCACGTAGCCGAAGAGGACCGTCAGGGGTGCCAGAGCGATCATTCCTCCGACGATAAGACTTTTCCGCCCAATCCGGTCCGAAAGTCGGCCGATGGGGATTTGGACGACCAGACGGGCCACAGTCAAAGCGCTAAAGGCGATCCCGAACCCAATGGCCGTCTGGGAGAGGCGGTCATTGAACTCGTTCTCAAGGGCAGAAATCATGGAGAGCGAGGCGGCAAGGACGATCGTGCTGACCATGAGAGCCAGCATCGTTGACGACGGAAGGAACGGGCGCTTCCCAATGTGGGGGCTACCGGTTGGATGACCGGTTGTGTCAACGGCTCCACGTCCGGCCGCCTTTTCGGCCTCGAAAGCTTGGCCCTCCCCCGGCGTCGGCCCGGAGGTTCCGCCACCCTCAGCGAATTCCGAAATCCGAGGCCTCTCATGCACTGTCACCTGGACCAGGATCCAGGCCGCGGTGAGGAAGGCGGCACCCACCAGGAAAGTGGCGTTGAAGCCGAAGTAGACCTGGAGAACGCCTGCTATGAGGGGCCCGGACGCAAAACCAATCATGCGGAACGTGCTGTAGACTCCCATGGCATTCCCACGATTCCGCTTTTCGGTGACCTGGGATATCAGGGCGAGGACCGACGGGATGATCAGGGCGACCCCAATCCCCTGAAAACATCGAAGGACGATGATCCACGGGTATTGTTCCGCGAACATGAATCCCAGGGTCGCCAGGGTCATGAGGGCGAGCCCCGCAAGAATGAACGGCTTTCGCTTCCCGGCTCGGTCGCTTGCGGCCCCGGCGAAGGGCTGTGCGAAGGCGAACAGAAAGCCGTAGAGGGAGATGACGATCCCCACCAAGACTTCGGTGGGGAGACCCGCCCACGGGGAGGGTTGTGCCGCGATGTAGAGAGGCAAGACGATGATCAGGAGGCTGTTTCCCAACGCGTCCGCCATGCGGGCGAAGGAAAGAGCGATGACTTCAGGCTCGGTCTTCAGGAAGGTGGCCGTGCCTTGGAGCATGGGCTCAGTCGGGCCCCTCTCTTACCCTCATCCGGCTACCGCCTGCATGATCAGCCCGCAGATCCAGGCTGCGTAGGTCCCCAGGGCATAGCCGAAGACCGCCAGGAGCACGCCCACCGGTGCGAGGCTCGGGTGGAACGCCGAAGCCACCACGGGGGCCGAAGCTGCACCCCCAACGTTCGCCTGACTTCCCACCGCCATGTAGAAGAGCGGAGCATTGATAAGCTTGGCGACGCTGAGGAGGAGGAGCGCGTGGATCGCCATCCAGATCCCGCCCAAGACGAAGAGGCCCGGGTTCGTGAGTACGGCCCCGATATCCATGCCCAACCCGATGGACGCGACAAGGAAGTACAACATCGCAGAGCCGATTCGCGAGGCTCCAGCCCCTTCGAGCTGTTTTAAAGGGGTGAAGGATAGAACGAGACCCAGAGACGTGGCTATTACAACCAGCCAGAAGAACGAACTCGTAAGGCTCAACCGCTCCAGGGCCGGAGCGTTGGCTCCAATCCAATCAGCAATCCAGGTGCCAGCAGCGTGACCGACCCCGGTGATTCCGAAGCCGACGGCCAAGATGAACATGAGGTCCGGGAGGTTGAGGACCCGGGAATGCTGGGCCTGGAACCTCTCCACCCGCTCCTGGAGGTCCGCGATGGCGGAGGTATCAGCCCCCGTGCGGGCATCGATCTGTTTGTGCCTACCGGCTAGGAAAAGGAGCACCGCCATCCAAACGTTGGCGACGATCACGTCGACGGCCACCATCTGCGAGAAGACCGCGTCACCTACCTCAAAAACCTCCTTCATGGCCGTCTGGTTGGCGCCACCGCCGATCCAGCTCCCGGCCACCGTCGTGAGACCCCGCCAGACGGCCTCAGGGCCCGTTCCGCCCACCGTCTCCGGGCTTATGTAGCCCATGATGATCAGAGCGATCGGCCCGCCGATCAGGATCCCGACCGTCCCTGTCAAGAACATGGCTACAGCTTTGTAACCGAGGCGAACGATGGCCGGGAGATCGATGGATAGGGTTAGGAGAACGAGGCAGGCCGGTAGTAAATACCGTGAACTCACGAAGTAGAGTCGCGAGTCCTCGGCGCTGGCGATCCCAAAGGTGTTGAGGAGGGATGGCAGGAAGTAGCAGAGGAGGAGTCCAGGGACGTACGTGTAGAACTTCTTCCAGAAGGGATGTTCACTTTTCTCGGTATAGAACACAAAGCCGAGAATGACAGCGAGCATGGCCAGGACGACGGCATCGTTAGTGACGAGCGGCGCACCGTTCTCCATGAATATCCCCTGGATCTGAGTCAGCGGTTAAAAAACAAAAATCTCAAACGGCTTCACGACGAAACTCCCCGTCATCCGGAGCCGGGCCACCGGGAGCCCGGCACAAGATACACCCCTCGCCTGATTGGGCTACTCCGGCTCTCCTATCCGCCCTCCACCATCTCCACGTCGGCAATCCCTGCGAGGGTCCCGTCGGCGTCCCTCACCGGGGCGTACCGTGTGAAACTGTCTTCCTGGTGCAGGGTGCCGTCTTCCTGCAGGTAGAGCTTAAAAGTGCCCCCGACAGGTGTGAATCCCACCAAATGGCCTTCACCCAAGGTGATCTCCACCGTCGTAATGGCAGGTTCGCCGAGGACCGCAGGTGGATAGTCCCACGTACCCACAAACTCTTCCAGTTGGTCGTTAGGCACCGAGGTGATCAGCGGGTCGGCGTTTACTTCCAAAGGACTGAGAGACGGGTCCGCGACCGGATGCCCCGTCCGGGCCTCCAGAACCTCCTCGATCAGATTCAGGAGATCGGCCATTGGCGTACCTTCGTCCCCGTATGTATTCGCCCGGTTCACGATCACCATGTCCAGCTTGGGCAACACGGCGATCATCTGGTTGCCGACGCCCTGAGCTGAATACATGCCGTACTGGGCGAATCTGGCTTCCCTCGAAATCCACCAGTAGAAGCCATACCCGAATACGTCGTTGTCGATGGAGTAGAGGGCCGAGCTCCTGTTGACCCAGTGCTCGGAGAGGATCCGTTCGTCGCCCCAGACGCCTCCCCTCGCGAAGAGAAGGCCAAAGCGGGCGGCATCCCGGGCCGACATCCGGAACGGATAGGCCGGGTACTGGGACTTATCCAGCTCGTAGTGGTAGTACCCGTCCGAAGTCCGCCAGTCCTCCATCTGAAGAGGTTGGGCGAAATACTGGTCGTAGGCTTCGAAGACGTCCTCGCCGGTCTCCTGCATGAGAATGGTGGCGGAGGTGTTGAAGTCCCAGTTGTTGTAGGCGAAATAGCGACCTGGGCCTTCGCTCCCTCGAGGCCGCGAGTCCGTGCGTCCGGCGTAAGCCGCCGGGTGGAAGACACCTGAACGAGCTTTCAGAAGATCCAGGATCCTCGCCCGCTTCTCGGCCTCGAGCAAAGGATCGGGGGTATCGTCAATGCCTAGGTCCGCCAGGGTTTTGTTCAGATCGATCTCTCCCCGATCCCAATAGATGCCGTACAGGGCGGAAAGGAAGCTCTTCCGAACCGAGTGGCACATAAACCGCCGGCCCACATCGCCCCATGCGGCTACCACGGCGCCATTCTTGACGACGAGGAACGCAGAGGACGGGAGCGTCTCCCAGGTGCCCCTTGCCGTTTCCAGCTTTTGCGCGTCGAACCCCGCATCCGCCACATCGCTGTATTGCATCCAACCGTCGAGGGGAACGCGATCACTATGGAAGGCCACGTCCGAAGCCGGCTGGGCACACCCGGATGCGACTCCCAGGACGAGACCCAGGAGCCACAAGCGGCTTGTATCCATCTTCTTAACTCGCATTGGTCACCTCCTCATCCAATCAGTAACAGCTCTTTCTGGGGCTCGGCCAGATACTCCGCTCCACCGGCCTTCACAAGGACCATCTCTTCCACGGTCACCGTACCCCGGTTGGGGACCATGAGGCGGGGTTCGATGGTGAACACCATGTTCTCTTCAATGGGCTCGAAGGGTTTGGTGGCATACTTCTCCCATGCGGGCCCGAGCAGCGCGGTCCCGTCGTGGGCGAACCGACCCACCTGGTGACCCAGCCCATGCGGGAACTCATCGTAACCCTGGGAGACGACGTGCTCCCGGGCGATCTTGTCGATCTCCACCCCTTGAACGCCCGGTACCAAAGCCCCACGGGACTTCTCAATGGCCGTGAGGATCGTCTCAAAGCCCTTTTGTACCTCAGGCGGAGCTTCGGTCTCACCGGCCTCCAGGATGTAGAACGTCCTTTGGAGGTCGGAGGTGTAGTCCGCTACCTTCAACCCGAAGTCCATGTTCAGCACATGGCCCCGTTCGACCTCCCGATCGGTGGGTTGATAATGGGCGCCGGCCGTATCGGGCCCCGTAAAAACGGCAGGGCAGTGTGCAGGATCCCACCCGAACCCCAGGCCCCTCCGCTCGGCTTCGGCGGTCATGAAGGCTGCGATCTCTTTCTCTGTTTTTCCGGGCTGGATGAAATCCTTCACCAGCGAGAAGATGTCCAGCGTATGCCCGATGGCCCTCTGCATCCGCTCGACCTCGGTCCCGGTTTTTCGCGCCTTCACACTTGATGCGATCTTCTCCGCCGAAACCAGCCGGTCTTCGAAACCGATTTCCGAAAGCATCTCCTGGAGGGTGAGGAACATCCCGTGGGTGATGCCGTCGCACACTTCGCTGTTCACCGAATAATTGACCGCGATGGTCCGAGGATTGATGGCCTTCAGGGTGTCGAGGAGCTCGGACTTGATCCCTTCCACGTATCCGGAGACAGTCTGATAGACACCCATCTCTTCGATGGTGAGCTTCTCCATTTGGCCCACGATGGCGTGGGTCCCACCGGACCTGGTGATGATGAAGGCAGAATGCCAGGTCATGTCGGCAGGACACAGATAGTCCATCATGGGATCGCGCATCATCCCGCTTTCCCGAACGAAGGTGATCCAGCAGTCCGTTTTGTATTCCTGCAGGATCCCCACCGCCTGGTCGACCTTCTCTTTTACCAGCATGGTCCCCTCCCCTATTCGTCCCGCTCTTTGAACTCACCAGCAAATTTTGTGAATAGGACAAAGACGATTATGGCCAGGATCGCGTGGACCCCGAGGACGTACCACACGTAATCGGGCCTACCCATCTCGTTGAAGTGCCCGGAAAGGGCCGTGTAGGTCACGCCGCTCAATGCCGCCCCGATCATGATGGCGAGGAAGTTCATGCCCATGTATTGGCCGGCTTTCTCTTTCGGCGCGATCCAGGTGATGTACTCCTGAATCCGCGGGGACGAGACCATCTCACCCACAGCAAAAATGGCGATGCCGAGGAAGATGATGGCGGGAGCGGAGATGCTGGCGAGGCCTATCACGCCGAAGCCGACGGCGATCAGGAACAGCCCGAACAGGAATACCGGCATGGCCTTGTACTTCTCCGCTACTCTCGAGACGAAGACCTGGAGGACCATGATGATCCACCCGGTGTGGGAAATGGTTTCGCCCAGTATCCTCCTTTGACCGTCCTCTCCGACCTGAGAGAGAAAGTTGGCGAAGCCCGTTCCCAAAACCCCGGCAATGCTCTGGTAGAGCCTCGCAGTATCGAGGTTGGTGTCGACGTAGACGGCGCAGAGGTTGAAAAACACCCAGAATGGGAGCCAGAAAAACAAGCCGAGGAGAATGAGGAGGAATGTGAACTTCAGATCCGACAGGGCGATCCAGATTTCGCTCATCTTTTTCCCAAGGGATTCGCCTTCGGTTTCCCTGGGTGGCTCATCGTAAAAGAATATGGTGATCAGTAGCATCACCACGATGGAAGCCGCAGCCGCCATGAACGCGTAATCCCAGGAGATCGCCCTCAGCTTGCCCAGAACGATCGGTCCGAAGGAGCCTCCCACGTTCACCATCGCGTAGAAGATCCCGAATCCCAGGGTCTTGTTCGTCTTGTCCGTCACCGCTCGGACCGTACCGGCGATAAGCGGTTTGAAGATCCCGGCCGCCAATCCGATGGACAGCATTGTCAGGGCGATGCCCGAGAATGACTTCGTGAAGATCAGCAGTAAGATGGCTGGCAAGTACGCCAGGTAGGAAACGATGAGGACCTTCTTGAAACCATAGCGGTCTGCGAAGGTCCCGGAGATCACCGGAATTCCGTAGGACAGCAGGAGGAAGATGCTCTGGACGATCCCGAGCTCCGCTCGTGAGTAGCCCAGCTCGGTCATGTAGATGCCGAAGCCGAAGTAAATGCCGTAATAGGCAAACCGCTCCAGCACTTCGATCCCGTTGGCTACCCAGAACACCGGGGGGTACGGGGTGCGTCGTTCAGCGGAGCTCGTTTCCATGATCTCCTCACGTGTTTTAGAGGACGGGGTCAGCCCCCATTATTCTTTGGCAGGGCCCGATCGCGCTAGCGCAAGGAGAAAAAAGGGGGGCGGCACTCTGTGCCTCCCCCCTCCAATGCCACGGGACCTTGCGGCCGGCCCTACCGGTTCACCGGCCCCAGGTACGTCTCCAACCAAGCCAAAGCCTCTTTAACGTACTCGGTGCGGGGCGGAATGTGATCGGTCTCGTAGAGGAGCAGGCGCTTGTGTTCATCCGGGGTCCCCATGAGATCCAACAGAGGTCGAGAAGAGGTCTCGGGAGGGAAGAACACATCATACCTCCCGTTGATGATCAGCGTCGGAGTTTGGACCCGGTGTACATACGTGAGATCAGCGGTCTCGGGGCGTCCCAACCCAGCAAGGCCTCCGCCAATCAAGACGCTGGTTTGGAACCGATCCTCAACGGCCAGGTTGATGGCGGCCATTGCTGCACCCCAACTCATCCCATAGTACGCCAGCCGTCCGTTATCGATATCCGGCCGATCCTCTAGGTAATCGATGCTCCTCCTGAGATCCTTGACCTGTTGGATGACGAGCTCGCTGTAGGCGTATGTGGACCAGTTGTCGGTCACATCGAGGAGGGCCATATACTCCGGGCTGCTTCGCTCAAACGTTCCCTGATAGACGGGATAAAACACCGCCCGCCCATTCCTGATCAGGTAGGTCAGGAACATCGTGAACTCGTAGTAGTCCTCGATCCTTTCACTGGAAGGCATCCATGCGGACGCCGAGCCAGGGAAATAGACGACGGTCTGATAGGGGGGCGAAGCGTTCGAGGGAAGGAACAGGTGGCCCAGAACACGCTCGTCTCCGTAGGCCGCATCGAAGGAAACAAACTCGTGAGTCCACCCGCCGGGGCTTTCAACACTGTACTCAACCTCGTGATTGAGGTCGGTTGGGTCGTAGGCGAACTGTTCCCGATATACCTGGAACAGCTCGTCGGACACCGGTGACTGGGCGCGAACATCGAAGCCCAGCTGCGGCTCCCTGAACCCGAATACCGCGTCAGGCAGGGACTCCTGATCGGGGTAAAACACCAGGCGGATTCCGTTCCTCAAGGATCGGTCCATGGGCGGTGAGCGTGTTTCGTGTTCGAACTCATAGGTGTTGTCCTCCCAGGAGCCACCCCTCACCACCCGCCCCAGAGCCGTCTCGTTCCAGCACCACTCCCTGACATTCCCGGGCATGTCGAAGGCTCCATACGCCGTGACCCCAGCGAGACTCCCCACAGGAACGGGCCCCTGGCCGCCGAAGTTTGTGAATGGAGCGAAGGCCCCAAAACCCCCGAGCTGGGGCCATATGATGAACGGCGTGTAGGCTCCCCTCGCCACGTTCCAGTGAGTAACGGTTGGAAGGCTCATCCCAACGAACTCCGCATACGCCGCAGCTTCGTACCAGCTGACCCCGGAGACCGGGTAGTCATCCTGACCCTGGGGGTAGTCGCCTCCCAACCAGCTCGCCGGGCCTGGCCGACCGGTCTGATCCGAAAACCTGCTTTGGGCTTCCTCCCAGGCTAGCTCCCGGCCATCCTCCATGAACGTATGCTGCCAGTACTCTCGGTTCGCATAGCCACCGGCATCCACAAAAGCCTTATACTCCTGGTTGGTCACCTCAAAACGGCCGATGTAGAAATGACCTAAAGGTCCGTGAAGGGTTTCGGTGGCTTCCACACGGACCATTCCTCCGGGTGGGTCCCCTACCTCTTCCAGGGTGCGGAAGAAATCGAAGCCCGTGACAAGGTCCTCCTCCCCACCGACATTCCAGCTCGAAGCCACCGCAAGGACGGTTTCATACCCCTCCTTCTCCACCTTCCACCGGAAGATCCCGATGGGTACCCGGACACCCTCGATCGGAGTGACGCCGAGAAACTCCCATTCGGCGTCGGGATTCTCGTACTCCTTGTAGAAAACGCTGGCCCCCTGGGGCTCCGTGAGAACGTTGATCTCCCGGGATGTCTCATGAAAAAGTCGAGCCAACTCGGGGTCGTCTCCCAGGATCTCTTCGGCCTGCACCGCAAGCCGATAGGGCGGCACTAGGTTCCTCCAGACGTCGTTTTCTCCGATTAGACGTTCGATCTCCGGGAGGGCCTCCTCCCTGGCCCAGCGGATGTCGGCCTGGCGTTGGGTGAACCAGAAAGCCACGGCGGCTACTCCCAGAACACCGACGGCGGTCGGTATGGCCACTACCGGACGACGTAGTTTTTGAACCAGTGATCGTACATTAAGGACCCCGGCCGCTTCCGCCCTCACCCCCTCCTCGAACTCCGAGAGTTCGGCCAGGATCTCCGATGCTGCCCCGTACCGGTCGGCTGGGTCTTTCTGGAGAGCCCGGGCGATGATCTGCTGGAGGCCCGCCGGAACAGGGGGTGTCCGGCCTTCGATGGGTCTTGGGTCCTCATGGAGGATCGCGTGAATGACCGCCACCTCGTGGGTACCGCGGAAGGGGAGCTCTCCAATAAGGAGCTCGTACAGGACCACGCCGGCAGACCAAAGATCGGTCCGGTGGTCGGTGTCCTCCGCCGAAGCCTGTTCCGGGGACATGTAGCCGACGGTCCCGAGGGTGGTGTCGGTCTTGGTCAGGTCAGGTCCACCTCGAAGCTTGGCCAGACCGAAGTCCATGATCTTCGCCTGGCCCCTCTCCGTCACCATGATGTTCCCGCTCTTTATGTCCCGGTGGACAATCCCCTTCTGGTGGGCTTCTTGCAGGCCGGCAGCTACCTGGCCAAAAAGAGCCGTCGCTTCCTCCGCCTCCAGAGCACCTCTCTTGGTCTTTTGTCGAAGGGTTTCTCCTTCGACGAATTCCATGGCGATGAAAGACTGGCCTTCATCCTCCCCCACCTCGTGGATGACACAGATGTTGGGATGGGAAAGGGCTGCCGCCGCCTGGGCCTCAAGAAGGAACCTCTCCCTGAGCTCTTCGGAATCGGCGACGCTAGACGGGAGGAACTTCAGGGCCACCCAACGTTTTAGCTGGTTGTCCCAGGCCTTGTACACCACTCCCATGCCACCTCGGCCGATCTCCTCGGCGACCTCATACTTCCCGCCAATGACCCGGTCGGTGTCCAGGTGGTGTGGCCTGGGATCGAAGGGTGTGTCGGTGGACCCTCGGAGGCGGGTAGAGCATTTCCCGCAGAAGGTCGAAGTTGCAGGGTTATCCGCGTTGCAACGGGGGCACTTCATGGCTTGGACCTCTGATAGGTGGGAGAGATGTCGTCCCACAATAGGCTTTCCTCCCAAACGCGAAAAGGAAAAAGCCGCCGGGAAAACGCTGGGCAACCCGTCCTGAGAAAAGGGCCACCAGTCCTGCGAAAAGGGGGGCGCCCGTCCTGATAAACCCGGACATGACCCTCGCACCGGAGCAACTAAGGGCACATTTTGGCCGGACACCAACAATCGGAAAGCGGATGAGGAAGCCATGGCCGATCGACACCAAGAGTCCATCTCTCGGAGGAAGCTCCTGAAACTGGCAGGGGCCGGAGCGGCAGGCGTGGGCCTTATGACCCTACCCAGGCATCTCCAGGCAGCCTCCGACTCCCCGAGCGGTCTGAAGGGCCCACAGGCTCCCAGCAGGGGCCGCCTCCAGAGCCCGTATTTCCCCCCCTCCGAGCAGGATGGTGGCTGGCGGGTAACCGATCCGTCGGAGTTGGGCCTGAACAAGGACCTCCTGGAAGAGGCCATCACCTACCACGACACCAACCACGTCACCTCCAGCTACGGAGGTGCCCTGGTGGTCGTGTACAAGGGACACATCGTGGCGGAGAGTTACACGACGGGTGCCGAGGGCGGGCCCCAACCGTGGACAGCCAAAACCTGCAATGACATGAAGTCTTCCACGAAATCGGTCTTCGGAACCGCAGTGGGCGTTTTTCTGGACGAGTACAATGACCGGGTCACGTTGGACACGTATCTGGTCGGGTCTTCGAAGGAGGATTCGCTGATCCCGCAGATCTGGGATCAACCTCTGACCGATGAGAGGAAAACGCGGATCAAGGTGAAGCACGTCATCTCCATGACGTCCGGGCACGAAACCCGTGAGCCATGGCTGGCTCCCACCACCCGATCCCATTTCCCGGGATACACCGGGCCATTCCAGATGTACGAGTATTGCTTCGGATGGTGGGGTTTCGAGGACATACCGGCCCACCATACCCTGAGGTTCTTTCCGGGATCGGAGTTCAACTACAGCAACTATGGCCTCGAGCAGATGGCCCTGGCCATGCGGAATCTGTCCGGGGAGCAGGTGGGTCCGTACCTGTACGATCGGGTACTCGGCCCCATTGGTTTGCCCGAAGGAATCAAAAAGAATGGCTTTCGGGACATGCCCTACTCCGACGGGAGGGAGTTGAACTTCTCCAGCGAACCGGGTTGGGGGGTCGGAGGGAGCGAGGGCTGCGACGCATACGGCGCTGATAAAAGCGCCAGCCCCATGGGGTACAACTCGGTCGTCGGGAGCACCTTCCGGTGTACTGCCCGTGATTTTGCACGTTTGGCCTACCTTTGGTTGAACGGGGGCCGGTGGGAGGGCACCCAGCTGGTGCCGGAAGGGTGGCTGAACCTTGCTACAAGCCGGTATAGGAGGGATGACGGAAGTACACCGTCACCATACGGTTACACCTTCTGGATTCAAGATCGACTTGAAGGCGTTCCGCCGGACCTCTTTATGTCCCGTGGACACAACCTGAACCACAGTTATGTCATCCCGAGCCTTGACCTGGTGGTGGTCAGGCAGGGGAACCAGAACCGGCAGCTGAGGGGGGAGACACCTTTCGCAACCACCTTGATCCAGAAGATCGTAGCTTGCTTTCCCGAAGGGGCGTCATGACGGCCTGGCTGGCCCGGAAGAACGTACCATGACGGGCCTGGCGCCCCTCTTCCCCGGCATTCTCCAGGAGGAATCCCGGCCGGATCATGGAATGTGACAGGGCGACCCATAGCTCGGAATTCGGAGAACTGGTGGTGAACACCATTGACGCCCGCCTGAGGTAGCGAGCAACCTTTTCCCCCCTTACCCTTCACCATTCGCCGCCCTCACTGCGTATTGAAGGAGGACCCGATGCTACGCACCCTGGCCGTTGCGATAACCGCTCTTCCTCTTCTCTTCCCTGCCCTTTCCTCCGCCCAGACCTCGGGACGAACCGGGTCTTTGGAAGAAGCTCTGGCCGTGGTGGAGCTCTGGTTGGATGCGCAGAAGGACTATGAAAGGCTGCCGGGGCTCTCGGCATCGATCGTTCACGACCAAAACCTGGTCTGGAGTGGGGCCGTGGGAATGGCCGACCTGGAACAAGGGCGGCCGGCCGACACCAACACCCTTTACTCCATATGCTCCATCTCCAAGCTCTTCACGAGCGTGGCCATCATGCAGCTCCGGGATCAGGGGAAGCTCCAACTGTCCGATCCCATATCCAAACACCTTGACTTCTTCGACCTCAAGCAGAAGTACGAGGACTCCACCCCCATCACGGTCGAGAGCCTTCTCACCCACTCTGGGGGACTTCCCCGGGAAGCCGATTTCCCTTATTGGAGCGGCCCGGAATTCGAATTCCCCACCAAGGACCAGGTCATCGACCATCTCAGCAACCAGGAAACGCTCTACTCCTCCCAAACTCGATACCAGTATTCCAACCTCGGACTTTCCCTGCTGGGTTACATCGTGGAAGAAGCTTCGGGTCAACCGTACGACGCCTACATCAGGGAGCACATCCTCGACCCGTTGGGGATGGACGATACGTACCCCGAGATGCCTTCCCAACACGTGGGTGGTCAGCTGGCAGTGGGATATGGGAATATCACAAGGAAGGGCCACCGAAACCCGGCCCGATTCTTCGAAGCGGAGGGGATTGCCCCGGCAGCTGGGTTCGCTTCGACAGTGGAAGATCTGGCGAAGTTCGCTCAATGGCAGTTCCGACTCAGGGGGGACAAAGAGGAGCTCCTCCACGGCTACACCCTGGCCGAGATGCAGCGGGTACACTTCGCCACCCCGGGGTCCACCACGATGCGAGGACTCGGGTTCTCCATGTCCGCCAGGGAGGGAGACACCTTCGTCGGCCACGGCGGAAGCTGCCCGGGCTTCCGGTCCCAGTTTTTGATGCAAAACGAGGACAAGATCGGTGTGGCCGTCGCGGTGAACGCCACGGTCAACGCCGGAAAATATCTGAACGGGATCTACGACCTGGTGAAGGAACCGCTGTTGGCCGAGGTGAAGAAAGCGGAGAAAGAGGCGGACCCGGAAGCAGAAGAAGAGGCGGAGAAGAAGGAGGAGCCCGAGACCCCCCCCATCGACTTCACGAAGTACCTGGGAACCTACACTGGAGGCCTTGGCGGGGACGAGACGGTGGTCGTTCATTGGGGCGAGGGAATCGGGACCATTGGCCTTCCCTCCGACAGCCCATCCGTCCGACCCCTCGAGCACGTTGAAGGGGACACTTTCCGGCGCCCTGGGAGTGAAAGTCGGCCTGGTTCCGAGGTCATCTTCGACACCGATGACAGTGGACGGGTGGTCCGCATGAGGACCCCTCTCAACTACCGGAACAAGGTGTATCCGGAAGGAGGCTGACGCCGTCGAACAGCGACCACTTTTGGGCCCGGGATCCCTTGATGGAATCCCGGGCCTTTTCCGTATTGTCTCCGGCCCGTTTCCACCCTACCCTTCGTCTTCCGCCGGCCGCGGAATGAGGTGCTGCCGGCTTTGAGGAGTATCTGGAAAAGGGGAATACGACCGCGGTCCGAAAAGGGCCCCCACAGTCCAAATCAGAAAAGTGATTCAATGAAAAAGTCACCCTCCATCATTTATACATGGACCGACGAAGCTCCTGCCCTCGCCACCTATGCCTTTCTGCCCGTAATTCGTGCTTTTGCCGGAGCAACCGGTGTCCCGGTCGAGACCCGAGACATCTCCCTTGCCGGGCGAATCCTGGCGGTCTTTCCTGACGCTCTCGAAGAGGCCCAGCGGGTTTCGGACGATCTGGCTGAATTGGGAGAGCTGGTAGAGCTGCCGGAAGCCAACGTGATCAAGCTTCCGAATATCAGCGCCTCGATCCCACAGATGAAGGAATGCATCGCCGAGCTGCAGGCCAAAGGGTACGGTCTCCCGAACTACCCGGAGGAACCCTCGAATGACGAGGAGAAGGCGATCAAGGACAGGTACGACTCAGTGAAGGGTAGCGCTGTGAACCCTGTTCTTCGGCAGGGGAATTCGGACCGTCGAGCACCCAAATCCGTGAAAGAGTTCGCCAGGGAGAACCCCCCCCGAATGAGGGCTTGGCCGGAGGTGTCCCACACCCATGTTTCCCACATGACCGGGGGAGATTTCCGGAGCAACGAAAAGGCAACCACCCTGAGGGAAGCGACAACCGCCCGAATCGAACATGAAGCCGACGACGGCACTGTCACCGTCCTGAAAGAGTTTCTCCCGCTTCAGGCAGGCGAGGTGCTGGACGCAACCTTCATGAGCAAGAACGCCTTAGTGGATTTCCTCGGTAAAGAGGTGGCGGATGCGAAGGAGAAGGGGGTCCTTTTCTCCCTCCACATGAAGGCAACAATGATGAAGGTTTCCGACCCCATCATCTTCGGGCACTGCGTTCGGGCGTTCTTCGCAGATCTGTTCGAGAAGCATGGTGAACTCTTCGACGAGCTAGGCGTGGATCCGAATCAGGGATTCGGTGACGTGCTGGCGAAAATCGGAGACCTCCACGAGGAGAAACGGGCGGAGATTGAAGCGGACATCCAAGCCGTATTCGAGACCGGCCCAGGGATCGCCATGGTCGATTCCGACAAGGGAATCACCAACCTCCACGTTCCCAGCGATATCATAATCGACGCCTCCATGCCGCCGATGATCCGTGACTCGGGGCGTATGTGGAATGCCGACGGGGAGCTCCAGGACTGCAAGGCCGTGATTCCGGATTCCAGCTATGCCGGCATTTATGGAACGATGGTGAAGGATATCCAGGCCCACGGCCAGTTTGATCCCACCACCATGGGGAACGTCCCCAACGTGGGTCTCATGGCCCAGAAGGCCGAGGAGTACGGCTCCCACGACAAGACCTTCGAAGTACCGTCCAACGGCTCCATGAGGGTGGTGGATGGTGCGGGCCGACCTCTCCTGGAGCACCAGGTCGAGGAGGGTGATATCTGGCGTGCGTGTCAGGCCAAAGACGCACCGATTCGGGACTGGGTGAAACTCGCGGTCCGGAGGGCCAAAGCCACAGGGGCCCCGGCCGTATTCTGGCTCGATAAGGACAGAGCCCACGACGCCGAGTTGATCCAGAAGGTGGTCGCCTACTTGAACGAGATGGACACCGACGGCGTGCAGGTGGAAATCCTTCCTCCGGTCGAGGCCATGCAGTTCTCTCTCGACAGAATCCGCCGTGGCGAGGACACCATCTCAGTCACAGGAAACGTGCTGAGAGACTACCTGACGGACTTGTTCCCCATCCTGGAGATCGGGACCAGCGCCCGGATGTTGTCCATCGTGCCCCTCCTGAACGGCGGCGGGCTGTTCGAGACCGGAGCCGGGGGTTCGGCCCCGAAACACGTGCAGCAGTTCGAGAAGGAGGGACACCTGCGGTGGGACTCCTTGGGCGAGTACATGGCCCTGGGAGCCTCTCTCCAACACCTGGGTGAGCAGTTCAACAATGCGGAGGCCCTGATGCTGGGCGAGGCCTTGGATGCAGCCACCGCCAGCTATCTCCGGAACGCCCGGTCACCCTCCCGGAAGGTCCACGAGCTCGACAACCGAGGCAGTACGTTTTACCTGACCCTGTATTGGGCTCGGGCATTGGCCGACCAGAAGGCCAACCCTGTTTTGGCTGAGCGGTTCGGACCCGTCGCCGCGGCTCTGGAGGAGAATGAGGATCTGATCCTTTCGGAGTTGAACGGAGCCCAAGGACCGTCCCAGAACGTTGGCGGCTACTACAAGCCTGACGAAGACTCGGCCACCTCGGCCATGTGCCCGAGTGCGACCCTGAACGGGATCATCGAGGAGTTGTAGTCGGCCCGGGGCGTCTTACTTCCGCCTCGGACTTGCATCAGCGCCTAACCAGGGGCGGGCCCACGGGGGCCCGCCCTTCTGCATAGGAGGTCATACGTTGTAGAAAACCCGGACCTGGGTTCTCTGGCTCCATACCTGGCCGACGCTGGGCGCGAGAGGTGGCCCTGGGGGAAGCCACCGACCAAGTGGCGCAGAGGGGTTTCGACCGAGATCAGTTCAGCCGATTTCGGCGCCCTACAGGACCGCTCCAAGGATGAGATAGGCAGCCACGGTCACTCCACCCACCGCCAACGCATAGGGAAGTTGGGTTCGTACGTGGTCGATGTGGTCCGTCCCGGCAGCCATGGAAGCCATGATCGTGCTGTCGGAGATGGGCGAGCAGTGGTCCCCGAAGATCCCTCCTCCCAACACCGAAGCGATCACCAAGCTCGGATTGAGATCCAGGATGCCGATCATGGGGACGGCGATGGGGATCATGATGGCCCATGTTCCCCAGGAGGTGCCGGTGGAGAAAGAAGTGATCCCCGCCACGACGAACAAAGCAGCCGGTATCAGGAAACTGGGTAGCCCCCCTTCTACGACACCCGCCACGTAGGCTCCGGTCCCCATGGCCTGGCAGACATCTCCGATGACAAAAGCCATCATCAAAAGGACCGCGATGGGGATGAGCCCCCCCACCCCTTTCATGAACATCTCCGTGACCTCACCAAGGGTTAGAACTCCCTGGACTCGGTAGAAGATGGCGCTCGCGGATAAGCATATGCCCAGTGCCCAAAAAACCGAAGCGGCTCCAGCGCCGTTCATGATATTCCCGCTCCCGGTTACCCAGAGCGCAGCCAGAACCGCCACAACCAGGGTGACCAGGGGAAGGACCATATTCATGGCCCGGGGAGGCGCTCCGGCCTTCGGCTCCAACATTAGAACCTCGTTTGCCACCAACGGCTCGGCTCCGTCCCGCAGGAACTTGCCCTCTTCCCGGACCCGCATCTCCGCGCCCCGCATTTGACCGAGGTCCACACCGAACCACGCCACAAACAGAGACGAAAGTATGGCAAGGAGTGCGTAGAGGTTGAGGGGGATGGCCGAGAGCATAACCCTCAAGGGGTTCTCCAGGCCCTGGACAGCCAGCAAGCCGATGATGTAGGCCCCCCAGGAGTTGATGGGGATGACCGTGGCTTTGGCCGCTGCCGTGGAGTCAAGGATGTAAGCCAGCTTTTCCCGCGAAATGCGGAGGCGATCGAAGATGGGCCGGGACACGGGGCCCGAAACAAAAACCCCGATGTTTGCCTCCACGAAGATCACAGTGCCGATGGCCCAAGCCAGGACTCCCGCCGAGCGACGGCTCTTGGCCAGGCCGGCCCTGGAAACCCTCTCCACAAAACCCTTCATCCCCCCCGAGTACTGAGTGAAAGCGATGAGGGCGCCGATTAGAAGGCTCAGGAGAATCGTCAGGGTCCGGTCCCGGTCCCCGAACACCCCGACCAATGCCTCCACCGAAGAGACGACCCCGGTAACCGGATTCCATCCGTTCTGGATCGTGAATCCCAACCAGATCCCCAAGAGGAGCGAGGGATAGACCTGCTTTGTGCGGATGGCCATTCCCAGGGCCAGGACGGGCGGGAAGAGGGAGAGGAAGCCGTAGGCATCCATGCCGGATCAGAGAACCAGGCCAAAAATGAGAAAGCACCCGATGGAGAGGCCCGCCAAAGAAAGAGCATACGGAAGCTGGGTCCGAACGTGGTCGATATGGTTGGTTCCGGCCGCCATGGTGGCGATTATGGTGGAATCGGAAATGGGGGAAGCGTGGTCTCCGAACAGGCCTCCGCTCAGAACCGCCCCCACAGCCAGGCCCGGGTGAAGATCGATGAGGCCGGTCATTGGCACCACGATGGGAATCATGATGGCCCAAGTGCCGAAAGAGGTCCCTGTGGCAAAGGCGGTGATTCCGGCGGTGACAAACAGAACCGCCGGGATCAACGGCGGCGCCAGGCCCGCTTCGGCAATCCCTGCCACGTAAGGGCCTGTGCCCAGCGCCTGGCAGGCGTCTCCGATCCCAAAGGCGAGAACCAGAAGAAGCCCCACCGGCACCATTCCACCGACCCCCTTCATGAACATGTCGGTGACCTCTTTCAGGGTCACCATCGACCTCATTCGGTACATGAGGGAGCCCAGAGCGAGGCCAATAAGGACAGCCCAGAACGCCGAAGCCGATCCGTTCCCGCGGGTGATATTCCCGCCCCCGGTAACCACCAGAAGTATGGGAAGAGCCACGACCATGGCTACTACCGGGACCAGAAGGTTCAGAGGGCTGGGCGTGATCCCCTCCTTCACGTGCACAGCCAAAGCCTCTCCAGCAACCAGGGGTTCGGCCCCATCCCTGAGGGCTTTTCCCTCTTCCCGGACCCGTCTTTCGGCAGCGGCCATGGGCCCGAAGGACCAATCGGAAAGCCCTACGAGGAGGGCCGATCCCACAGCCAGGATCGCATAAAAGTTCAACGGGGTCGCGGCCGCCAAGAGCCCCACCGGAGACTCCACCTCCTGAGTGATCAGAAGCCCGAGGACGTACGCGCCAAAAGTGTTCAATGGGATCAGCATGGTCTTCGGCGAACACATGGCGTCCAGGATGTAGCTCAACCGTTCTCTGGACATTCCCAGCCGGTCGAAAAGGGGTCGGGTTACGGCCCCGGAAACCAGGATCCCGATGGTGGACTCGACCATGATGACCAGTGAGAGGGCCCAGGCCATGAGCCCGGCCGACCACTTCGACCTTACGATCCCCCTTCGAGTCACCCAGGTCACGAACCCGCTCATCCCACCCGTGAACTGGGTGAGTGTGAGGAGGGCCCCGATCATGACGGTGAGCAGGATAATCATGGCCCGGTCGGGATCGGAAAACACATCCACCAGACCATCCACGGCTCTCACGAGCCCCCGAAAGGGATTCCAATCAGCCAGAATGGTCCACGCCAGCCAAATCCCGAGGAACAACGAGGGATAAACCTGCTTGGTCCAGATCGCCAAACCGATGGCCAGGAGGGGTGGGAGGAGGGAAAGCCAGCCCAGATCCATTACCCAATGGCCTCCAGCATCTCCTCGGTCGCCCAGCGAAGAGCGTCAGACAAGCGATTCCGCTGCCGGGTCAGTTCGGTAAAGAGCAGGTGCGAAAGCTCCGAGTCCGGTGCGGACCCGGCGAGCTCTCCAAGGGCATGTAGAGCCGGAACGGGGCTGGTGAGAGCGTCCAGTTCATAGAGGTCCTGTTCATACCGGCCCCCGAACGTCTCAAAAGCCGGCAGCAGGTGGCGGCTCAGACGCATGAGGGCCCTGTTCAGTTTGGCTATCCGGACATCCTCTCTTTCTGAAGTCGTCGCTCTCTTCAGGCTGGACACAGCGTCCACAAAAGGAGCCACCGGCAGTGCCAGATCAAACCGCCCACCGCCAACCTCTTCCATAGCTTGGACCGACTCCTGGATCTGGGTCCCCCAACCGGAGAAATCCATGGGGAGGACGGGGCAGGTACACATCTCCCATGTGTAGGCGGCGAAGATCTTCGCCGTTTCCTCGTACCGCCCTCTGTCGATCTTGTCCAGGGTGTCCGCCTTGGAGTGCCACCACCAACTCCCCCTTGCCCCACCCCACTCTTCGATCTGTTCGGGGGAAAAATGAAAACGCCCCTCCAGGGCCGGGAGCCCGAGCCCGAAGAAGGGATGTTCGTTGTCGCGGTTCAGGCGCCGGTGGCCGGTTTCGACACCCAGCACCTCCGATTCGATCCGTCGATGGAAGCTCGTCAGCTCCGGCGTTGAATCGCCGAGGTAAAAAGAGCTCCATCGGGAGCCCACCGTATCGACGTTAAAATAGGCCACGCAGTGGCGGTCGAGGTCGTCCCAGTAGTGGTCCCCGAACCAGGTGGACCCCTCATAGTCTCCGATCTCATGGCCGTTCCAGAATCCGAAGACGATGTCCCGCGTCAGAACGTCTTTGTGGGCGGCGAAGATCCTTGCCAGCTCGAGCTTCAGAGCATTCCCGGCGGCGTTGTCGGTCATGCCGGGTTCCCAAGCGTCGTGATGGCCACCGATCAGGAGGAAATCCCCTGTGGTATTCCCCGGGGCACCGAGCCGGGCCCATGGCTGGGTCAGCGGCCCCCAATCCCTCGAGGCTTGGGCCACGAGACGCGCCCGGACAGGCCCTCGCTCCAGCATTGCTATGAGCTTATCGCCGGCGGCCCTCGAGACCCCCAGGGCTGCGATCTGAGGCACATCGGCCAAGGTGGCTCGAGTGGGGTTCCCCCAGACGCACTTGATGGCCCCGCAAGGAATAGTGTCGAACTCCGGGCGACCCCAGTTCAGGTATACGATGGCGGCCGCCCCGTGGGACGCGGCGATGGCGGCTTTTTTCGGCCGGGACGGTCCCGAAGAGATCTCGGTCAGGACCGCCGCGCCTTTTACGTCCTTTCCCGAATACGACTCCTCGGACCCGGGTCCCAGATAGACCAGGTCCACCTCCACGCCTTCGTCAGAGGTGGAGGCAATATGCCCACAGGGCTCGCAGGGAATCTCGAAGGTCTCTGGGGAGAGGACGGTCAGGCCACCACGCAGCGGAACGCTCCGGTATGCGGTGAACGCGTCCAGGCGAGCATCCAACCCATACCCGATCAGCTGGTCCACAAAATACTCAGCAGCCCGCTCCTGGCCCGGAGTCCCAGAAATCCGGTTGGGAGCGTGCTTCTCCAGCCAATAAAGGTGTTCCCAGGCCCGCTCCAGGGAGAGTTGGCCGAACAATTCCTGAACAGACATCCGAGCTCCGCTCACGAATAAGTGACGAGGATTTTGATCACGGACTCCGGCTCGGCCTCCATTAGCCGGAATCCCGACTCCAAGTCTGAGAAGGGTATGCTGTGAGAGATCAGGTTGCGGATCCCGGGGATTTCTCCGCGGCCCAGTGCGTGGAAGTACCAACGGGTGAGCTTGTCCACGTCTCCGCGGCCATCGGCCGTGATCAACTCCAGCTCCTCCAAATGGAATTCCAGACCGAACAGCGGGTGGGCGGGGTAGTCCCCTTTTAGCTGGGAGAGCACACAGATGCGTCCGTTCCGCCGTACCGAGCCCATGGCGTCGTGGAGGGCTTCGAAAGACGAGGAAGTTTCCAGCGCCACGTCGAAAAGGCCTCCAGACGGCCCTCCGGCGAGAGTTGCGGCAACGTCGCAGGCTCCTGGGTCCAGAGCTTCATCGGCACCCGACCTCAGGCCCAGGTCCCTCCGAAGGGGATACGGATCCGTGACCGCGATGCGGCCGGCCCCTGCCAGGCGACAGAGCTTCACGGCCATGAGGCCGATGAACCCCTGACCGGTGATCAACACATCGTCGCCAATCTGGAGTCGGGACCTACGAATGGCATGGAGGGCCACGGTGGAAAGGGAGTAGGCCACGGCTTCCACGTCGTCGACGTGGTCCGGAACCGGGATGAGCCCTTCCGCCGGCAGGACAAACTCTTCGGCATGCCCGTAGTGCCCCACCACACGCTGGCCCGGGACCAGAGAATCGACTTCGCCTCCCACATCCTCCACCACCGCCAACTTCTCGTAGCCCAACAGCTTGGGGAATTTGGGCCGGGCGACCCTACCCGGCTTGAACCCCGGATCCAGCTGGGGATCGGTTCCGAAGTACCACGCTCCTTCCGTGCCCGCACTGATGGCTCCCAGGCGTGTTCGGACGCGTACGTCCCGGGGACCCAGGACGGGAAGGTGGTGCTCCTCGTAACGAAGGTCGCCAGGCCCATACAGCTTGAGGACTTTGCTCATGGCGGAGCATGGTAGCCCGACCTCGACAGGCGCCACAAGGGCACTCCAGGACTCCTGCATCGCCGCCAAAATCCCGCACAACCCGAGTGGCCACGAATCAACCGTCCGGGGGGCCCCTCCCCGTCTGTCACCGGGCCACCGGAACCCTTATGATTGAGGGCTGATTCTTTAAGAGCACGGTGGCCGGGTTTCGCGGCCGGCCCCGGAGGAAAAAAGAAAAGAAAAAGACCGAAACCAGCGGGAGTTAATTGTGGCTTCTTCCATTATCGATCCTTTTGGCGCCCTTACCGAGCTGGACCTTCCCGAAGGACCAACTTCCTTCTACCGACTGCCGCGCCTCGAAGAGGAGGGCTTGGTGGCATTGGACTCCCTCCCCTTCTCCATTCGGGTTCTACTGGAGAACACCCTCCGGAACGCTGGAAAAGGCTTCGTGGGAGAGGATGACGTCAGGACGGTGGCTTCCTGGAGCCCCACGAACTCCGGGACATCCTTCCCGTTTATGCCCAGCCGAGTGGTCCTCCAGGATTTCACCGGCGTGCCCGCAGTGGTAGACCTGGCGTCCATGCGCTCCGCCCTGTCAGCCATGGGGGGCGACCCTCGGAGGATCAACCCTGTGGTCCCGGCCGACCTGGTAATCGACCACTCAGTTCAGGTGGACCACTTCGGAACCGCTGAGGCCTTCCAACAGAACGTCGAGAAGGAATTCGAACGGAATCGGGAACGGTATGCTCTACTCCGCTGGGCACAGGAGGCTTTCGAGGACTTCAGCGTCGTGCCTCCGGGCACCGGAATCGTACACCAGGTGAACCTCGAATACCTGGCATCGGTGGTTCACCGACGGGACGAGGCGGGACGTTTCCTGGCCTATCCGGACACCGTGGTGGGAACCGATTCCCACACGACCATGATCAACGGGTTGGGCGTTGTGGGTTGGGGAGTGGGAGGAATCGAAGCGGAGGCGGTTCTGCTGGGCCAGCCGTACTACATGCTCCTCCCAGAGGTGGTGGGCGTGCGCCTGTCCGGATCCCTGCCGGAAGGCGCCACAGCTACCGACCTGGTCCTGAGGGCAGTGGAAATGCTCCGGGAACACGGAGTCGTCGGCCGGTTCGTCGAATATTTCGGTCCGGGGCTGTCGAACCTCACCCTCCCTGACCGCGCAACGCTTGCGAACATGGGCCCGGAATACGGAGCCACCGTTGGGTTCTTCCCAGTAGATGATGTGACTCTGGGGTTCCTCGAGGGCACCGGCCGAGGGGCGGAGCTCGTGGAGCGGGTGGAGCGGGTGAGCAAGGAGATGGGCCTCTTCCGGACCGACGGAACACCCGATCCCCGGTACACGTCGGTCCTCGATCTGGACATGTCCACAATTGAACCCAGCGTCGCCGGACCGAAGCGCCCACAAGACCGAATCTCACTGGCCAACCTGAAATCCGCCTTCGGAGCCGGGCTCCCTCAGTTGGTCCCCGCGGGATTCTCACTCGATTCTCCGGAGGAGGCAGGCGGCGTCGCCACGGCCCAGGAGACCCGCCGGAGCGTGACAATCGACCTGGCGGGGGAGGAGGTTTCCGTCGAAGATGGGAGCATCGTTATCGCGGCCATCACCTCCTGCACCAACACCTCCAACCCGTCCGTGATGGTCGGGGCCGGCCTTTTGGCCAAAAAGGCTGTCGAGAAGGGGATGGCGGTGAAGCCGTGGGTGAAAACCAGTCTCGCCCCAGGCTCCCAGGTGGTTACGGAGTACCTCACGGCTGCGGATCTTCTCCCTTATCTGGAGAAGCTCAAGTTCCAGGTGGTGGGGTACGGATGCACCACCTGCATCGGGAACTCAGGTCCGCTGCCCGACTCCATACAGGACGCCGTGGTCGACAACGGCCTTGTGGTAACGTCCATCCTGAGCGGCAATCGGAATTTCGAAGCCAGGGTCCATTCCAACGTCAGAGCGAACTACCTGGCTTCTCCGATCCTCGTGGTGGCGTTCGCCCTGGCCGGCCGTATCGACCTGGACGTCTACAACGATCCCCTTGGCCAGGACTCGGACGGAAACCCGGTGTTCCTGGCCGACATCTGGCCGTCGCCGGAAGAGATCCGGGAGACGATAGCCAGCTCGCTCAAGCCGGAAATGTTCGAGGAGCGGTACGGGAGTGTGTTCGACGGCGACGCCCTCTGGCAGGCCCTTCCTGTGCCGGCCGAGAGCAGCCTTTACGACTGGGACGGGGAGTCGACCTATATCCAGGATCCACCGTTTTTTCACGGAATGAGCCTGGACGTGCCTGAGTTCGAGAATATCGAGGGAGCAAGGGTCCTGGCTTCCCTGGGACGCTCCGTTACCACCGACCACATCTCTCCTGCTAGCGCGATTCCCAAGTCGGAGCCAGCCGGCCGGTATCTTCAGGAGAAGGGCGTAGAACCGTACGAGTTCAACACCTTTGGGTCCCGCCGAGGGAATCACGAGGTGATGATGCGGGGCACCTTCGGGAACGTCCGGATCCGGAATCTCCTATTAGAAGACAAGGAGGGCGGCTATACCCTGAAACTCCCGGGTGGTGAGGTTACCTCCATATACGATGCTGCAATGGAATATCAGGCCCAAGGAACGCCGCTTCTGGTCTTGGCGGGCAAGGAGTACGGGACCGGGAGTTCCAGGGACTGGGCCGCGAAAGGCACCGCCCTTTTGGGTGTGAAAGCTGTAGTCGCCGAGAGTTTTGAGCGTATTCATAGGAGTAACCTGGTCGGGATGGGTGTCCTTCCTCTTCAGTACGAGGCCGGCGACACCCTCGAATCCCTGGGCCTCACCGGGCGTGAGACCTTTGATATCATCGGGATCGAGAACGACCTCGAGCCTCGCGGGAAGCTGACTGTCAGGGCTCAAAGCGACGACGGGTTCGTGACCGAGTTTAACGTGGACGTCCGCCTGGATTCGCAGGTGGAGATCGAGTACTACCAGAATGGCGGCATCCTCCATACGGTCCTCCGGAAGATGGCTACGGGCCAGATGTAGATCCCAACCCGGTTGGTTGGCGGTCCTGTTGACCGCCAGCCTTCTGGGGTCCGCGGTCCAACCCAGCCAGGGCCAGGTCGTCCAGGGCCGAGTCTTGGATCTGGAGAACGGGGAACCCATCGAGGGCACCCTCGTCCTCCTCTTGAACGAGGCGGGCGAAGAGGCCGGAGGGTATCTCACCAACCCTTCCGGCCGGTTTTTGATCTCCGCACCGGCCCCTGGCACCTATACCCTCCGGGCAGAGCGGATTGGGTATGAAACCGTCACCTCCGATCCGTTCCAGCTCCAGGCGGCTGACCGATTCGGGATCCGGCTTGAAGCGGCAAAAACAGCCATCGAGCTGGAGGAGATCCGGGTCGAAGGCACCCAGCGTTGTCTGGTCCGGCCTGGTGAGGGACTGCAGGTCGCCTCGGTCTGGGAGGAGGCGAGGAAGGCCCTAACGGTCCAGAACTGGACAGAGAGGGAGGGTTCTTTCCGATTCGAGATGGCTCGCTACGAGCGGGAATTGGACGAAACCGAACGAACGGTCCGCAACGAAACCAGGCAACATCAGTCCGGCGTGTCCTCGAGCCCAATCCGGAGTCTGCCGGCAGAGGACCTTCTCACCGAAGGGTTCGTTCGGCGTTCGGAGGAGGGAGGCTACGACTACTTCGGACCAGATGCCTCGGTCCTCCTTTCCGACCTCTTCCTGGATACACACTGCTTCAACCTCACGCTGGACAGGGACCGACCCCAGGCCGTGGGCCTCTCGTTCGAACCCGTGAGCCGCGGACGTATGCCGGACATAACCGGCACGCTGTGGCTCGATTCGGAAACGTCACGGCTCGACAATCTGGAGTACACGTACACGTGGGCTCCTTGGCCGGAGGCATACGGAATAGCTCATGGTGAGGTGGATTTTGAACACCTTCCCACTGGGGCTTGGATCGTCAGGAAATGGTGGATACGAATGCCCGTGATGGGGGTCGATTTTACGAGGTCGGGATCCCGGGGCGAGTCCAGGGTTCGTCTGGTGGGCATCAAGGAAGTGGGTGGGGAGATTCTCCGGTACTCCTCCCTGGACCGAGCGGTGGTCTCCGAGGACCTCCAAAGAGGGACTCTGGAAGGTCAGGTCTGGGACGGGATTCGGCAGGCCCCCCTGGCCGGGGCCACGGTTTTCCTTTCTGGGACCTCCTATTCGGGGGAATCCGATTCCGACGGTGGCTTCTCCATCTCAAACCTACCGGAAGGGGCATTTACCGTTGCGTTCACCCATCCTCGGCTTGATTCCCTGGCCATCTACGCCCAAGGGATGCCGGTGGCGATTTCGCCCGGGGTGGTCACCACGGTGACCCTTGGTATTCCGGCCACCGGCACCCACTTGGCGGTGACATGTGACATCCAGACCCTGAAGGACGGGAACTCGGCGGTAGTTGGCTTCTTGCGGGACGCTCGGACGGGAGAGCCCATCCCGGGTGCGGGGGTGACGGTGAGCTGGAGCAGCTACGAAGGGCGGTTGGAGAGTGGGCTGGTCGAGAGGATAAGGGAACTCCAAACCACCACCGACTCCACGGGCCACTACACCGCCTGCGGTGTACCTCCGGACATTCGATTGACCGTAAGGGCCGTGGTGGGGGAGGAAAGGACGGATCCCGTCCAGGTTACGGCGCAAAAAGGAGCACCGGCCGTCGCCAACCTTCTTATCGGTGGCTGATTACCGGTGCTCCTTCTTTTTTCCTCGCCTAACGATCCTCCCGAAACGCCAACGGCGGGCCCAGCACCTCTTGGAGGATGACGGCCTTCCGGAGCTCCTCTGTCGACCCGTCCCCGAAAAGCCTGGATCTCGGCCCGTCCCCTGATGTGCTCCTCTCTTCCTTCGCCGAAGGCTCCGGGGCCACCGAGAGTCGGGACGCCACATCCGACGGCTTCGTTTCGTGAAGCGCAGCATGGGCCCCATGAGATTTCGGGAACTCCCTCTTTTCGGGGGGAGGTCTCGTTTCCCTCCTAGCCACTGCAGTCGCCGGATCCCGTTCCCGGCCGACCGGCTCCGGGACCCGCTCCTCCACCCTGCGCGATGCAGAAGCTTCCTCCATATCCACCGGGGGAGAGGGCTTCGGCCGGGGAGGTTTGCCTTGGGCCAAGCCGAGGATTTCCTCCCAGATCTCCGCCGGGATCATCCCTTCCGAGGATTTCTCCTTCACCTCCGGCTGGGGCCGTTCGGAGGTGGGCAGTGGGGAAGCCTCCCCAGGGGTGTCGGGCCGGCGTTGGGCGGGCCCGGGTATGGAGCCTCCCGGTCTTCCCTGCCCCGGGAGCTGTCCTGGCTTCTGGCCTGGTTTCTGCCCGGGCTTTTTTTTCTTCTGGCCAATCCCTTGAAGGACGGCCACCGCGAAGATGATCAACCAGAAGAAGAGACCGCCGTCCTCCACAGCCTAGTTCCCCGGCCCTGTCGTCGGTGAATCATCCCCTTCCCCGGCGATGGCGTCCCGCATGGAGGTGTCCGATTCGATGTTCTTGTACTTCATGTAGTCCATGATCCCGAGGTTCCCTTCCCGGAATGCCTCGGCCATGGCCAACGGTACCTGGGCCTGAGCCTCCACCACCCGGGCTCTCATCTCCTGGACCTCTGCCTTCATCTCCTGTTCCTTCGCCACGGCCATGGCCCGCCGTTCTTCCGCCCGGGCCTGGGCCACCCGCTTATCGGCTTCGGCCTGGTCGGTCTGGAGCTCGGCGCCGATGTTCTTCCCGACGTCCACGTCGGCGATATCGATGGAGAGGATCTCGAAGGCGGTTCCCGAGTCCAATCCCTTCTGGAGAACGGTCTTCGAAATGTTGTCCGGATCCTGGAGAACCAGCTTGTGGGTGTCGGACGAGCCGATGGTGGACACGATTCCCTCACCAACCCGGGCCAGAATCGTCTCTTCACCGGCCCCACCAACCAGGCGGTTGATGTTGGCCCGAACCGTGACCCGAGCTACGGCGATGAGCTGAATCCCGTCTTTTGCCATGGCGGCGACCCGAGGGGTGTTGATGACCTTGGGATTCACCGACACCTGGACCGCCTCGAGGACGTTCCGGCCAGCTAGGTCGATGGCGGCTGCCTGGCGAAACGCCAGTTCGATGCTCGCCTTGTCGGCGCTGATGAGGGCACGGACCACCCGATCGACCGAGCCCCCAGCCAGGTAATGGGCCTCGAGATCGGCGATGTGAAGGTCCAGTCCAGCCTTGTTGGCCCAGATCAGTGGGCGAACCACGGCAGGCGGACTCACCTTCCGGAGGCGCATTCCCACGAGGTATCCGATCCCGACCCGGACTCCGGCCGAGATCGCCTCGATCCACAGTCGCACCGGGATGGCCCACGCCAGGATGAGGATAAAGGCAATGGCAACGAAGGGGACGATGGTCAAAAGCACTTGTTCAGGCTGCATCTAGCCAAACCTCCGTCAAAACCGGACCCGCTCGCCGCGGGCCTCAGGAAAGGGAGCAATATCTGGTCAAAAAAACCGTGATCGATTCAGGCATTCTCCGGCGCCGCGTCGTCCTCCGCGTCCATGGTGCGGAGCGGCCGTACGACAAGTCGGTAACCTTCCGAACTCACGACGCGAACCTCCGTCCCCTCCTCGATCCACTCTGCCTCGGAAACCGCGTCGACTCTTTCTTCTCCGATCAAAACCGTACCCGCCGGGCGAAGGTCCGTCAGCGCCTCCCCTTCCCGGCCCAGGAGGTCCGGACGGGGTGAGGCGGAGGCCCAACCCTCCTCCCGGTCGCCTTTGGCCAGGAGGAAGACCCCACTCCGGGCAAGGCGACTACTCTGGGGAAGGTGGCGCAGGAGAGCCCATGAAGTAATGAGGATGATGAGGAGGCTGGCTGTCAAAATGCCCCCCGCCTGAGCAAAATCCGTGAGCATGGGCGTGCCCCCGATGAGGCTCAGATACACGCCTCCCAACACCCCCACTCCTCCCAGGACCCCGAACAGGCCGAACCCCGGCACCACAAAAACTTCCACCGCAATCAGGACCACTCCCGCACCGAAGATGATGAGGTCCTCCATTCCGGCCAGCCCAAGGATCAGGTGGGAGCCGAAGAAAAGGGCCAACGAGAGGAGGCCGGCAAAACCGGCGATCCCGATTCCCGGGGATTTGATTTCAGCGATAAGGCCCAGGAACCCCAAGGAGAGGAGGAATGGGGCCACGATGGGATTCGAGAGGAACCTGACGATGCGTTCGGCCCAGTTCACCTGCATGGCATGGGTCGGGGCTCCCTCAATACCGAGCTCGGCCAGGAGGGCATCCCAGTCTTCCACCTCGGCGGCATACCCGATCTCGACCGCCTCGGAAGTCGTAAGTGTGAGGAGCTTCCCGGCTTCGACAACGCCTTCGACCTCGATGTCCTCATCCACCATGGCCGCTGCCACTTCCGGATCCAACCCGCGGGTTTCAGCCAACGCCCGCATCTGGCTGCGCATGGCCGAGACGATCTTCTCGGGAGCCTTCTCCCCAGAGCCACCCACCGGGGTCGCCGCCCCCATGACCGATCCTGGCCGCATATAGATGCGTTCTGTG
>JANQDZ010000014.1 GCA_028278645.1 Longimicrobiales bacterium | reverse complement strand
ATGCGGGGGCACAGAAATCGCCGTCGCCGACCGATACACCATCGAGTGGGAGATCGGGGCAGGAAGGAGTATTCCTGTCACCTTTTCCACCGACGGGAGGCAAGGTGCGGGTGTCGACGGGTGGAGGCAGCCATCCCCGTTGGTCCACCGAAACAGGAGAGCTGCTCTTCTGGAAACAGGATTCCCTGATGGTGACGAGGGTGTCCGAAATCCACGTGGTCCGAAACTGGTTCGAGGTGCTAAGGGAGGCGGGGGGGGGAGAGAAAACCTTCCCGCGGCCCGGAGCGAACCGAACGAAGTGAGGAGTAAAAAGCGGGGCCGCGTTGGCTAAGCGAGCCCCGAAGGAGTTTGGATCTGGAAGGCGAGCGGCCCCCGAAGGGGACTGCGGAGGCGGTAGGACCAAGAGCAGGCAGCAGCAGTTAGGCGGATGCCCCCCGCGACGGAACCGAAGAGGGAGCCCTCACCCGAACACCCAGGACCCGTATCCCACCACCTGGTCCCGGGCCCCTGCCGTATCCCCTGAGTTCCGGAGGTCCACACACTGGACAGATAGACCCTCTTCCCGGGCTCGGAGGAGGAGCCCTCCTACGGGGAGCCTCCCACAGGCTTGATCGTACCGGATGTCCTCGGGCCGAAGGGCCTCGATGGCCTGAGCCGTCAGCGCATCCAGCTCCCCGGCTTGGGCATAGGTGAGGAAATGGCTGAGGTCCGAACTGATGACCACGAGGGTTTCAGATCCTCCCCAAAGCACCTTCAGAACCTCCGCGACTTCGTCGTGAGAGGCTTCCCCGACGACCAGGGGAACGATGGAGAACTCACCCAGGACAACCTGGAGGAAGGGAAGATGAACCTCCAGGCTATGTTCCCCGTCATGGGCTTCGTCGGTAAGAGCCACCTGGTCGAGAGCCAACGCGGCCTGGAGAGCCTCTTTGTCCAGCGGGACCAATCCCAGTGGTGTGAGGAATGCTTCTGCGCTTGACGCCGCCAGCCCCCTCACCGGGAACCGGTGGGCCGGGCCCAGAAGGATGACCCTATAGATGGAAGCGGCGTGGGCACCCAGGCGACAGTAGGCAGACGCTGCCACCGGTCCCGAGTAAATGTATCCCGCGTGGGGGGCGATGATGGCCTTCGGAGGCCCTGAGAGGGTACCGACCCCAGTCCGGGAGGCTTCGTGGAGGAGGTCCTCCACGTTTGTCCGGAGAATGTCTTCTCGATCCGGATAGAACATCCCTGCAACAGCAGGAGGGCGCGTCCAGTCCATAGCTCTTCCCTTGGGATCCGGCCCGGCGTTGAGATGGAACTCGGGGGACAGTCCGAAGATAGAAGGTAGAGGGAGGAATGGACACGAGTTTTTCACGTCTCCGCCCCCCCTGTCGAAGGATACGCGCTGTTCAAGGGAGGGACCGAATCATGAGACTCCGGCAAATTGGTTTGATCACCACTGTGGCCGCAGCCATCTCGTTTGCCGGTTGTGCCGGAAGAGCGGGACCCGGAGGCAATCCCTTTTCCGATACCTATTCGGAGAAGGAAATTAAGGTGTTCGTTACCAACCTCGCCTTTTCCGACGTGACGCTGTACGGGTTCAAGAACGGCGCCAGGAATCGCCTGGGACGGGTCGTGGGAAAGCAGGAGGTCGTTTTCACCATGCCGTTGGAGTTCCCCACGGAGCTCTATTTCGAGATCGACTTCCTGGCCGGTCCGAAGTGCTACACAGAAAGGTTGGTCGCGGACCCTGGGGACCATCTGGACCTGGTCATCCAAAATGAGAACCTCTCGTGGATTTGCCGTGATTCCTGAGGATCCTTCCTCAGCTGGCCGCCGGTTTCCCTCAAACAACGATCCTCCGCCGGAAGAAGTCCTCAAGCCAGCGCTTCGTCTCCTTTCCCACCGGCTTCGTACCGCGTCGGAGCTGAGGGGCCGCTTGTTGAAAAAGGGACTCCAGCCTGCGGCGGTGCGGGACTGCATCAGGTGGCTTAGGGAGCGGGACCTTCTCGACGATAGAGCCTTCGCGCAAGCCCATGTCCGGGACCGACTCCGGTTTTCCCCGAGAAGCCCCTTCCTTCTACGCCGAGAGTTGGGCAAAAAGGGGGTCGAACCCTCCCTCGCCGGCGAGGTTATCGACCAGGTGCTGGAGGAGGACGGTCTCGACGCAACCGACCTTTCCGTCCTTGCTGCCACCGGGTGGGTGAGGAAACAAAGCGTTCAGACACGGGCGGCCCTGCTTTCGGCCCCGTTTTCCCCCGAGCGGGAGAAGGTCCGCCGGCGGTTATACGGTTTCCTCTCCCGGAGGGGTTTCAGGGGGAACGAAGCACGGAGGGGCCTGGAGGCAGGAGAGGAAAAGGCCCGAGAGCTGGAAGAGTGATCTTCGGCCCCCGGGCCTTCCCTTCTTTCAGGCCACCTGTCGAGAGGTGGTTACTTCTTCAGAACCGGCGCCAGCGCATCCTCCAGAGTCGGCTGGCCGATAACCTGTAGCTCGTATCGGACACGGGTGTTGGGCACCGAAATGTTTATGATGCGCCCGAGGTCGATGGGGGTCCCCACCGCGACGGCTTCCACTCCACCCTCTACGGCCTTGGCGATGGTGGCTTCCAGGTCTTTGACCTGCTGCTCCCCATATCCCATGGCCGGTAGGAGAACACCAAGCTCCGGATAGGTTTCGAAAGTCTCCTGCAGCTCGCCGACCAGGAAGGGCCTGGGATCGATGAGCTCACCGGCACCTCCACGCTCGGCTGCGATGGTTCCGGCGCCGTACTTCATTCCCCCGTGGGTGAGGGTCGGCCCGTCTTCGATGACCAGGACCTTTTTGCCTTTCAGGACCGCCGGATCATCCACGAAGATGGGCGAGGCGGCGTCAAGGATGGTGGCGCCCGGATTTATGCTGCGGACGTTCTCCCGCACCTTTGCCACGTTCTCCGGGTTAGCCGTGGCCACTTTGTTGATGAGAATGACGTCGGCCATCCGGACATTGGTCTCACCCGGATAGTACGTGAGCTCATGCCCGGGCCGATGGGGGTCCACCAGCGTGATGTGCACGTCGGGCTTGTAGAACGGGGTGTCGTTGTTCCCGCCGTCCCAAAGGATCACGTCCGCTTCCTTCTCGGCCTCCTCGAGGATGGCGCCGTAATCCACGCCTGCGAACACCACGCCACCCGCGGCGATATGAGGTTCGTATTCTTCCCTCTCTTCGATGGTCACGTCGTGGAAGACCAGGTCCTCCTCGGCGGCGAACCGTTGCACCCGCTGCTTTGCCAAGTCTCCGTAGGGCATGGGGTGCCGGATGGCGGCCACCTTCAGGCCGGCTGCACGGAGGGTCCGCGCCACGGCACGGGAGGTCTGGCTCTTCCCTACCCCGGTTCGGGAGGCACACACGGCCACCACAGGGAGTTTGGATTGGATGAGAGTCCTCGTGGCGCTTGGGATCTCGAAGCCCGCTCCTAGAGCGGTGACCCGGCTCGCCATGTGCATGACGTACTCGTAGGAGACGTCGGAGTAGGCCATGACGCAGCGGTCGACCTCGAGTTTCCCGATGAGCTCGTCGAGCTCGTCCTCGGGGTAGATTGGGATCCCGTCGGGATAAAGGTCTCCAGCGATGGACGCTGGATAGGTCCGGTCGTCGATGTGGGGAATCTGCTGGGCTGTGAAGCCGACGACCTCGACCCCCTCATTCTCCCGGTAGATGGTGTTAAAAACGTGGAAATCCTTCCCGGCGGCACCGAGAATCAGAACGCGTGTACGAGGCATGGGTCTGACCTCATTAGTTCTAGTTTGGCGGGAAATCCCTTCCCTTTGGTACTGACATGGCACGCTCCGGATCAGGGCCGGTGGGCGGCCGGTGGAACACTCTAGCGGGGGGAGGCCGTCCGGTCCAGATGGGCCGTGGGCGCCTGGGAAATTGGATCCCGTGGGGCGGAAATCCTAGTTCCCTGGCGAAAGGTCTGGTGTTTCAGGGCGCTGTGAGTGATGTTCGGAGTGCCCCACAGGGGCACTCCAGCCAGGAGGACGAATGACCGCAACAGACCGGCGAAGGATGAGACGGTATCCCGGCCCCGGATTGGTTTCGCTCCTCCTGGCCATCTTTGTCTTTTCCCCGGCCCTGGCCAGCGGCCAGAGCTCCGTCCCAAAAGACCAATTCCACGTCTCCGTTACCCTGGGTGGCCACTTCCTGGTGGGCATCGGGTACACCCGCTGGATCGAGGAGCATCACGCTCTCGAGGTCACGGCCTTCCCCTTTGCGCATCCAAGGGAAGGTCTCCCTTTTGGCATCAGGGCCGGATATGCCTGGGTCCCCTCCGATGAGGTCTGGAGGGCAAAGCTGGGTGGGGGTGTGACCGTCTTCATCCGGCCGGGGAACCAGGGCGGGGACCGGGTCACGCCAACCCTCGACCTGACACCGGGTCTCGTTTACGACTCGGACCATGAGCGAAGCTTCCGGTCCGACCTCTGGTTGTCCTACTACTTGAGGGAGAAGGTCTTCGTACCGACGGGGCTCGAGTTCTTCTACGCCTGGCCGAAGTAAGAAGGGGCCAATGTGGCCCCCTCCCTTTTGGCGACCCTCCCGGACCGGACCGGCCTACGTTCCTCCCAGGTGTTCCTTAAAAAAGGCTATGGTCCGCGGCCAAGCTTGCCGTGTCGCCTCCATGTTCGCCCCGTCCTGCCCAGACTGCTGTCTAAGGAATCCGTGGCCGGCGCCATCGTAGATGTTCACCTCATAGCTCTTTCCCAGCTCGTCCATGGCCGCCTGGGCTTCTGGAATCGTAGCGTTCACTCGAGCGTCGTTTCCTCCATACAGGCCCAGGACGGGGGTGGTCACGGCCGATAGCGTCTCGGTGGCGGGAGAGCCTCCATAGTACACCACCGCGGCCTCCAACTCGGGCCATTCGGTGGCTACCCGAAAGCTTGTGCTCCCACCCCAGCAGTACCCCACCACACCCACGGAGGAGGTGGCCGCCGGCAGAGCCGTGGCGTATGCAGCCGCACCCTTGAGTCTTCGAGTGACCTCGGCGGGATCGAGCCCCCTGATGAGGGCTACAGCTCCTTGCCGATCCACGGATTCCGTTCCTCCACCCTCCGGCCCTTTCCCCGAAAGCAGGTCGGGAGCGATGGCGATGAAGCCCGCAGCCGCCAGCTGATCGGCCACGCCCCGAATCCAGTCGGTAAGGGCGTAAATCTCGTGGATTACGATCACCACCGGTGCAGGGTCGGCCCGCTCGGGATAGACCACCCAAGCCCTCACCATGTCCCCGTCTCCGGCGTCGAAATCCACCCACTCACCGTGCCTCGGGGAGGCGTCGAGGTGAGAAACGGCTCCAGCCTCGTCGGGCGGCAGGTCCTGGCCAGCGAGGGTGGGGGGCAGGCTCGAACCCGCCAGACCGGCGACCAGAAAAAAAGCAGATGCACGGACATAGCCGTGCAGGGTTCGGCGGCTCATCATTCCTCCGTCGATGTCTATGGGGTTCCTTCCAGGGGTTTTGAGAATTGATTCGGAAGAGAACACCTGAGCAGAACCGGGGTTCCAACATGCGCAGGCAAACGCTGGATCCCTCGGTTAGATTGGTGGATCGATTTGGACCACGAGTTGAACACACGGAGGCCGGAGCTCACGGGGCCGGGCGAATAGGAGCGAATGAACCGCCAGCTGACAGCCATCATGTTCGCCGACCTGGTAGGTTACACGGCGGTGATGCAGGAGGACGAGAACCGGGCAAGGGCCAACAGGGAGCGCAACCGAGAAGCCCTCGTGAGCCGGGTAGGCGAGAATCACGGGAAGATTCTCCAGTTCTACGGCGACGGGGCCCTCAGCACCTTCCAAAGCGCGATCCACGGCGTCGAGGCAGCCATCGCCATCCAGACGGACCTGCAGGCACCTCCGGCGGTTCCGGTTCGTATCGGCCTCCACACCGGCGACATCATCCATGATGAGGAGGGAGTGTTCGGAGACGGGGTCAACCTGGCGGCGCGGGTCCAGGCGTTGGCCGTCCCAGGTGGAATCCTCATTTCTGAACGGGTCTACGAAGACGTAAAGAACCAACGCGGCATCGAGACACAATCACTCGGTTCGTTTGCTCTGAAGAACGTCAAGCGACCCATGGAGATCTGGGCAGTCACCAACCAGGGCATGGCGGTCCCGGACCCGAGGGACATGGGCTCCCGACCTTCCCAACCCACGAACAGCATCGCTGTTCTCCCGTTTATGAACATGTCCTCGGACCCCGAGAACGAGTTCTTCAGTGATGGAATTACCGAGGAGATCCTCAACTCCCTCACCAGGATCAACGGGCTCCAGGTGACGGCCCGAACCTCCTCCTTCGCCTTTAAGGGCCGAAACGAGGACATCCGCGCCATCGCGGAGGAGTTGGGCGTCGCCACAGTCCTTGAAGGGAGCGTTCGAAGGTCCGGGGACCGTGTCAGGATCACAGCCCAGCTCATCAACGCCAAAGACGGATACCATCTGTTCTCGGAGACCTATGACCGGGAACTCCTGAACATCTTCGAAACCCAGGACGAGATCGCGAACACGATCGCTTCGGAGCTCCAAAGTTGTTTCCAACCGGCGACTGCCGTCGTGGAAGAGCCAGCCCCGGAGGTGCACGTCCATGACACCGACCGGCCATCTGCCCCGGGTGTGCCCGAGGGAACCGGCCCAGGGCAGATCGGCCACCACTTCCACGACACGGAGGCGTACACGGAGTTCCTCAAAGGAGTCCACCAGTTCCACCAGTGGACCCCCGAGAGCTCGCGGGCGGCCATACGACACTTCGACGAGTCTATCCGGCTGGATCCCACCTGTGCCCTTCCCTACTCTGGCAAGGCTACAGCCTACACCTTTCTGGCGGCATTGGGGCAGATGCACGGCTCGGTCGCCTACCCGAAGGCCAGAGAGTCGGCCCTCAAAGCTCTGGACCTGGAAGAAGCCACGGGGGCGTCCCACGCCGCCATGGCCACTGTCCATTTCTTCTACGACTGGGACTTCAGAAAGGCCTACGAACACTTCCAGAAAGCCCTCACCCTGAGCCCCGGCGCGGCCGGAATCCGAAAACTGTATGCCATGTATCTCATGGCCATAGGAGACCTGGAGGCGGCAGAAGAGGAGCTCCATTGGGCCACCCAAATGGACCCCCTCTCTCCGTCCATCCGGACCGCTCTTGGAGAGGTACTCATCCACGGACGGCGATTCGACGAGGCCGAGCGGGAACTCCAAAGGGTCCTGGAATTGGATCCCGAGTTCAGGGCCGCCCGGGAGGCCCTCGGCTGGGCTTACCTGGCCCAGGGGAAGTTCCAGAAAGGTCTCCACGAGCTGGAAGAGATCAACCGGAGGACCTCTGATCCCTTCAAGGTGATTCCACACCGAATCTGGGCCTTGGCCGGCCTCGGACGGGAACAGGAGGCCCGGAGACTCTTTTCTCTTTTGGAGGAACGGCGTGAGCGGGAACCGGAGATCTCTCTCGAGATCGATTTTGCCGTGGCCCATCTGGCTTTAGGTGAAACCGACAAGATGTTCGACTACCTGGAGGCCTCCGTTGATGAGCGGTTGGGAATGATGGTGTTCCTGAACTCCTCATTGGCCTGGGAGGGCCTCCGGTCGCACCCACGGTTTCAGGCTTTGGTCGAAAAGGTGGGAATCCCGGCGGGAACAGCGGATATTACCTGAGGTTCCGGCAGGTCCAGGCGGTTCTTACTCGAGAAGGAGACCCTGAGGTGGCCGACGAAACTCGATCCGGCGATTCCGAGCTGAAGGAAAACCCCTCTCCGGGCCCGCCTCCGGGGCCACCATCGGCACCAACTCCGGCCCCGGGAGCTGACTCAATAAAGGATCAGGAACAAATCCCGGAGACAACCCAGGACCAGGAGCCGGGATCGCGTTCGACCGAGCCTGACGGCCAGGTGGACGGTGCTGCGGCGGAAAAGAAGAAGAAGAGGAAAAAGGAGAAAGACAAACCAAAAGCCGGTTCTGCGCGGGGCGTAGAGACCATGTTCCGGACCAGCTACCGGACCCACCTGGACCTGAGTGCGCTGGCCGACAACAAAGCCAACATCATGATCTCCATCAACGGGATCATCATCTCAATCTTGATGGCGTCCATCGTCGACCACATCGATTACAAACCGGCCCTCCTCCTGCCGACCTCGGTTCTTTCCCTTTTCTGCCTCCTTTCCCTTGTGTATGCCGTGTTGGCGGCTAGGCCCAGGGTGACACGGAGGGAGACCACTCTCGAGGAGGTCCGGGCGGGCAGGGCCAACATTCTTTTCTTCGGGAACTTCACTGCTCTCCCGGAAGAGGACTTCGTGGAGGGGATGGACGAGCTGGTAAAGGACCCCCAGCGTACCTATACAAACATGACCCGGGACATCTACGGCCTCGGGTCGGTGTTGGAAACCAAATATCGGCTTTTACGGGTGTCCTACACCCTCTTCATGCTGGGTCTGATCTTCGGAGTGATCCTGTTCCTGGGGGCCTTCGCCTGGTCGACAGGGACCCAACCTCCTCTGTAGGGCAAATGGGGCTTCCCCGCCCCGGCCGGAGGGGGTGGGTGCCCCCTACGCCCGCCTGACGTGAGAGGCGGGGGCATTCCCAACTTCTGTTCAGTCGCGGGCGGCGAACGTGATGGGCAGGGAAATCCAGACCGGTACGGCTTGGTCCCGGTTTAAGGCGGGCGTGAAGCTGATCTCACCGGCTGCCCGGAGCGCAGCCAGATCCAGAGCATCGTGCCCGGAGCTTTCGTTCACCTGTGTGCTCTGTACCCGCCCGTACTCGTCGATAAAAAACCAGACCTGAACCGTGCCACCAATCCCGGCGTCCCGCAAAACGGGTGGGTACTCAGCTTCTAACGCCCTCGCCACCCTACGCCGGTCCCTTATTTCAGGGTGAGTCGTGTAGGCTGTGAATTCGGGCGTGGCAGAGGCCAAAGCCTTTGCGATTACCGGAGGAGCTGGCAGAGTCCGGAGGGATTCGTAACTCGTGATATGTGACGAGACCTCGGTCGGAGTCAGGTCGGCAACCTCCGGCGGATCCGCCGGAAGATCTTTTGGAGAGGGGTCCCGAGTAGTGAAGGTGATCGGTAAGGAAATCCACACCGGGACTGCTTTTTCGTCATGCAAGGCTGCCGTGAACTCGATCTCGCTGGCCACCCGAAGCGCGGCTTCATCCAGGGCCTGGTGGCCCGAGCTCTCGTTCAACTGGGTCTTCTGGACCTTTCCATTGTTGTCAATGAAGAACCACACCTGGACGGTGCCCCCGATCCCGGCTTCCCTCAGCAAGGGCGGGTATTCCGCTTCCATTGCCCTGGCCACGACTGACCGGTTCTTGATATCGGGCCTTACGGTATAGGGGGTGAAGGTCGGGGCCTTTGAGATGTCACCCCTGGGGATACCCGGGAGGATCTCCTCCGGAGGAGGAACTCTTCCGGCAACCCCTCTTACCTTTACTTTCTCCGCACCCACCTCCGGGGGTCGGACCGCCGGTCGCTCCGCCTGGTCGGCGGTGGTTGCGAACGTGATAGGGAGGGAGATCCAGACCGGCACCGGTTTTTCCCCATTCATGGCAGCAGTGAACTGGAACTGGTTCGCCACCCTGAGGGCGGCCTCATCCAAAGCCTGGTGGCCGGAGCTCTCGTTCACCAGGGTTTTCCGAACCGTCCCGATGTCGTCGATGAAGAACCAGACGGTGATGGTCCCCCCGATTCCCGCGTCCCTCAGGAGAGGCGGGTATTCTCTTTCCAGTGCCCTCACCACCTCACTCCGGTTCTTGATATCCGGCCTGACCGTATAGGGAGTGAACGTCGGGGCTGCGGAGATATCCGCCGGGGCTTTTGCCGGTGAGCGACCTGCCGCGAGCTCCTCCGGCGTCGGGGGAATCTCGATTCCTTCGACCAATTCGGCCTCTTCCTCCGCGGCGTCGTTCGGGCTGGGAGCCCAGCACGCCACAGCGAGGAGGAGAGCTCCCAGTCCGGCCAGGGATACTCCACGGAGCCACGGCTTCTGCGGGAAAGGCATGGTCATGATCCGGATCCTCCGCTCCAAGGTCTCTTCCAGCTCCGACAGCATGGCAACAAGGGCCGGCGTATGGCGCGCATCGCTCCCCACCCTCAACAGGAGCTCCAGGTAGGGCCGGGTCTGTTCCGGGTGTTTCCTAAGGACTCTGAGATCACAATCCCCCTCGGTAGCCACCCGAAGCTTCTTGTATTGCCACCAGATAGGCAGGTGCCACGGCAAAAGGAGGGGGAGGAAAGCGAGAGTGAGGAGGACCCGAAGGTCACCGGCACGAAGATGCTCCGTTTCGTGATCCAGAATCAGGCTGAGGGTGTCCTCTTCCAGATCCCTGCACCAAGCGGGGAGAACGATCTCCGAGCGTACGAACCCGACCACCGCCGGACCGAGATCCTTGGAGTATAGAACCGGCTGGCCGCCGGCCTCATCTCCGGTCCATCCCCGCCTCATTCGCCTCGTGCGAAACACCAGGCCAAGGAAGCCGGCCAGAAGCAGGCTACTGGAGGCCACCCAGACGAACAGGATGGGTTGATCCAGATTTCGCAGGAACGATTCCCGGGTCACCTCAACCGTAAGGGGGTCCAGCATGGCCACCCCGATGGCTTCGGGAACGAGGGTCCCGCCCTCCGGTTTCGGCCAAGACTTCAGAATCAGGTGGCCCACCGGCCAGAGGAGGGAAAGGCCCATGGCGCCGGCCCAGACCCACCGGGTCGATCGTTTGTGGGCCCTGAGCAGATTCTCCAATGCCAGGGCCCCGGCCCCCGCCATACTTCCTACCAGCAAGGCATAAAGAATCCACGCAGCAATCATCCCTCACCCTCCTTCAGTCTCTCGTCCACCAGGGCTTTCAGCCGCCGGAGCTGGTCTTCCGAGAGGCCCTTTTCTTGGATGAGGTGAGCCATGAGGAGTTCGGGGGACCCTGAGAAGAGCTTCCGGGTCACCCGCTTGACCGCCCCCTCCTGGGCTTCGGCCTTCTCCACGAGGGGAACGTACCGGTGGGCCCGTCCCTCCTCTTCATGGCGGATGTGCCCCTTCTTCTCCAGGGTCCGGAGAATGGTGAGCACGGTCGTGTAGGCGAGCTTGTCCTGAAGCCCCTTCTGGACCTCGGACACGGTCCCGGAGCCGAGCCGCCAGAGGACGTTCATCACGTCCATCTCTCGGCCGGTCAGGACCACGGGATCCTTTTCGGATCGGGAGTCTACTATGGTCATAGTAGCAGAATAGGTATGAGGACCGGTGCTGTCAACTAGTATTCTAGTAGGGCTGCGGCCCGTTTGTTCCCCGGCCTGGTCAACTCGAGGGGGCTCGGTTGAAAACGGACCCTACCCTATCCCGGACCGGACCTATGGCCTGGATCCAAGCTGACATGTAGGTGGTCCGCCGTGCCGACGTGACGGAGCGTGTCGAACCCCATCACTCGGAAGTAGAAAGAAGCAGCTCGGTTTCGCCACTCCGGCCGGTCCAGCGTCCGGATATCCACTGCATACACGTACCCGTCGGGCTGTGGCAGGTGGAGGGAGGCCTCGTTCACCGGAATACCCCACCTCCGATAGTCCTCTGGCGTACGACCCGTGTCGGTGAGGACCCCTTCCCTATCCACGAGGAGGAGCGTGCTGACCGCGACCCGGAGGATCGGCGCCAGCCCGGTGTAGGTAGCGCGAATCTCCTCCGTTTTGGCGTTGGAGCTGGAAAGGTAGATGAGGGCAAAGAGGCAATAAGAACCCACCAACAGCACGGTGCCTCTCCTGACGAACTTGGGCACCCGACCCTTCCCCCCCAGCCGGAGACTCACCGCCACCATGTAGAGGAGAAGGAGGACGATGGTAGACGCCACTCCACCACCCAGGGCGGTCCACCCGGAGATCGAATACCGGGCGAAGAGGTAAACAGAGGTGCGAACCAAGACGAAGAACGGAAGGGAAGCGAAGAGAGCGAGCCCCATCCCCCAAGCGACAGTCTTCCCCAGGAGACTCTGAAAAGACCTGGTTCTGCCGGACCGCTTCCTCCGCCCCCCTTTTTGGAGGGGATCGGGGGGTTCGAGGCCGGGGAAGTCTATTCGCAGTGGGTCAGGGCCCATCTCTCACCTCTGAGCGGGGTTCACCCACCCTACGGATCGGGCGGCCGAGGGGTTCAACCCATCGGCCACCTTCTTTTTGCAACCCTCCCCCCAGGAGCCGTCCGGGCCACCGGTTACTTGAACAGCTTTCCCGCCATGGTGGGGACCTTGTCGGTCCGGGTCCCGATCTTGATATGGGAAGAGAGGCGTACCACACCTTCGGAATGAAGGGTTTCGATGGCTCGTCGAACCGTGGCCAAAACTTCGCCCAGCTCCCCCTCCAGGTTGGACCCATTCGCATGCAGGGTGATGTTCAGCCCTGATTCCTCCAAAACCTCATGGGCCCTCATGACTTCTTTCCGCACCGACACACCAGCCCCAATGGGGATGATCTGCACTTCGGCGATGGCCTTCATTCCCTTTCTCCTCCCATATAGACGCCGCTTTCGGGTTGTTCAGGCTCCTGCAGAATCGGGTGCGGACTGGTAGTTTGACAAGGTCCTGAGAGGCTTGTTTCAGGGTCCCATGCAGGGGAACCTGGGGTCAGGCCAGTGGAAGGCCCTGGAGGGGTGGAGATGACGGTTCATTGTGCCGAGTGTAAGAGCTTCGTCTGCCGGGGCGGCGTGGTGGAAGCCGCACCGGAGACATGTCTGATGCGAGGGAGATTCCCCGACTTAGACGACCTCTATTCCGACGCGGATTCCAGGGAGCTCCTGATCAACTCGGCTCAGGTCGAGGCAGAAGGGTACTGTAAGTGGACGCGGCTGGAAGAAGCCGCCGAGTTCGCGCGGCTCATGGGGTTCGTGAAGATCGGGCTACCCCACTGCCCCGACATGTCCGACGAAGCGGCCCAGATCCGGACCTATCTCAGGGGCCTCGGTCTGGAAGCATATGTCTCACCTCCCGCGGTGGAGGTCGATCCGTCAGGGCAAGCAGACTTCTTCGCAGGGGCAGGCGTCGATCTGAACCTGATCGTGGGAATGTGCGTAGCCCATGAGGTTGTTTTCTTGAGCAGGACGGAAGGCCCGGCTATCAGCCTTATCGCCCGCGACCGACGTCTTGGCCACAACCCCGCAGCCGGCCTTTACACGAGCCGGAGCTACCTCCAAAAAGAACTCTTCGGTCACTGGCCCAGGACTGAACGGCCGCCTTACACGGGGACCGATCTCGTAGGGTTGCAGGCCCTGGCTGCGTCCACCGGGTGCGCCACTGAGCCAATCCGATCCCGGGTCGCGGAGGCGATGACCCTCGGCCATGCCATGGGGGCCAGCCGCATCGGCGTGAGCTTTTGTGTGGGGTTCCGGGAAGAGGCTAAAACCCTCTGCAAAATCCTGGAGACCAATGGATTCAGGGTGTCGTCCGTTTGCTGTAAGACCGGTGCAGTACCCAAGGAGGCCGTCGGCATCCGAGACGACCAGAAGGTCACACCAGGGAAAGCCGAAATGGTCTGTAATCCCATCGCCCAGGCGGAACTCCTCAACCGAGACAGGGCGGATTTCGTTCTTGTATTGGGCCAATGTGTTGGTCACGACGCCGCCACCCTGGCTCACCTCCAAGCCCCGGCCGTCTGCTTGGTGGCGAAAGATCGGGTCCTTGCTCACAACACCGTGGCGGCTCTTTACTCTCCCTTGGCTAAGTAGCTGGAATATGGAAAAAGTGACGTTCGAACCCATCGGTAATGTCAAAAACGGCCTACCCTTCGGGACGTCGGGCGACAACCTCCGAGCCGCTGATTCCCGGATCGTCCTTCGTCCTGGCTTCATCGAGGCCCTCACCGAGTTGGACAAGGAATCCCGGATTCTGGTCGTCTTCCATTTTCATCTCTCGAAGGGGTGGGATTCCCTTCAGCACCCGCGTGGGGACACCTCCCGGCCAAAACGGGGGGTTTTCGCCCTCAGGAGCCCCCGTCGACCCAACGGCGTAGGTGTCACCGAGGTCGACCTACTGGGTATCCGAGAGAATGTCCTCACCGTCCGCGGCCTGGACGCCGTGGACGGTACACCCGTACTGGACTTAAAACCGGCCTGACCATACCAGGCCAGTGGCGGCGCTCCTCTACGACTGGGAAGAAAAACCCCGGTTCCCCCGGGCCCGGCCTTTCATGGCGCCTCTACCCCACGGCCAATACATTCGCCCTCTGGACCAAAAAACTCGCCCCCAATGAAGGATGTCGAACCATGAGCGCTCCCTCTCTGTCACCGTTCCATCGGGCGGTGTGGCTCTTTGTAGGTCTCGTCCTCGCCGCTCCCGCCGCCATGCCGTTGGCCGGCCAAACCCCGGCCGATTACCAGAGCGCGGTATCGGACCTGGAATTCCGGCATATCGGACCGGTGAACGTCGGGGGTCGGGTCTCAGCCATCGTGGGGATTCCGGGAGACCCATCCACCTACTGGGTAGGAGGTGCCGACGGCGGAGTCTACAAGACCGTTAACGGAGGGGTCACCTTCGAGCCTCAGTGGCAGGACGCCGAGGCGTATTCTGTGGGATCACTGACCGTGGCACCGTCCGACCAAAACGTGGTCTGGCTTGGATCGGGCGAGGCGGATCCGAGGAACTCGATTTCTTATGGCCTCGGGGTGTGGCGCTCCACCGACGGCGGGGGCAGCTGGACCCACCTCGGGATGGATCGGACCGAACACATCAAACGAATCGTGGTGGATCCCCGTGACCCGGACCTGGCCCTGGTATGCGCCATGGGGCGGGCATGGGGACCCAACGAGGAGCGGGGGGTCTACCGAACTGAGGACGGCGGGATGACCTGGCAACACGTCCTTTACATCGACGAGGACACGGGGTGTGCAGATCTCGACCTGGACCTCAGCAATCCGAGGAACGTCTACGCGGGGATGTGGACCTTCCGACGGCGCCCTTGGCATTTCACCGACGGAGGGAGGGAGACAGCCCTCTACGTGTCCAGAGACGGCGGGGACAGCTGGAAAAAGATCGAAACCCTGCCCGACGAACCCATGGCCAGGCCAGGGATCAGCGTGGCCCAATCCTCTCCCAATGTCGTCTACCTGGTTACGGAATTCCCCACGGCCGGGACTCTCTTCCGTTCGGACGACTACGGGGAGACCTGGAGGATGATGAACGACGACAGGAACCTGAACTTCCGGCCGTTCTACTATTCGGATGTATTCGTTGATCCTTCCGACGCCAACACCCTGTACACCCTAGCCGGGGGCCTTTCCAAATCCACCGACGGAGGTCGGACCTTCCAGCGGATTGCTTCCGGTGTCCACGGGGATCACCAAGCTCTTTGGATCAACCCGGCCGATGGGGACCATCTCCTCTCCGGCAGCGACGGGGGTTTCCAGGTGAGCTTCGACGGAGGCATCAACTTCCATATCTGGCGGAACGTGGATCTATCCCAGTTCTACCACATCTTCGTGGACGACCGGGACCCTTATTGGGTCTGCGGGGGCCTCCAGGACAACGGAAACTGGTGCGGGCCGTCCAAGACCAGGGGTAGCTCAATCCTGGCTGACGAGTGGTACACCGTGAGCGGCGGTGATGGATTCTACACGGTACCAGTGCCGGGGCAGCCCTGGCTGGTCTATTCCAACGCCCAGGGCGGTTACTTCCGCATTACCGACATCCGGTCCGGGCAAACTCGGTCCATCGAGCCCCATCCCTGGATGGTGGGGTCCCAGGGCCAAAACATGGGTCAGGCCCGGTATCGGTTTAACTGGGACGCCCCAATCGTCATCTCACCCCACGACCCCTCGGTGGTCTATTGGGGAGGGAACGTTCTCTTCCGTAGCAGCGACTACGGGTACTCGTGGGACATCATCAGCCCAGATCTCACGACGGACGATCCGGAAAAACAACGTGACTCGGGTGGGGAGATCTACAATGACAATACCGCCGCCGAATTCCACACGACCATCTATACCGTAGCGGAGTCACCGGTGGAAGCCGGCGTCATCTGGGTGGGGACCGACGACGGGAACGTCCAGATCACCCGGGACAATGGAGGATCATGGACCAACGTCAGGGACAACATCCCCGGTCTCCCACCGGAAGCGTGGATCCAGAACATCGAAGCATCGCCCACGGAAGCTGGAACCGCCTTTGTTGTCTCCGACAACCACCGGATGGACGATTTCACCCCCCATGTCTGGGAAACAACGGACTACGGCGCCACCTGGCGGGACATTGCTGGGGGCCTCCCCCAAGACGACTACGCCAAGGTGATCCGCCAACATCCGGCCAACCCGAACCTCCTCTTCCTCGGAATGGACAGGGGGCTGTTCGCCTCCGTAGACCGGGGCGCCACCTGGTTCGATGCCCGGAGCAACCTGCCTCGCGTTTCGGTCCGCGGAATCAAAATCCAACCCCAGTACAACGACCTGGTCATCGGCACCCACGGGGTGGGAGCTTGGATCCTCGACGACATCCAACCCTTCGTGGAGCTGGCTACTGCCATGGAGGAGGACGTCTACCTGTTCGACATCCGGGAAGCCACCGACTGGGAATCCTGGGGTCGGGACTCCAGCCTCGGGAGAAGCACCTTCCAGGGTGAGAACCCACGGGAAGGAGCCTACATCAACTTCTATCTAGCGGAGGCTCCGGACAGGAGCTCAGGAGGGGTGACCATCCAGATCTCGGACGAGAGCGGCCGGTTGGTTAGAGAGCTCAACAACGTACGGGCCGCAGCTGGTGTGAACCGGGTCATCTGGAATCTGACCTGGGCCAACCCGTCTTCCGCCTCGGGAGGGAGGGGTGGCGGATCCGGGGCCCCGGTCGTGCCTGGGACCTACACGGCGACCATGAGCGTGAACGGCGTTGAGCTGTCGAAGTCCTTCCAGGTCAGGGGGGACCCGGAGGTAGAATCGACCGTGGCAGACTACCGAGCCAGGACGGAGGCTGTTCAGAGAAGCCAGGAAGTACAGGCAGATCTGAATAACATGATTCGGACGGTCGAGGACCTCATGGCCCAGCTGGAAAATCTCCGGGAAACGATAACCGGGAAGGATCTCTCCAACGAAAGCGAGGTTCTGGCCCAGATCGATGCGGCTTCAGAGGAGCTGGCCGATCTGGACAACGATCTCCGTCGGCCCCCTCCCCGGATGGGATACCGGCAGTACCCTCGTCTCTCAGAGCAGTTGAGCTTCGCCACCAGAGGGATCACCGGTGCCCAAGCACGGCCAACCGACGGTCAACTTCAGGTGATCCAAGAGGTGACGGAACAGATCCGGCTGAAGGAGGGCGCGCTCCAATCCATCATCAATGGTCCGATTTCCAGCCTGAACCGGCTGCTTGGCGGGGAGGCGAGAATCCTCGTGGGAGGAGGGAGCTGACGATGTGCCTTAGGAGCTTCACCTCCGGGCTGATCGGGATTTTTCTCACCCTTCTCCCGGGCCCGGTGGTGGAGGCCCAGGATTCGGCGTACGAGTTCACGTACCACACCTACGCCCAATCCACATCTATCCTCAGAGATCTTGCCGAATCTTATCCCAGCCTGGCTAGGCTCTACTCCATCGGGAAGAGTGTCACCGGCCAGAAGGAGATCTGGTGCATCGAGATCGGGAACCAGGCGACCGGTACTCCCGAGACAAAACCCGCTGCCTACTTCGACGGCAACCAACACGCCTCTGAAGTGACGGGTGGGGAGGTGACCCTTTACCTCGCCCACTACCTCCTTTCGAGGTACGGGACCGATCCGGCGGTAACCCGTCTGGTGGACACCCGTACCGTGTACATCGTTCAGCGAGGAGATCCGGACGGGGCCGAAGCCACCATGACCGGGACCATCGACTGGGATCCGGCAGAAGCCCCAGGGGCCAGAGACGCCGACGGTGACGGGAAGGTGGGCGAAGACGGCCCGGACGACGCCGATGGCGACGGCCAGATCCTGGAGATCCGGGTTCCGGATCCGGACGGCCGATGGGTACGGTATGGCCCCGAGCCGCGCCTCATGGTCCGTCGGGAAGAGGGCGATACCGAGGGCCCCTTCTACCGGGTCATCACCGAGGGTTTGGACAATGACGGGGACGGCCAGGTCAACGAAGATGCCCCGACGACCGGCTTCATCTCCAACCGGAACTACCCGGCTTACTGGGCCTCAACCGACGCCCGGTTCCGGGGCGGTGGGGACTACCCCCTCCAGGAGCACAACGCCAGAGTCCTGGTGGATTTTATCCTCTCCAAGCCGGAGATCTCCCAGATTGAATCCTGGCACACAACCTCCGGGATTCATCTGCGGCCCTACGCCGCCAGGCCGGACACCGACTTCCCTCCTCAGGACCTACAGGACTACAACGCCATCCTGGCAAAAGGCACCGCAATAACCACCTATCCGGTCGCATCGGTTTACAACGACTTCACCACGATCCTCCCAGATGTGCCTTTTGACCGGCAGCCCGGCGTCAGACACGGTGTTTTCATCGACTGGTCCTACGTTCATCAGGGGCTCTTTTCGGTGACCACGGAACTCTGGACCATGGAGCCCTTCGTGAACGAGATGGGATGGGGCGACATTCCGAGGGACAAGCCCCTCTTCGCCATTCCGGGTCGATATAACCGACCGGATGTGAAAGCTTCGGTTTTGAAGTGGCTGGACAAGAACGAAGGGTCGTCGCGCCTGTCAGGAGAGGGATTCATCGACTGGAAGGCCTTCTCCCACCCCACCCTGGGCGAGGTGGAGATCGGCGGGTTCACCCGTTATTGGCTACGGAACCCACCCCCGGGGCCCTTCCTCCAGGAAGTAGTCCAGGACCAAGCCGAGTTCGCCGTGGTTCGAGCACTCCTCACCCCATTGGTGAAAATCCAGGATGTAGCGGTGGCTCGAGGCGACCGAGCCGACGAGTGGATTATCACGGCCACGGTGGCCAACGAAGGCTATCTCGACACCTCCATGGAACAGGCTCGTAACACCGGGATCGCCGTGCCGGATCGGGTGAGTTTGGAGCTGGGAAGTGGTGCCTCCACCGCCGATCCCCTCACCGTGTCCTTTCCCTTCATGAGAGGGACGAGGGAGTCGGAGTACGTGAGCCTCTACAGAGGATCGTGGCGGGTGACCGGCCCCGCCGGAACTCGGGTCGGCTTGGAGCTTCGATCCGAGAAGGGCGGCGCCGACCGATGGGAGATCGTCCTCGGGGAGAGGTAGCGGCTGTTCCCGAAACAGCCCTCCTCGAGCCAACCCAGGCGTTTTCAGCCTACCCCAGCTTGCAGGGAAAGAAGCGTCCCCTCCCCGGGATGGCCAGGAACTCTTCGCCATCCACGATCAGCTCTCCGCGGGGGTTGGGGTGCATACAATCGGGTTCATATGGCACGATTCGGCGTGAAACGTCTGGGCAGAGTCCTGCGGACACCGATCCCACCCGGTTGGTCAACAACGCAAGCGGTTGGACAGATCATTCCGGTGGAGGGTTATACGTCGATGTGGGTATCGTGGAGTAAACCGAAGCAGGGGGAAGTTGACCAGATGCCAAACGCCCGAGGGGTTCTCATCCTGGTTGGAGCCGCCCTGATTGGCACCTCTGCCCTTCAGGCCGGATGCACCGGGGGAGGGGTGCCGGACGCCTGGGGCGGGACAGTCCGTGATAGCGCCGGGGTGGCCATCGTCGAGAACGACGGAACCGGTCTCTGGGAGCCTGGAAAGGAGTGGCAGCTGAAGGAGGAAGTTCGGATCGGAGGGCTGGCCGGAGAGCTGCCCTACCAGTTCGGGCAGGTAGGGGCAATCGCAGTTGACGGAGAGGGCCGGATCTTCGTCTCCGACCAACACGCCCAAGAAATCCGGGTTTTTTCAAGGAACGGCAACTTTTTGAGAACCATCGGAAGGCCTGGGTCCGGTCCAGGTGAGCTGGGTTTGGGTGCCATCCAGCTTCTCCTGAGCCCAGGCGACACCCTTTTGGTGCCCGACGTCCGAAACCGAAGGATCAACAGATTCGATCCCGACGGGCGGGCCCTGTCCAGCACACCCCTCGAGCCCGAGAGGGGCCGCCCTCTTCGCTACGACCTAACACCTTCAGGAGGAATGACGGTTCAGCTGCGCCCCACAAGAGTCCGGAACGGCCCAGCTCCCGACACCATGGACGCCGTCGTGGCCATCGAACCGTCAGGATTTTTGGGGGATACCCTCCTCCGAATCCCCACCGGGGGGATGCTGGCGGGGCCCGGTATCACCTACTTCACCCCCGAGCCCTCGTGGGACGTTACCGATTCCCTCACGGTCCTCTTCGGGATGAACAGCGAGTACAGGATCGGATTCCACGACCGGACCGGCAAACTCAGACGAGTCGTCTCGATGCCGTCGGAACCCAGACCCATCACGGAAAGGGATACCCGGGCCATTTTTTTCTTCCTGGACCGCGCCTGGCTTGACGCCGGGGTTCCTCCCTCCCGTCTGGCCGCCAACCGCGCAGCCGTATTCTTCGCAGAGTTCCTCCCTGTTTATAAGACCTTCCATCTGGGGTACCGAGGATCCCTCTGGGTCCAGCCGGTTCACCCTCCTGGGGAGCTCTCCGACGAAGAGATGGAGCTTTACAACTTCACTGAGGACTTCGGGTCGGTGGATTGGGACGTCTTCGACCACGAGGGACGTTTCTTGGGGGTGGTGGCCATGCCGTACCGCTTCACCCCACGTCTGTTCCTCGGGGAGGAGATTTACGGCCTGGCCCGGGATGACCTGGACGTCCAGTATGTCGTGCGCCTCCGCGTGACCGAGAGCGGACGCGGCTGACGGGGATTAGCTGGCAAAAAGACATCGGGCCTAAACGGCAGATCCCGCCGTTTGTCCAGGTCCACGCCTTCGGAACTGCGCAGAAGTTTTATATCTTCCTTCGTTCCCCCGAAATCCTAGGCCCACAATTTGGAGGTAAGGATGAAGAAGCCTCGACGCTTCTTGGTCTGGGCGGCAGCCCTTTTGCTGTCAGCCCCGGCACTGGGAGCCCAACAGTTCCCGACCGAGGACCCGGTCATAAAAGCCATCTGGGAAGAAGGAATGGTAAACTCCCAGGCTTACGCTCTTTCTCAAACCCTCGCCGACTCCATCGGTCCTCGCCTTCCGGGCAGCCCCGGGTACGACGCCGGCGCCGATTGGGTCATCAAGAAGTTCGAAGAGTGGGGGTACGAGGGATGGAAGGACGAGTACGGCACCTGGCCGTCCTGGGAGAGGGGCATAACCCACGTCGACCTCCTAGAGCCACGCATTCGAAGCCTCGACGCCATGATCTTGGCATGGAGCCCCGGAACAAACGGCCCCGTGACGGGGGAGGTAGTGGCTGTTCCTGCCTCGTTCACTCCGGAGGAGGCCTCGGCAATCCTTTCGTCCGTGGACGGAAAGTTCGTCCTCCTTGGCCCGGCCGAGCTCAGTTGCCGGCCCAATGACAACTGGGAGGAGTTCGCCGCACCCGGTTCGTTTCAGCGACTTCAGTCGGACCGCCAGGCTCGCCAACAGAGCTACCGAAGCAGCCTGCAGGCCGCAGCTCAGGCCGTCGGGTTCGGGCCACAAGCCCTCGAAGAGGCGGGCGCCGTGGGCATCATCAACTCCTCCTGGCCCGGTGGCTGGGGGGTGCGAAGGATCTTCAGCGCGTCCACAAGAACCGTCCCCACCATCAGCATGAGCTGTGAGGACTACGGTCTCCTTTATCGTCTGGCTGAGAATGACCAGGGTCCGGTTATCCAGGTGGAGGCTGAAGCCAGCTTCGGAGAGCCGGCTCCAACGTTCAACGTCATGGGGTCTGTCAGGGGAACGGAGAAGCCGGAGGAATACATCATCCTTTCCGCCCACTTCGACACCTGGGATGGGGGATCCGGAGCCACCGACAACAACTCCGGAAGCATCAACATGATGGAGACACTCCGAATCCTCAGCGAGGCCTATCCCAACCCCAAGCGTTCAATTATCGCCGGCCTTTGGAATAGTGAAGAGCAGGGCCTGAACGGCTCCAGGGCCTTTGTCGCGGACCACCCGGAAATCGTTGAGAATATCCAAGCCGTCTTCAACCAAGACAACGGCACGGGCCGAGTCGTGAGCATATCCATGCAGGGATTCACCGGGGCTGGAGCCTTCTTCGGGGATTGGCTCTCATCTATCCCCGGGGAGATCACCCGGCATATCGACCTCACGATCCCCGGGTCCCCCGGAGGGGGAGGGTCGGACTATGCGTCGTTCGTATGCGCCGGCGTGCCGGCCTTCAGCCTCAGCTCCCTGAGCTGGTCCTATAGCCCGTACACCTGGCACACCAACCTGGACACTTTCGACAAGCTGGTGATGGACGACGTCATGAACAACGCCACCCTTACCGCGATGCTGACCTACCTGGCCTCGGAGGAAGAGGAGATGCTTCCAAGAGACACCCGTACCCTCGGTACGGATCCCAGGACCGGCGAGCCCCGAAGCTGGCCCCAGTGCCGGCTACCGGCCCGGACGGGTGAGAGGTACTTCAACCGGTAAACGCAGTCGGAGCCTCGGTGGTGGACTGAGGTGACGACCGGAACCGGCTCCCGCGCACCCCTGACGCGACTCTGCGGCGTCTGGACACAGGCTCCTGGCGGATGCCGCTTTTGAGCCGTAGTCGGAGCCGCAAGGGGTGTGCGGGAGTCGGTCCCTTTTTAACCCATCAGTAGGTCCACCACGGCGTGGTCGTACCCTCCGGTTTGAACCGGAGCCCATGCATGGCCATCTCCTTCAACCTATCCGCGGTGGACACCGGACCACTCCAACAATGTGGCTTCCGATCCCCGTACATAAAGAAGCCACGGTAGTGGGGGTCCGTGGTGGTCTTCATCCAGGCATCCATCTCGTACACTGCTTGTTCCAGCCGGTATGTGTCCATATCCCCCATGTAGATGTGGATCTTTCCTTGGATCTTGGGACCCAGCCAGGACCAGTTCCGCTTCATGTACTCCAGGAGGTCGTAGTTTTCCCTCCAATACTCGGCAACGGACGGATCGATGTCGCCCGTCCGCTTGTCGAACAGAGGCTTGAAGTAGCCGTCGTCCCCCAAAGGCCCGTAAACAGCCGACCAGATGTCCAGCTGCTCCCCACTCCTGCCCTTTGTGCCCTTGGCCAGCTCGTAATAGTTCCGCTGCCGGGAGGTCATCCGCATGGTCCCGTCCACGTCTCGGGAGTTCACGATCGGCACCTTCCGCCACCCTCTGGTTTTGTAGTACGCGTTCTCGTCCTCGTAGATGTTGAAGCCCTCAACGTTCGTGAAGGTCACCGGATCGGGGCAATATGACCAAACTCCCCCGAAAAAGTCCGGGTAAAAGAGCTGCAACGCCAGCGATTCCCATCCCCCGGTGGACCCGCCATCCAGCCACCGAGCCCAGGGCTCTTGGATGGTCCTGAACCGGCGTTCGATTTCCGGAATCAACTCTTCAATGATGGCCGAGCCATAAGGGCCCACGTTCACGGAGTTCACAGCGTAGGAATCGTCGAAGTAGGGCGTGGGATGCTGAAAGGTCACCACCATCATTCTCGGGAAATCGTCGGCGAGCCATTCCTCATAGATCTCGGTTCCCTCTCTGAAGCGTAGGGGGGCTCCGGTGGAGAAATGGCCTTGTTTGTAGAGGACCGGATAGGAGATGGTGCTCTCCTCATAGTCCCTTGGCAGTAGGACCGTAGCTCCGAGGTAAATGGGTTGTCCCCAGAACTCCGAAAGCATGGGGCTCTCGAACCGGAACCTCTTCACCCACTCTGTGTCCTCCGGGAATGGGATAGGGGGAATGACGTTCTTGGCTTCCAGCTCCACATCAAACCCGGCCGATGGATCCAGATGGACTCTCACTACGTCGCTGTAAAGATTCCCCGGAGAACGCTGGAAGGCTTGACCCTCCCATTGGTCGTTGTGCATCCACACGACGTGCCCGTCTGCCCGCCGGAACTCGGTATAGATGTTCACCATCCCCTGGACGAAATAGTCCCCGGCCGGGAGCTCGGAGAGGCTCTCCAGCGGTGACCCGATATCCGTGACATCGATGATCCCGTACTCCCCCGGGGCCAGGGCCTTCACATCTCGTCCGAAGAAAGGAGTACCCTCCCGTCCGATCTGGAGGCGTGGTTCCCGGGTGTCGGTCTCGGAGATCATCACGAACACCCGCCCGGTAATGGGGCCGTCGTGGGCGGAGGCAGGGTAGGTGACCCGGAATTGGGCCCCCTCATTCGTCTGGGCGGGAGCCACATCCGGTAGGCCGCCCAGGAACAACACGGTGATGAGGAGGGCGCCGAACACCGTTCGGGTCGGGTTGAGATCGGCCATAATCGTGCCTCGGGGGAGGTAGATGGTTCCGTTCGATCATCTGGAGCGTGAGATAATCAATGGACGCCGGGATGCGCGAATCGGCAAGATCAGGCTATCATTCAGGGATTCCTTCGTCGTCGGATCCGCAGGCACGAAGATTGCCATCCTGCGGAGACGCGTGAACCATCGAAACCCGACCATTTCGGAGGCGAGAGCCATGGTCATCGGCGTGCCGAGAGAGATTCACCGCCAGGAGAACCGGGTAGGATTGTCCCCCTTCGCCGTGTCCCAACTCACCGCGGAGGGGCACGCCGTCTATGTGGAGAAAGGCGCTGGGGTCCCAGCCCACTTCACCGACCATGATTTCGAAGAGGCAGGGGCCCAGATCGTGTACTCGCCGGAGGAGCCGTACCATCGGTCCGATCTGGTTTGTCGGGTCAGCCGGCCGTCCACCGAGGAGCTGGACTTGCTAAAGCCTGGTGGAACAATCATCGCCTTTCAACACCTGGCAGTGATCCCGAAAGAAAACGTGGACCGGTTCATGGAGTTGGAGAGCACCCTCATCGGCTACGAGGTCGTCACCGACGAGACCGGGGATTTTCCGGTCCTGAATCCGTTCAGTGAAATGGCGGGCCAGATGGCCATCCCCCTCGCCACACACTATCTGCAGACCACAAAGGGTGGTCGGGGCATCCTAATCGGGAACGTCCCGGGGGTCCCGCCTTCGACAGTCCTGATCATCGGAGCAGGCACCGTCGGGTTCGCCGCGGCCCGGTCCGCCCTTGGGGACGGCGCCCACGTTCTGGTGGTCGATGACGACATGGCCCAATTGAGGTCGTTGAGTCGCGACCTCATTGGTCGGCCGGTGACAGCCGTCTCCACCACGGAGCGCTTGGCCCGCTATTCGCAGATAGCCGACGTGATCGTGGGAGCGGTCCTGAAACCCGGACGGAGGACCCCCCACCTCATCACCGAGGAAATGGTCAAGAACATGAAACCGGGCAGCGTCATCATCGACGTTTCCGTGGACCAGGGAGGGTGTGTGGCAACCACCCGCCCCACGACCTTGGACCGGCCCACCTTCATGCAGCACGGCGTGGTCCACTACTGCGTCCCCAACATGACGGCCAACGTGCCTCGGACGGCATCCCGGGTCCTGACGAACGCAGCACTACCGTATGTAAAGGCCCTGGCCAAGAAGGGACTCGAAGGAGCCCTCAAAGACGACCCGGCGCTGGCCGGTGCAGTTTATACCTTCAAAGGGACCATGGTCGATCCCGGCCTTGGGGAACATTTCGGAATTCCATCTACTCCTCTTCAAGGCCTCCTGTGATTGGGGGGTGAACCATGAACTGGCTTGCTGATTACAAAGCGAAACTAAAAACCGCCGAAGAGGCGGTGTCGGTGATAAAAAGCGGGGATCGAGTGTACTACGGCGGGAATGCCGCCATTCCCCAGACACTGGTGAGGGCTCTTGCCGACAGGCGGGCCGAGCTGGAGAACGTTCAGCTGAACCACGTCCTCCTCCTCGGAGACGACCCACTCTCGGCTCCCGAAATGAAAGGGCATTTCCGCCATAATTCCCTCTTCGTCGGGCCCGCCGACAGGAAAGCGGTCAACGACGGACGGGCGGATTACGTGCCCATCTTTCTCTATATGATCCCGCGTTTGTTCACCGAGCGGGTAGTACCGGTGGACGTGGCGATGATCGCCGTCTCGCCTCCAGATGAGCACGGGTTCATGAGCCTGGGGGTGGAGACCCTGGCGTCGAAGGCGGCCTGCAATGCCTCCAGGCATGTCATTGCCCAGGTGAACGAGAAAATGCCCCGGGTGTTAGGGGACTCGTTCATGCATGTGAGGAACGTAGACGCCATCGTCGAAGCCACCGAACCCCTCCCGACGCTGGAACCGGGACCTCCCAACGAGGTGGAACTGGCCATCAGCCGGAACATCCTGCCCCTGATCGAATCAGGAATGACGGTGCAGATGGGGATCGGCGGAATCCCCGACGCCATCTTCGCCTCCATGGACGGCAGCTTGGACCTGGGAATCCACACCGAGATGCTGTCGGACCAAGCCATGAAGGCCATCGAACGAGGCGTGGTGACGGGGGCGAAGAAGACACTCCATCCGGGGAAGGTCATCATCACCTTCGCGCTGGGCAGCGATGAGCTTTACGATTTCCTGGACAACAACCCGCTCATCGAGGCGCACCCGGTGGACTATGTGAACGACCCTTTCATCATCTCCCAAAACGAGAAGATGCTCGCCATCAACTCGGCGGTGGAGGTGGACCTCACCGGACAGGTGTGCTCGGATTCCATCGGGACCTACATCTATTCAGGATTTGGGGGCCAGGTGGACTTCATTCGGGGTGCGGCCCGTTCCAAGGGCGGAAAGCCGGTCATCGCGGTTTCTTCCACAGCCAAGGGGGGGACCCTCTCGAGGATCGTTCCTATGCTGAAGCCTGGGGCCGGGGTCGTGACCAGCAGAGCCGACGTCCATTACGTAGTAACGGAGTTCGGCACGGCCAACATTTTCGGGAAGAACCTCCGGGAACGGGCCGAAGCGTTGATCAAGATCGCCCATCCCGATTTCCAGGACGATCTGGAGAAGCAAGCGAAGGAGCGGAAACTTCTGACCTGACACGGAGAGTCAGGGCAATCGTCAGGTCAATGAGGGCAGCGCCAAGCTCCCTCCTGAAGCGCATCCGCGACCGGGTCCTTCCGTCGGAAGGGCCCGGTCTTCTTCTTGTCGCACCCTGTCAGGCCCGTTACACTCGGCGCTTCGATTCCTCGCCCGACCGAACGGGATCGCACCGGTCCGGCCGGCTTTTGGTTCCATCAGCCGATCCAGGAAAGAGGTGACCAAGCCGTGAGACGAAGTCTTTTGAGGCTGCTTCGACCCTTCCCGGTTCTCCTCCTGATGATCCTGACCGCGACCTCAGGTTGCTCCAACGCGGAGGAGGTCGCCTCCGAAGCCTTCGCTGCCATCGAGACGGAGTACGAGGAAGCGACAGAAGCCCTGTCAGAGAGCCAAGACTCCCTCCCCGAGCTGTCGGAACAGCCGGATTCGGCGGAGCGGGCGGCGCACAGGAAGCTGCTGGAGGCCAGGAGGGACGAGTACACCGCTCTGACCGAGTCTTTCATACCTCGATACGCCTCCCTGGCGGAGGAACACTGGGGTACCGGAGCCGCCCTGGAAGCGAAGATCTGGGTGATGTCCAGGGAGTCGATGCCGGACCGGGACGAGGAAGACCTGGAGGCCTGGGAAGAAAAAAAGCAAGCAAAGATCGCCGAGCAGGCCGACGCCATCTTCCAGGAATACGCCGAGTCCCCCCACATCGAGAAGCTGGCAGCGAGCAGCTACTTCTTCTCCGATGAACAGTCCGAGGAGTACCTGGGCAGACTCCGGGAGGAATCCCCCCATGCCAACGTCCGGGCTGCGGCCATCTACTACCCCGCGTCCAGGGCGATTTCCCGGCTCCGGTTCGAGGACTTACGCGCGGAGTACGGCCTCCCGGAGGACCCCGAAGCTGAGGAGGACGCCGAGGCGGAAGAGGATTCCGATCCGAAGGCCGAGATCGACGCGGATCTCCAGCTCCTCATCGACGAGTACGGGGACATCCCCATGGAGGGATCGACCTACGGAGCCGTGGCCTATGCCCACCTAACCGCACACACATCGGAAGAGCTGGCGGTCGGTCAACCGGCGCCTGAGATCGTCGGAGCCGACGTTGACGGAAACGAGATGCGGCTCAGCGACTTCAAGGGGAATGTGACGGTCTTCTACTTCTGGGGAGATTGGTGAGGCCCCTGCCGGGGCATGTACCCGCACGAGCGGTCGCTCGTAAGCAGATTGGCAGATGAGCCGTTCGCCCTGGTGGGCGTGAATTCCGATCCGGCCGATACGTATCGCGAGGCCATCGAACGAGAACAGATCACCTGGCCGTCCTTCTGGGATGGCGGAAGCACCTCCGGACCCATCTCGACCAAGTGGGGGGTGTACGGTTGGCCCACCATCTTCATCCTAGATCACGAAGGAGTCATTCGCGGGAAGAACAGACGCGAGGAGGCTCTGGACGAGATCGTGGACGAGCTCCTGGCCGAGATGAAAGAAGGTTGAAGGCCCGACCCATAAGGGGTATTCCATGAGCGAGCCTCGGGGGGGAAGCCTCCCGGGGCTTTGTTTCGTATCTTGGGTCCGTCCCAGTCCAATCCACCGTCGACGCCACCTCGAATGAGTCTTCTCCAGTTCTTCCGCGCTCCAGGCTTCTCAGCCTCCCAAACCAAGCACCTGCTTCGAAGGGCCGGTGAGGAGTTGACCGCCCCCCTTCGGGATCTCCGAACCGAATCCTGCTTTTACGTCCAGTCCTCCGAACCGCTGACCGATCCGGAAGTGGAAACCCTCACCTGGCTTCTCGCCGAGACATTCCACCCGGACGGGTTCGGACGGGAGAGCTTCCTGGCCGGAGACGGAGAGGTCCTGGAGGTGGGACCGAGGATGAACTTCACAACAGCCTGGTCCACCAACGCGGTGGGAATCTGTCACGGCTGTGGGTTGAAGAAAATCCAGCGCATAGAGCGTTCTCGCCGGTTCTTGCTCCACAGAGATAAACCACTGGAGGAGTTCGAGGTCTCAGCCTTTCTGTCCCTCGTCCACGACCGGATGACAGAGACCCGGTATCCCCAGGCCCTGACCTCCTTCGAAACGGGGATGTCGCCGGAGGAGGTCTTCACCATCCCCATTCTTGCTGAGGGCCGAGGTGCCCTTGAGAGGGTGAACAGGGAGTTGGGTCTGGCATTCGACGACTGGGACCTGGAGTATTACACCGACCTCTTTGCCAACCGAATCGGACGAGATCCGACGTCCGTCGAAGCTTTTGATATTGCTCAATCCAACAGTGAGCATTCCCGGCACTGGTTCTTCAAAGGGCGGCTCGTGATCGGCGGCCAGGAGATCCCGGACCACCTGATCGCCGTAGTCACCCGGCCCCTTGAGGCGAACCCGTCCAACAGCGTCATCGCGTTCAAGGACAACTCGAGCTCCATTCAGGGTTATCCTGTTCGGACCTTAATCCCCAGGGACGTGAACGGGCCATCCCCCCTCCTCGAGAGGGAGGTCGACCACGACATCCTGTTCACAGCGGAAACCCACAACTTCCCTTCCGGAGTGGCTCCCTTCCCGGGCGCCGAAACGGGAACCGGAGGAAGGATCCGTGACACCCACGCCACGGGACGCGGGAGCCTGGTCGTAGCCGGGACCGCAGCCTACTGCGTGGGCAACCTTCAAATCCCCGGCTATTCCCTTCCCTGGGAAGACCCTGGCTTCCGTTATCCGACCAATCTGGCTTCTGCCCTGGCGATCGAGATCGAGGCGTCCGATGGCGCCTCCGACTACGGGAACAAATTCGGTGAGCCCGTGATCCAGGGGTACACCCGGTCATTCGGGCTGCGGCTCCCCAACGGGGAACGGCGGGAGTGGATCAAGCCCATCATGTTCTCCGGCGGGATCGGGCAGATGGATGCCAGGCACAGGGAAAAAGGCCAACCCGAGGTGGGGATGTTGGTTGTGAAGTTGGGAGGGCCAGCCTACCGAATCGGGATGGGCGGAGGAGCCGCCTCGAGCATGGTGCAGGGCGAAAACGTCGAGGAGCTGGACTTCAACGCTGTCCAGCGCGGCGACGCAGAAATGGAGCAGAAGGTGAACCGGGTCATCCGGGCCTGCGTGGAGATGGGCGAGAACAATCCCATCATCAGCATCCACGACCAGGGCGCCGGGGGAAACTGCAACGTCCTCAAGGAGATCGTTGAGCCTGCCGGGGCCCAGATCGATGTCCGGTCCATTCCGGTGGGGGACGACACCCTCTCCGTCATGGAGATCTGGGGAGCCGAGTATCAGGAGAATGATGCCCTCCTGATCAAGCCCGAAAGTCAGGACCTCTTCCAATCCCTCTGTGATCGTGAAAAAGTCCCAGTGGCCTTTGTGGGTCGCATCACCGGGGACGGCCGGATCGTCCTCTACGACGCGAGGACCGACTCCACCCCGGTGAACATGGACCTGGACCACGTCCTGGGTGCCATGCCGCAGAAGACCTTCGAGTTGGAGAGGATCCAGCCGGAGGTAGAGGCCCTGGATCTTCCCCCCGACCTGGAATTCAGGGATGCGTTGGATCGAGTACTACGGCTCCTCTCGGTGGGCTCGAAGCGGTTCCTCACCAACAAGGTGGATCGGTGCGTGAGCGGCCTGGTGGCCCGCCAGCAATGTGCCGGCCCGCTTCAGCTCACCGTGGCCGATGTCGCGGTCATCGCCCAGAGTCATTTTGGCGTCACCGGAGGCGCCACAGCCATCGGGGAACAGCCCATCAAGGGGCTCCTGGACCCCCTGTCCATGGCCAGGGTCACGGTGGGTGAGGCGCTGACGAACCTGGTCTGGGCCAAGGTCAGCGCTCTTGAGCACGTCAAATGCTCCGGTAACTGGATGTGGGCGGCAAAACTCCCCGGAGAGGGCGCCGCTCTGCACGATGCTGCCGTAGCCATGGCCCAGGTCATGGAGGAGCTGGGCATCGCGGTGGACGGGGGAAAGGACTCTCTCTCCATGGCGGCGCTGGCCCCCACCGCCGACGGAGGAGAAGAAACGGTAAAAGCCCCGGGTTCCCTGGTGGTGTCAGCCTACGCTACCTGCCCGGATATCACGAAGACCGTCACCCCGGATCTCAAACTCCCCGGTAGGGGCGAGATCTTCTTCGTGGATCTCGGGAGCGGCCGGAACCGACTGGGCGCCTCGGCCCTGGCCCACGTCTTCGGACAGGTGGGTGAGAGCTCCCCCGACCTAGAGGATCCCACTCTCCTGAAGGGTGCATTCGAAACCATCCAGTCTCTCATCGACGATCGGGTCATTACTGCAGGGCACGACCGGAGCGACGGAGGCCTCATCACGACCCTCCTGGAGATGGCGTTTGCAGGAAACTGCGGGATCGAAGTTCAGCTGGAAGGCCTGGGATCCGGTTCGGATCAACTCCACCCCGCCGCTCCCCTTCCCCTCCTCTTTTCGGAGGAACTGGGTTTGGTGTTCGAGGCACCAGCGGAAGAGGGTGACCGGGTCCGTGAAGCGTTCTGGTCGGTGGGAGTCCCCTGCCCCACCATCGGGACCACCGTGGCCGAACCTCAGATCAGGATCCAGGTGGGGGATCACCTGGTTCTGGACGAGGCGATGACCGAGTTGAGGGACGTTTGGGAGGAGACGAGTTACCAGCTGGACCGGCTCCAGGCAGACCCGGATCACGTGGAAGAAGAAAGGCGAGGACTCCATGCCAGGAGCGGGCCGACGTTTACCGTCCCTTACACGGTTTCCCACACGCCTCAGGAGGTCCTCGCCCAAGCCGAGAGGCCGAAGGTGGCTGTAGTCCGGGAAGAGGGGTCGAATTCGGATCGGGAGATGAGCTCCGCCTTCCATTTGGCCGGGTTCGAGGTCTGGGACGTCTCCATGTCCGACCTACTGACAGGCCGGATCCGGCTGGACTCTTTCCGGGGCCTCGGATTCCCAGGAGGGTTTGCTTACGCCGACGTCCTCGACTCGGCCAAGGGGTGGGCGGGAGTCATCCGGTTCAACCCGGACCTCCTGGAACAGTTCAGAGAATTCCACGATCGCGACGACACCTTCTCGCTAGGGATCTGTAACGGTTGCCAGCTATCTGCTCTTCTGGGATGGGTGCCGTGGAGCGGTATCGAAACCCGGGTCCAACCCCGATTCATCCAGAACTCTTCGGGGCGTTTTGAGTCCCGGTTCGCTACGGTCCGCGTCATGGAGAGCCCGTCGATCATGTTGCGAGAGATGGCAGGTGCGACTCTGGGCATCTGGGTGGCCCACGGGGAAGGGAGAGCATACTTCCCGGATCGGGAAATCCAGGACCGGGTGCTGGAGCAGGGACTGGCGCCGGTTCGGTTCGTGGACGACCAGGGGAATCCTACAACCGAATATCCAATGAACCCAAACGGGTCTCCGAAGGGTATCGCTGCTTTGACATCGGTCGACGGCCGACACCTGGCCATCATGCCCCACCCGGAACGGTCCTTCCTCAGCTGGCAGTGGGGATGGATCCCGGAGGAGTGGAAGGGCCAAACAACGGCTTCACCCTGGCTCAAAATCTTCCAAAACGCCCGAGAATGGTGTGAATAATGGCGGTGAGGTGAACGATTGAAGGAAGACCCTGCCCTACAACTCGGAAGACCAAATGACTCGGAGCACTAAGACCTTTCCGGCCCTTGGCCTCCTTGCGGGCCTCCTGGCTGGCCCCCTTCTCATGCCTGGCTCGTCGGCAGCCCAACAGCTTCGACTGGCTGAGGCCCATTCCGGTGACGACTACCGCGGCCCCATCGAAACCTCCAGGGCACTGATTGTGGAAATCATGGAAGCCGAGGGTGTGCCCGGCGCTTCCGTTGCCGTGGGGATTGGCGACGAGGTCGTGTGGTCGGAAGGATTTGGCTGGGCGAGCATTGAAAACGGGGTGCCCGTCACCACGCTGACGAAGTTTCGCATCGGGAGCGTGTCCAAAACCATCACAGCCTCAGGCGTCGGACTCCTCATTGAGCGAGGCCAACTGGATCTGGACGCCCCGGTTCAAACATACGTCCCGGACTTCCCGGAGAAGCGTTGGCCCATCACCACCCGGCAGCTGGGGGGTCACACGGCCGGCATCCGCCACTACAGGGGCATGGAGATGCTTTCCTCCCGGAACTACCGGACGGTGGATGCTGGGTTGGAGATCTTCGCCGAAGACACGCTCATGTTCGAGCCAGAGACCAACTACTCCTACTCCAGCTATGGGTGGAACCTGCTGAGCGCCGTGATGGAGGGTGCGTCCGGGACCGAGTTCCTGGCTTTCATGAGGGACGAGGTCTTCGAGCCATTGGGGCTTCGGCACACCCTGGCTGACCACAATGACTCCATCGTCGCCCATCGGACGGAGTTCTATGAACACGGGCCTGACGGTGGCATCGTCAACGCCCCATATGTAGACAACAGCTACAAGTGGGCCGGGGGGGGATTCCTTTCCACCCCCGAGGACCTGGTCCGGTTCGCCCAAGCCCATATGGCCCCAGGATTTCTCGAGGCCGAGACGCTACGTGAACTCCAGACGGCGCAAACCCTCAGGAACGGAGAGTCGACCAACTACGGAATTGGGTGGAGAACCGGAACCCAGGATGACGGAGACATCACGCTGGGACATTCCGGGGGGTCGGTGGGAGGAACCACACTCCTTATCATCGTCCCTGAGCACGACCTCGTCGTGGCCGGGGTGGTGAACATTTCAGGGCCCGCATCACCTATCGTGAATCAGGTGGCAGCTATTTTTGAGGAGTACCTGGAGGGAACCCGGCCCTAGACCCCCGTTCATTTTCCCTCAACCCGTCGTGCCCTGGTGGCCTCCTCCAGCTCCTCCAGGGTACGAGGCCAATCCTCCCTGAGAAGCCGGGAGAGAGATCGGTCGGCCAGGAGTTTCCCCCCCGTTTGGCAGGCCGGGCAGTAGTTGGTCTCCCGACTCGCGTAAACGATCCTCTGGATGGTGGTGCCGCAGGCCGGGCACGGAGAGCCGTACTTCCCGTGGGCCGCCATTTCAGGATGGAAGGCGGTGACCTTTTCAGGAAAGGAGTCCCCTGCCTCCCGCCTGAGCCGCTCCACCCACTCTCTCAGAGACCGGACCGTGACCTGGAAGAGCCGCTCGATCTCTTCGTCATTCAGCTGGTGGGTTCTCCGAACCGGGGAAAGCCCGGCATAGAGGAGAATCTCGTCGGAATGCGCATTTCCGATTCCACTTAGGAGGCGCGGATCGGTGAGGGCTCTCTTCAGGGTCCGGTTCTCCCGTAGTAAGGCCCCACGGAATCCTTCAAGATCGGTCCTGAGTGGTTCCACGCCTCCCGGATCCAACGCCTCCAGCTCCTCCCGCCCCCGGACAACATGCAAGCTGGCCTTTTTCTTCGTCCCTGCTTCCGTGAGGAGGAGGGTGCCGGCATCGAAGTCGAAGGCGCCGTGAGCCCTCTTCTTGGGAACCGGTGCTTGGGGAGGCCTCCATTTGAACCGCCCCGTGACCATGAGGTGGAAAACGGCGAATAGGTTTCCTTCCAGTTGCCACACGATCCTCTTCCCCACCCGCTCGAGGCCTTGGATCCTCCTCCCGATGAGGGATGACACCGGTGGGTCAAAAGTGCGAAGGAGGGAGGGAGAGCGGAGCCGCACATCTCCCAGGACCTCTCCCTGGATCCGGGATCGAAGGGCGTGAAGATAGAGCTCGACCTCAGGCAGCTCCGGCATTCCTGGTGAACACCTCCGTTCTTTTGACCAATCCGTTGTTTCTCGGCAAACCCGAATCTCATGGACAGGGGTGGGCCCCGTTCCTAGGTTGGTGCCATGCCTACCAAGCTTCCTCGAAACACCCGACCCGGCATCTTCGCCCCGCCCAACCTTCGGGCGGCCTGACCGGGTTAGAGATACCCCGACAATCCTCGGTTTTTCCCCGGTGTCTTTCCCCGGGCAGGCCAACCTCTCCGCGGCTTGGGCTCCCTCGCGCTCGGCCGTTGCCCCTTTTCAACAGATTGGAGAGAAACATGCCCGAAGTCACAGTGCCAGTCGATCAGGTGTTCGCCGTCCTGAAAGAGAACATCTTGGTGGACGGTTTCCACGTCGTCATCGACCTGGAAAAGTCCCATGGAGCCATCATCGTCGACGCCCTCGAGGGCAAGGAATACCTGGATTGTTACGGATACTTTGCCACCCTCCCCGTAGGCCACAACCATCCCAAAATGGACGACCCCGGGTTCCGGAAGAGCCTCATGACTGCCGCCCTTTCCAACCCGGCGAATTCAGACATCTACTCCAGGCAATATGCCGGTTTTGTGAGAACCTTCCGTAAGTATGCCGCCCCACCCGAGTTCCGGTACCTTTTTTTTGTGGCAGGTGGTGCCCTTGCCGTCGAGAACGCCATGAAAGCCGCATTCGACTGGAAAGCTCAGAAGAACCGAGAGGTGGGGATCGATGGAGGGGGAGACAAAATCCTCCATTTTGAGGACGCATTCCATGGTAGGAGTGGGTACACCCTCTCCGTCACGAACACGGACCCGACAAAAACCCGCGACTTCCCGAAGTTCGACTGGCCGCGGATCACAAGCCCATTCATAGACTTTCCCATGGATGAGGATCGGGTTGCCGCGAAAGAGGCGAAGGCCTGCGCCGAGATCGAGGAAGCCTTCGCCCGGGATCCCGATGGAATCGCCGGGATCCTAATCGAGCCCATCCAGGGCGAAGGTGGGGATCACCACTTTCGGCCGGAGTTTTTTGGGCGCCTCCGAGAGTACGCCGATCGATTCGGGGCCCTGCTCATCTTCGATGAAGTGCAAACCGGCCTGGGAGCCACGGGAACCATGTGGGCCTACCAGCAACTGGGCGTCACCCCTGACATCATTGCCTTCGGGAAGAAGACGCAGGTCTGCGGGATGATGAGCACGACAAGGGTCGACGACCTGGCCACCAACGCCTTCAAAGTTCCGAGCCGGCTCAACTCGACCTGGGGAGGGAACTTGACGGACATGGTCCGGTGTGCCCGGTACCTGGAGATCATGGCCGAGGATGACCTGGTGGGAAACGCAGCGGCTGTGGGGGCTCATATGAAACGCGGACTTAAGGCCCTGGCGGAGGATTTCCCAGCCGTCACGAACGTTCGGGGCCGGGGGCTGTTCCTGGCCCTGGACCTGCCAAACGGGGACCTGCGGGACCGGATCCGAACCGAGTGTTGGACCCGGGGCCTGGCAGCCCTTTCCTGCGGTCCAAACTCCTTGAGGTTCCGCCCTCCGCTGATCTTCTCGAAGGATCAAGCGGACCGTGCGGTGGGAACACTTAGGGCGGTTCTGGGGCTTATCTGAAGACCCGGGAACCGAACCAGCTAGAAAACCTGCGGAGCCCTATGAAGTCATCCCGATCCCTCCTACCCCGGGAACACGGCGCGTACGCCGAACTGGCTTTCCCTTTGATTTCAGGGTTGGCCCTGGCTCCCCCGACGCTAGCGACGTGGGCGGTCGCCGCGGCGGCATGCGCCTTGTTCCTGGTCCACGAGCCCGTCGCCATACTCTCGGGCCTGCGGGGAGCCCGCCTCCAGGGCGAAGAGGCTGGCCGGGCTTGGACCAGGACGGTCCTCCTCTCGGTCGTGGGCCTGGCCGCCGGTGCGGTGGGGGTATCGGCCGCAGGCGGCGTCCTCTGGCCGGATTTGGCCTTTCCCCTTCTCCCCCTGCTCCCCCTGGTCCCTTTGGTGGTTCTGGGAAAGCAGAAATCCCTGGCTGGCGAAATCCTGGTGATCACGGTTTTTGCCGCTCTGGTATTCCCGCTGGGGGCGACATCGGGTGCTGCGACGGGAACGGTCCTGGGTGCAGCATCCGTGTGGTGGGGCAGCTACTTCCTGGGGACGCTGGAGGTCCACGCCATCAAAGCCGTGCACAAAGGTGCAAAACGGAGTCGATGGACACGGTGGGGATCCCCATTCGCCGCCGTTGTCACCCTCCTCCTCTGCGGAGCAGCCTTGATCGGCGGGGAGGCCAACGTGAAAGGGCCGGCGTTGGCCCTGGTCCCGCCTGGTCTGGTGGTCCTAACTCTCTCAACGCGGCGAGTTCACCCGAGATATCTCAAGCGAATCGGTTGGACGTTGGTGGTCACCAACACCCTCTCACTAATCATACTTCTGGCTTTCGGATGATCCCGTGCTGGGTTATCCCGTTCATGGCGACGACGACAGGCTCATCGAACCGGACGTGACGGACAGGGCCGATCTCATCCACCGCAGGGCGTTTGGACAGCCAGTCCCAGTCCACGAATCCTTCCCCCATTTCCTGATTCACGGTGAAGTATCCGATGTTCAGAGAGGTAAGGTTCTGGAAAAAGTGGGTCCCCTGTGACGGTGTGACCCGGAAGTCCTTGAACCCGGCCTCGACGATGACCTGTGCGCCGGAGATGTCGGCCCAACGGACGGGGATCCCCAGCCAGGAATGGGTCGAACCCCATCGACCCACGCCAATCAGCACGTACGGTCGGTCCGCCTGAGAGAGTCTGCGGTTGAACTGAGAAACAGCCAGGGCGCATTCCTGACTTTGCGCCCGCTCGAAGCGGTTCTTGTCGACCACGACCACGTCGAAGATCTCGTCCAGGTGCCCGTGCCCCAGGGCCGATGGACTCTCACAAATCAATCCTTCCGGTGGGACCTCCTCGGTTTCGATGGCGTCCAATTCCCTGTTCGAGGAAAGGGGTCGCAACTGTAGGAATGCGAACTCCTTCGGTTGGTCGGGAGGGGTGTTGAGATTGACCGCGAATTCGATCTCCACGGGCGAGCTGGTCCCGGCCGCTCCCACATCCAAAAGGTCGCTCAGGATCTCTGCCAGCGGGAACATGTCCAGTTTTAGTATGGGGGCCATGCTCACCAGGCGAATACCTTCCCGGGAGAGACCGTCATACACAGTGTTGTTCGCTGGCGAGAAGGTGGATCCCACCCACTTCAAGACGCCGTGCTCCTCAGCAACGCTCAGCGGCATCTGAGCCAAGCGCCCGTCATCTTTACCCCCCCGCGCCTCCTGCCCCGTCCCCGACCGCAGCGCCCAGAACTCCCTCTGGGAGTTGTTCACCATGTCTTCGACGGTGGAGAACTCCACGTTGTGCCGCGGATAGGAAGGGCAAAATCGGAAACAGGGGGATCCCTCTACCACGGTTTTCCCCAGGCCCAGAGCCACGGCAGCGATCCCGTCGGCCGAGGTCATGGGAGCGGTGGGGTAGTAGTTGTAGGAGCGGGCCACCCCAGAAAGATCAGGATAGAAGAGGCCGTCCCGATCGGTCCCGACCAGCTTCTGGACGATCACCGCCATGGCCTCCTCTTCAAGTCGATAGGGCGTGGCCTCGAGGAAAGTCTTGGAGTGGCGTGAGAACGTGGAAGCGTAGACCGTCTTGATGGCCTGGATCAGCTCCTCCAACCGCACCGCCGGATCCGGGTGATCGTTGGAGAGCATCAAGGTTTCGAAGATGCCCGCGAACGGTTGGTACGGAGAATCTTCCAGGAGACTCGAAGAGCGAACAGCCAAGGGATGAGAGTTGGCGAAGAGGAAAGAAGCGAGCTGCTGCCGGGCCGACCAGGGGAACCTGGCCTCGGCGAAGCGTCTCGCCATCTCGCCTTCGTCCTCGGATCTGAGGGAGAGGGAACGGAGGCCGTTTCCATCCAGGAATTCGTTGAAAACGTCCGTGCCCAGAATCACCGCCGGCGGCACAAAAATCCGCACTCCCGGAAAGCGGTTCTCCAAAGCGAACCGGTCGACCAGTCGCGTGGCGAAAGCCAGCCCCCGCCCCTTTCCTCCGATGGATCCCCCGCCAATCCTCATTATCCCGCCGGCATAGGAAAGGACTTCGGGATCGTAGTCGGCGACCGTGCTCCGGCTTTGCTCCCGTCTATAGGCGCCGATTGAGTGAATGAGGTCTTGGCGGAGTTCTTCTAACGATTCGTAATCCGAGACCTGCCTGGGCCGGAGGCGGTAAGCAAGAGCGAATTCCCCACGGGCTCGAAGCCAACTCGAGAAGTCGTGCTTGGTCGCATGGAAGCCGATGCTCTCCACGGGCACCGTCTCCAGCTTCTCCAGGAGCGATCGGAGGTCGCTGGCCCGGTCCACTTCCTCCCCGTTGTCGTCCATGCGAAACACGAAATCTCCGAAAAAGGAGTGGTCGGTGAGGTACTGACGAATCTCATCGAGCATCTCCGGGGAACCCTTGAGGAGGAAGCCGGAGGCCACTCGTTCGGCCGGGCCCCTGAACTTGGGGTTGCTGGACTGGAGGAGGATGGGAATGTCCGGCCGCGCTTCTTTGATCCGTTCCGCCAGGTCAAGGCCGGCCGAAGCAGAGCTCTCCGCGCCCGCCTTCATGGGGAACTGCACATCGGAGATCACGCCCATGACGTTGGCCTGAAAGGTGTTGAAATATTCCAGGGCTTCCTGGAAATCCGCGGCCAAAAGGATTTTCGGCCGGGCCCGCATTCTCAGTAGTCGCTGATAGAGATTCACCCCTTCGGAAAACACGCTCTGGGAGAGTTTCATCACCTCCGAGTAGATGACCGGGAGGAACGAGGAGTAGAACCGGACGCTGTCTTCCACCACCAATAGGACGGGGACTCCCAGCTTAGAGTCGAACTCCACGTTCACGTGGTCTTCCCAGAGCTTGACCATGGCCAGGAGGACCCTGGCGTCCCCCTGCCAGATAAAAACCTGGTCCAACTCTGAGAACCCGTGACGGCCCTCGAAGTCCTTGAGCTCCCGATGGTCATACGCGAGAACGAGGACGGGCAACCCGAGGCCGGCATCCCGGACCTGGCGAACGAGTTGAACCGCGTTCATGTCCCCCAGTTGGAGACTCGTGATAATCACGTCGAAGTGCTGTCGTCGGGCCAATTCCAGCGCCTCGGCCCCGCTGGGCACCCGAGTCAGGTTGGGAGCTTGGCTCAGGTTCAGATCCAGGAACTTGGTGAGAATAAGCTCATTGAGCTGGCCGTCCTCCGACATGATGAAAGATTCATAGAGGCTCGACACAAAGAGGATGTTCTGGACCCGGAACCGCATGAGGTCCTGCAGACTCCCTGTGCGGCCGCTTAATCCATCGATGAAATCGGGTTTCTGGGGGACGGCCATGGTTCTCCTGATTCGGTAGGTTCTCCGAAGAGTTAACTCCGGCCTGGAAACAGTGTTGGTCGAAAATAACAGGGGGGCGCGCCGAAGCGCGCCCCCCTTTGTGCCGCTTACCCCGGAACCAGCTACCCGGGGTCCATCTTCTGATCAGACCACACCCTGATCCAACATGGCGTCGGCAGTCTTCAGGAAGCCCGCGATGTTGGCGCCATGGACGTAGTTCCCGGGCTTGCCATAGGCCTCGGCGGCATCCAGACACTGCTTGTGGATGCTGGACATGATGCCCTTGAGGCGGTTGTCCACCTCTTCCCGGGTCCAGGAAAGCCGGAGGGAGTTCTGGGACATCTCCAGACCGGAGACCGCCACGCCACCGGCGTTGGCGGCCTTGCCCAGGCCGTAGAGAACGTCGTTGCCCAGGAAGATCTCCACGCCCTCGGGGACGGTGGGCATGTTGGCGCCCTCGGAGATCACGTATACGCCCTGGTTCACCAGGTTCTGGGCGTCCTTGGCGTTCACCTCGTTCTGCGTGGCGCTGGGGAAGGCGACGTCGGCCTTGTGATCCCAGAGCGGGTTGTAGTCGAGGTTCGGATCCAGCGGCGTGTAGACGGCGTTCGGATACTTCTCAGCGTACTCGCTGATCCGGCCGCGACGGTTGTTCTTGAGATCCATGACGTAGGCCAGCTTCTCACGGTCCACGCCCTCGTCGTCGAAGATGTATCCGCCGGAATCGGAGAACGTGATGACCTTCCCACCCAAGTCCAGGACCTTCTCGGCGGTGTACTGGGCCACGTTTCCGGAACCCGACACGATGCAGGTCTTGCCTTCGAGGCTCTCGTCACGGGTGGCGAGCATCTCGGCGGCGAAGTAGACCGCGCCGTAACCGGTGGCTTCGGGCCGGATCAGGGAGCCGCCCCAGTTCAGGCCTTTACCGGTGAGGACGCCGGTGAACTCGTTGCGGAGCTTCTTGTACTGGCCAAAGAGGAACCCGACCTCACGACCACCCACGCCGATGTCGCCGGCGGGAACGTCGGTGTCCGGTCCGATGTGCCGGAAGAGCTCGCTCATGAAGCTCTGGCAGAAACGCATGACCTCGAGGTCGCTCTTGCCCTTGGGATCGAAGTCGGATCCACCCTTACCACCACCCATGGGCAGGGTCGTGAGGGCGTTCTTGAACACCTGCTCGAAGGCCAGGAACTTGAGGATGCCGAGGTTCACGGAGGGATGGAAGCGCAGGCCGCCTTTGTAGGGCCCAATGGCGCTGTTCATCTCGATCCGGAATCCGCGGTTCACCTGGACGTCACCCTGGTCGTCCACCCAGGGCACCCGGAAGAGAATCACCCTCTCGGGCTCGATGATCCGTTCCAGCACCTTCATCTTCCGATAGATGGGGTGCTTGTCGTACACGATCTGCACGGACTCGGCGACTTCCTCCACAGCCTGGTGGAACTCGGGCTGGGCCGGATCTTTCGCCATAACCGCCTCCATCACCTTGCCAACGTACTCGCTCATGCTCTTCTCCCTATACGGAGGTCACGCCCCGGGGTAGTCCACGGTGGCGACTGGGTTGATTTCCCTTCACAAAAAAAGAAAACCGATTCCCCCGTCGTGGAGCGGGAGAACCGGGAATATCCCAACTCGGACCCCGGTGTGAGGGGTCCCAAGAAAGAGAATGGAGGGGGAGGGAAAACGGGGCCGCTTGACTCGGGTGCCCCTTTCCCCCTCAAGGTCGTTCCGTCCCCCTTTCAGGGACGCGATGGCTCGTTGGTCGTCCATCGTGAGAGGGCCCCGGCGGCCGGGACCGCTCCTCTTCTCTATGTCGTTTCCTCTCGATGCCCTGTACGGCGATCCCCGGGCATTCGGCTCGCAACAAACGTCTCAGAGCCTGGACTGTACGGGATCACCCAATCCCGGCTCACTCCTTGTTCGGCGGCACAACCTGGCCCGACCGTATCTGGTGCGGCAAACCTTGTGCCAGTTTGGCGTTTCAACCTCCCAGGCCCCTGATCCACTCGCTCAGGTCCGAGATCACCTCTTCCGCCACATAGTTGGCGCCCAACGCATATTCCTCCGGAGTGGCCGTCCCGGTGCCGGGACCGAACAGGTGGTTGAGGTCAGGATAAAGTTTTGACGAGAAACTTTCCCGCCCTCCGAGCTTCTCCACCCAGAGGGCCAGGTCAGCCGGCTTCGACTGGTAGTCTCTTCCGCCCTGCAAGACGAACAACTGGGTATCGAGGCCCGAGGCCACAGCCACTGGGTCCACAGCGGCAACCTCTCGCCAGTACGGAGGGTGGGCCCCGAGGATCGGTTCGTCGTCGGGGAACTCCCCTGATTCCACCCTCCGGACCACCGAGATCAGCGAATCCAGCTGTGCTAGCGCGGGGGAGTCCGGATCTGCCTCCAGGCTGCCGATGTACTCCAATTGGTCGATCAGGACCTCAAAAAAGGGCCGAGCCGAGGCGGCGAGAATGGCCACCCCGGCGAGGTCACCGTCTTGCCGAGCAATCTCCGGCGCCATGATTCCGCCCAGGGAGTGCCCCAAAAGAACCACCCGCTGGGAATCGATCTCCGCCCGTGCTCGGACCACCCTCAGAGCCGCCAGAGCATCCTGTATCACCTCCTCATCCAAGCCGATGTCCGCCGGAATCTTGGCTCCGTGGACACGGGTGCGCTTGTCGTAGCGCAGGACTGCAACGCCTCTGGAAGCCAACCCCCATGCCAGGTCCCGGAAGGGCCGGTTCCCGCCTATGGTCTCATCCCTGTCGTTCGGTCCAGATCCGTGTACGAGAACCACCGCCGGCACAGGGCCTTCTACGGATGGCAGGGAGAGGACCCCAGGGAGGGCCCACGGCTCCTCGCCCACGGTCACTTCCACCTCCTCGAACGCATCCTCTTTGACGTAGGAAGGCGGGTCATACGGCGGGGGCTCGGAGGGAAGAAAGAAAAGGCCGGAAATCTGAAGGGATTCCGTCAGGGTGACCTGAATCGTAAGGGGTGCTCCGGCAAACTCGGCAGGGAGTCGGACGATGTGGTACACCCCCGTTTCGGTCACCGTGCCCGGTTGAAGGGATTGGAGGGCACCTACCTGGCCCGAGAGCTGGGTCCAGATCGTCTCCAGCTGTTGCGGGCTGAAGGAACCCTCAGGAACGGCAGGGTCCACCCGGGTGCTCGCCTCCTCGAAAGCGCCAGACTGGAGGAGGCTGATCCACTCCATGGCCGCCCGGTTCCACCGGTCCGCTGCAAGCGGATTCTCCTGACCGACGAGGACTCCCGGGACGATCATCAAGGCCATCTGGACCGCGCAGGACAGGCCGCGGAATGGGGACGGATACATTGTGAGCTCCAAATCATGAGGTTCATGTGGCGCGCTTCGACCCAAGTTGCACAGGTGGAAAACTCACGGCTACCTTCGGTTCGGTAATCAATACTGAGTACGACCGGGAGGGAGCACGTGGCCCAACCCAATTCCTCTGAGAGCGTAAATCACCTCGCCATCGCCCTGGGGCTTGTTGCCGGCCTAGCCCTCGGCCTGGGAGCCGCAGCCACAGGTTCGGACACATTAGTCAAACTCGCAACCGCCTTTCGGCCTGTTGGCTCGGTGTTCGTGAACGCAATCAGGATGGTGGTAATCCCCTTGGTGATGGTGGTTGTGTTCCTGGCGGTGGGCCGCCTGGGGGACGCAAAAAAACTGGGGAAGCTGGGGGGATACTCATTGGGTTTGGTGTGGCTCTCTTACGTCCCCGCCATTCTACTGGGCGCGTTTGGCATGAAGCTGGGTCTCCGCCTTTTCCCAATCGCCCCACTACCAACCCCGGAAGCCGGCGAAACTCCTGACCTGCCAGGGATCGTGGACTTCTTTGTTGGCCTGATCCCTGACAATCCATTCGAAGCCGCAGCCGACGGATCACTCCTTCCTCTCCTCATCTTCACCGTCCTTTTCGGGGCCGCCACCATCCCAATCGCTCCGCAAGCGAAAAAGGCACTATTCAGCGTGGCCGAAGCCGCATCGGACGCTCTGGTCCGCATGGTTCATTGGATCCTGTGGACCGCTCCCCTGGGTGTCTTTGCGCTGGCCGCACCCGTCACGGCGGACGCCGGCTGGGAAATGCTGGAGAGCTTGGCAGTTTTTGTGATAACCGTGATCGTCTGCCTGGGGATCCAGTGGGTGGTGATATACCTCCCGGCCGTCCGGATCCTCGGCAAAATGAATCCGGTGTTTTTTCACAAAAGTACTCTGGGCACCTCCGCGATCGGGTTCGGAACCACCAGCTCTCTGGCTTCACTCCCGGTCATGCTGGAGGAAGCGGAAGACAATCTGAGGCTCTCAAAAGGGATCTATCCACTGATCCTCTCCCTCCTGGCGCCGCTGAATAAAGCAGGGAGCGCTCTCTTCCAAGCCGCATCCGTAGTCTTCCTGGCCGGGCTTTTCGACGTCCCCCTGCCAGTGGCGGGAATGGGGGCCCTCTTCGTTGCCGTGTTCCTGGTGGCTCTCACCGTAGCCCCGGTCCCTAGCGCCGGTGTGGTCACCCTGGCTCCTGCCCTGGAGACGGTAGGGGTACCGCTGGCCGGGATGGGGATCCTTCTGGGAATCGATCGGATACCGGACATGTGCCGATCGTTTGTGAACATCACCGGCCACATGATCTGGGCGGTGGTAGTGGAGGAACTGACCGTCGGAAGGGGAGGGTCGCCAGCCTCCCAGGGAAGGGACACTTAGTCGAACCAAGATCCCGTTCGGGACATCCCGCCCCAACCTCATGTGCCCTTTTGTCACCGCCCGAACGGGGGCGGAGGCTTCAGAAAATGGCTACGCGGACCCTGCCGGTCTCGTCCACCCAACCCCGATACATACCTCGGGTATTAAAGCACATCTCGACGTAGCCGTCTCGGTCCATTGCGACCACACCCCCGAGGCCGGCCCGGTGGTCCTCCAACGTGCCGTGCACGACCTGATCTGTGGCCTCCCTCAGGCTCACACCCAGGTAGGCCATCCGGGCCTGGATATCGTGGGCAACCGCATGCCGAATGAAGTACTCGCCCCACCCCGTGCATGACACCCCACAATGCGAGCCAGCGTAGGTGCCAGCCGCCACAACGGGAGAGTCCCCGATCCGACCCCATTTTTTGTTCGCCGAACCCCCGGTGGACGTCCCTGCGACAAGGCGGCCCTCCCGGTCCAGAGCCACCGAGCCGACCGTGCCGGCCCGGTCCTTCAACTCGTCTGCCCCCACCGCCACCTCGGCAGCCCCTACGTCCACGGTATTCGGAGTGGCTTCACCCTTGGCCTCTCTCTCCTTCGCGGCCTGGAGGTCATCCCATCGACGTTGGGTGAAGAAGAAGTCGGAACCCTGGGAGGGCATGCCCATCTCCCGGGCAAAGGCTTCGGCGCCCTCGCCGGCCAGCAGCACATGGGGGCAATCCTCCATGACATGCCTGGCGAGACGGATGGGGTGCCGGACGTCCCGGACGCCGGCCACGGCCCCTGCCGAAACGGTTCCACCTTCCATGATGGAAGCATCCATGGAAACCACCCCGTCGGCGGTGAAGTTCGACCCGCGGCCAGCGTTGAAGAGGGGGCTGTCCTCCATCACCTTGACTGCCTCGACGACACCGTCTATGGCGGATCCCACGCCTGACATTGCCTCGAAGCCGGCGGAAAGAGACTCGGTCAGTGCGGCCCGGTAGGCCTCTTCCAGCTCCGGCGTGAGCTGATCCCGAGGTAGCACACCCACACCTCCGTGAATCACCAAACCCCACTTCACCTTGATCGAATCCACCGCCCTCGTCTCCTCCACTCCGTTTCTCCCTCAGAACTCCCTGTGTTCGGTTCTGTGGATGATCTCATCTTGCAGGGTCTTCCCTAGATCGCAGAAGTAGTCCGAATAGCCCGCCACGCGGACGATGAGGTCGCGGTAGTGGTCGGGCTGGGCCTGGGCGGCCTTCAAGGTCTCCGCATCGACCACGTTGAACTGGATGTGGTGCCCGTCCATCCGGAAGTAACTCCTGACGAGATGGACCCACTTCTCCAGCCCCTCCTCCGATTCGAGCAGCCCCGGGGTGAGCTTCTGGTTCAGAAGCGTCCCCCCCGTCCGGGCATGGTCCATCTTTCCCGCGGACTTCAGGACCGCTGTCGGCCCTTTTCGGTCCATACCCTGAACCGGAGAGATCCCCTCCGAAAGCGGTGCGCCGGCCGTTCTTCCATCCGGCGTCGCCTGAACCACCGACCCGAAGTAGACGTGGACCGTGGTGGGGAGGAGGTTGATCCGATAGCTCCCTCCTTTGGTGTTGGGGCGGCCGTCGATGGCTGCGAAATAGGACTCGAACACCTTTTTCATGACCCCGTCCGCATATTCGTCGTCATTCCCGTACTTCGGGGTCCGCTCCAGGAGGGTCAGTCGCAGCCTCTCGTCCTCCTGGAAGTTGGTATCCAGAGCGGTCAGAACGGCGGGCATGGAGAATGTCGTCTCGTCGAAGACGTGGTACTTGAGGGCGGTGAGGGCATCGGTGACCGTTCCAAGCCCCACACCCTGGATATAGGAGGTGTTGTACCGCGCTCCCCCATCGTGGTAGTCCTTACCCGTCTTGATGCAGTCGTCGATGAGCAGGGAGAGGAAAGGCGTCGGGATGTGCTCGGCCCAAAGGCGTTCGATGACGTTGTTCCCTCGGATCTTGACGTCGATGAGATGCTCTAGTTGCCCCCGGAAAGCCGCCATCAGGTCCACGAAGGAGCTGAACTCTGTTGGATCTCCTGTATCGATCCCGACGCGATCCCCGGTCCTCGGATCCTTCCCTCGGTTGAGTGTGAGCTCCAGGATCTTCGGAAGGTTGAAGTACCCAGTGAGGTTATAGTTCTCCTTCCCGAAGGCTCCCACCTCCACACACCCCGACGATCCCCCCTCCCGTGCGTCTTCCACGGTCTTTCCCTGCCGGACCAGCTCCTGGACAATCAGATCGGAGTTGAAGATGGACGGCTGCCCGAAGCCCGTAGCTATGATCCGTCCCGCACGCTTCAGATACCGATCCGGGTTCTTTTTGCTGAGCTGAACGGAGGAGCTTGGCTGGAGGAGACGCATCTCCTCGATAACGTCCAGTAGGAGGTAGGTGACTTCGTTCACCGCGTCGGATCCATCTTTCCGGACCCCTCCGGTGTTTATCTGCGCGAAGTCGGTATAGGTGGCGCTCTCCTCGGCGGTGATCCCCACTTTCGGCGGAGCCGGGTGGTTGTTGAACTTGACCCACAAACACTGGAGCAGCTCCTCAGCTTCTTCCCGGGTGAGGGTCCCTTCGGCCAGTCCGAGTTGATAAAACGGCTCCAAGTGGTGATCCAGGTGCCCGGGGTTGAAGGCGTCCCAGGTATTCAACTCGGTGATGACCCCGATGTGAACGAACCAGTAGGCCTGGACGGCCTCCCAGAAATCTCTGGGTGGATGTGCCGGAACGTGTTCACAAACCTGGGCGATCCTCAGGAGTTCCGTCCGACGGTCTGCGTCTTCCTCCACCTCAGCCAGCTCCCTCGCTTTCAGCGCGTGACGCTCTGCGTAGAGGATCATTGCTTCGGCGGCGATCTCCATCGCCCGTAGCTGTTCTTGCTTGGCGTATGCCTCAGGGTCGTTCAGGAAATCCAGGCTCTCGAGGGAATCCTGGATTTCCGCTATGAGATCCAGGAAGCCTTTTTTGTAGATCTTATCATCCAGAACCGTGTGCCCGGGGGCCCGTTGCTCCATGAACTCGGTGAACACGCCAGCCCGGTAGGCGGCTTTCCACTCGGGCGTCATCTCCCGCATGATCAGGTTCCGAATGGTCCGCCCGCTCCAAAACGGAGTGATCTCTTCTCGAAAAACCGCTCTGGTCTCCTCCGAGACGGAGAACGAGATCTTCTCCCTGGTGTCCAACGCCACCAGGTCCTCTTCCGTATGGCAGCAGACCTCTGGATAGGTGGAGGCAGCTTTCGGGGCTGGCCCTCGCTCGCCTACGATCAGCTCCCCCTTTCCGAAATAGATCTCTTTGTTTTCCAGGAGATACCGGAAAGCCAAAGCCCTCCGGACCGGGGCTGATACCAGACCGTGCTCCCTCATGCAGAAGTCGGTCAGCAGTTTCCCTCTTTCCGCCGAGAGGGTGACCTCAGCATCCAGACTCTCTTGGCGGAGGCGCCGAACCCGCTCAGTCATCGCCATGTTGTTCTCCACGTACCGACACGCTCAGGCCAGCTTTTTCGAGAAGCTGGCAAGCCAGCTGAACCGCGACCTGTGAGGGCGGGGTCAATGCACCGAGGCCGTACTCCCGCCCCATCCGATCATACTTATCCACGCCCAACCTGTGGTAGGGTAAGATATCCACGGGCGGGGGAGTCCGAAGTTCCCCCAGGAACCGGGCGGAGGCCTGGATGTTCTCCTCGTCGTCGTTCACACCAGGGATCAACGGAATTCGTACGGTCAGCACCGGCCCTTTCCCCCTACCTGATCCGAGCTCATTCCCGGCCCATTCCAGGTTCTGAAGGATCCAGCGGTTGTGAATGCCCGTGTAGGCGTTGTGGCGATCCTCATCCATCACTTTGAGGTCGAAGAGGAGGTGAGCCGCCAACGGGATCAACTCCTGAAAGAGGGCCGGCTCCACGTGGCCGCAGGTGTCCAGGACCACAGGTAGTTCACGTTCCTTGCACCGGTACAACAGCTCTCGGAGGAAATCTGGTTGGGAGAAAGGCTCACCCCCGGAGAACGTCACACCACCACGGGATTCGTCAAAATAGATCCGGTCGTCCTCCAGGAGGTCCACGACCTCGTCCACGGTCTTCACCTCTCCCACCAGCTCCAAGGCTCCCGGAAGACAGGCCTCGACGCAAGCGGCCTCAAGCTGACAGCGATCCCAACCGATTCTCACCTCCCCGTTAGCGAGTGTAATCGCCTGGTGTGGACAAACGGGCACGCAGTCCCCGCAGACCGTGCACCGGTCGGGACGGAATAGAAGTTCCGGCCCCCTCCCCTGCCCCTCCGGATTGTGGCAACCGAGGCAGGAAAGCGGACACCCTTTCAGGAACACGGTCGTACGGAGACCGGGTCCGTCATGAACCGCAAATCGCTTGACGTCGAAGATGACTCCCGAGGTCATGATGGCCTTCCGCGCCCCCCTCCTTGGTCAGGGTTTTGAGTGGAGCCGTTGCAGGATCGAGGCCGCATCATGCATTCTATCGGGTCTTTCAGCCCTGAGGAAATGTTCCTGATACCCGTTCCCCGGGAGGACCATGAGCCCCCAATCCGAACATTCCGGCCCACGCAAGCTCCCTACCACCGCCTATGAGATCAAAGATGGCGAGACGTTCACGCCCCTCACCTACGGTGAAACTCTGACGGAGTTCACCTGGAAGGCTGTCATCACGGGAATCATTCTGGGCGTCATCTTCGGGGCTGCCAACACCTACCTGGGGTTGATGGCCGGGTTGACGATCAGCACCTCGATTCCGGTGGCGGTCCTGACAGTCGTCACTTTCCGTGTGTTCACGGTTGCCGGATTCAGGCACTCCATTCTGGAGTCCAACATCTCCCAGACGGTGGGCTCCGCCAGCTCCTCGGTGGCATCCGGAGTGCTGTTCACGATCCCTGCCCTCTTTATCTGGGGTTTGAACCCCGCCTGGGCACAGATCACGCTCCTGGCCATGGCCGGGGGTCTCATCGGCGTCCTCTTCATGATCCCCCTTCGCCGCTACCTGATCAAACGGGAGCACGGCACTCTTCCCTACCCTGAAGGGATGGCATGTGCGGAGGTCCTGGTGGCGGCCGAGGGCGGAGGAAAACAGGCCCACGGGGTATTCTGGGGCATCGGGGTGGGGATGCTCTTCCAGCTCATCACCCAGGGCTTCAAGGTCGTTAAGTCGGCCTGGGAGGTGGGGCTCCCCTTCAAAGCAAGCATTTCGGCGAAGGTGAACGCCCCCTTGCTGGGGGTAGGGTACATCCTGGGGATTCGGATCGCCACGGTCATGGTGGCGGGCGGAGCCCTCTCATCCGTCATCATTATCCCCCTAATCAACCTCTGGGGTCAGGGTCAAACCGCGCCGGTTTTTCCTGAAACCGAGCTGTTGATCCGTGACATGACCTCCGGCCAAATCTGGGATCGTTATATCCGGTACATCGGGGCCGGCGCCGTGGCCACCGCGGGGATCATCACCCTCATCAAGTCCATTCCCACGATGGTGGAGTCATTCAAGCTGGGGTTGGGCCAGCTGAGCCAGAGGGTGGGCAACGCAGTGTCCGCCGTGGACCGTACGGACCGGGACCTGAGCTTCCGGACCGTTGGGATCATCCTCGGCATCATTCTTTTGGTGCTGGCCGTCACGCCGGGGCTTCTGGGCTACCTGGAATCGTTCCCGGCCCGGGCGCTGGCCGCCCTGTGCATCGGGATCTTCGCCTTCTTCTTCGTCACCGTCAGCTCGCGGATCGTGGGCTTGGTCGGGGTGACCTCGAACCCGACCTCGGGGATGACAATCGCCACCCTGCTCGGCACATCCATGGTCTTCTACCTCATGGGTTGGACCGACACGGTGGGGAAAGCCACAGCGCTGATGGTGGGGACGGCGGTCTGTATCGCAGCGTCAATCGCGGGTGACACCTCCCAGGACCTCAAGACCGGCTTCATTCTCGGGGCAACGCCTTATAAGCAGCAGATCGGTGAACTGATCGGGGTCATCACCTCGGCCGGTTTTGTCTGCCTGGTCATCATCGTCCTGAACCAAGGGACACCCGGCGGACTCGGAGGCGAGGAGCTACCCGCTCCGCAAGCAGTGTTGATGAAGCTTGTCATCGACGGAGTCCTGGACCAAAGCCTCCCTTGGGCCTTGATCCTCATCGGCGCGGGGATCGCCAGTGTCGCGGCTCTGTTCAAGATCCCGACCTTGGCCTTCGCGGTGGGTGTTTATCTGCCCCTCTCCACCATGGGGGCGGTTTTCCTGGGCGGACTACTCAGGTGGTATCTCGGTAGGAACCAGGATCCCGTCACAAAGGAACGGCGGCGGGAGAAGGGTGTCCTCTTCGGCTCGGGGCTGGTAGGTGGAGGAGGCCTCACGGGGGTGGTTCTGGCCGTCTGGGTCGTAGCCGCGCGGCGAGGCGAACCCATCGCCGGGTTCCCGCCGAACGTCCCCGAGTGGGCATCCATGCTCCTGGCTGCCGCCACCATCGGCCTGATCCTAGGCATCATGGGGTATTACGCAAAGAGGACGGACGCGTAGGTCCGGCTCGGAGGATACGTCTGAGCGGAACCGTCCGGAAGGAGAGCTTGAGAGGACAGGAGTGAAAAGGACACACCGGCTCAGACTGATTACGGTCCTGCTCCTAGCGGCTACGTCCGTGGGCTGCGGGAAGAAGGACCCGGATTCGCCGTTCCGGCGGCGCCTGGACACGCCGGTGCGGGTAACGGTGGACAACAACAACTTCCTGGACGTCACCGTCTACGCCGTGGCCGGGGGGGTAAGCATTCGTCTGGGGGATGTAACCGGAAAGAGCGAGGAATCCTTCACCATCGACCCCAGGAGGGCCTCCATGATCGCTGGGCTGCAGCTCATGGTGGACCCCCTGGGGTCGAATCGATCCTACCTATCGCCTTTGGTGTATCCGGGTCGCGGCGAGACCGTGCTGCTCAGCGTGGGCGCAAACCTGGACCAGAGCTTCGTCACCCTCCGTTAAAAGGGTGTTGCGAAAAGGGGGCGAGCCACGTTACGAGCGCCACGGGGCCAAATGCGAGGCGGGGCTTCGCTGGCATAGCCATGCGCTACGTCGAGAAGTCGCAACGAAGCGGATGGCGCCGTGCCGCCGTAACCCGAAGGGCATAGGGAGGTTGCGGCGCTATACCGCGTCAGAACTCCTCTCCGATGCTTCAGCATCGCCATCGTCGTCCTTCCTTGTCTAGCATCCGCAAGCTCCCAATGCGTGGCCGCACCCCCTTTTCGCAACACCCTTTTAATCCCCTCCGAACTTGATCCCCTGTGCCAGCGGGAGCTCGGTACTCCAGTTCACTGTGTTGGTCTGGCGTCGCATATAGGTCTTCCAGGAATCCGACCCGGATTCACGCCCGCCACCGGTATCCTTTTCCCCACCGAAGGCGCCCCCGATCTCCGCACCGCTGGTGCCGATGTTCACATTCGCGATCCCGCAGTCACTCCCCCGATGCGAGAGGAAGGTCTCGGCCTCGCGAAAGTTCTCGGTGAAGATGGAGGACGACAAACCCTGGGGGACACCGTTGTGAATGGCGATGGCTTCCTCGATCTCGTCCACCGCTTCCACTGGTGTAGAGTCCGAGTTCCCGTAGGTGATGATGTACAGGATCGGGGCGAACGTCTCATCCTGAACGATCTGCCAGTGGTTTTCCGCCTCGGCGATACAAGGGGTGATGTAGAGCTCGCCCGCGTGACCTTCCTGGCGCTCTCCGCCGTACAGGATCTTCCCTCCGGCTTCCACCACCTTCGCCATGGCGTTTTCCACGTCCGTTACAGCTTGGGCGTTCACCACCGGCCCCATGACCGTGTCCCGATCCAGCGGGTCACCGATCCGGATCGACTCGTAGGCTGGAATCAAGCGGCCGAGAAGCTCGTCTTTCATGGAGGCGTGGACAATGATCCGGCGGGTTGAGGTGCACCTCTGACCTGCGGTTCCCACGGCTCCGAATAGAATCGTGGGAAGGACCAGGTCCATATTCGCCGACGGGGTGACGACGATGGCGTTGTTCCCTCCCAACTCCAGGATTGTTCCCGCCAGGCGACCACCCACAACCTCGGCGACCCGTCTCCCGACCTCGCAGCTACCGGTGGCCGAAACCAGCGGGATACGGCGGTCGTGGAGGAGCCGGTCTCCCACTGTCGAGCCTTTGCCCACCGTCAGGGAGAAGATGGCCGGATCGACGTCGTTGGCCTTACATACCTCAGCGGCGATCTTCGTTACGGCTATGGCCGTTAGAGGGGTTTTGGAAGCCGGTTTCCATAGGGTGGAGTCGCCACAAACGGCAGCCAGAGCAGAGTTCCAGGCCCACACGGCGACCGGGAAGTTGAACGCGGAGATCACCGCCACGACCCCCAGGGGATGCCACTGTTCCCGCATATGGTGATCCTGCCGCTCCGACTGCATCGTCAGCCCATACAACTGGCGGGAAAGCCCGACGGCGAAGTCACAGATGTCGATCATCTCCTGGACCTCGCCTTCCCCCTCGGCGATGATCTTCCCCATCTCCAGGGTCACCAGAGCACCCAGGTCGTCCTTTTTTTCCCTGAGGGCATTTCCTAGCTGTCGGACCACCTCACCCCGCTTCGGGGCTGGGACCGTGCGCCACTCGAGAAAAGCGGTGTGGGCCTTATCGACGATCTGGTCGAATTCCTCCTCGGTCACCTGTTGGACGGCGGCGATCCTGGAGTCGTCCACGGGCGTGTATACGTCCAGGATCGGCCCAGATCCTACCCACTCCCCAGCGAACCCGCCCGGGTTAACATCTTCGATTCCGAGTCGTTTCAAAAAGTCGTACATGGTTTTCAACCTTGGTCGTTTTATTCCCTTCGGAATGAAGAACGGGCCCACTCCGCGTCCAACGACGCAATCCGACCCCGCCCCCGAATAAGCTGACGGCGATAGTCTAGTCGAAAAACACCATGGAGGCCATCAGCACACGACCAAAAACACAGGGCCGGGCCCTGCTTTCGCAAGGTCCGGCCCAGTAGATCGATCCTGAAAGTTGGTCCTAGAAGGCGATCATGGCGATCACCGTGTATAGGACCGCCCCTATGCCGGCTGCCACCGTGGCAATGGGCATCTGCGTGGTCACGTGGTCCATGTGGTTTGAACCCGTGGCAAGACTCGAGAGGATCGTCGTGTCGCTGATGGGCGAGCACTGATCGCCGTAGACCGCTCCCCCAAGGACTGCGCCGAAGCACAGCGTGATGTAGAACGGGTCGGGATTCACAGCATGGGCCAGCGGCATGGCAATGGGGAAGACCACAGCGTAGGTGCCCCATGAGGACCCCACCGAGAAAGCCACCACCATGCAGATCAGCATGAAGATCGCCGGCAAGAGGGCGGGTTGGATGATCTCACTGGTGGTCCGGACCAGGAATCCGGCCGTCCCAAGGGACCCCGATACCGTTCCCAGGGTAACGGCCAGGGCCAGAATGATGGCCCCCAACGAAACACCCTTCACACCGTCCACGAACCCTTCGATGACCTCCGGAAGTTTCATCCCTTTGATGAGGGCCAGAATCATGGCCGATAGGACAGAGAGGACAAAAGCCTCGTTGATGGGAACGCTGACGTTGCCGGTCGCCCTGTAATTCAGGATCAGGCCACCGACTGCGATTCCGATGAGGGTAAGGATGGGAACCGAGAAGTCCCAGTTGTTGGTCTTGTAGCCCTCAGGGACCTTCAACTCCTCCAATTCTTTGCTGGCCATGGTCTGGACGCCTGGCGCATCCAGTTCACCAGTAGTTTTCACCCTCTTTATGGCCCGCTTCATCTTCCCGAACACGAATGGGTTGAGGTCGAGGGCGAAGGTGTACGTGAATACCACGGCAAGGATGCCGTAGAAGTTGAAGAAGATCGCCTTGTAGAAGAACGATGTGGCGTCGCCGATGGTGGCGAATAGCGGGATGGTACCCACCACCAGACCGCCCACGTAGGCCGGCCAGACGTTGAACGGTATTACGGTGGCGATGGGGGAGGCCGTACTGTCGATGATGTACGAAAGCTCCTCGTGGGAGACCTTCGCTTCGTCGGCCACCGGCTTGACCGTGCTTCCGGCCAAAATGGTGCTGATCGTGCCACCCTGGTGGAAGACCGTTCCGATCATGCACCCGAAGAGCCTGGCGCTCTTCCTCCCGGTCACCATCCTCTCCCCGGCCCAGTGGGCGAAGTACCGCGCACCCCCGGTCCTAGTCCACAATCCGATGAGCCCTCCGAGGCACCAGAGGTACACCAGGAGGATCTGTGCATAGGACTCGGTTCCCACCGCCGGAAGCAAGAACTCGGCGATGACGTTGAACTTTCCGCTGACAACGCCTCCGGCGGCGATCCCGATGAACAGGGCCGAGATCACCTCTTTTGTCCAGAAACAGAGGACCAGGGTCAGGGCCGCCGGAACGATGGACCAGAAGCCAAAATCGTCGAATCCGGGCGCGGGGCTGATGAGGTCCGTGTTGTTCCGAATGAAGATCAGAGCAACGATGGCCAGCCCCCCGACCACCCACGTAACGGTCCGTTTCATTTAGTAGGTGTCCTTCTGAGGGATATTCAGCTCTCCCTCCGTCTTGGCGACCCAGACCGCCGCCGCCGAGTCTCCTGTGACGTTCACAGCGGTACGGGTCATATCGAGGATCCTCTCCACGCCGAGGACCAGGGCCAGACCTTCCAGCGGAATCCCGAGGGCCTCGAGGACGATGGCAAGGGTGATGAACCCGATTCCCGGGACGCCTGCGGCACCGATGGAGGCCAGGGTGGCCGTGATCACCACGATCACCAGCTGCCCAGGAGTGAGAGTGATCCCATAGACTTGGGCGATGAAGATCGTGCTCACCCCGTGGTAGATCCCGGTCCCATTCATATTCACCGTGGCGCCCAGGGGAAGTACAAAAGACGCCACGTCACGGGAAACCCCGAGGTCATTCTCCGTGATCCGGAGGTTGATGGGGAGAGCCGCGTTGCTGGACGAAGTCGAGAAGGCGAACACCATCACCTCGTAGAACCTCTTGAAGAAGAGGATCGGGTTCATCCCGGAAAGGAACTGAAGTGTGAAGGGATAGAACGTGATGGTGAAGAGGATCATGGTCCCCACGCCCACAAGGACATATTGGAGCAATGAAAGGATGACCTCATATCCGAACCGCCCGGCAACGGCCGCGATTAGGATGAACACGCCATAGGGAGCGATTTTCATGATCATCTCGACGATGACCACCATGGCGTCGTTCACCGACTCAAGGACATTAACAAGCGGTTTCCGTTTCTCCTCGGCGAGGACGGTGAGGGCAATCCCGAAGAAGAGGGAGAAGAAGATGATCTGCAGCATGTCCATGTTTGCCATGGACGCGATGGGGTTCCGCGGAATGATGTTGAACAGGATGTCCTGCAGGCCCGGGGGCTCTTCCATGGCCTCCAGACGCTCCTGGTTCGTGCCGGCATAGTCCGCCAGCAACTGGGTCTTAACATCCTCATCCAACCCTGCGCCGGGCTTGATCGCTCCGGCCACCACCAGACCCATGGCAACCGCCAGAGCGGTAGCAGCCAGGTAGTATCCAATGGTCTTCATCCCGATACGACCCAACTTCTTCAGGTCCCCGAGGCTGGCGGTCCCTATGATGAGGGACGCCATAACCAACGGAATGACGATCATGATGAGGAGGCGGATAAACGCCTGCCCAAACGGCTCCAGCCTCACGAAGATGTCCCCGAAGCCGAACATCTCGGCTATGGCTCCGGCTATAGCCCCGAGAATGAGGCCGATCAGGATCTTGGTATGAAGTTGCACGTGTGGCTCCTCTTAGGGTCGCCTGCCAAACCACGGGCCCTTGGCCTCGTGGCAAACAATCGCACCAAAGTGTTGGGGGGATGGCAGGAGGGCAACCGGGGGTCCGCCCAGCAGCTACCTCGAACCGAGCCTGGTCCTCAAAGCGAGAGGACCTTCCAGTCCCCCTTGAGCATCTCCGTCAGCGGCACCCCCATGTACTTCACATCGATCCCCATTGCCGCCAACGCGTCGGAAACCCCATAGCTATCCGAGCAGGCCTTACAGGCGACAATCTCGACGCCCACCGCCGCCATCCCTGCTACCGCTTCCTGGAGTTCGGCATCCTCGGATAGGAGCTTCGATGACGGCCCCCAGACGATGAGGGTCACCTCGTCAAACCACCCCTGCCGCTTGGCATTAAGGGTATACATGAATGCCATTTTTGTAGCGACTTCCGGGTCACCGCTGGTCCATAGGACGGCGAGGCGGGAGGGATCCTGATCTGTGGGAGTGGGAGTCATCATGCGGAATCCTGAAAGAAGGACGAGAGCTGTGACAACCGAAAGCAGAACGGTCGCCATGGGGAACCTGCGTTTCATGGGAATCTCCTGCCAAAAGAGAACGGCTACAACGGGTGGCGAGGAGGCCGGGGACTGTTCCCGCCCAGGGGTCGTCAGGTGCCCCGCCACCATGGGCCACGAGAATAGGGGTAGGAGACGAGGATAGCGAGGGGATACTCAATAGGCTGGGCCCAGGTACTCCCGCCGGAACTGTTCGTGAGCCATGGCTTCTTCTGGGGAGCCGAGGCCGTGAGTCGTCCCGGCCACCATCCACACGATCCTGTCGGCCAAGTCCATCAGCGGTCGGACGTCGTGGCCCGTCACCACGACAGCGCACCCCTCGTCGGCCATGGATCGGATGACCGACGAAACAACCTCCCGATCCTTGGGAGCGATCCCAGCCAGGGGTTCGTCAGCCAAGAGACAGCAGGGGTTCCGAGCCCAGGCCACGGCCAGCTCCGCCCTCCGCTCTTCCCCCCCGGACATCTCCCAAACGGTCTTCTCGAAAAGAGAATCGATATCGAGTCCGTCTGGAAACCCTTCCTTTGTCTCGCCTTCAAACCGGTTGTGTAAGGCCGCTATATGCCAGGCGACGGTTCTGCGTCGGGAAAGGAGTCCGAAGTCGGGGAGATAAAATAGACCTTGGGGCGCCAGGGTCCTCAGAGAAGGCTTTTCGTAAGCGATGGACCGGAAACGAACGGTCCCGAACTCACGGGTCACCAGGCCCAGAGCGGCCCTGAATAACGTCGACTTCCCAGAGCCGTTTCGCCCGAAAAGGGCGGTAACCTCCCCCGGGCTGGCCCACACGCTGGCCGACTTCAGCACCTGCCTTCCCACGAAAGACACGCCCACGGATTCTGCGACAAAAACCCGCTCAGCCTCGGTTCTGGAGATCAAAGAAGTACCCTGAAGGCCAGACCGGCCATGACCTCCAGACCGGTGGCCACGGCCATGGCGATCCCCGCCGTCACCCGCCGACCCACGCCGAGGTTCGCATAGAAGAGGCGCTCCCGAGAAACGGAATTTTCCACCAAAGCCACTGCCGTCACGCCAAAAATCAGGAAGATCGACGCCGGAAGGGAGAGCTGAGGGGACCCCACGATGGCCCGGAGAACCAGCCAAGCCAGAACCACGATGGCCCGGAGGCCCACCCAGGCCAGAAACGCCACCCGAAAAGTCGACCGGAGGAAGTCCTTGGGGGGAACCGAGATCATCCTCTGTAGCTACACGCGGCCGTGAGATGCCACAAGTCAGAAAGTTGTAAAGGGGTGTCGCGGCTCGGGCTACGCCGTTTCCTCCTTACGAGCCCTTCCCTAGATTCAGAAAAGTTTTCTGACGAACGGTTTTTGGGATCATGGACGCAGACAACCTTCCTGTGATCATTCAGGGCGGAATGGGGATCGGGATCTCCAGCTGGCCCCTGGCCCGGGCGGTGGCCCAGCAGGGACAGCTGGGTGTGGTATCGGGCACCGCCTTGGACAACCTCTTGGTCCGACGTCTCCAGGACGGGGATATCGGGGGACATGTAAGACGGGCAATGGACGCTTTCCCGTCCCCCGCCGTGGCTTCCGAAACCCTGCGTCGTTTTTTTAGGTCGGAGGGTCGAGAAGAGGGGGAACCCTATGCGCTCGTTCCCATGTACCGACAGGCAGTCGACTCCGCCAGGAATCAGCTGACGATTCTTGCAAACTTCGTGGAGGTTTGGCTTGCCAAGGAGGGCCACGAAGGGAAAATCGGCATCAACTTCCTTTCCAAAGTCCAGATGCCCACTCTCCCCTCCCTTTACGGTGCTATGCTGGCCGGGGTGGACTACGTCCTCATGGGAGCTGGCATTCCGAGGGAAATCCCCGGGGCCCTCGACTCCCTGGCGAACCATGAACCGGCCTCCATTCGCTTCGATGTTGTCGGCCCGGCCGAGGAAAAAGAAGAACGCCTCTCTTTTGATCCGGGTGAGTTCGTTCGTGGCCTGATTCCGAAGCTGAAGAGGCCCAAGTTCCTTCCCATCATCTCTTCGAACTCTCTGGCCACCATGTTGGCGAAGAAGGCCAACGGGAGGGTGGACGGATTTGTTGTCGAAGGTCCCACTGCCGGAGGCCACAACGCTCCTCCTCGAGGGGAGAAGCGCCTAAACGAACGGGGCGAGCCGGTCTATGGGGAGAGGGATTCGGTAGACCTGAAAAAGCTGGCCAAGCTTGGGCTCCCATTCTGGGTCGCTGGGGGGACCGGGCGCCCGGGAACCATCAAGGAAACCCGGGAAGACGGAGGCGTTGGAATCCAGGTGGGTACCCTCTTCGCCTACTGCCGGGAGTCCGGCCTTTTGGAGGGGCTGAAACGGTCGGTCCTGGAGATGTGCAGCCGAGACGAAGTCGAGGTCAAAACGGAAGACAGGGCTTCGCCCACGGGGTTCCCTTTTAAGACCGTAGATGTGCAAACCAGCCTGACCTGCGAGGAGACGTACGAGAGCCGGAAGAGGGTTTGTGACCTGGGCTACCTGAGGGTGCCTTTCCGAAAGGACGATGGCAGTCTCGGGTACCGGTGTCCGGCGGAGCCTGTACGTACCTTCCTCGCGAAAGGGGGATCGGAGGAGGATGCCGAGGGACGGAAATGCCTCTGCAACGCCCTCCTGGCCAACGTGGGCCATGCCCAGTCGAGAGGTGAGGGCGTGGAGGAGGCACCCCTGCTGACCAGCGGTGACGATCTCAGGACGTTGAAGGACTTTCTAGGGGGCCGGGATTCCTATTCCGCCCGGGACGTGATCGACTACCTGCTGTCCTGATCTGCGTCCCAATCTATGGGAGGGGTCAGGCAGCGTGCGGGGTCAGGCGGCGAAGTTGAGAACCGCGAAGAAATGGCAGGTGGTGCCGGCGATCACGAACAGATGCCAGATGAAATGTGAATACCGGAGCTCCCGAGCCAAATAGAAAGGTACACCGCCCGTATAAGCCAATCCGCCCAGGAAGAGGAAGAAAAGCCCCCATCCGGGTACACTCAACCAGAGTGGCCTGATGGCGACCAAAACCATCCACCCCATGGCCACGTACATGGCTGAAGAGACCCTGGGGTATCGAGGACCCGCGACCAGCTTCACACCAACTCCGACAACTGCTATTCCCCACACAACACCGAAGAGGGACCATCCCCATGCACCCCCCAGGACTCCGAGGGTAAACGGGGTATAGGTCCCGGCTATGAGGAGAAAGATTGCAGAGTGGTCCAGCTTCCTCAGCAGGGTCTTACCCTTTCCTGGGGGAGTTGCGTGATAGAGTGTGGATGCCAGGTAGAGGAGAGCCGTGGCCGTCCCGAAGATGGCTCCGCCCACCACTGCCCCCGGACCTCCCTTATGAACCGCGTTGAGGATTAGAATCGGGATGGCGGCCAAAGCAGCCGCGAAGGCAACGCCGTGGCTGATGCTGTTCGCCAATTCTTCCCTTCGTGTCTGAACGTTTCTGGCCACGTTCTCCTCTTTAAAGCCAGAGTCCGAGTATCGTACCCCACAAAAGACCGAGCGGGCCACACCGAGGATTCGGCATGGCCCGCTCTCAATAAGTCCAGCCTCAGTGGCTACGAAACCTGGACTACGTTCTCAGCCGCGGGGCCCTTGGCGCCCTCGACGATGTCGAACTCGACCTCGGCACCCTCTTGAAGAGTACGGAAACCCTCTGACTGGATGGCCGAATGGTGAACGAAGCAATCCCTGCTCCCGTCTTCGGGGGTCAAGAAGCCGAAGCCCTTTTGGTCGTTGAACCACTTAACAGTTCCCTTGGTACGCATCAACAGCGCTCCCTTGTTGTTTCGATGGTCGGTGTGCGGATGATCCGTACCTAACCGACTACCTTTTTCGTGCGCGGCAAACCCCGCGCGGGGTCTGTGGCTACCTAGCCACCAGAAAAAAAAGCGAGGGTCTCCTTAGGAAGACCTCCGCCTTCACCTTCGAGAAATCAAACTCGAGACTAGCTTCAGTCCTGAACAAGGCTCGCAAAGGCCTCGTTCCCTGTCAAGTCCGATTTCAAGCGGTTTCAGTTTTGGGGAAAAGCCGGCCTAGACCCCCAGGTCAAGGCACCTGGGGGCCCTTGGCCGCACCCAGCGATCGCGATTACTGTGCTACGCGATCCTTGAGGCCTTTACCAGCCTTGAAGACCGGGTAGGTCTTCGGAGCCAGGGTGATCTCCTGACCCGTGGCCGGGTTCCGGCCGGTCCGGGCACCCCGATGCTTGGTGGAGAAAGTGCCGAAACCGGTGATTCCAACCTTGCGCCCGGCATCGAGCTCAACGGCGATGATTCCGCCACCAGGAGCCGTGTCGAAGATCGCGTTCACGACATCGAGGGCCTTGGCTTTGGACAGGTCGCACTTCTTCGCCAACTTCTCCGCCATTTCCGTCTTGTTCATCTGGCTCTCCTGAAAGGATGAGGGTGCTTTACTTCAACTCCACGCTACTAGCCGACCGCCTGTTGGGGGCATGAGGGGACCCGCCAATCATCAGTCGTGTGAATCTCAATTGTTTGCCTAAGGCATATCGGTAGTGGGTTTCTTTACGCCGCACAAGGCCCTGGAGTTCCTATCGGATTGCGATTCCACTGCGCTTACGCGAGGTGAGTGTGGCGCCGAAACCACCACTACTACCTAATGAGGAAACGTCTGTCCCACAAGGGCATTCTGGCCGTCATTTGTTTCCGAAAACCCGCGGAAAAGCTTTTGGAAGGGGCCAGGAAAGCCTCCATCGGCCTGAGCAGATCCGGTCGGGCCACCCGTATATCCCATATTCGAAGCTTCAGAGTCAAAATATCGAAAAAAAGGCAAGCCCTACCGAACGTCTCGGCGTGTAGCCGTGAATATCCATACTCCTCGGGATAAAAAGGTATATGAAGTTTCTCCCGGAAAAGTTACCTCACAAAGTGCGTAAGAATATGCCGGAAAGGCGCTATTCCATTGGCTTATTCGGCAAAGGAGCCTTCAAGACCTTCTCGGAGAGGGGAATGACAGATATTCGCGCTCAGCTCTACCTGGGACCAATAGGAGGGTTATTCCACCAGTTCCGGCCCGGGCTCGGAAGGGCCAGCCGAGAGGGCGCTCAGGGGCGTGAACGGCTGCCTCAACGACCGGGTGAAACCGGCGACTGGATCAACCGATTTTGGGCAACAGTTCGGAAATGGAAACCAAAGACCCGCTGGTTTCCATGGGCGTTTTGCGCGGACAGGGAGGCCACGCCAAGGAAAAAGATAGATACGACAACAAAAGGGGCCGAGACGCTATCCACCGACCCGCTGCGGAGAATGAGGGACCCATTCCGCTACTTCGGCTGGGAGATCCCCGAACCGCCCGTGAGGCGATAGAGATCAGCCTCGGCTGCAATCCTTCCGAACCCGGGCCAGTGAGAATCCTCAACCAACTCTTCCAGAAGTTGGATCGCCCCGGTCGTATCCCCCTGGACTACGAGCCAGTTGGCTACCCCGTACCCAACCGTCTCCTTTCGGTAGGGCGCGTCGGGCCCCGGATCGAGAAGCTCCGCGGCCGTCTTGACGCCTTTGTAATAGAGGAGATCATGGTAGTATGGGAGGTTCTCTCCGATCTCCAACCCTTCTGGAATCCCATTCAGCAACTCGGCGGCGGTACCCTCCTGCCCGGACCGGGCACTGGCTCTCACCGCCCACTCCGTCATGGCGATTCTCGAATCGGGATCATCGGCGTTCTGGGAGCAGCTTCGAAAAGCGTCGGTTTGGGCGGAAACGGCCTCAGGGTTTCTCGCCAGTCCGAGACAGCGGAGGTACTCCGTAGCCGCGTCGGCGAACCGTCCTTCAAGGAAATAGGCCAGGCCCAGATGATAGGATACGTCCCAGTTTAAAGGCGCCAGTTCCCGGGCCTTCTCCAGGTCGGCTACGGCCTTGTCGAACTCCCTCAACGAGATATGCCTGTGGCCTCTGAAGCGGTATGGACGCCAGTCTTCCGGAGCCATCTCAATGGCTTGGCTATAGATCTCGATGGCCTGGCGGTAGTGGAAGAAGTTCCTCCGGACCCTCCCAGCGGCGATGAGGAGGCCCACGTCGTCCGGGGCCTCGAGGAATGCTTCGTCAGCTCCGGCGATGGCACCAGAGGTGTCCGCCATCGCAAAAAGAGGCTCCCCAAAGAGAGAATGGGTCTGGGGACTCTGGATGGCATCCGGTATGGAGGGCAGGGCGAAGCCGGATGCCTGGCTCCCCTGACCGGGATCCCCTTCACCCGCACAGGCCCACAGGCCGAGAGAACCCAGCATCACCATCACCGACAGCCCCCGGTTTCTGCCTAATTCTCGCATTTCAGTCTCCTTAATCCTTTCGGAGCTCGAGGCGGTGGAACAGCACGTTCACAGTGTATCAAACCCCCTTTCAGGTCTGCCATCACGCTCTTGGGAAGATCTAGCTACATAGCGCCGGGAGCACCCTGCCACAAGCCGATACTGGCTCGCACCCGAATCTTTTGGCGTCGGATCTTCGTCAAGAGCCGAGAAAGCCGGAATCCAACCTCGACCGACTCCCGAGCGTCTTATAGAGGAAAAAACGGGGACCCGACGTCCCCAATCTGCTGCGGAGGATTAAATGTTGGGATTGAAGATCGCGCTTCGAAAGCTCACCCGGACACCCTTCGTTTCCGGGGTGGCCGTTCTCTCTCTGGCGCTGGGAATCGGGGCAAACGCGGCCATCTTCTCTCTTTTCGAGGAAATGCTCCTCCGCCCTCTCCCGGTCCTCGAACCCGAACGGCTCGTGAACCTGGGTGCCCCGGGGCCCAAGCCGGGCTCACAATCCTGCAACAACGCCGGCAGCTGCGAAGAGGTCTTCAGCTATCTGATGTTCCGGGACCTCCAGGAGGGGCAACAGAGCATGGCCGGCCTGGCCGCCCACTTCCAGTTCGGCGCAAACCTGGCCTATTCGGGGCAAACCGAAAACGGACAAGGGATGCTGGTGTCGGGCTCCTACTTCCAGGTTCTCGGGATCCAACCCACCGTTGGCCGGCTCCTAACGCCCTCCGACGACCAGACGATTGGGGGACACTTTGTGGCGGTTCTGAGCCACGAGTATTGGCAAAACCGGCTTGGATCCGATCCCGATGTTATCGATGGTACCATTGTGGTCAACGGCCAACCCTTGACCGTGATCGGCGTGGGCCCCCGCGGGTTCAAGGGAACCACGTTGGGTTCACAGCCCGACGTTTTTGTGCCCATCACCATGCGGGAACTCATGAGCCCCGGGTGGCAAGGGTTCGAGAACCGCCGGAGCTACTGGGCCTATGTTTTTGGCCGGCTCAATCCCGGTTTCACCCTTGAGCAGGCCCATGCGGAGCTCAATACGCTCTACCAGAGCATCGTCAACGAAGTGGAGGCTCCTCTCCAGTCTGGGATGAGTGACCAGACCATGGAGCAGTTCCGTGCCAAAGAGCTCATGATGGTTGAAGGCCGAAAAGGCCAGAGCCGCCTTCACACGGAGGCACGAGTCCCTCTCTTCCTCCTGCTTTCCATCACCGGCGTTGTACTCCTGATCGCGTGTGCGAACATTGCGAATCTGCTTCTGGCCCGGGGGGCTCACCGGGGCCCGGAGATCGCAATGCGGGCTTCCCTTGGAGCCTCAAGAGGGCGGTTGCTGGGGCAGCTCATCACCGAATCCTGTTTGCTCGCAGTGATAGGTGGTGCCGCCAGCCTCTTTGTGGCTTCGTGGACACTGGGTTTCATCGGATCCATTCTGCCTCCAGAAGCGCAGGCCACCGTAACCGTGCAGCTGAGCCCCCCGGTGTTCCTTTTCGCGGGCGTACTCTCCATCGCTACCGGGCTCATTTTCGGGATCTACCCAGCCCTTCACAGCACCCGGCCAGATCTGGTTACGATCCTGAAGGGCAACTCAGGCCAACCCGCCGGCGCCCGTTCCGCGGCCAGGTTTCGAACCTCATTGGTGACTGCTCAAATCGCCCTGTCCATGGCTCTCCTGGTATCCGCCGGCCTTTTCATCAAGAGCCTAGTAAACGTCAGCAGGGTGGACCTTGGGCTCTCCCCGGAAAACATCGTCACCTTCCGTATCGCGCCGTACCTGAACGGATACGACTTCGATCGAGCAAAAGACCTTTTCTTACGGGCCGAGGACGAGCTGGCGGCGATCCCGGGTGTCACGCAGGTCTCCCTTGGCATGATCCCGATCCTGTCTGGAAACAACTCAGGTTCGTCTGTGGCTGTTGAAGGGTTCGAAGCGGGCCCTGATACCGATGTCCACTCAAACTACAACATTATCGGACCGGACTTCTTTCAAACCCTCGGAATCCAACTTCTGGCCGGAAGGGAGTTCACCCCCCTCGACGCCGGCGAGGCGCCTACGGTTGCGGTGATCAACGAAGCCTTCGCGCGAAAGTTCGGCCTGGATCCACGAGGATCGGTCGGGAAGCGGGTGGGGATGAGGGGCGGCGGGGAGCTCAACCTCGACGTGATCGGAGTAGTGGAGGACGCGAAGTATTCGGAAGTCAAAGACGCCGTTCCGCCCCAGATCTTTATCCCTTACAGACAGGATCCGAGAATCGGAGCCATGACCTTCTATATCAGAACCGGCATGGATCCCACCTCCGTTCTCCAAGGCGCTAGGCAGGTCATCGCCGGCCTGGATCCAAACCTCCCCCTGGAGGACCTCAAAACCCTGGAGACCCAGGTCCTCGAGAACGTCTTCATGGACAGGATGATCTCAACGCTCTCCTCGGCTTTTGCGGTCCTGGCCACGATCCTGGCCGCCATCGGGCTTTACGGTGTGCTGGCGTATTCGGTGGCCCAACGGACAAGAGAAATCGGTTTGCGGATGGCCCTCGGTGCTTCCCGTCCAACCGTCCGAGGGATGGTCCTCCGGCAGGTAGGCAAGATGATGGCTATTGGGGGGATAATCGGTGTGTTGGCTGCGGTAGGGATGGGGCGGGGGGCTCAGTCACTCCTCTTTGAGATGGAAGGGTTTGATCCCGTTGTGATCGGTTTGGGGATCATCCTCCTGACCGGAGTGGCCCTTGGTGCCGGGTACCTTCCAGCACGGAAGGCATCGGGCGTTGATCCCATGAAGGCCCTGCGTTATGAGTGAGCTTCGTTCAGGCGGGCCAGGTACCTCCTCCGGACGCGAAACCCGGCCCAAACGAGGAAGGTCGCCACCAGCACAACGATGTTCACCGTCCCGATGGGTAGGCCGAAGGCCCAGAGACCCGATCGGAGGCCGGCAAGGAAAAATGCCGCGATCATGACGACCTGGACTTTCCTCCGAAAAGCGGTCTTCCCTGGCTGAGCACGATAAAAGAGTAAGAACGCCAGAGCCGCCGCCGGAAAGATCACGGCTTCCGCCCACAGGACTCGGGTCAAACGGAAAGGCATCCCGAATCGGAAAAAGAGATCCAGAGCCGTCGCGATCCCGAGGAGCGTTATCCACTTCCAAATCGGTTTCATCCGGTCCTCCCAACAAAGACCTGACGTGACTTAGGTCGACCGGGTGATGCCTCCATCCACCCTGAGGCTTTGCCCGGTCAGATACCCGGCGTCCTCCGACAGGAGGAACGCCACCGCCCCGGCTACCTCCTCGGTCAATCCGGGCCGCCCCATGGGAATCTTTTCCCGGATCTCGGTGTCCACCTCGTAGGTCTCGATGAACCCCGGGAGCACACAGTTCATTCGGATTCCGCTTCCTGCATACCTCTCCGAGAAGAGCTTCGCAAAAGCGCCGAGGGCAGCCCTCAGGCTCGAGGAGACCGGGAACGCCAGAGAAGGTTCAACAGCGCCGAAGGTGGAGATCGCCACGATCGCTCCCACGCCCTGTTTCTCCATCACTGGAGTTACGAGGCGGGCCATGCGGACCACGTTCAGAAGGACCAGGTCCATCCCTTCCCGCCAGGACTCGTCGGAGATGTCCAGAAGATCCCCTTTTGGAGGATGTCCCGTGTTACAGACCAGGGCATCGATCCGGCCGTAGGCATCGAGGGTCCCGCCCACAAGCTCCTGAAGCGCGTCCGGATCGGTGACCGATCCAATATGCCCGAGGCCGTTGATCTCTTCGGCCAAGTCCATGACGCCCTCCGAGCGACTCATGGCGCTGATCCGAAAGCCCTCTCTATGAAGGCGCCGCGTAATGGCCGCGCCCATGCCACGACTCGCAGCCGTGATGATGGCAACTTTCTGGTCCCTCATCTTCTGGTCACTCCCGGACTCTCAGGATTGTCTCGGATTCAGGATCGATAAGTACTTCGCCCACGGGCCCACCGCCTTCTGGTTCTGCTTTGCCATGACCCGCGCTATCTGACCCAGGTGCCCCAGGTCGTGGGCGACCCAAGTCGCCAGGAGCTGCCTGAGCGACACGGACCCGAACTCTGGGTGGGTGCCTTCGAGATCGAGATCTGTCTCAGCGAGGTCCATGGCCTTCAGGATGCCCAGGCTCTTTTCCCGCTCTTCCTCGAACTCATCGAGCAGCTCGTCGAGTGTTTTTCCTTTTGATTCCTCGAACTGGGCAAAGCGGTCGAACGGCGGGAAAGGGACGTGGCCTCTGCCCTCCAAGATCTGCTGTGCCCTCGGAATCCAGTCCGCCTTCTCTCCGTGGATCAAATGGCCGAGGACATCATATGGACTCCAGGTCTCCGGCCCTTCATTGGACTCGACCCAGACCTGAGAGAGCCCCCCCAGCCACGCCCGCAAAACCTCCGGCGTACGCCGTAGGACTTCGATTCCTTTTTCCAGCCCAACTCCACTTTTGTCCATGTGTCAGACCTCCTTTTCTCGCCGGCAGGCGGAGACCTTACCGGTCCTTGGCCTTCTGCAACACAAAATGCCCTCCTGGATGGGTTCGACCATTCAGCATTACCTCTACCTCATGCCGTCCCGGATAGTGGGTGCGGGTGGATTGTTGGGCCACTGAAACGGTCTTCCGAAGAGTGATACGCTCTCCCGGTCCCAGGTACCGCTCGGCCCCTTTGAACACCTTCGGGCTCGTCGAACCGTTCGCCTTCACAAAGTGGATTCGGAAGTCCACCAGGGCACCCGTCCGGGTCTCCGAGGGATTCACGAGGCCGATCCTGATCTGGACCTTTCCACCGATCTCCACCTCCTCCGGGTCGCAGGTGACCACCTCTACCTCGACGGGGGACTCCTCCCCAAAACCCAGGACCCCCAAGGCACCTTTGTGGCCTTTCTTGATCAAAGTGCGGAGGCCGTGGCGGACAAGCTTCCGCCGCTCCTCACTCCCACCCTTCCACCACCGCCGGGCAACGTCTACGGCCACCTCAGGATGGTCCTTCGAGATATCGTTCAGGTTGTTCGCCACCGATCGGCGCACGTACTCCTCGGGATCGTCCTTGAGAAACTCGAGGAGCTCGATTACGGGCGCGGGGTTTTCCCGGAAGCGTTTCAGGTGAGGGGCCCACGGCAGGCGGGGCCGGGTACCCTCGGAGACCAGCCTTCTCACGTGTACGTCCCGGTCTTCCGCCCAATCCCTGAGTCGGGCCAGGGTTTCCGATGGGTATTTGTCGATGAAACCTCGGATGCTGAACTCGGCCGTGAACCTTTTTGTCAATTCCTTTTGGGCCCACATGGAGGTCTCGAAACACCCGAGCCCTTCTTGCCCAACGAAGTACACCAACGGGAAGTAGACAAAAGCGTCCATGCCGGTTGGCTCAGCCTCCCCGGCCTTCGGCTCGATGGACGACATCAGGATCCGAATCGCCCGGTCTCGGTCCGGGGGAAGGGTGGCAGCCAGGGCGGACGAGATCTGCTTAGCCCGCTCTGTGAGCTCCAGATCCTCGAAGCCGTCCAGGGCCAAGCGGAGGAACTCTTCCTGGTCGAACTCTGGATAGGCCTCGGCTACCTTCTCGGCAATCCGTAAAGGGACGTCGGGGCCGTACCGGCTCTTCAGTGTCTCAGCCAACGGCGAACTCCGCTCTAACCCTTCTCCGGAAGGAATTCCGCCGGGATCGGGTTGTCAGGGTGTTCGGAATCGAAGATCCAGCTGACAATCCACCAGCGATCTCCGTCCCAGGTGAGTTGAATGCTGTTGATCCCCCGATCGAAGACCTCTCCGCCCGGTGTGGTGGAAGAAGCATACGTGCTCATCACATGGGCCACATTCCCGAATCGATGTACGACGCGATGGATCTCCTTCTCATAGAACCCCTCCGAGCGGGGGCCACCGAACCGATCATGGTAGCCATCCAGGGTCATGGTGATCAGCTGGGACCGGCCACTTTCGTCCTGCCCAGGGACTCCCACCACTGCGTCGGGTAGGTGTAGGGTCCTGTCCCTTTCCCTGTCGGGGATTTCGCCAGCGGGCCCCGAGACGACCTCGTAGTAGGCCCTGATGATGTCATCCAGCGTTGCGACATCCCTTGGATCGGCACCGGAGATTCTGTCCTGGCAAAGGGCTGGGATGGGGAACAGTAGAAGACACCCAACGAGTACTGAGAGCGGCTTCACCATGCCGTTGCCTTTCGTTTATGTTGTTGTCCCTATTCAACGCGAAACTCTGTTTTTCCGATCGATCTGGCGAGCTCCCCGAAATACAGGCAGGTAAGCTCGTGCCTACCCTCCAAGAACAACTCATGCCTTTCGTGCGGAGGGAGGTCGGAGTACTCCCTTGAATCCACCCCCGGCGGCAGAATCAGGCCAACGTTGCTGGTGAGGGAGAGGCACCGCTCCAGGAGGAGGTCGGCCGGCGGTTCTGTATTCGATCGCCTGAACCGGTAGACGTGGTCCGGCCCCGTATCAGCCCAGTCCGGGTCCAGGAACGCTGAATCAATGGGGAGGTGTCCGCGGAGTAGACCCTCGTCAAGAGAATCGCCGAGCACGAAAGTCACCTTCGGCAAGAGGCCGGCTCGTTCGACGTTCTTGATTGCTTGGTCCTGATGTAATCGATCGATCTCCACCGAGATCACGTGTCCAGCCACCTCTGCTAGAGCGATCGTAGAAAACCCCCCACCCGTACAGGTCTCGAGAACCTTTGGATAAGAGAAACGGCTGGCAATCTGCCGCGTGAACCGCCGATCGATCCCCATCTTGAAGGTGCGCTCGGTGGCGACGAAATCGCCTCCGAACTTCCCCCGTATCACCTCTGGGTCCATTCAAACACCTCGACGACGGTCAGAGGAAAGTGGCAACCTCGTCCAGGTTCTTTTTTGATATCTCCGGGACCCTTGCGTCTCTATCCGGATAGCCTACAACGAGGAGCAGGAACGGGCGCTCTTTCTCAGGCCTACCCAGGAGCTCATTCAGGAAGGTCATAGGGCTCGGAGTATGCGTGAGGGACACGAGCCCGGCCGTATGGACGGCCGTGATCAACATCCCGGTAGCGATGCCTACCGACTCGGTCACGTAGTAGTTCTTCACCTGACGCCCGTCAGAGAGAATCCCGTAGCGCTCTGCAAAGATGGCAATCAGATAGGGGGCGGTCTCAAGAAACGGTTTGTGCTCGTCGGTTCCCAGCGGAGCCAACGCGTCCAACCACTCCTGAGGGGCCCTCCCGGAGTAGAACTCCTTTTCCTCCTTCTCGGCAGCGATTCGAATCTTCTTCTTAACCTCCGGATCGCTGACGACCACAAAGTGCCACGGCTGCATGTTCGCGCCGTTCGGCGCGGTGCCCGCAGCCTTGATGCAGTGCTCGATGACCTCTCGTGGAACCGGACGGTCCGAGAATTCCCGAACCGTCCTCCGTCGCCTCAGGTGTTCGTAGAACTCCACCGCACGGGTCGCCATCTCCTCCACCGGGAGTTCCTCATAGGAATCCAGAGAGTGGAATTTCGCCTCCGGCATGATCGCCCCTAACCCCCGAACGCGGCTCTGAGGGCAGTACTCCCACCCACCACCGGGATGTCCAGGAAGGTCGAGTCCAGGTCCACCGTCAGCTCGGTCCCCGGTGGGGGCCAAAGGGTGAACTCCCGGTCACTAGAGAAGATCATCAGTCCGATCCGTTGACCCGCGGCGATGATCTGGTCGTCGGGTTGGAGGTCGAAGCCGAACTCGTAGAACTGACCCGGTTCCAGAGGCTCCCCATCGGTGCGGGAGCTGTGGTTCTGGGGATCGGCCCATCCTCGGGTGATCAGTCCGCCGGCCTCGACCCTGCCCTCCGTCCACGGAAGCGACACCAGCCAAACCGAGAGGTTCGCGGCGGGCCGGTTGGAAGCCAAACGAATCCCAATCGTAGGCGTCCCGGATATGTGGACGTCCTCCGTCAGCTGGGGCGTGACGAAGAGGAGCCGGTGATCCGTCCACTCTGCCCGGGCCAGGGTTGCTCCAGAGAAGGAGAAGTTGTCGACCAACGTCTCCGTACCCTGTCCCGGCATGCCCTGCATGCTCAACCCACCGGAAAGCACACCGCCGGCCAGGGGATAAAGTCGGACATGGGATGCTTCGGGATTAGGGTAGTCGGGATACGGGGTCGGGTCATCCCGTTCCGCGTCTTCCCTTACGATCCACGCCTTCGGATCGTCCTCCACGCCATTCTCGATTCCATAGAGGTATCGAGTGAACCACCGATTCATGAGCTCCAGGGGAGGTGGGCCCCCGTGGCCTCCCTGATGGAAGTAGACTTGAGCCGGAACGCCCTTCTCCTTGAGGTATTCATAGACGATGACGCTATGCTCGGGCATCACGTTCCAGTCATTGAAGGCATGGGCCATGAGGGTGGCGGCCTTGATACCATCGAGCTCTTTCATGAAGTCCCGGTCAGCCCAGAACTCGTTGTAGTCTCCGGATGCCCGGTCCATCCCTGGGGCCATCTCCCCTTCCTTGATCCGGGCGTCACAGTTGGCCCTGCCTGCCGGGTCACCACTGTTGATGAAGTCGTAGAGGACGTCGATGTCCTCCCCCATCCAGCCCCCGGGGTGCCGAACGAGACCGTTCGACCTGTAGTACCGGTAGTAGGAGTTGTTCGGCGCGATGGGGATGATGGCTTCCAGGCCGTCCACGCCAGTGGTGGCCGCTGCGACCGGGATGGTTCCGTTGTAGGAGGTTCCGGTCATCCCGACCTTCCCGGTGCTCCAATCAGCGGTCACCTGTTCATTCGCGTCGACACTGGTGAACCCCCGGGCTCGGCCGTTCAGCCAGTCGATAACCGCCTTGGGGGCCAGGGCCTCAGGGTCCCCGCCTACAGTGGGGCACCCCTCGGACAACCCCGTCCCCGGCGCCTCCGAGTGGACCACGGCAAATCCTCTGGGCACCCAGGTCGAAACCTGGGAGCCGGAGATCTGGGCACTCGTCCGAGCCCGGACCTCCGGTGGCGAGCTTCTGGGCGGGGGTTCGGCGCCAACCTCCTGCCGGGGGTTCCAGAAGTAAGAAAGTCCACCTCCAGCGGTACCCGAGAAATAAGGGCTGGACTCGTAAATCACCGGGACCTTTAGCCCTTCAGTTTCTGTTTGCCTTGGCCGGACCACGGCCACGTGCATCCGGTCCATCTTCCCGTCACCGTCCGAGTCGAACTCGGTCTCTACCCAAAGCTCCTCATGGATCCAACTCTCGGGAGCTTCGAAGGCCGCCACGATCTGGGCTTGTCCGTCTTCAAAAACCGGGGAAGCAGGCTCCTGGGCCGTGATGTCGGGCGGGCATAAAATCCCGACCGCCAGTCCGAGTAGGACGGTCCGGGAGAGAATCCCAAACACTCTGGAAAAACTGATACCGATTCGCATGCGAGACGCTCACGTCAGGGGTTGGAAGATCGATCAACCGGGATATTCACACCGATGGCCTTAAGGGACAATGGAGAACCCCGAATACCTCTCGGTTACCCGCATCTCTCCCGTTGGGAAAAGGACCGTTTGCCGTCGGACCAGAGGCAGGCCGAACTTGCCGACTTCCAGCTCAACGGATCCGGCAGGGACCCCGCCAACGGCCATGTGGAACGAAACCCCGCCAGCCCCGACGGATCCGGCCTCCAGGAAGGCCAAAGAGTCCACCTGCACCCAGTCCCTGACACCTCCTTCAACGCCGTCTGGGGGAGCATTCCCAACCAGCATCGCCAGATTGTGAAGGATCCCCATCCTGGTAAACCCGATCAGGAGCCCTTCTTTGAGGTGGCTGGGGGTTGGGCCCGACTGAAGTGTGGCCCCCGTTCCGTACTGGTAGCCTCCATCACCTGCCGTGAGGCTCACGACCACGTTCTCCCCGGCGAAGTCCCCGTTCGCGTTGAGGACGGCCGAGCCGTCAGGGCCCAGAAAGAGGCTCCCGGAGATTGCCGCCGAAACGGCGCCCTCGGCCGTAACGTCAAAGTCCACACGAAGGCTGTCAGAGGAGATGAGTCGCTCTTCGAGGGAAGCAAAGAACGCCCGGGGGTCCTGCTCCTCCATAGCCGGCCGGCGTTCAGCTCCGCTACCGCAGGCCCATGACAGGACGGCCATTACCACAAATGATGCGGATAAAACCTGTTTCATGAGTTTGGCTCCTCGGCCGCCTCCCGTCGACGGTTACACCCCTTGTCTCTTTCTTCGTCGGGAACGCGCCAGCGCCGCGTCAGGCGATCTCAGGAAGGATCTCCTTTTTGAGGAGGTTCCTGAAGCGTCCTTTGCTCACATAGTGGTCGGAAAGAAGGCGTCCGTTCCAAATCAGGCTGAAAACCCCGTAGTAAGAGGGGGCCCGTTGCGCTTCCTCGGCCGTCTTTAACACCGTGACCTTCAAATCCAGTCCATGCTCAGCCGCCATCTCGGACAGGTCATTGGCGGATTTTGGGAGCATGGGGCACTGGGCCGAGTAAACGAGGTTGAGCCCATCAAAAGACGAAAGATTTCCTGAGATATCCCGGAACCGCGGAGGAGGGCCTTCTTTGATCCGGTGTCCGACCAGCTGGAACCGGTCAGCCCGATCCATCACTTCGAAGCCGTTCTTCTGAAATACCCTCTCCCCCACCATCCAAGGACCATCGCTGACCATGGCCGCCACCCCGATGGCCCCCGAGGCCCGGGCTTCTTCCACGGTCGCTCGAACAAGGCGTCCCCCCAACCCCCCGACCTTTTGACCCCTTGCGTACACCCAAAGACAATGGACAAAGATCCACCCTGCGGCCTCCACGGGGCGCCAGGCAAACTCTCCCGGGACGTATTCCAGGAACGCCAAGGGTTTTCCCGCTTGGTCTCGGAAAAGGAAGAACCGTAGCCCTTCCGTGAAGCGGCCCTTGAGCCACTTCACCTTCGGCCCGTACCCCTCATGCTTTCGGTTGGTAAGACACCCTATCCCGCAGGCTTCGAGGTTCTCGGGGCCTACTTTTTCGAGGTAGGCCTTCGGTGGCGTCTCTCCACTCATGTAAGTCCGTCGGGAGATAGAACCAGGTCGGCCATTTCATTGGCCAGGTCGCCAGCGCTGGCACTGGCATTCGAGAGCACCACGACCGTCGTAGCGTCCTCTACGAACCTGACGATGGTCGCCCTGAACCCCACCCAGGATCCACCGTGGTGGACCGCCCTCCGTCCCCTCCGGTCGCCAACGTTCCAACCGAATCCGTAAGCCGAGAGGGTCCCGTCGTTGAGGGTAGTGGGCGAAAAAGCCAGGTCCATGATCTCTGGGCTCACCAGAGTGTCGGTGTATAGGGCCTGGTCCCATAAAAACATGTCGTCCAGCGAACAATAAACCCCCCCCGCACCCAACAACCAGTTCAAGAAGTGGTCGTCTTCCTCCACCCATCCGAGGCCAAATCGCCCTGGACGATAACCCACCGCTCGATCCGGGATGTTCAGGTCCGGCCGGTCTCTTACCACGGCGGTCTCCATGCCCAATGGCTCGAAGACGTTCTCCTCCAAAAACTGACCGAGCGAAAGGCCTGATACCCTCTCCACGATGACGGCCAACGCTTCGTAACCAGGGTTGCTGTACCGGTACTGGTCACCGGGTGGAAAAACGGGTTCTCCCCAGGTCTCATAGATCGTGATGGCATCCTGATGGGTCAGGGCTGGATCCCCGTCGGAGTCCGCTACCCCCAGGAAAGTCTCATCGGGGACCCTGTAGTAATCAGGCAACCCCGAGGTGTGGCGGAGAAGGTGTTGGACCTGAATGCCGGGGAACCGCTCCAGTTCGGGTACCCATTTCGTCACTGGATCATCAAAGGCGAGGAGGCCCCGGTCGGCCAGAATCATGATGGCCATGGAGGTGAACTGCTTTCCCACCGACCCGAGTCGGAGAGGGGTCCGTCGGGTTAGAACCCTATTGGATTCCCGGTCCGCCAAGCCGTAACCCGCGGCGTGTACCACCTCCCCATTCTGAATCAGCATGGCCGTGGCACCGGGGGAGTCCTCGGAGCTGAAGTCGGAGAAGATTTCGTCAATCCTCGTTCCGAGGGGTCCGGTCTGTCCCGTGGGCTCAGGAGGAGGAGAACACCCGACGCAGACCAGAAGAACCAGGGTCCATAAGCCGCGGTGCGATCTCAAGGGTTACCTCCCTTCAGGGCGGAAAGCCCCTACTGGATTGAGTTAAGGTGGCGCCGAGCCATGGTAGCGCCCTCAAACCGCCGCGGTCCAGGGCCGGTCTTCTCCACGGACCATGGCCTCGAGCGTGTGTTTGGGGCAGACGTAGTCCTGGATGAACTCCAACAAAGCCCCTGCCAGCCCCCTTAACGAATCCTCGACACCCTCGTCCGTGCAGTTACCCTCGGCATCAAAAGCCGCTCGGACCCCGGCCACTGAGACGGATCCGGGCAGAACCAAAGCCCCGATGTGGGAACAAACGCCACGGAGTTGCTCCAACGACTTGATGGCGCCGATTCGTCCGGCAGCTACCCCTACCAGAGCGATGGGCATCCCCTTGAGCTCCGAGGGAAATCCCATGTTCTCGAGAATCAGCTTCGTCATGGCCGCGAACCCGCCGTGGTACTCCGGGGTGGCCAGTACAACCCCATCAGCCTCCCTGACGGCGGCCTGGAGGCTGACGGCGTCCTCCGTGGGAGGGCCTCCCGGGAAATCCAGGGAAAGTTCCCGGGCATCAAAAGACGCCACTTCCACTCCCTGCTTTTCAAGCTCGGCAACGACCACCGCAAGAGCCTTCGACGTATAGTTGTCCGGACGGCTGGTCCCCGAGATACAAACAATCTTCCGCATTGCCCATCACTCCTTCAGAAACGGTGGGACTATGAGCCCACCGGAGACCCCAGGTTTTTGGTTTGAATAGCGCAGGTTACCCCGGCTGGGGCTTGCTGATCCCGCCGTCCTAGTCCTGGCCGGACTCCGCCGTCCGAAGCAAAGAGAAATGGTCGGCAATCCGATGCGCCACGGTCTCCGGGTCCAGGCTGGTGTTGTCGATGAGGATGTGCTCAGGTAGCGGAAAGTCTCCGTCGGAGTTCAGCTGATACTCTTCCTCAGCTTCCAGTAGCCGCTTTCGTGAGTTCTTCACGTCCCGCTTCGACTGTTTCGCTGCCAGTCGGTCCTCTCCCTCGTTCCGGTCAAGGCGAACCCCTAGGTCTGCTTTAAGCTCCGCGAATACCACCCTTCCTCCAGCCGACTCGAAGATCGACGCCAGGTTTTGGACGTAGGCCAGGTCGCCCGGATGGCTGAACGCCCAGACGTAGGTGTAGATCAACCCAGGGAGATCGCTATTCACGACCTCGGAGAACACTCCTTCCCGGATGCTCGTGACCAGCCGGTTGAAAGGAGCCGTTCCGAAATCGAAGACCGGCAGGATCGCCTCGATAGAGAGGTGGGCGTGGAATAGGGGAAACCCGGTGATCTTCGACAGCTCGGCCCCTACGGTGGTCTTCCCCACGGCCGGCGGGCCAATGATCATGACCAGGGTTTTGTTCATGGTGCCAAGCTCAGCCTGAGAGCCACCAACCTTTCGCCCAGGTAGATCAAGGAGGCTTTTGCATTTAACCCGGTATCCGGATCCCAAAAGCTCACTACCTTCTCCTCGCCTTCCCAGGTGGTCTCCGCCCTACCCCAATCGATCTCCAACCCGATCCTGGCGGCACGCCTCATCAGGAGTTCCTTGGCCTCAGCTTCGTCGTCGAATCCCCCGGGAAACCTCAGAGTGGTGATTCCTATTTCCGGCGGCATTGATCTGAGGCGGAAGTCGGCGCCTCCTTCGAACTCGAACCAGAAAGATCCGTACTTCTGGCCCTGGTATTCCTCTTCCACGAGACCTGAGCAAACCACCGGCTGGCCGAAATGCTCGACGGCATATTCCACCAACTCATTGTTGGCCAATAAGCCATCCCTGCGCTGGATGATCCAAGGGTCAGCAGCTGGCTCCTCGCAGGACGTCGGTTCCGGCCGAGGAAGCACGGCGGACCTCAACTCCTCAATATCCTCGAGGACCCCGTCCACGGTTGCCTCCACCACGATCCGGCCTTTTTCGAGGTCGGCCAGCGTCGCGTCCCCCCAAACTCCCGATTCCGAGTAGGTCCCCTGCCCGTCCGGCCTCCTCGTGAGCCCCCCTTGGCCCCGGGGATTGTCCTCCTTCACCGCCTTTGACATGTCCACTCGGTCCGGAGCGATGTAGAGCATCATGGAGGTCTCGATCTCATCGGCATGGGTCCCCCGGACCTGTTCCCGCACCTGGTCCTCGGCCGGGCCAGCCACCTCGAGGATGTTGGTGAAATGAAGGAGGATTCCGGCCTCTCGAAGGACCGCGGCGGACGCCTCGAGGGGCCTCAACGTAGACACTCCCGTGTTGAGGACGTAAAACCGGCGGGGCCCGTATCCCGCCAGGCTCTTCACGATGTCCACCACCACGTCCCGGGCCGTCTCGAAGGTAAGGTGGGTCGAGCCAGGGTATTCCAGGAAGGACGGGTAAAAGTGATAGGAGATGGTGGGGGCCATTACCACGTCCGCCTCGGCCAAAACCCTCCGTTTCAGGTACTCAGCCATCTGGAGGTCGTTGTCCAGCCGAAGGTGGGGGCCGTGCTCCTTCGCTGCAGCCCCCAGTGGGAGGACAACAATCGCCTCGGGGTGGAGGACCTGGTCGGCATCGATCCACGTGAGGTCGGCCAACTCGACTCCGATCCCGGCCCGCCCCATCTCCTGCCCAAACCCTGCTGCAGGGATCAACCCTAAAAACAAGGATCCGACAAACGCCCGCCTCAAGACACTTATCATCCTTACCTCCGAGCCACCCGCTGGATCCTACCTACCCCCACCCGGCCCGACGGGAATCGGGATAGGGGGTGGGAGTTCTTCGATATAGATGCTTCCCCTGCCCGGGCCTCTCCCTGGAGCCCCATGGGGGTTAAAAAGGACGTACGGGTCGGCCGCGTTCATATTCACCGTGTACCCCATGTCCGCGAAACTTGCGATGGTGATGGCGCTCAAAGGGTTCACCGAACCTCCCCCCTCGATCCAACCGGTCATGAGCTCGGAGTTGTGAACGGATTCCCTCCAATGCCCATTCCTGGTCCCAGGACCGCCGGTGTTCTCTACCGGGACCTTTGATGCGGTCCGCACCGTCCCACCCACATCGTCAAATGCCAGGGTGGCCGCGGGTCCCACGAAGTGGGGATCGGCCGTTCCACTTCCGACCAGGAAATCGTTTGAAGACGCATTCCAGAGGGTACCAAAGCCGAGGACATGTGCCATCTCGTGGACGATGACGTCCTGTAAAACCCCGGAACCGTGGAGGTCCAACAGGTCTGCCTCGTCGAATTCCATGATCCCGGTGAGGGGGAAAACACCGCCGACGGTCCAGTAATAACACGGTCCCGCCCTCCCCAGGACTCCACCCGGTCCGTCGATGGGTTTCACGGTCACATAGACCTTCAAATCTTCCACACCGCTCTCCTCGGCCACGGGTTGGCAGCCGCCCACTGGAAGGGTGCCACTATAACCCGGGAGGTCTCCCACGATAATCCCCTCCCACCTCGAAGCGGCAGCATCAAACACCGCGGCAATGGCGGGATCAACCGCCGTCTGATAATCCAGCTGAAGATCGAAGCCGCCGGCGTCCCTCCCCATCGCCTCGAAGACCACCGTGGGGAGCCCTGCGGAGCTGGCGCCCAGCCGGTTAATCCCATCCAGTGGCCCCAGGTTCCAGGCTCCGACCCTGGCCACACCCCCCCCGTCGGTAGTGGCGGAGCCCCCTGCTACCGACCCGCCGCCTCCTATCACTGTGAAAGTCACTGCGAGGCTCGGGATCGGGTTCCCGTAGGAATCTTCCACCAGAACCGAAGGCGGAAGCGGCACAGGGGTACCCACAAGGGCACTTTGACTGTCGCCATCGACCTTCCAGATCTCCTCTGGGGGACCTGGGGTGCCATCGGCCGAGAACGTCACCGGCTCCAGGCCACTCACGGAAGCGGAAAGGTTGTTGGGGCCGGCCACGGTCCCGAGAGTCCAGCCGCCGACGCTGGCTCGGCCATCGGAGTCCGTCACGGCCTCCCCCTGTGCCACGGACCCTTCGCCAGAGACTACCGTGAACCGGACTGGCACCAGGCCGATGGGAGACCCGACTTGATCAGTGACCCTCACCTCGGGCGGCTCTGGGACGAGGGTCCCAACCTGGGTGGACTGGCCGTCCCCACGGACCTTTGTAAGGGCTGCCGGTTCCGCGCCCAGTGCGGTGGCCCGGAAGGTCACAAACCCCACCTCGCCCGCCGAAGCCGTCAATCGGTTCACCCCTGGGGTCGGACCGAGGATCCACGCTCCGACCGTGGCGATGCCATCCCACTCGGTCTCGACGACGCCATCCGATACGCCTCCCTCTCCCTCCACGACCACAAACTCCACCGCTATGTGCGGCACGCCGTTCCCGAACTGGTCCGCGACCCGGACCGATGGTGGCTCGGTCACGGAGGTTCCAAACCGGGCCGTCTGGTTGTCTCCGGAGCTGACGGCCACCGAGACGGGGGAATCGGCGGTGGCTGTGGCGAAGAAGGTGACCGTCTCCGCCAGTCCTTGAACCTCGGCGCTGGCGGAATAGGCCCCGGTCCGAGTACCCATGGTCCAGCTTCCAGCCGACGCCAGGCCCATCTCGTCGGTCGTTGCGTCGGGCCCTCCGATCACCCCCGGGGACTTTTCGGGATCCGGTGATCCGGAAGGGGTGAAGGTCACGGAGATATGGGGGACCGGGTTCCCGTAGATATCCTCCACACGGACCGTCGGCGGATTCTGGACCTCGGTCCCTACGGTAGCGGTCTGGAGTCCACCCCCCTGGGCCAGGGCCTGGACCGGAGGGCCCGCATCAGCAGTCGCATGAATGGCCAGGGGCTCCAGGCCCGGGACTTGAACCTCCAGGACTTGGATTCCAGCCATCGGCCCCAGAGTCCAAGGACCGGAGACCACCACCCCCTCCGGGCCCGAAACCTGACTCGCGCCTTGGATGGTCCCCCCTCCCGCTTTCACCTCGAAGGTCACTTGCACCCCCTCAAGGAGGTTTCCGAACCGGTCCGCAACCAGAAGGGTCGGAAGAACGGGCAACGCGGTCCCGACCTGGCCCACCTGGCCGTCACCCAGGAGGACCGTCAGACGATGGGGAACGTCCGGAATCGCCTGTGCCGAAAAAGATACAGGGGCCAAGCTCGGGACCGATGCCTGGAGGGTGTTGGGTCCCGGAACGGTGCCCAGGGTCCAGCCGCCCGCGCTTGCGATGCCGGACGCGTCGGTCACACCGGTGGTCTGCTCGATAAATCCCCCGCCTCCGGTGATCAGAAAGCTGACCCGGGCACCCCCGATCAGGTTCTGATAAGCGTCCTTGAGCACCACCGTCGGAGGTACCGCCAACGTCCCTCCCACCACCCCTACCTGTCCGTCACCGTTTTTTCTTTTGATGGACGTGGGTACGTCGGGGAGGCCAGTCGCCGAGAAGAACACCGGGGGAAGCTCGGTTACCTGTGCCTGGAGGGCCTGGACGCCGGCTGTGGTTCCCAAGATCCAAGCTCCGACCCGGGCGATCCCATCCTCGCCGGTCATTACGCTTGGGACGGAGACCTGACCTCCCCCGGATGAGACCGAGAATAGGACCTCCTGGCCCCGCATGGGTTTGCCCTTCTTGTTGAGGACCTGGATGGCCGGGGGGATAGGAACTGGCTTCCCGACGGTCGCCTCCTGGTCCAAGCCGGCCACAGGGGTCAGCGAGCTCGGCCTCGGCGGGGGTCCCTGGCCCCAGTCGCATCCCGTCGGGGCCAACAGGCCTGCGCCCAAAAAGGCCGTCAGGATCTGCTGGCGCGACGGAACAAAAAAGGGGCGTGGCATTTGTCACCGGAAAAGAAGGAATCCCCTGCGAACCTCACTCTCAACGATTCGCAGGGGATCCCGAAGGAAGCAACCCTCTTGGGGCTTTACCCGAGCTCCTGCAAGGCAGCCCATATGTCCTCGTTGGCAGGCCGACGGCTGTAATCCTCCTCCACGAATCTCCACCGGACCACGCCATCCCTGTCGATCACAAAAGTAGCGGGATGAGCGATCTGCCGTCCTCGGGGATCGTTCGGATTGAAGAGGCCATAACGATCGATGACCTTGTGCCCGTCGTCCGTGAGAAAGGGGAACGTGGGAGCCCATTGATCATCCGCCGATATCCGGTCCACCATCCGCTGAAGATCCTCCGGGGGGTCTACCGAAAGTGCGAGAATCTGGGTGCCCTCTTCCTGTTCGGGCGTCAACAGAGCTTTCAGCTCCACGAGCTGGCGGGCGCAATGTGGTCACCAATGTCCCCGGTAGACCACGAGGACGACGTCCTTGGCTCCTCTAAACGACGACAGGGTAACAGTGTCCCCCGCCAGAGTCCGGAGGGAGAAATCCGGAGCCATGGTTCCCACCGCCACCCTGTTCAACTCGGTTGGTGGCAGATCATGCCCGTCCGCCGGACCGAGAGCGATTGGCTCGGTCTCCGCCATCCCAGGGTCCTCTGACGCGTCCCCACCCCCGGACCCACACCCCACCGTCAGCGCAGCGACAATAAGAAGGATGAAGGTGAGGCGAGGAGCGCCGCGGCCGTGTCCGGTGGGCCTACTTGCTTGGCACATCATCGTCCTGAACTCCCAGCAGGGGTTTTAGGCTATTCGTCAGAAGGAACCCCGGGCATGGGCATCCGGTTCCAGAGGCGATAAGATCCAGACCGGACCGAGGCCGCCGTTCCCAAAATCCCTCCAGAGGTAGCGACGTGATGCAGATCTCTTTCAATGGAGCAGCTCGGGAAGTCACAGGCTCCTGCCACCAGATTCAGACCGATGGAGGTAGTTTCCTCCTTGATTGTGGGTTGATTCAGGGCGGGCCCGAGCGTCACGAGCGGAACCGCCTCCCGTTCCCATTCCAGCCTGAGGACCTCAAGGCCGTGGTCCTGAGCCACGCCCACATCGACCACGCCGGTCGCCTGCCCCTTCTGGTGAAGGCCGGATTCAGGGGGCCCATTTTCGCCACGGAACCGACGGTGGAGCTTTGCCGGATCATGCTGGCCGATTCTGGCCGAATCCAGGAGGAAGATGCCAGGTGGAAGATCAAGAGGTTGGAGAAACAGGGAAAAGACGCTTCCTGGGTCAGGCCTCTTTATACCGAAGACGACGCGTTCCGGGCGCTGGACCAGTTCCAGGACGTGGAGTTCCACAGGGAGTATGAGGTCGACGGCATAGGAACGTTCACCTACCATCTGGCGGGGCATATCCTGGGAGCGGGCGTAGTTGAGCTGAACGTCGGGCAGGGGGCGGAAGCTCGACGGATCCTCTTCTCGGGAGATCTCGGTGTGGAAGGTGCCCGCCTTCTGGGGCCTCCCGAGTCCGTTCGGGAACCGGACTATCTGATCATGGAATCCACCTATGGGAACCGCCAACGGGAAGAGGTCGAAGACAGAACGGAGCAGCTTTTCCGGATCCTGGAGGGAACCTTGGACAGAGGGGGGAAGGTCGTGATCCCTTCGTTCGCGGTGGGGCGAGCCCAGGAGGTCATGGCCCGGATCAACGACCTGGTGGAAACCGGACGGCTCTCGGGAGTCCCGGTCTTCGTGGACAGCCCAATGGCGACAGCGGCCACCAGGGTCTTCGCGATGCACCCCGAGGTGTATTCTGAAGAAGCCCAGCGGCTCCTGGGAGCTGGCGACGCACCACTGGAATTCCCGGGTTTGAGGCTGGTTACCTCCGTCCAGGAGTCGATGGAGATCAACCGGTGGAAGGGTCCGGCGATCATCATCTCCCCATCGGGTATGTGTACGGCGGGCCGGGTAAAACACCACCTGAGGCACAACATCTCCGACCCGAAGGCCACCATTCTCTTCGTGGGATACCAGGCCCGGAACACCCTCGGCCGCCTGATTAAAGAGGGAAAGGACCCGGTGAGGATCCATAGCCGTTGGTACGACGTGGAGGCGGAGATCGAGGTCGTCGATGGATTCAGCGCTCACGCCGACCTGGATGAACTCCTGGGTTGGTACGATTCCCTTGGCGGGGTAGGAAAGCAGACCTTCCTGGTCCACGGAGAGGAAGACGCAGCTGAGTCGTTGGCTCGAGATCTTCGGCGTCGGGGTGACGAACCGGTGGTGGTGCCGGAGCTGGGAGAGACCTTCCCCTTGGGGTAGGAAGGCAGAAAAAGGCAGCGCGATAAAGGCTTTCCGTTGTATCTTCGGGAGAACCTTTCCACCCGAAGCCATCTCGAGGCCGTATGACCCTTCGGCTGAAGACGCTCGGACTCCCAAGTGTAACCCTCGACGATGAGGAACTTACCGCCCTTCCAGGAAAGCCAGTCACCTTCGGGGTCCTGGTCTTCCTGGCCGTAGAACGGGAGGCCACCCGGGACCGTTTAGTGAGTTTCTTCTGGCCTGAAAGCAGCCAGGAAAAGGCCCGCCATACCCTGAGCCAGACCATCTATGAAATCCGGCAGAACGTGGGGGAAACATGGGTGGAATCGGCAGGAAATACCGTGCGATTTGCTGAATCCGGCTGGGTGGATTGCACCCAATTCCTGGAGCTGACCGAGTCGGCGCGCCATTCTGAGGCGGTGGAATTGTATGACGGTCCGTTCCTCGAGGGAGTCCATCTCGCTCAAACCCACCCGTTCGAGGAATGGGTGGAGCGGTACCGAGCCCGCCTTAGTCGTAGACACAGGGCGGCCATTGATGCCTTCATCGGGGAGTGCCGAGAGCGAGGGGACCTCCCGAAGGCCCTGAAGAGCGCATGGAAATGGGTGGGCTTGGATCCCCTCGATGACGGGGGCCAGCAACACCTCATCCAGCTCCTGGCTGAAACGGGGAGCCGGACGGAAGCCTTGGCCCAATACGACCGATACGTGGCTTTGCTGGACGCAGAGTTGGGATTGGAGCCATTGGACGAGACCTTGGATCTGGTTACAGCCATCCGCGGAGGCTCGTTCAAGCCATCGACGTTCCGTCCCGCCGACGAATCCCCAGAGGACCCGGGGGCTGGGGGTGAGGCTGGCGATGGAACGGGTGTGGACGCAGTCGCGAGTGATGCGCCTTCGGGCCCTGGCCCTGGCTCCACGGAAGGAGCCCCCCCACCGTCATCAACCTGGCCCCCGCCGGTGCCTGCCCAGGTCCCCGCACACGCGGACGTCACGCAGACGAAGGATCGCGGTCACCTTCAGACACTCATGGACTCGGATCTGATGCCTGAGCTGGAGGTGCTTCGGCCCATCGGCCAGGGAAGTATGGCCGATGTGTTCCTTGCCAGAGAGCCACACCTCAAACGCCTGGTGGCGGTGAAGGTCCTCTCACCCCACCTATATTCGGACACAAAAGCCAGGAAGCGCTTTGAACGTGAAGCCCAAGCGGCTGCACGGATCAACCACCCTCACGTCTGCACAGTCCATCGGGTGGGAAGTCTCTCCGACGGGACCCCGTTCCTTGTCTCCCCGTTTGTAAAAGGCACAACGCTGGATCAGCGTCTGAAAGCGGAGGGGCGCCTGGGGCCCGCCGAGGTGAGGCGCGTGATCAGGGAGATAGCTTCCGCTCTGGCGGCAGCCCACAATCTCGGGATCATCCACCGGGACGTGAGGCCCGACAACGTGCTTCGGGCCGACGAGAGTGGGCGCCATTCCCTCTGCGACTTCGGGATTGCCGGGGTACTGGAAACCGGCGAGGACCACGAACCGAAACTCACCCAATCCGGGGAGATCCTGGGGCACCCAGCCTACATCAGCCCCGAACAGATGGAGGGTAAACCCCTCACGGACCGAGCCGACGTGTACAGCCTCGGAATCCTGGCTCACCAACTGCTGACCGGCCATCCCCCTCCGCCAAGCGATGGCTCCCCCGGGAAGGGCGGAGACGGGGGCCCAGCGGTGGGCCTAGCCCCCTTGGCCGACTTCCTCAAAGAAACGGACCCGGAGCTGGTGGAGCTCATCCGAACTTGTCTGGCAATGGACCCGGCGCACCGGCCCAGCGCCGCCGACGTTGAGAAGCGGCTCCTGGGAGACCGGCGGAGTCCGGTCCAGAAGAAAGTTGATGAAATAGTCGAGGTGAGTATCCCTAAACTCATATTTAAGAAGCGATTACCTCAGCTACTGGCGGCCTACGTCGCCGGGGGCCTTGCCGCAGTGGAGGTCTCCTCGGACTTCCAAAGCAGAGGGAATTTGCCGGAGTGGTTCTTTCGGTTCATCGTGGTCTCGGTGGTTTTTGGATTCTTCGCAGTATCCGTCCTCGGCTGGTTCCACGGTGAAAAGGGCCGTCAGAAGATGCCTCTCGTCGAGAAATGGCTCCTCTCAACCATTGGCGTTGGGTGGGTGGCCGCCGTGGTCTGGGCCGTGGCCAGGGCACTATCAACTGCTTAGAGATGGATCCGTCCCGACCCCCTTTCATGCCGAAGCGGAAGAAGACCCGGGATATCGTTGTTCCCTGCTCTGGCCGAGGCCATCGCGTGCGCCTCGCTGGAGGGCTCAAGTTTTTTTCTGCCGCAAGATGCCCGACCTGCCTGGCATCCGTAGACCCGAACCGTACCAAGCGGGTCATGCGGTGGCTGAAGAACCTGCGAAAGCCGGTATCCAAAGGAGTAATAGACAGGGGAGCGTGGTGGGGGACCGTTGGCTACCTGGCTTTAGCCTTGGTGGGTTGGGTCATGATCTCGGCCCTGGGTGACCGATGGTGGCCGGCGACCGTGTTGCTTTTCGGGCCCAGGTGGGTCCTGCTCCTCCCTCTGATCGTAGTCGTCCCGTTGGCCGCCCTCCGCGATCGATCCCTCCTTTTTTTCCTGGTACCCGCCAGCCTCCTGGTGTTAGGCCCGGTCGTCGGGTACCAGACGGGGTGGCGATCACTATTCGCGGGGGACCCAGCTGTTCCGGACCTTCGTGTGGTCAGCTTCAATGCCGAGGGCGGCGGTTCTCTGGTCTGGAGTCCGGCGAACCTGCTGGCAGAATGGGAAGCCGAGATCGTCGCTTTTCAGGAGTGCGATTCCAAGTTCGCCAGCAACCTGGGACAGGTCCCCGGCTGGCATGTGGACGCACGGGCTGGCCTCTGTTTGGCGAGCCGGTTCGAGATCATCGACGTCCGGGAGATGGACCGGGAGGCCCTGGAATTCGCCGGGGGCTCGGGACGGGTCGTCACCTATGAGCTCGACTTTGATGGAGATCCTATCCTGGTTACGAACCTCCACCTGGAAACACCGCGAGCCGGGTTCGAGCTGATCCGGTCAGGGAGGTTGACCGATGGAATTGCGAAGGTCCGGGAAAAATCCCTTCTGAGGCGCGTGGAGCTGCGGAGGGCGAAGTTCTGGACGGAACTCTTCCATGGGCCCCATATCGTCACCGGGGATTTTAACACCCCAGTGGAGAGTCGGTCCTACCGAGAATTCTGGGATGAGTGGCAGAACAGCTATTCCCTGGCTGGATCGGGCATCGGCGGTACCCGGCTCAATGGATGGATCCGAGTTCGCATCGACCACATCTTGGCCAATTCCAGATGGACGGTGGTGGATGCTTGGCTGAAGACAGACGTGGGATCGGACCACCTGCCCATCGCTGCCCGATTAAGAGGACCTTACTGAGGTCTTTCGGCGGTAGGCGCTGCAAAGACCTGGGCCCGAATCAGCCACCGCCGGCCGGCCTGGACGAACACCGTCAAAAGGCCGCCGGATTCCCTCACCATCCCTCCGTTTGCCCCCACCCGCTCCGTGGTATAAGTCCCGCCAATCATAGCCATCTGACCACTGGCATCGAGGTCCCCCAGGCCCATCCGCATCTCCCCGAGACTGGGAAGGACGCCTTCCCAATAAGCCCTAATCGCCTCTGTCCCGTACAAGGGTCCACCGCCGGGCGGGATGATCATCGCACCGTCCGTATAGTGCGTCATCAAGTCGTCGATCCGATCACTCCCGATAGTCTCCATCCACCCATTTCGGGCGTCATCTATCCCCTCTCTGATGTTGTCGAGGAACTCCGCCCGGATCCGGTCCCGACTGGGAACGCGCTGACCAGGTGTTTGACTTTCAGCGGGGGTAGGAATGTAGAAGAAGAGTAGCACCAAAAATGGTGTCAGACGTTTCATCGGTTATTCCTTCTTCGAAGCGCACTGGACAGGAGAACCCCGCCATGTGCTTCGGATGCCCTTTGCGTCAGATCGAGGTAAAGACCGCGCTCGAGACGATTTTCTATCCGTTCCCGAGTCTCCTCGTTGAATAAAATACCGAACTTGGACCGAGCTTTCTCCACCGGCTCCTTTACCCGGGATTTCCACCCTTCCGAGACGTGAGTAAACGCCGACGAATCCCCTGGTGTGATCATACCAGGTTCGAAGTCCAGGTTAAAGGTGGTACAGAGCGCCCTCATGGTGGGTTCCACGGTTGTTACCAGGCTCTCATACACCACCACGGCATGACCCGGGTCCTGAAGCGCGTCAGCTGTCGCTTTGATGGAGCGATTCCACTGACGAATCCCATAGGAGGGATCAGCCTGACGGGGAAAACGGTCCGGGTACCGCTTGGCTCTGTCCACGATGGAGGCCACTACGTCCTGGCCCCGCCGGATGATGTGGACACAGACGGCTCCCGGGACTGCCCGCCCGATTCGGCGTGCATGGAGAACGTGGCGGGGTGTCTTCTCCACCCAGGCCCGTTTCCCGTTTGCTTCCGCGAGGCCATCCAAGAACCCTGCGACACCGGCCAAAGACCGAGAAAGGGATAGCCGAAAGGGTGGCAGGTTCGGGAGGTGGCCCGGCGTACCGCCCTGGGAGGGTAGCAGCATCGCCAACGCTTTCCGCTCCTTCCCGATGGAGAGCCCGATTCGAGCCCACGGGAGGACCCGCCCTCTCATACCAAATGCTTTAAGGAATACGCCCGTTTCGGGAAAGGTATGTACCTCGGAATGGCTTGCCAGGAGGCTTTGGAGGAGGGTGGTCCCGGACCGGGAGCATCCCATTACCAGAATCCGCCTGAAGTCTGCCGCGTCCATTCCTTGAAGGTTCCCTTCCCCGGGCCTGCCGAAAGTGGGGCCTATCCCAGAAGCTCCCCGAGTTCCTCGTCTTTTTGGGCCCACCAGTCTTTCTGCCAGGCCATGAAACGACGGCGGAACGCTTTGTCTTTGCCGAAGTCTCCAGACAACTCTTCCCCGACCGGAATCCCCTTCACCCTCACCCGAACCTCCTCAGAGGACCCGCATAGGAATTCCCACATGGTGGGGGTCCCGCCAGGATACGCGATCGTCACATCCAGAATGAGGTCGATCTCGTCCTTCATGCTCGAGAGGAGGAAGGTCATCCCTCCGGCCTTGGGTTTCAGAAGGTGGGTATAGGGAGACCGTTGCTTCGCGTGTTTCTCCGGCGTAAACCGAGTCCCTTCCACGAAGTTCATGACGGAGACCGGGAGAATCTTGAACTTCTCGGCAGCCCTTCTGATTGCCTCGAGGTCCTTGTTGGCCATGGCAGACCGGGCCAGGAAAGGATAATCCAAAGCCCACCAGGCCAAACCCAGGAATGGCACCCAGATTAGCTCCTTCTTCAAGAAAAACTTCAAGAAAGGGATCCGTCGGTTGAAGACACGCTGGAGAACGAGGATGTCCACCCAGGACCGGTGGTTCGCTACAACAAGGCACCATTGATCCTTCGCCATCTCAGGCGGGAACTCAACGTCCCACCGGACCGGATTAGTGGTGGAGAGGTTCCAATTGTTAAAAGAGATCCAAGCGGTGCCCACGCCGTTTTGGACCCGACTCCAGAACCGTCGCCATCCGACAGCCGGGACTGCCAGCTTCAGAAGGTGGAAGAGGACCAGTGGAAAGGTCCAGAGAATCGTGTTCAGGGCAAAAAGGAGCAGAGAGAGGATCCCACGAAAGGGGCCCGGGAGGAAGGTCAACATGGAGGCGGTGTGTTTCCCTTCCTCTGCTTCGTCATCAACCCACCGATGCCTTAGTCATCGAAGGGAACCTCGGCGTCGACCCAATGACGGCACTCCTCCAGGTCACTGCAGGTTCTACAGGATCGGCGGAGGGTGTCGTAGCTGAGAAGCTCCACGTCGGGAGACAAGAACGTATCCCGAATCGGTTCGTCACCGAAGAGGTCGGTGCTGAGGTACTTTTTATTGTCGTCCGAAAAGACCGTAGCGACCACGGCGTCGGGGCCGAGCTGTTCCTGGATCATGAGGGCGCCGAGGAAGTTGGCGCCCGATGAGATTCCCACGCCGAGCCCCAGCTGGGAGGCAAGTGCCCGGGCCATGAGGATTGAGTCTCCGTCCGAGACCTGGATCACGGCATCGAGGGAGCCGAGATCGAGGATTTCCGGAATGAACTCGTCAGAAATCCCTTGGATCCGGTGTTTCCCGACTTTGCAGCCCGTGCTGAGAGTCGGGGATTCTTCCGGCTCCAACGGGTGGACCTTGATGGACGGCTTCTTGGATCTGAGAAAACGGCCCGCGCCCATGACCGTCCCGCCTGTGCCGACCCCTGCAACAAACGCGTCCGGCTCCAACTCTCTCGCCTTGAGCTGGTACCAGATCTCCGGGCCGGTGGATTGTTCGTGGGCTTCGCAGTTGGCCAGGTTGGAGAACTGGTGGGGTAGGAACACGTTCCCCTCCCGCTCCGCCATCTGGTCAGCCATTTCGATGCTTCCCAGGAAGCCTCCTTCTTCGTGGGAGACAGGCACGATCTCAGCGCCGAAGCTCCGGATGAGGCTTTTCCGCTCCTCGCTCATCCAGTCCGGCATAAAAATCGTCACGGTGTGGCCCAAGGCCCGTCCAATGGCCGAAAATGCAATACCCGTATTCCCGCTGGTCGCTTCTGCGATCCCGAAACCCGGTTTGATGGTCCCTTTTTCGTAGGCATTTCGGAGAACATGAAGGGCCATCCGGTCCTTGATGCTGCCGGTGAGGTTCAACTGCTCCGACTTCGCATAGATGGTTCTTTCGTGCCCCCTGAAATTGCATCTAATGGCCAGGAGAGGAGTCGCGCCGATGGAGCGAGACAGGCCTCTGAAGACCATCTCAGTGCTGAGGTGTCGGTACGGAGTCACAGTGTTCTCGGGGTCCGGGTAAGGGATCTCAAAAAAGTCCCCGGATTATGGGATACCAGCACGATTCCGCGCAACGGAACGAGGGCCGCGAATCGGGATTTTCTTCGAAGTCTGGGTCCTCAACAGCCGTCCCGGATATCCCAGTCCCAGGGACGTTCGGGGAATTTGCGTCCGTCGGTTACCGCCTCCGCCACCCACGCTTCCGGCGGACGTTGGCCCTGGACGGTTTCAACGGCCTTGATGGTCTGGATCATCTGCTCTTCGGTGTTGAAGGGTCCTACCGAGAACCGGACTGTTCCACGGGGCGCCGTTCCGTAATGCTCGTGGAGGAGGGGCGCGCAGTGTAGGCCTGTCCGGGTCAGGATATCGTGGTCCACGTCGAGGAACGCCCCCACGTCAGCCGCATCGTAGTTCTCCAACGTCACAGACATGGCCGGGACCCGGTCTTTCAGATTCATGGTCCCGTACATCTTCACCCCAGGAATCTGGGAGAACCCTTCCTGGAGCATCCCAATGAGTTTCATCTCATGGGCGTGAATATTCTCCACGCCCTTCTCGATCACCCAGCTCACGCCGGCGGAAAGGCCGGCGATCCCGGCCATGTTCAGAGTCCCGGCTTCCAGCCGATAGGGGTACTCATCCAGGTGATAGGGATAAGCGCTGCGGACGCCAGTCCCTCCATAAATCGTACCTTTGATCTCGGCATCATCGGCGACGCAGATCCCACCGGTCCCCGGAGGGCCGAACATGGACTTGTGGCCGGTGAAGACTAGGAAACTGACGTTACATTCCGCCATATCGATGGGGATGACACCGGCCGTCTGGGAAGCGTCCACCGCGAGGGGTACACCTTCTTCCTTGCAGACTGCGCCGATGGCTTTCAGATCCTGAACGACTCCGCTCACATTGGAGCCGTGGTTCAACATGACGAGGGTAGTGTTGGCTTTGATAGCTCGGCGGATGTCCTCCGGATCCAAGTATCCTTCCGCATCAGGCGCTACGTAGGTGGCTTCAGCTCCAGCCTTTACCCGATGATTGACAGGCCGGATCACAGAGTTGTGCTCCAGCAAGGTCGTAACGACGTGATCTACCTCATCGACCATGCCGTTGATTACCAGGTTCAGCGCCATGGTGGCGTTCAGAGTGAACACCATCCGGTTGGGATCCTTCGGTGTCCCTGCCGCCACGAGGCTCGGGTTAAAGAAGTCCGATAGGAGCTTTCGAGTGCCGTGGATCATCTCCTCGGCCTTCAGCGCCAGATCGCACCCGGTTCGTCCCGGGTTCACCCCGTTCTCTCGATAGAAATCCCGGGCCATGTCGTGCATCACGTCGGGCTTCGGGAAGCTGGTAGCAGCGTTGTCTAGGTAGATCAGGTTTTCCATGATTCGTCCTCTCAAAACATCCACTTCGACCATCAACTTCAGCCAAAAAAATTATATAAATCAGGCCTTTGTTGCGAATCGATAAAACCGCTCGAATCCTGGTGGTTGGAAGCGTAGGGGATCCCGGGAGCGGAGGTCTTCCTCATCCCGATTGGAGGGTCCTTGGCTCTCCGGATCGGGTCCGGGAGTCCGGCTGAGAAGCCAGCTTGACTCCGAGGTGCCGACTACCCCTACCCTCCTCTAAACGACCCGCCTCCAAACCGCCCCTCTCCGGGCATCCTTTATCCCGAATCCAACGCTTCCCAGGCCCTGGCTTCGACCTCCCAGGGGATGTCGGAGTCGTGCTTCCATCGGGGGATGGAGGCAGAGACATCGACCGGTGGGGCCGCCAAGAGGGCCTTCCCCTTTGGCGTGAAAAACACCACCTGCTGGTTCACATCCATACACACGCTGACCCCACCTTCATGCACAGCCCGATGATGC
>JANQDZ010000101.1 GCA_028278645.1 Longimicrobiales bacterium | reverse complement strand
CCCGGGAACGGTCGTTGCCCGGGGAGCAAGGGGAAGGCGGGTTCGAGGTGCCGGCCGTGACAGAAGGGGGCGGGATACCAACCTACAACCACGACCGGGCCATCCCCTGGGAAGATGAGGCCCGGGCCTGGGAGGCGGTGGATCCGGCGTAGGGTTCCATCTGGCGTTGAACGGCCAAACGGGGTCCTCGAAAACCTCTGATACGCCCCCGGTCCCCCAGAACCTCCCCTTTCTCCCTCTGATACCCTGAGGCAGCGACAAAAAGGGGGGAAACTCCGCGAATTCTTCAAATTGACACAAACCAACGACTTCGACAGTTTTATGGGCTTTCGGAGGAGGGGCTCCGGGCCCCTTTTTTTCGACCCTGATCCTTGGTTCGAGGCATATGTTCAAGACCATTCGAGGTCGGCTGATCACCATATTCATCGTGATAGCGGTGGCTGTCGGCTACCTGTATGCCAACAACGCCAGAATCGGCAGCCCCATCAAACTTGGTTTGGACCTCCAAGGGGGCATGCGGTTGGTGTTGGAGGTGGATGACCCAGACGGGACCTTCACAGACTCGGCCAAGGCAGACCACATCGACCGGTCGGATCGGATTCTCCGGACCCGGATTGACGAGTTCGGTGTTGCCGAGCCCATAATCCAGAAGGTGGGATCGCAACGCCTCGAGATCCGGCTTCCAGGCCTCGGGAACGAGGACGAGGATCGGGCAAGAGAACTGATCCAGCGAAACGCTTTCCTCGAGTTTAAGCTCGTCCTCCCCTTGACCCAGATCGAGCCGTCCTTGGCGAGGATCGACAGGGCCATCGTGGCAGCCCTGGGCGAGGACGCTTTGAGGGAAATGGGTCAGGTCGTGCAGACGCCGTCCGAAACCCAGTCCCTGGAAGAGCTCCTGTTCCAGTCGTCCGACACTACCGCCGGGGATTCGGTGGCAGGTGACACCGTAACCGCCGAGGTAGACGAAGCTCAGACGGACACCGTCGAGGCAGAGGCCCCTGCGGCTGAACTCCGGCCTTTTACCTCCCTTTTGAGGCAGGGTGACGGAGAGGGGATCTACCTCGTGGCCGAGACCGACGTCGAGATGGCCAACCAGTTCCTCGAACTACAAGAAGTCGGGGTGGCCATGCCGAACAGGGTCCGGTTCCACTGGGGAGCGGACCTGGTAGGGAGCGGCACCCAGATCTACAGGCGCCTCTACCTCCTGGAGGACGAGGCCTTCATCACGGGTGAGTTCCTGGAGAACGCGGTGGCAAACCGAGATCCCCAGTACAACCAGCCCCTGGTGAATTTCCAGCTAAATCGCCGGGGTGGCCGGCGGTTCGCGGAATTCACCAGCCAACACGTGGGAGACTTCCTGGCCATCGTGTTGGATGGTGAGGTGATGAGCGCCCCGGTGATCCGGGACCGGATTGGTGCATCGGGCCAGATCGAGCTCGGAAACTCGCCCATCGAAGAAGCCAGGGACCTTGCGCTGGTTCTCAGGGCCGGGGCCCTCAGCGCGCCCCTGGAGATCGTCGAAGAGCGGACGGTAGGCCCGTCTCTCGGGCAGGACTCCATTGATGCGGGGATCGTGGCGGGCATCGTGGGTTTGGTCCTGGTGGTGGTCATCATGCTCGGGTACTACCGGATGGCCGGCCTCCTGGCCCTCGGAGCCCTGGCGGTTTACGTGATCATGGTCATGGGAGGGTTGGCGTCGGTCCAAGCCACCCTCACGGTGCCGGGAATCGCGGGGTTGATCCTCTCGGTAGGGATGGCGGTGGACGCCAACGTTCTGATCTTCGAACGGATACGTGAGGAACTCATCGCCGGAAGGGCCACCCGCACCGCGGTGGACGAAGGTTTCGGTAACGCGCTCTCGGCCATCGTGGACGCCAACCTCACGACCCTGATTACGGCCCTCATCCTGTTCCAGTTCGGTACAGGGCCTGTTCGTGGATTCGCCGTGACCCTTTCCATCGGGATCGTGGCTTCCTTTTTCTCAGCCGTCTTCGTGACTCGGACTCTCTTCCTGATCTATCTCTCTGGGAAGAAAGCCTCCGATCCAATCAGCATTTAAGGGCATCTCATGCGCATCTTTAGCGACGCCCATTTCGAGTTCATCGCCGCCCGGAGAAAGGCCTATGTGGTCTCCGGTATCCTGATCCTTGTCGCCTTCGCCGCCATGTTCGGGAACATCGCCCTCATTGGTAGCTGGCAGCATTACGGTGTGGACTTCACCGGTGGGTCCCTGATTCAGGTTCGTTTCGACGTGCCCATGGATGCCGGCGAGATCCGGACCGCTTTGAGCGGGACCGACGCCACCGACATTTCCCGGATCGGAACGGAGAACGACTTCACCATCCGGGCACCGGTGACTGAGGGAGCCAGCGTCGACGAGGTCCGTCAGGAGATCGAAGCGCGCCTCGATGCGGCCTTCGGCGCCGGGAGCTCAGAGCTCCTGGAGGCGGACCTGGTGAGCGCAAAGGTCGGTGACGAGCTGCAGCAGAAGGCCGCATTCGCCATCATCTTCTCTTTCTTCCTCACCCTGATCTATATCGCGATCCGGTTCGAGCTCCGCTTCGGCATCGCGGCCATCATCGCCACCGTCCACGACATCATTCTGACGTTGGGGTTCTTGGCACTCTTTCGGGTAGAGATCGCCCTTCCCACGGTTGCGGCCCTTCTGACCATCGTCGGGTACTCCCTGAATGACACCATCGTGGTGTTCGATAGGATCCGGGAGAACCTGAACCGGAAGGGCGGGAGGAAAGAAGACCCGGAGAAGCTGGTGAATCGTTCCATCAACGAGACGCTTCCTCGGACCGTGCTCACTTCCGGGACGACCCTGGCCGTTCTTTTGGCCCTGTTCTTCCTGGGTGGGACGGTGATCAGGGACTTCACGCTCGTCCTGATCCTCGGTGTGCTCATCGGAACGTACTCCTCCATCTTTGTGGCATCTCCGGCCCTCCTCGAAATCCAGAAGCGTTTTGGTACAGGGGATGACAAGGAGAAAGAAAGGGCTCGACGGAGGCGAAAGAGCGCCAACGTGCCTGTTTGACCACGGACGGGCCGCCCCTCTTCGAGAAGGGGCGGCCCGACGACTTTTGGACCCAAGCAATACCCTCTTCTCTCTCTGGCCAGAGACCCCATGCTAGTCGACAGCCACTGCCACCTGACGGACGAACGTTTCGACGCGGATCGGGCCGAGGTCCTCGTGCGGGCCACGGAAGCCGGCGTCGACGGAGTCGTGGTCATCGCATCCGACCTGGAGGACGCTCGACGAGTCGCGGAACTCCTGGACGAGGGGATGGGGAGAGCGGGCTGGCCGGCCCTCTGGGGTACCGCCGGTGTCCATCCCCACGACGCGGCCGGAGCCCGGGACGGAGATCTGGATGCCCTCTCCGAACTGGCACGGTCTCACCCTCGAATCGTGGCCATTGGCGAGACCGGGTTGGACTTTTTCTACGACAACTCTCCCAGAGAGTTACAGGAGGAGCTCTTCAGGGCGCACCTGGCCTTGGCGGAGGAGTTGGAACTGCCGGTCGTGGTCCACAGCCGGAGTGCAGACGAGTTGACACAACATATCCTCGAAGAGTGGGGACAGAGGGTCCGGGGCGTGCTCCATTGCTTCACCGGCGGCGCCCATCTCCTGACCACGGCCGTGGAGGTGGGGTGGATGGTGTCTTTCACCGGGATCATCACCTTCAAGAAATATGACGGGAGGGAGTTGGTTCGATCGGTCCCACGAGACCGCTTGATGGTAGAGACCGACGCTCCCTACCTGGCTCCGGTCCCTCATCGGGGTCGACGGAACGAACCTGCTTTTGTGGCGCGGGTTGCCGATTCATTGGCTGCGATACGCGGTGAAACTCTCAAACAAGTGCTGGAGTACACGTCCCAGAATGTTGTCCGGTTCTTTGGCCTGAATACATGACGCGACGTATCCACATTCTCCCCGATTCTGTGGCGAACCAGATTGCCGCTGGCGAGGTAGTGGAACGTCCAGCGTCGGTAGTGAAAGAGTTGGTCGAAAATGCTCTGGACGCCGGCGCCCGGTCGGTTCAGGTCCAGTTGGATGGTGGGGGGAAGCAAAGGATCAGGGTTTCCGACGACGGGATCGGGATGGGTAGGGAGGACGCTCTCCTTTCTCTCGATCGGCACGCAACCAGCAAGATATCCAAGGCTGGAGACCTTTCCCTCGTCTCTACTTTTGGATTTCGCGGAGAAGCTCTCCCGTCCATCGCAGCCGTCTCCCGCCTCACCCTCGAGACCTCAGAGGGCGGAGATTCGGTCGGTACGATCCTCAGGGTGGAGGGTGGGAAGATCCTCACGGTAGAGGCCTTCCCGCGACAGCCCGGGACTACGGTGGAGGTCTTGAACCTGTTCTACAATGCCCCGGCCAGAAGGAAATTCCTGAAATCCGCGGCTGCCGAAGCCAGGGCCGTAAACGAGGTCATGATAGGGTTGGCCCTGGCCAATCCGTCGGTTGGATTCTCATTGTCGTCCAAGGGCAGGGTCCTGATGGAACTGCGGCCGGTGGGCGACGTCGCCACCAGGGTTTCGGACCTTTGGGGGCGGGATGAGGCGGCCACCCTTCTGACGGCTAGCGGGGACGGTGCTGGACTAGGGGTGCGGGGCTTGATCCAGCGGCCCGATGCCGCAGGCCCCGGGTTCCGAAGGGCTCACCTGTTCGTGAACGGGAGGCCCTTCAAGAACCCGGCCCTGCTGAGGGCTGCCGACCGCGGATACCGAACCACAACCGCCGCGGGCCAGAGGCCATGGCTCTTCCTTTACCTACAGGTCACGGACGGCGGCGTTGACGTGAACGTCCACCCGGCAAAACTCGAGGTGCGTTTTCAGGACCGCGGAGGCGTCGAAGCCCTGGTTGAGGAAACAGTGCGGGCCGCTTTGGCCGGGGCCGAGAGCTCGGCTACGTTGGATTCCCAGCTGGCTCCTCCAACCCTCGCGGTCAGAGAGCCCACGGGGGGTACCCCCGGGAAGGCGGGGAGTCCGCCCGGAAAGGAATCGGGCGAATCGGATTCCGTTTCCCAGATGGCCCTCTTCCTTGCCAAGAAGGGCCAATCGGGGGCAGGCGCCGCAGGCGAGGGACCGGAGACCGGCACTAAGGCCGATGGATCAGACCCCGGTGTGGAGGTTCCCGTGGGGCCGTCCGAGGCCGGCCGGCCTCGTCTTTGGCAGATCCATGACACCTACATCTTGGCTGAGACAAGGGAAGGGCTCCTTATCATCGACCAGCACTCGGCCCATGAACGTGTTCTCTTCCAAAAACTCATGGCCGGGTTCCAAGCCGAAGGGCAGGAGGGTCAACGGCTCCTCTTCCCCCTGACACTTCGCCTCACGCCGGCGGAGGTGAAACAGGTTCTGGACCTCAAAGGCCTTTTCTCCAAGGCTGGTTTTGAGGTCGAGGACTTCGGAGGGGACACGGTCATCCTTCAATCGGTCCCCAACCCACACCGATACTTCAACGCAGAGCGGTGTTTTCGGGAAATGGTTCGGGAACTTACCGAGGGGTCGGATCTGGTGCGTTCTGCAAAGAACCAGCACGAACGGATTGCCATGACCTTCGCGTGCAAAGGGGCGGTCAAAGCCGGACAACGGCTCAGTCGGGAAGAGATGGCCGAGCTTTTCGATTCCCTCTTCGCCACCGACCTCCCTTACCACGACGTCCACGGGCGCCCGACTATCGTCCGGCTAGGGACGGGGGAGTTGGAGAGGAAGTTCGGCCGGCACTGATGGCCAACCCCGCTTATCTCGCGATCGTGGGCCCCACGGCTTCGGGAAAGACCGGCCTCTCTCTTACCGTGGGTCAACAGATCGGTGGAGAGATCATCTCCATGGATTCCCGGCAGATTTACCGGGGGATGGACATTGGCACCGGGAAGGTGAGCCTGAGGGAGCGGGCGCTTCTCCCCCATCACGGATTGGATATCAGGGATCCGGACGAACGGTATTCGGCCGGGCAGTTTGCCCGGGACGCCAGGGGGTGGATCGGTGAGATCCATGATCGGGGTGGGGTTCCGATGCTGGTGGGAGGGACGGGTTTTTTCTTGAAAGCCCTGACCGACCCAATGTTTCAGGAGCCGGAGCTGGACCAGGAGCGGTTGGCGAGTCTCAGGGAGTTCCTCAACGGCCTCACCCTGGAAGAACTGGCTGGTTTTGTCCGGGTCCTCGACCCGGAACGGGCGGATGCGGCAGCGGGAGGACGGCAACGGGCGACCAGGAACGTGGAAATGGCGTTCCTTACCGGGAAGCCCCTCTCGTGGTGGCATGAGGAAAGCGAGCCGGCGGAGCCTCCGCTGATGGGCATGATCGTGCTATTGGATCTCCCCCGTGACCGCTTGTACGACCGAATCAACAGAAGAGTGGGAGAGATGGTGGAGGAGGGCCTGGTGGCGGAGGTGGAGGGTCTTCTCGCCGCCGGTTATGGGGCCGAGGATCCCGGTATGACCGGATCAGGGTACAGGGAGGTGATCGGTTACCTCCAAGGCCGCCTCACGCTGGAGGAAACGGTGGAGGAGATTCGGCGCTCCCATCGAAGGTACGCTAGGAGGCAGGTAACCTGGTGCCGACACCAGCTCCCAGGGAGTATCGTTGTTTTGGATGGGGAGAGGACGCCGGAAGAGATGGCAGATCAGATCGTAACGGAATGGGAGTCATCCGCAGGGAAGGGAACTGCATGAAGATCGGCATTACCTGTTATCCCACGTACGGCGGATCGGGGGCGGTTGCCACCGAGCTGGGTCTGGACCTGGCCGAGCGGGGGCATGAGATCCACTTCATCTCCTACGCTCAGCCCTTCCGCCTGGAGCATTTCCGGGAGAGGATCTTCTTCCACGAAGTAGAGATGGACCAATACCCCCTCTTCGAACACCCTCCCTATTCCCTGGCCTTGGCGGTGGCGATCCACGATACGGCCATCAACCAAGGGCTGGATCTGGTTCACGTTCACTATGCCATCCCCCATGCCACTTCGGCGTGGGTGGCTGAGGAGATGCTGAGGGGTGAGAGGGATCTGAAGATCGTAACGACCCTCCACGGCACCGACATCACCCTGGTGGGGCTCCACCCCTCCTTCCAGGCCATCACACAGTTCTCCATCAACAAGTCCCACGGCCTCACGGCGGTCTCGCAATTCCTGAAAGACCGGACCGTGGAGGACTTCGGCGTGCCGCCGGATCGCATTCAGGTAATCCCCAATTTTATCGATCCGAGGATCTTCCGTCGGGACAAGGAGCCCTGCCACAGGGCTACCCTGGCTCCCCAGGGCGAGAAGATCCTCATGCACATATCCAACTTCCGCCCCGTGAAAAGGATCCCCGACGTGGTGGAGGTTTTTGCCCGAATCAACCGGGAAGTGCCCTCACGGCTCATCATGGTCGGCGATGGCCCCGAGCGGCCCAGGGGCATGGAAAAGGCACAGGAAATGGGTGTAAGCGACAAGGTCCTCTTTCTCGGGAAACACCAATCTGTGGACGAGCTCCTGGCCTGCGCCGATCTCTTTCTCTTGCCCAGCAAGAACGAATCGTTCGGTCTGGCGGCTTTGGAAGCCCTGGCCTGCGGCACGCCGGTAGTGGCGTCCAACATGGGAGGCTTGCCGGAGGTCGTCGTTCACGGGGAGACCGGGTTCCTTCACGCCCTGGGGTCCGTGGCAGAGATGGCCGAGTCCGGCGTTTCCCTCCTGAAGGATAAGGACCTCTGGACACGGTTCAGTGACGCCGCCCGAGCTGATTCGGTCGAGCGTTTCTCCACCGATCGCATTCTGCCTATCTATGAAGACCTCTACCGTTCCGTTGTGAACGGAGCGGACGGATGACCCTTTTCGAAGCCATCTTGCTGGGCCTGGTCCAGGGCCTGACGGAATTCCTGCCGGTCTCCAGCTCAGGGCACCTGGTGATGGGGCAGGCCCTTTTGGATATCCGGGTACCGGGTGTGGCCTTCGAAATCGCCGTTCATGTAGCCACGCTCCTGTCGGTCATACTGGTTTTTCGAAGACGGATCGGATCGCTGTTGGCGGGCTTGGCCAAACGGGATGCAGACGCCTGGCGGTACGCGGGCCTCTTGGTCCTGGCCACCCTTCCGGCTGTGATCGTCGGGCTCGGCGCAAAAGATGCCCTCGAAGCCCTCTTCGAGGCGCCGCATGTGGCCGGCATAGGCCTCCTGGTCACGGGGAGCTTTCTGTGGACGGCCAAGGGGGCTGTTGGCAGGGACCCTTCCGGAATGCCAGGGGCCAAGGTGGCGGCGGTCATGGGTTTGGCCCAGGCGTTCGCCATCGTGCCGGGGATTTCCAGGTCGGGGGCTACGGTGGTGGCGGGACTGTGGCTCGGCGTGGATGCCGAGGAGACAGCCACATTCTCCTTCCTAATGGCCGTCCCGGCCATACTTGGGGCGGCGGTGTTGCAACTGCCCGAACTCCTCGGGGACCCGGACGGTCCGGCGGTGGGAATCAGCGCCGTGGCCGGCGTTGAAGGGCACCTGGGATCGGCCCCCCTCCTTCTCGGGGGACTCGTGGCGGCCGTGGCGGGGATCTTGGCCATCCGGACCTTCGTTGCCATGCTGAAGAGGAAATCCTTCCATCGGTTTGCACCCTATTGTTGGGCCGTGGGTTGTCTTTTCTTGGGCTACCTGTTTTTGAGGGGTTAAAACGTGGACGACCATTCAAACCTGGTCCGGCTGATCGACCTGGCTCTGGAGGAAGACGTAGGCCCCGGGGACTGGACTACCGAATGGACGGTGGATGCGGAAGCCCGGGGTGAAGCCATTGTTGTCGCCAAAGAGTCCCTGGTTGTATCCGGGATCGGTGCGGCTGTGACGGTTTTTAATAGAGTGGACGAAGGGCTCGAGATAGAGCCTGAAGCGGAGGAGGGAGCGTCTGCCCAACCGGGGGAGATGGTCCTTCGTCTCGACGGTCGGTTGCGGTCCATCCTCACGGGTGAGCGAGTGGCCATGAACTTCCTGGGCCACCTCTCTGGGATCGCAACCCTCACCCGGGAGTACGCAGAGGCGGTGGCCGGAACCGAAACGCGGATCCTCGATACGAGGAAGACCACTCCCGGATGGCGGATGTTGGAAAAGGCCGCAGTTCGGGCCGGCGGCGGCGATAACCACCGCATCGGGCTTCACGACATGGTCCTCGTCAAAGACAACCACCTGGTTGCCGCCGGCGGTGTCAGGGAGGCGGTCGAGAAGGTGAGGGACCGGAACCGGTCCGGCCTGAAGGTGGAGGTTGAGGTTACGACCCTCCGGCAATTGGACGAGCTCCTGCCCCTGGGTGTGGACAGGGTCCTCCTGGACAACATGGATCTGGAGACCATGAGGACCGCAGTAGAACGGATCCGGGCCCTGGGCCCGAATCGGCCCAAATCGGAAGCCTCAGGGAACATGACCCTGTCGACCGTGGGCGAGGTGGCAGGCACCGGTGTGGACTTTATCAGCGTTGGCGCCCTCACCCATTCGGCACCGGCGGCGGATCTTTCCTTGAGAGTGATTCACAGGTAGATGGTCTTAAGACAAGACCAACAATAGGGTTACAGACATGCAACTAGTGGTGGACATAGGGAACACGGAGACGGTACTGGGCCTGGTGGACTCCGGGACCGGCGAGATCAAGGACCATTGGCGGCTGACCACCGGCACGGCCCGGACCGCAGATGAGTTCGATCATATGATCCACTCCCTCCTGGCCAGGAAGGGATTTGATGCCACGACGTTGGATCGGGCCGTGCTGGGCTCGGTCGTCCCGTCCATCAACGGTCGCATGCGGGCGGCCATGGAAGGCCTGATCTCCGGGCCGGTCTTTGTGGTGGAGCCGGGGACCGATCTCCCTGTGACCCTGGATGTGGACGAACCCCAGACGGTTGGTGCCGACCGGATCGTGAATACCCTGGCGGCCAAGATCCTCTACGAAAGGGACACCATCGTGGTGGACCTTGGTACGGCCACCACCTTCGACTGCATCACTAAAGACGGCGTGTTCATGGGCGGCGTTATTGCTCCAGGGGTGCAAGTGGGGATGGAGTGGTTGGGTATGCGGGCGGCAAAACTACCGAGAGTCCAGTTCCGACCACCGGAGAACGTCATCGGCCGTAGAACCGAGACCTGCATGGAGAGCGGCGTCTTCTTCTCCACGGTGGATGCTATCGACGGATTGGTTGAGCGGATCGAGCGTGAGTGGGGTAAGCCGGACGCCCTGGTAGTGGCCACGGGTGGCTACGCCGAGCTCATGGCCCGCTTTTGCAGCTCTGTTTCGGAGGTAGAGCCCTTCCTGACTCTGAAAGGCCTCTATTTTGCCGGGGAGCACCTGACGGGAGCAGGATGACCCTTTGGAGTCACCCTGCTGACCCCAGGCAGCCGCAGGGTAACGCCCGACATCGGGTATCGGAGCCCTAGGCCCCCAACTCCCGCCCGTACCGGCGGATCCATCGGTCGGACCACCCCCATAGCTTGGTCTGAGCGGCTATGGACCTCACTTCTACCCTATCCAGTTTCACCTCAGAATCCAGGACGTTGGGATTCCCCCGGGAGAGGGCCACGGTCCGGACACCGAAGAGGTAGGGGAGAAGGCAGAAATACCTCATCTTGGCTTGGAAGCGGGGAAGGAGGGTGATGTACCTCTCGGCTCCCTGGAAATGCCGGGAGGCCTTCTCCAGGAGACTGTCGACCGTCCTCAGAGCCAGCTCCTCATTTCCTTTTGCAAGGAAGGCATCCCCCGTTCGAACCGTTTCCGGCAATAGGTCCTTAGGAACGAAGAACCACCCCCGCTCGATATCCGAAGGGATGCCCCGAACGATGTTCACGGTTTGGAGGGCAAGGCCGAACTCCCGAGCCAGCTTGGTCATCTCCTCCTTGTTCTTTGCCACCCGGCCCGACGCCAGAGAAAACAAATCCGTGATCAGGTATCCCACGCGGCCGGCCACCTCGTGCATGTAGTCATCCAGGTCAGCTTCATTGTCGATGACCGGGCCCCGACGCACCCAACGAGCCATGCCAATGGTGGAATCCCTTGTATGGCGTCGGATGGCCTGCTGAGGAGCGGATGTAAGCTCGTGCAGGCCGTGGACGATGGCTGACGCATGGTGGGCCGCCATGGTGTCCGGGGAGGGGTCGTCCGTGGATCCGAGGTGCTCCAGGAGCTCTGGCGCCGGGTCCCCTCCCGCCAGGACTTCGGCCCACAAGTCCAGCAACGCCGCCTTGGTTTCGGGTTCCAGCGTGGTGTTGTCTTCCAGGTAGTCCGAAACGCGGAGAATCAGGTATGCGACACGCATCTCGTCCCTTAGGGGACGGGGCAGGCCCTCGATACCTATGGCGAAGGTTCGGCTCGTGGCCCGGAGGACTTCTTCGAGGGTCGGCATTCAGGTCTGAAAAGGGGGAAAGGACAAGCTCACCCCGAGCATTGTAGGCGAGGTCCGGCGGTTCGGGAAGGAGGTTCCCAGGAGACCTTTTGAGGCATTGACTCTTTTCAAGGCAAAAGTATATTTCTTCCGTCTTTGTTAGCACTCTCCATCTCTGAGTGCTAAGTCAAGCAAAAGTCAATAAAACAACGGGTTTTTCAACGCGGAGGAATTGGAATGGCAAGTGCCCAGGACAAGATCCAGCCCCTGGCGGATCGGGTCGTCGTGCAGCCCCTGGAAGAGACCGAACAGATGCGGGGTGGCCTGTATATCCCTGATACGGCCAAGGAGAAGCCCATGCAGGGCACCATCGTGGCTGTGGGCCCCGGAAAGCTCTCCGACGAGAACGAGCGGATCGCCCCCGACGTTGAGGTCGGCCAGAAGGTTCTCTACGGGAAATACTCAGGGACAGAGGTGAGCGTGGACGGTGAGGATTACCTCATCCTCCGCGAGTCGGACATCCTGGCCGTGATCAGCTGATCCAGGTCCAACGAATTCGATTGACTGTTAAGGAGATAATAGAGATGGCAGCGAAGGAACTCGGATTTGACGTCGAGGCCCGCGCCCAGCTGAAAGCCGGCGTGGACAAGCTCGCGAAGGCGGTAAAAGTCACCCTCGGTCCCAAGGGCCGGAACGTGGTGCTCGATCGGAAGTTCGGCTCCCCTACGGTCACCAAGGACGGCGTGTCCGTGGCCAAGGAGATCGAGCTGGAGGACGCCATTGAGAACATGGGCGCCCAGATGGTGAAGGAAGTCGCCACGAAGACCTCCGACGTAGCCGGTGACGGTACCACCACCGCAACCGTTCTGGCTCAGGCGATCTACGGCGAAGGCCTCAAGAACGTCACCGCCGGCACCAACCCCATGGGTATCCGGCGTGGCATCGACAAGGCTGTGGCCGTGGTGGTTGAGGAGTTGGCCGGCTTCTCCATGGAGACCAAAGGCAAGAAAGAGATCGCCCAGGTCGGAACCATCTCCGCCAACAACGACCCCGAGGTCGGAGACCTCATCTCCGACGCCATGGAGAAGGTCGGAAAAGACGGTGTCATCACTGTTGAGGAGGCCAAAGGCCTCGAGACCACCCTGGAGACGGTGGAGGGGATGCAGTTCGACCGCGGGTACCTCTCCCCTTACTTCGTCACCGATCCGGAGCGCATGGAAGCCGTCCTAGAGGACGCTGCGATCCTGATCCATGACAAGAAGATCTCCTCGATGAAAGACCTCCTTCCGATCCTGGAGAAGGTCGCTCAGACGGGTAACCCCCTTCTGATCATCGCCGAAGACATCGAAGGCGAGGCCCTGGCCACCCTGGTGGTGAACAAGCTCCGCGGCACCTTAAAGGTCTGCGCGGTTAAAGCTCCGGGCTTCGGGGATCGCCGTAAGGCCATGCTGCAGGACATCGCGGTCCTCACCGGCGGCCAGGTGATCTCGGAAGAGGTCGGCTTCAAGCTCGAGAACGCTGTGACCAGCGATCTGGGTAGCGCGAAGCGTGTGGTCATCGACAAGGACAACACGACCCTCGTGGACGGCGCTGGGGAAGAGGACAAGATCCAGGGCCGGATCGAGGAAATCAAAGTCGCCATCGATAAGTCCACATCGGACTACGATCGGGAGAAGCTCCAGGAGCGCCTCGCGAAGCTGGCCGGTGGTGTGGCCGTGATCAACGTTGGCGCTGCCACCGAGACCGAGATGAAGGAGAAGAAGGCTCTGGTCGAGGACGCGCTCCACGCGACCCGTGCTGCCGTGGAAGAGGGCATCGTGCCGGGCGGTGGTGTGGCCCTGCTGAACACCCAGGCCGCACTGGACAAGATGAAGCTGGATCGAGAAGACGAGCAGATCGGCGTCCAGATCCTGCGTCGGGCTCTTGAGCACCCCCTTCGGCAGATCGCCGAGAACGCTGGGGCCGAGGGTTCCATCGTGGTGGAGAAGGTTCGGGCTGAGAAGAACGATGCGTTCGGCTACAACGCTCAGACCGAGGAATACGAGGACCTGGTGAAGGCCGGTGTCATCGATCCTACCAAGGTCGTTCGGTCCGCACTGCAGAACGCGGCGTCCATCGCCGGCCTGCTTCTGACCACCGAGGCCGTCGTGGTTGAGCAGCCCGAGGACACCCCCATGCCTCCGATGCCCGGAGGTGGGGACATGGGCGGGATGTACTAAATAGGGAAGGAACACTTCGCTGTTTAGGGGCCGGATTCCCGGGGAATCCCAACCCGCATCGGATGACCTTGAAAGAGGTAAAAGGCGGCCGAGGGTCCTTCCCTCGGCCGCTCTTCTTTCGGTGCTCGCGACGGCCTCGATCGTTCTACGGGTGTGAAGAGAGTGATCGATCCGGTTTGGAAGACGGCATGCCCCTTGTGCCGGGACCCAAACGATGTAACCTGGTTTACTAGATTTCGTATCGTAAATGAGTGCTGTAAAACCGCAACGCGTCCCGGAGGCACCCTGGACGGGCCGGCAAGACCCATGGGTGCCTTTTTGTATGGCTAGACCGCCTCGTGTTGAAGCAAAGAAAGGAGGATTGGTCCCACCTCTACGCCCGCGTGGCGCCCCCCGACACAGTTCTTTTCTCCACCACTTCCTTTCAGGAGGAATACGCATGAGAAAACGGTTGTTATCTCTCTGTGGATCCGTTGTGGTCCTTTTGCTCTTAGCCGGTGTCTCGCCGCAGGCGCTGGTCGCACAGGAGCAGGGGACGATCACCGGAACAGTGACGAACGCCCAATCCGGAGCACCTCTCGCTGGCGCGCAGGTGTCGATCCGTGGTACTGGATTGGGAATCCTAACGAACGAGGAAGGTGTCTTCCTCCTCCTCAACGTGCCCGCAGGCAGGGTCGAAGTGCGCGTGGAGTACATAGGGTACTCTCCTGAGGCCCAAACCGTGGATGTCGGGGCAGGACAAACCGTGGTCCTGGACTTCCAAATGGGGGTCACCGCCATCGAGTTGGAAGAGCTGGTTGCTACCGGGTACGCCACCGCAACTCGGCGGGAGGTCAGCAGCGCAATCAGCACCGTCCGGTCCCTGGACCTGGAAAACCCTGCTGTCGCGAGTTTAGATGCCGTTCTGCTCGGAAAAGCGCCTGGAGTCCAGGTGACCCAAAATGCAGGGAATCCAGGGAATGGTATCACCGTCCGAATCAGGGGCTCATCCTCCATCGAGGCGAGCAACCAGCCTCTCTATGTCGTGGACGGGATGCCCATTTACAGGGAAGATTTTGCCCAGTTGGGTTTCCAGGGTCAGGATCTAAACGCCATTACGGGTCTGAACCCTGAGGAAATCGAATCCGTCGATATTCTCAAAGATGCGGCGGCGGCGGCGATCTACGGCTCCCGAGGCTCCAATGGGGTCGTGCTTATCACGACAAAGCGGGGCGCAGTCACCAGAGGTGAGGGCGGGTCCGGCCAGCCGAGGTTCCAATTCAGCTCGTCCTACGGGTTACAGGAAGCCTCCAAGAAGATAGACATGATGAACACCGCAGAGTGGATCGAGTACCACGCTGCTGGTTTTCGTTATGACGGCTATTCGGAGTCGGAGATCCAGGACATCTGGGACGCCTACGGGATCAACAACACGTACGATACCGACTGGCAGGAAGAAGTGATGCGAACCGCACCCATCAGCACCACAACCCTTTCGATGAGTGGTGGTACGGGAAGGTTCAATTACTTGGTCTCAGGAAGCTACTTCGACCAGGAAGGGATCATCCTTGGCTCCTCATACAGCCGTGGAAACGGAAGGATGAACCTGGATTTCCAGGCGACCGACCGGTTGAATGTGTCTACTTCCGTATCCGTCGCCAAAGAGTCCAACTTCCGAATCGTCTCCGACAACTCCATTGCCAGTGCCGTGACGAATGCCATCGCCAACGAGCCCTGGGCTCCGGTCTACGAGGCGGACGGTACCTATAGCGGGAGGGCGAGCTATGCCAACCCGGTAGGCATTGGGAAGGAAGACCATGGCGAGGCGCTGACAATCAGAACCTTCGGAACCGTTCTGGCCGAGTATCAGGTCGTTCCTTGGCTAAGGGCAAGCGGTCGGGCTGGTTTTGATGTCCTGGACCTACGGGAAGAAAGGTACAATTCCCCACTCATCCTCTGGGGTTCGGGGCACGGCCGGGATGGGAGGATGACCATTGCGAATAACCAGGGGCGAAAAACCCTACTGGAGGGCTATCTCACGGCGGACAGGTCGTACGGAACCCATGACTTCACCGTCACCGCCGGCGGAAGCGTGGAAAGGAACACGCGGGAACAGCAGTACTTGAGGACCGACGGATTCACCAGCACTGAGCTCCAGTATCCGACGAACGCTGCGTTGGTCTCCGGCTACGATGGTACCCGCTGGGACCACAACCTGATGTCGGCATTCGGCCGAGCCACCTGGGGTTGGGGGAATCGCTTGGTAGTTAACGGCAGCCTCCGCACCGACGGATCCTCCCGGTTCGGCCCCAACAGCAAGTGGGGGACCTTCCCGGCGGCCTCCGTTGCCTGGTTCGTGGGCAACGAAACCTTCATGGGGGATCAAGATCTGATCACGGATCTGAAGCTGAGGCTGAGCTGGGGGAAAACCGGAAACGAATCCATCGGGAACTTTAAGTACCTGGGCCTATACGATACTTCCAACTACGGGAAGTACCCCGGCTCAGCTCCCGATGGGATTCCCAACCCCGATTTGGCGTGGGAAAAGACCACCGAATGGAATATCGGGTTGGACTTCTCAATTCTCTCAGACCGCTTGGGGGTCGTGGCCGAACTCTACAAAAAGGAAACGGACGACCTGCTTCTCGACCGTCCGGTGACCAGCACTTCCGGCTTCACCGAAGTGACGGCCAACGTCGGAGCCATCGAGAATAGAGGGTGGGAGCTGTCCCTCCGAACGGTGAACATGAGGGCGGATCGCCCTGGCTCGCTGGAATGGACGACCGATTTCAGCATCACCCATAACGAGAACGAGGTCACTAAGCTGTACTCACCGGACCCGAACCTACCGGGCGAACCCTTCGGGGGGACAAACCGCGTGGAGGAAGGACATCCGATTGGTGAGTTCTACATGTACCATTTCGAGGGGGTGGATCCGGAAACGGGGAAAGGCCTTTTCACCGACCTGGACGCCGACGGAAACCGTATCGGCACAACGACCAGCCCCAGCTCTTCCGATCGCATGTTCGTCGGCACCCCGCACCCGAAGTACTACGGGGGCTTCAGAAACCGACTCCGCTGGGCCGGTTTTGATCTCATGGCGTTCTTCCAGTACGCAACCGGCCACAAAATCCGCAACGGAATGAGGACGTACAGCGACGACGGCGGGTACTATTGGGACAACAAGTTCGCGGACGCCTTGGTTGACTACTGGACCCCGGACAATCCCAACGCATCCAAACCCGCCCCAAGTTCAAGCGGGCGTACCGGGTACCGGTACAACTCAGACCGCCGTCTGGAGGACGCAAGCCACGTCCGCCTCCAAGAGGTGACCCTAGGCTTCACCCTCCCGGACCGGCTCGCGGCAGCCGTCCGTGCTCAACAGGTACGCCTCTATCTGACCGGAAGAAACCTCTACACCTGGTCGGATTATACGGGCTACGCCCCCGACGTACACAGCGGCGGTTCGAGCTCGGGCGCTTCCTTCCTGGCCTGGGATTTCTACACCTACCCACTTGCCCGGACGTTCACCTTTGGCTTCCAGGGAACCTGGTAGAGAGGAGAAAGGAGAATACCATGAAGACTATTAAGAGATTGGTTCCCGTACTCCTCCTCGCAGTGACCCTGGGTGCTTGTGAAGAAGGCATACTCGAGGTCCTTCCGGTGGACGCCATCGCAAACGAGACCGCCATCATCGACGGGACCTCAGCCCAGGCCGCCCTCTACGGAGCCTATAGCGCCCTCCAAGGCGGCAGCTACTACGGAAATTCCTACTCCCTGTTCAGCGAGTTGATGACTCCGAACACCGAGCACACGGGGACTTTCAGCTCCTGGGGGGACGCCGACCTGAACCAGGTCTTGCCGAATAACGGCACGATCAACGGCATGTGGGGGATCATGTACGATGGGATCAACCGGGTGAACAATCTGATCGAGAGAGTCCCCGAGATCCCCGCCGATGATATCTCTGCTGCCGAGGCAAACGAAATTCTGGGTCAGGCCTACGGTCTGAGGGCCCTCCACTATTTCAGCCTGGCCCGTGCATGGGGAGATGTCCCCCTCGTGCTTGCCCCCATGTCCGACCTTGACGCGGCAGGGGAGGTAAGCCGGGCTCCGGTTGCGCAGGTTTGGGCCCAGGTCGAGTCCGACCTTGCGGAGGCCCAAAGCCGCCTTGCAGGCATGGGAAATAATGACCGGATCTTTGTCACGCCCGGCTTCATCTATGCAATGCAGGCTAGGGTAGCCCTGTATCAAGAGGACTGGGGAGGCGCGGTGTCTGCGGCGCGGCAGGTGGAGGCCAGCGGCGACTACGCCCTCGTCAACGATTTCGGGGACCTCTGGACTACCCTCGGATCTCAAACTTCCGAGGACATCTTCAAGGTCCATTTCGACGAGATCGACGGCAACAATATGGGTTTTTATTACCAACTAGGCGGTCGATTCGAAATGGGAGCCACCTCGGAGATCTACGACCTCTTCCCGGCGGGGGACCGTCGTCATGAGGTGACCTTCCTTGCTCCTCACTCAGGAGGTATCGAGGTAAGCAAGTGGCCTACGTTTATCGGGTCTGAGGACTTCAGCGTCATCCGGTATGGAGGGATTCTCCTCCTCATGGCCGAGGCCCTCGCTCAACAGGGAAGCCTGGCCGAGGCTGTGGATTACATGAACCAGATCCGAACTCGGGCCGGGGTGGCACCCTATGTCTACGGCGTGGATTTGACCACAAAGACGGAGATATTGGATGCCGTCTTCCTGGAGTGTCGCCTTGAACTCGCATTCGAAGGGGAGTACTGGTTCGACCTCGTGCGTACCGGTCGTGCGGCGGAAGCCATTGGCGCGAACTTCTCCGCCTACGAGTCCCTCTGGCCGATTCCGGAGTCAGAGATGGACGTAGCTCCAAACTTGGTTCAGAATCCAGGATACTGATCGCCCAATTCCCCTCCCACATTGCCCCGTCCCGCTTCGGCGGGGCGGGGCTTTCCTTTTTCTTGAGGCGGGTCGGTCCCGGCCGACGTCCCGAGGGGTTCTGCCCATTGACCACCCCGGGGCAGGTGATTAGCCTCTGGAAGGGAAAAACAATGCCACAGGGATTTCACAGTGATCCGTGCTTTCGAGGATACGACGACCACAACCACCACGACCCGGACTATCGGGCCGGGGGCTGGTCGTCCTGTGTGATCCCGAACCAAACGAGACAGACAGAACGGCGCGGCCTCCGGCAAACCCCGGGGTCGCGTTTTTTGATGGGCCTCGGGGGAGGGAAGAGGGTTTTATCCCCCGCGAACGGAATAGATCGAAATGGAAACCATGGCTGAACAGATGATCAAAGTGACCCTCCCGGACGGGACTGTTATCGAGCTGCCAAGGGGCTCGGGAGCCGGCGACGTGGCGGAGGCAATCGGACCCGGGCTTGCAAAGGCCGCTCTCGGGGCCGAAGTCAACGGAGTCCTGGTGGGCCTCCATGAGCCCATCGAGGAAGATGTGGGGATCCGTATCATCACCTCACGGGATCCGGAGGCTTTAGACCTACTCCGCCACTCCGCGGCCCACGTCCTTGCGACCGCCGTCCGGGAGTTGATTCCCGGGGCAGGGATCGGATTCGGCCCAGCCATCGACGATGGCTTTTACTACGACTTCGAGGTGCCGGAGCCCTTCACTCCCGAAGACCTGGAGACCATCGAAAAGAAGATGGGTGAGGTGGTGGAAGCCGACCTCTCCTTCGAACGCCGGGAAGTCACCAAGGACGAAGCCAGAGAGCTGTTTTCCGACGACGCACTGAAGCTGGAGCGCCTGGAGGAATTCACCGACGATGAGGTCATCACCGTCTACCGTGACGGATCGTTCCTGGACTTATGTCGGGGCCCACACGTGCCGTCCACCGGCCGATTGAAGCACTTCAAGCTCCTCAGTGCGGCGGGAGCCTACTGGAGAGGCGACGAGAGCCGGCAGATGCTTCAGAGGATCTACGGCACCGCCTTTTTCGACAAAAAAGGACTGAAAAAGCACCTCCTTCGGCTCGAAGAGGCGAAGAAGCGAGACCACCGGGTGTTGGGAAAGCGGCTCGACCTGTTCTCCACTGACCAAAGAGTAGGGTCAGGCCTTATTCTCTGGCACCCCAAGGGTGCCGTGATCCGGAACGAGGTCGAGAAATACGAGCAGGAGTTGATCCTGAAGCACGGGTATGTGCTGGTCTATACTCCACACATAGCCGCCGAAAAACTCTTCGAGATCTCTGGCCACTTGGAGAACTTCAAGGAGAACATGTTCGGGGCTATGGAGGTGGAGGGTGCGCGCTACCGGCCCAAGCCAATGAATTGCCCCGGGCACATCGCCATCTACCAGTCCCAACAACGGTCCTACCGGGATCTACCGATTCGGATGGCCGAGTTCGGGACCGTATACCGGTATGAACGAAGTGGGGTTCTTCACGGGATGTTGAGGGTCAGGGGGTTCACACAGGACGACGCTCACGTCTTCTGCACCCCGGGCCAGGTTGCGGAGGAGATCGAGAGACTGTTGGACCTGGTGGACGAGATGCTGACCACTTTCGGCTATCCGTACACCATCGACTTGGCTACCAGGCCTGAGAAGGCCTTGGGGTCCGAGGAGGAATGGGAAGAGGCACAAAAGGTCCTGGCGGACGTCCTGACGGAAAGAGGGAAGGAATTCAACCTGGACGAGGGTGGCGGTGCTTTCTACGGCCCGAAACTGGACTTCAAGCTCATCGATGCCATCGGTCGGCAATGGCAGGGGCCCACCGTCCAACTGGACTTCAACCTTCCCGATCGATTCGAAATGGAGTACGTGGGTGAGGACAACGAGCCCCATCGACCCGTGATGCTCCACCGTGTCCTGGTCGGGTCCATGGAGCGGTTCGTCGGCGGCTTGATAGAGCACTATGCGGGGGACTTCCCCCTTTGGCTCGCTCCGGAACAGGTGCGAGTGCTACCGGTTTCTGAACAGTGGGTCGATAGCGCTGAGGAAGTCGTCGAGTCGCTGAATCAGGCTGGACTTCGGGCCGCGTTGTACGACCGGGAAACCCTAGGCTATCGAATCCGGGACGCCGAGCTTCAGAAGATTCCGTACATGGCAGTGGTGGGTGAGAGGGAGGCGGAGGCCGGGACCGTCGCGGTAAGAAAGAGGGGGGCCGGGAAGAAGCAGGAGGTCATCGAACGGAGTGCCTTTGTCGAGACCTTGGCCGTAGAGGCCAAGAGCCGGGCGCTGAGCCGGGCCTTGGAGGAGCCGGGGCAAGATTGAAGGACCCTTGCCGGTCGATCGTAGAGGACCTCGAGACGTGGGGCCTCTTCTGCCGGCGGTGGGCGGGGACCCAAAAGCGCGCCACCCATTGGAGACGCACGATGTTGAGGATGAACGGAAATATACTGCCTGCCCTTTTTGCCCTTCTAGCTCTGGCAGGAACGGCTTCTGGCCTTTTCGCCCAGGAGAAACCCGGGTTTGAGGGTCATTGGGAGGGAGCAATCCTGGTGCCCAACGCTCCCATCGAAATCAACATCGACCTCACGGTAGACGAAGAGGGTGTATGGTCGGGTGACATCAGCATCCCCGCTCAGATGGCCCAGGACGTTCCCCTGGCGGAGGTGACCGTGGAAGGAGCGAGCATTTCCTTCATGATGGCCGGGGTACCGGGAGATCCGACCTTCAAAGGCACACTTTCGGAGGACGGTAAGACCGTCTCAGGGCCGTTCACCCAGGGTGGTGCAGAGTTGGAGTTCAAGCTCACGAGGAAAAACCCGTAGATGGGGACGGCGGAAGGGGGTCGATACGTAATCCGGCTCCTTGGCGCCAAACCCTGCTAAAGCCTTGACCTGCCGGGGTCTACCGGTATCTTTCAAGGCACAATTGGAAGCGGGGGAGGGAATCCCCCCACCTTTCGGCCCCAGGTGAGATCGGGCGCCGCCGGGTTTGAACGAGAATCGAGGAACCTAGTGTTCCTACGATGTCGCGTCAGGCCCGGTCGAACCGGGCCTTTTTTTTGGTGCGCCAGGCGTGGCGCGCAGCGCCCGGCCCGAACTGGGAACGAAACGACACCATAAGCGGAGGTTCTGACCCATCAAAGAACAAAAGGTCCGAGTCAACGACCAGATCCGGATCAGCCCCATTCGTCTGATCGGTGATGATGGCGAACAGATCGGCATCGTGAGCATCGAGGAAGCCCGTGACCGGGCTGAAGATGTGGGGTTGGACCTGGTTGAGGTTGCGCCGGACGCTCGGCCCCCAGTGGTCAAGATGATGGACCACGGGAAGTTCAAGTACGAGCAGGCTCGAGCGGCTCGGGAAGCCAGGAAGAAGCAGCACACTATCCAGGTCAAAGAGGTCAAGTTCCGACCCGGGATCGAGGACCACGACTACGAGTTCAAGACTCGTCACGCTCGAAGGTTTCTCGAGGAGGGCAACAAGGTCAGGCTCACCATGATGTTCCGGGGCCGTCAGATAACCCACTCCGAGTTGGGATTGGAGGTTCTGGAGCGCCTGAAGGAAGACCTGTCGGACATCGGTAAGGTGGAATCCCCACCGAGTTTTGAAGGGCGGGTCATGTTCATGATCATGGCTCCCCAATAAGGGACCTGGTAATCACGCGATGCCCCTGAGGGGCCTCTCCTGGAGAGGGGTTCTTTGAGCCCAGCTTCAAGATGACGGGGGATGCCCCCAAAGGAGTTTTTTTATGCCGAAGATGAAAACGAACCGGGGTGCGGCTAAGCGCCTGCGAAAGACCGGATCCGGGAAGATCCGGCGGATGCGGGCCTACAAGAGCCACATTCTGACGAAAAAGGACCGGAAGCGGAAGCGGCGCCTGCGGACCGCGACTTTGGTAGCCAAGGCAGACGAGAAGCGGGCCCGGCGCCTGCTGGCGTCGTAGAGAAGAGAGGAGCTGAGATATGCCTCGTGTAACGCGCGCCCCCGCACGGAACAAGCGCAAAAAGAAGATCCTCAAGGCGGCGAAGGGATATTTCGGAGGGCGGAAGAACCTCTATCGGACCGCAAAGGACGCGGTGGAGAAGGGGTGGGAACACGCATACCGGGATCGTAAGAAGAAGAAACGCAACTTCCGCCGACTTTGGATTACTCGTATCAACGCCGCTGCTCGCCAGAACGACCTGTCGTATTCCCGCTTCATGAACGGACTTAAACTCTCTGGTATCGAGTTGGATCGTAAGGCACTGGCCGACTTGGCCGTCCGCGACCCCGGGGCGTTTACCAACCTGGCCGAACGGGCCAAGGAGGGCCTGGCCAAGGCCAGCTGAACCCCTCCTACTGTCCGCTTCGGCCAAAGGGCTTCACGGCGATTTCGTCGTGGGGCCCTTTGGCTTAGGTTAGCCAGTCGCGACCAATACCGAGGAATAACCGGAAACCTATGAGTGGAAACACAGATTTGATTGAGGCATTGCAGACCCTGGAAGAAGAAGCTCTCCAGGCTGTTGCCTCGGCCGCCGAATCAGACCAGTTGGAGGCTCTTCGGATCCAGTATCTGGGCAGAAGAGAGGGCCGGATATCGGGGATCCTCAGAGGCCTGGGAGGCCTCTCACCGAAAGAGCGTCCAGCCGTGGGAGCCGAGGCAAATAGGGTGAAGGCTCGGGTCCAGGAGGCTTTGGAGGCGAGGATCGCCAGCCTGGAGGCCGGGTCGGGGGCCGATGATATCGGGGATGTCGACCTGACCATGCCCGGGGCCCTGCCCTGGAGGGGCGGTCGGCATCCCGTGACACAGGTAATCGACGAACTATGGGCGATCTTCCGGTCCTTGGGCTTCACGCGGGCGAGAGGGCCCGAGGTGGAAACCGATTGGTACAACTTCGTCGCCCTCAATACGCCCCTGGATCATCCGGCGGTGGACGAAGCCGATACGCTTTACTTGAAGAACGGGCTCCTACTCCGGACGCACACGTCCCCGGTCCAGATCCGGATCATGGAAGCCCACGAACCGCCGATCCGCATCATCGCACCCGGGATGGTATACCGCCGGGACACCCCTGATGCTACCCACACTCCGGGGTTCTTCCAGCTCGAAGGGCTCGTGGTTGATGAGGGGATCACGTTCATCGACTTCAAAGCCACTCTGGCCGAATTCGCCCGTCGGTTCTGGGGCCCCGGAACCGAAGTGCGGTTCCGCCCAGGCTTCTTCCCGTTTACGGAACCGAGCGCGGAAGTAGATGTGAAAAGGGTCATCACCCTACCCGACGGTACGACGGAAGAAACCGATTGGTTGGAGATCATGGGAGCCGGGATGGTGGATCCCGCAGTCCTGGAAAACGTCGGGTACGATTCCGAGCGGTATACCGGGTTTGCGTTCGGGATGGGCCCCGCCAGGATTGCGGCCCTCAAATACGGGGTAAGGGACATTCGCGTATTCTTCGAAAACGACATCCGATTCCTCAACCAGTTCGCCCAGCCATGAACATTTCGTTTCAGTGGCTCAAGGCCCTGCTTCCCGGGCTGACCGAATCACCGGAAGAGATCGGGGAGACTCTGGCCCTTCGGGGTGCTCCGTTGGAGGACTTGGCCTACCTGGCACCAGGCCTGGATGGCGTGGTGGTGGGGAAGGTGGAGAGTGTGGACCGGCATCCAGACGCTGACCGCCTCACGGTGTGTCTAGTAGATACTGGATCGGACTCGGTTCAGGTGGTATGCGGGGCGCCAAATGTCCAGGCAGGGGAGTGTTACCCGTACGCACCGGCTGGCGTCACCCTGCCTAATGGCATGACCCTCAAGGCCGTGACCATCCGGGGTGTGGAATCCAACGGGATGCTCTGTTCGGAAGCAGAGCTCGATTTGGGCCCCGACGCCGACGGAATCATGGCCCTGCCGGGTGACCTCGAGCCGGGAACCGCTTTGGCACCTGCCCTGGGGTTGGACGACTGGCTTCTGGACGTGGAAGTCACGCCGAACCGGGGAGACCTCCTTTCCCACTCAGGGGTAGCCCGAGAGGTTGCCCATTCCGGGTCGGGTGAGGTGACCCTGCCGCCTGTGCCTGGGTCCAGGGGGAACCCATGGGCAGAAACGGAGGATGACACGAGCCTCACCTCGGGGCCGGGCGGGTCGTCCGAAGCGACCGTACCCGTCCACACCGCCGAATCGGAGGCCTCGGGCGGGGGCGTTACCGTCCGCATTGAAGACCCGGAGCGCTGCTCCCGGTACCTGGGCGCCGTGATACGGGGTGTGAAAGTCGGACCGTCTCCGGCTTGGCTCGCGTCCCGGATTCGTGCTGTTGGTTCCAGGCCCATCAACAACGTCGTGGACGCCACGAACTACGTGCTGATGGAACTTGGTCAACCCCTCCACGCGTTCGATCTGGCCAAGCTCGGAGGATCGGCCATCGTGGTGCGGACCGCCAGGGATGGGGAACGGATCCGGACCCTGGACGGCGAGGATCGGAAGCTGGAAAGCGAGATGCTCGCCATTTGCGACGCCTCCGAGCCGGTGGCCATCGCAGGCGTGATGGGGGGCGCCGACTCGGAGGTCTCCAGCGAAACCACCGACATCCTTCTCGAATGCGCCCTCTTTGATCCCAAATCGGTCCGGGCCACTCGAAACGCGCTGGGCATGTCCACTGACGCCAGCTACCGATTCGAAAGGGGCGTAGATCCAGAAGGGATGGAATTGGCGGTCCGGCGGGCGGTGGAGATCATCCTGGCCACGGCGGGCGGGGTCCCCGACCCGGCAGTCCTGGATGCCTGTCCGAGACCTTGGGCGGGCCTGTCGGTCTCCATGCGTCCGTCCCGGGTGAAAACACTCCTTGGGATCACCCTCTCCAAGGCGGAGATTCAGGATCTTCTCTCCCCCCTGGGATATCAGGTCATCAACGGTTCGGAAGCGGATGATTCACTCACCTTCGCCGTCCCGGGTTTCCGAAGCTACGACACGCTGCGGGAAGTGGATCTGCTAGAGGAGGTGGCCAGGACCTACGGATATGATAGGTTCCCGGCCGATCTGGGCCCGTTCAGGCCCGGAACCGTGCCTGACCACCCGTTATTCCGTCTGGAAGACGACCTCCGGGACCTGCTCGTCGGTGAAGGCTTCCTTGAAGCCCAGAACATGGCCTTCTCCCCGGAAGCCGAGGGTGTTGTGGAGGTCAGTAACCCCGTATCAAAGGAAGAAGCCTGGCTCAGGACACGGATCCTTCCGGGCCTGGTTCGCCGAGTCGAATACAACCTTGCCCGGGGTGTCAGGGACATCCGTCTCTTCGAATTGGGGACGGTTTTCCAGGCCGGAGCGGCCACGGAAGATGCGAATAAAGGTCCCGGCGAACCGCCGGTGGCTCCGGAAGAGGAAGCCCGGGTGGCCTTGGCCGTCACCGGTGCCCGCTCCCCGATCCATTGGAGGGGAGAGCCCCTCGACGTGGACCTCTGGTACCTCAAGGGCCTCTTGGGACGGCTAGGCGCATGTGCAAGGGTGAAAGGCCTGGGGGTAGAACCGGGAGCCCCGGCCGGCGCCCCGGTGGTAGAGGGCGAGGGATTCACCCTTGTGGGAGAGGGCGGCCAGGCGGTGGGGTTCGCTGGCAGCCTCGAGCCCGGAAACGTGGATGCCCCGGCTTGGGCCGGACCCGTGTGGATTCTGGAGATCTCTTTGCCTGCCGAACCATCTCCCCGACCGGTTCCTCTCTACAAGCCACCACCGGCATTTCCTGGGGTGGATAGGGACCTTGCCCTTCTTCTTCCTCGAGGGATGGCGGCACAGCGGGTCGAGTCGGTGATCCGAGAAACGGCCGGGCCTTTACTTGTGGACCTCGCAGTCTTCGATTTGTATGAGGGTGAGGGTATCCCGGACGGCCATCGTTCGGTGGCATTCAGACTCCGGTACCAATCGGGCGAGAGGACCCTCACCGATCAGGACGTTGAGCAGTCGGTGACAGCAGTAGTTGACCGTCTCCGGGAGGAGCTTGGTGTCGAAAAAAGAGGATAGGTGGAAAAATAACCAGGATGTCGAAGCCTTTGGCGAGCTGGAAGCGGCCGTCGACAGCGCCGTTGCCCAGCTGAACGATCTCCGGAGCAGGCTAGCCGAGGCGGAGGGGGAAGGCCTGGAGATGAAGGAGCTCCTTCGGAAGTTCACCGAGGGTGAGGAGGAGCCAGGCCGGTTGTTGACCCGGCTCAAATCCCTGGAATCGGAGAACGCTGAATTGATCGAACGACTCCAACGGGGCAAAGAGGGCGTGGAGCGGTTGTTGGCCCGGATTCGCTTCCTCGAGGAGCAAGGCTGATGGCAAAAGAACAAGACAGAAGTCCGGTCACAGTCCGAATCGGAGGGGAAGACCATACGATCCGGGCAAATGTGGAACCGGAGTACACGAAGAAGTGTGCGGAGTGGGTGGACGACCGGATTTCAGAGATCAGAAGCCAACTCGGGCTCATCGAGAGCCACAAAGCTGCCATTTTGGCCGCCCTTTCCATCACCGATGAGATGTTTCAGGCCCGGGCCCAGGTTGAAGAAGTAAGGGAAACCCAGACAAAAAGGGCCGAATCTCTGCTCTTCCGGTTGGAGGGGGCCCTTGAAGATCCCGACGTAGGTGACTCCAAGAAGTAGGGACTCAAAACGCTGGGCCCACCGGGGCTGCCCGAGCCTCGGCATGAAGTTCCTTGATTTTGCGGTGCCGTAAGTCCTATTGTTTCAGTGGCTTTTGGCCTTTCCCCTGTGATCGTTACGTGTGTAGCGGGGGATCGTATAACCATCGCCCACCCTTCGGACGCCTGATGCGTCCGGGTTTCGGAGTGCATAGATGAATCCCCTGGATATCGCGCTGGCGGTCGTCGCCGCTGTGCTTGCTGTTTCAGGCTTCCTTTTCGGCAGAGGCCGGGAACGGGCCCGGCAGGCGCGGGAGCGTGAAGCCGCCAGAGACGAAGCCTCCCAGATCTTGAGAAAAGCGAAAGAGGAGTCCGAGAGCCTCAAAGAGTCCGCTCTCCTCTCCGGGAAGGAGGATGCTTTCCGGCTTCGGGAAGTATGGGAGAAAGAGGAGGATCGACGCCGGGAGGAGATCGAACGGCTGGAACGAAGGCACGACGAACGGTCCGAGTTCCTGGACAGGAAATTCGACAGCCTGAGCGAGCGGGAAGGAAACCAGGAGAACCGTGCGCGTGAGTTGGACCGGATGGAGCAGTCGCTCAGGGATCGGAAACAAAACGTTGAGGCGTTGGAGACGGAGGCCAGAGAGCGCCTGGAGGGCTTAGCCGGCCTCTCCAGCGGGGACGCTAAGAAGCAACTGATGGACGCCATTCTGGACGAGGCGAAAGCCGAAGCAGCCAAGGACCTCCGGGACATAAAAGAGGAAGCGGCTCGCACGGCTGACCGGGAGGGCAAGAAGATCCTCGCCCTTTCCATCCAGAGGATGGCAGCAGATCAGACCGCCGAGACCACGGTCTCCGTGGTCCAGCTCCCCTCCGATGAGATGAAAGGGAGGATCATCGGGCGGGAGGGCCGGAATATCCGCGCCTTCGAGCAGGCCACCGGGGTGGACGTCATCATCGACGACACGCCCGAAGCAGTCGTCCTGTCCGGGTTTAATCCGGTTCGACGGGAAGTGGCGCGAATCGCCCTCGAGAAGCTCATCGAGGACGGTCGGATCCACCCGGGCCGGATCGAGGAAACGGTGGCCAAGAGTGAGAAAGAGGTGGAGGAGGGCATGCGGGAGGCCGCCGAGGAGGTTCTCTACTCCCTCGGCATCCACAACGTCCATCCAGAAATCGTGAAGGTCCTGGGCCAACTCAAGTTCCGGACCTCCTACGGTCAGAACCAGCTGGCCCACGCACGAGAGGTGGCCATCTTGGCCGGAAACATGGCGGCCGAGATGGGCTTGGACATCCAGATGACCAAGCGCGCCGGGTTGCTTCACGACGTGGGGAAGGGACTAACCCACGAGCAGGAAGGGACCCACGTCGAGTTGGGATGGCGCTTGTGCAAGAAGCACAAGGAGCCGGACGTGGTCCTGAACGCCATCAAAGCCCACCACGATGAGGAGCCGCATCATTTCCCGGAGACCTTTTTGGTCACGGCGGCCGACGCCATCAGCGGATCCCGCCCCGGGGCCCGGCGGGAGATGTTCGAGGGTTACGTAAAGCGCCTGGAGAAGCTCGAGGAGATTGCTACTGAGCACTCGGGCGTCGAGCGTTGCTTTGCGATCCAAGCCGGACGGGAGCTCCGGGTCATGGTCCAGCCGGAGAGGGTGTCGGACCAGGAGATGGCGCAGATCTCTGAAGCGGTGGCAAGAAAGATCGAAGGGGAGCTGCAATACCCCGGTCAGATCAAGGTGGTCGTCATCCGGGAAACCAGAGCGGTGGACTTCGCCCGATAAAAGGGGCTTTTTCCTCTCGAGGATCCTCCTATGCCTTTACGCGTCGTGGTGGATGTCGACAAAAAGATGATCCGGGTCGCGGGAGAAGGGGTCGTGACGGATGAGGAACTCCTCCAATATGTCCATGACTATCTAAGTGGAGGCGATCTCGGAGGCTACGACGAGCTCTTCGATCTCTCCGAAGCCGACGTACAAGACCTGACCTATACCGGCCTCTCCAGCGTCGCGGCCGCCGCTGCCGCCACCGATCCGGCCGCTGATCCAGTCAAGATTGCCATCCTCGTTTCTGAATCCAGGGGGATGGGTGTATCCCGCCTCTATCAGTCCCTCAGGGAGTCGAAGGGAGGGCGGCGTCATACGCGGGTTTTTTGGGATCGCGCCGAGTGCCGGGAGTGGCTGGGCCTCACCCCTTGATCTCCCCTCCGCCCCCTCTGCATCAGGGGGCAGTCCAGAGCCAGAGAAAGCGTTATCTTCCCTCCCGTGTCTTGCCCGGGTTTGGCCCCGAGAGATCCGGTTGAAGGCCCGGGTTGAACTTTGAAGAGCATCGAGATAGGGACATTCACATGAGCGCCGAGATCATCTCTGGGAAGGAAATTGCACAGGCCATTCGGGGAGAAACCACTGAACGGGTGGCCGCTTTGAAAGAGAACTATGACTTCACGCCCGGTTTGGCTACCGTGCTTGTCGGTGAAGACCCGGCCAGTCAGAGCTACGTTGGCATGAAGAACAAGGCCGCCAAGGAGATGGGGATCTATTCCCGCCAGATCACCCTCGAGGCGGACATCCCGGAGGATGAGCTCCTCGGCCTCATCGAGGGTCTGAACGCCGATCCGGAGATCCACGGGATTCTCGTTCAGCTTCCGCTTCCAAAGCACATGGACGAGTCCAAGGTCCTGTTGGCCATCGATCCGGCAAAGGATGTGGACGGGTTCCACCCAGTGAACGTCGGCAAGCTCTCCACCGGGGAAACCGAGGTTCTCGCGCCCTGCACGCCGGCAGGGGTGGTGGAGATGTTGGTCCGCTCGGGGAATGACCCTTCCGGGAAGCACTGTGTGATCGTGGGGCGGTCCAATATCGTGGGTCGACCCATGGGCTCGCTCCTCCTGCGGAAAGCTCCCGGTGGGAACGCTACCGTCACAACCTGCCATTCCCGGACCCCTGACCTGGGTGAGGTCACCCGCCTTGCCGACATCCTGATCGTCGCCATCGGATGGCCGGAAATGGTCAAGGCTGACATGGTCAAGCCCGGGGCGGTGGTCATCGACGTCGGTGTAAACCGGATTGATGACGACACCAGAGAGCGGGGTTGGCGTCTGGTCGGGGACGTGGCCTTCGACGAGGTGAAGGACGTCGCCTCCGCCATCACTCCGGTCCCCGGTGGCGTCGGTCCCATGACCATCACCATGCTCATGTGCAACACGGTGGACGCCGGCGTCCGCCAAGCTGGAATCCAGGAGTAGTCACATCGCACGAAGGAAGGATGCTTCAGGGAACCGTGTGAACCTGGATCTGTTCGACATCCCTCCGGATGGGGAAGGGGAGCCGAAAGGCTCCGCTTCCTCGGCGGAGGCCCCTACCCCCCCCGAAGCTGAGCCGGCGATCTCGGAACCTGCGGTTTGGTCTGTCTCAGACATCAACAAGGCCGTCCGGTCTCTACTGGAGGAGTCCCTTCCACCCCTGTGGGTCATGGGGGAGGTAGCCAATTGGACGCGGGCAGCATCGGGTCATTGTTACTTCACGCTCAAAGATGAGAAGGCCCAGCTGCGCTGCGTCATGTGGAAAGGCGAGGCTGCGAAGCTCCCGATGGATCCGGAAGAGGGGATGAAGATACGGGCCTTCGGCCGGCTCACCCTCTACGAAGCGCGGGGCGAGTACCAGCTCTCGACGAGAAGGCTCGATGCGGAAGAGGGCGAAGGGCTCTGGAAGCTGGCGTTCGAGCGGCTCAAAAAGAGGCTCGACGAAGAAGGGTTACTTCTCCCGGAACGGAAACGTCCTCTCCCCCGATTCCCTCAAGTGGTGGGCGTGGTAACCAGCCCCACCGGGGCGGCGATCCAGGACATTCTCACTGTGCTACGCCGTCGGGCGCCATGGCTCCGGGTCGTGGTCAGGGCAGCCCGGGTCCAAGGCGAAGGTGCATCAGCCGAGGTCGCCAAGGCTGTGAGAACCCTCACCGGCAGCGGTCTGGTGGACGTCCTGATCGTGGGAAGGGGAGGCGGGAGCCTTGAGGACCTCTGGGCTTTTAATGAAGAGCCTGTGGCAAGGGCCATTGCTGATAGCCCGGTCCCGGTGATTTCGGCCGTTGGACACGAAGTGGACGTGACAATCTCCGACCTGGTCGCAGATTTTCGGGCCCCCACACCTTCCGCGGGAGCCGAGGCCGTGGCACCGGAAATGGAGGAGTTGGTGCGATACCTCAAGGGAGCCAGCACCCGGTTGGGACGAGGCCTCCGGCGAAGCGTCGATGGGCCCAAAGGGGCTTTCAGGGAAGCCGGACGGGCGCTGGCACGGTCCGCATCCAACCTGGTTCCTCCCAGAAGGAAGCGGGTTTCCGACGCCCAGGCGCAGATGTACCGGCGGATTCGTGAAGTTCTCCAAACCCGGCGATATTCTCTTCTTCGCCTCGGAGAAAAGATGGATGCGCTTTCTCCCCTATCCACGTTGAAAAGAGGGTATGCAGTCCCCCATTCGGACGACGGGACGGTCCTGAGGAATACGGGGGACTTCGTGGTTGGAGAAGAGTTTCAGCTGCGGATCCTAGATGGGCGGATCCGGGCTGAAACGAGAGACGTTGAACCTGATGAGGTCGATCGTGATGAATGATCCCGGTGGGAAAGAACACCCTGTGGGGGGTGCTGGAACCGGAAAGGAAACCTTGGAGTCCCGACTTCGCCGGTTGGAAGAGATCGTTGGCCAACTTGAAGGCGAAGACTTGGAGCTGGACCGGGCTCTGGCTCTCTTCGAGGAAGGTGTGGGCCACGTTAAAGAAGCGGAGAAAACTCTGGCCGCGGCGGAGCTTCGGGTGGAGGAACTCCTGGGCGACGGGGACGAGGCAGGTACCAGGCCCTTCGACGGGGCCGAGGAATGACGTCCGCCTTTTCCGCGTCGGACCTCAAGGAGTTCCTGTCTGTGGAGAGGGAAAGGGTTGAGGACGCTCTGGGGAGGGCTTTAGCCCAGCTGGGCCCCAAGGTGCCGGATCAACTCCGTGGCGCTTTCCAACACGGTGTCACCGGCGGTGGAAAACGCCTCCGCCCCATCCTCTGTGTGGCGGCATACCGGGCGGCGGGGGGGACGGACCCGGCGATCTACGACCTGGCAGTCTCCCTGGAGCTGATCCACGCATACTCGCTGATGCACGACGATCTCCCCTGCATGGACGATGCTGACCTCCGTCGGGGGGAACCCACGACTCACAGGGTCCATGGTGAGGAGCGCACAACCGTGGCAGGAACCCTCCTGATCCCCGGCGCCTCCCTACAAGCTTACCGGGCCGCCGAATCCATGGGGATCCCGGAACCCGTCCGGCGGGACCTGGTCGGGGAGCTCTCCCGGGCTTCGGGGGGTGGTGGAATGGTTGGTGGACAGGTCCTCGACCTCCTCGGGGAAGAGGAGGAGCTAGGAGCCCCCGAACTCGATGATCTCCACCGGAGAAAGACCGGGGCTCTCCTTCGCGCTTCCTTGAGGATGGGTGGGATCGCGGCTGATGTTCCCCCGGAGGGGCTGGACGGATTGGACCGCTATGGGGCGACCATTGGGCTCGCGTTCCAGATTGCGGACGACGTGCTGGATGCCACCGCATCGGCGGAGGAACTGGGAAAAAACCCCTCGGACGCCGAGCTCGGGAAATCGACCTATGTGTCCCTCTTTGGCGTCGAGGAGGCAGGTCGCAAAGCGAGGGAGCTGGTTTCAGCCGGGGTGGATGCGCTAAAAGCGGGTGGGCTGGCGTCTCCGGAACTGGAAGCCCTGGCCCGCTACATCGTCGAAAGGAAACGGTAGAGCGCACCTGGCCGCCCAGGGGGAAGCAGGGTGCCTGTTTAGGTGTTTTTTGGATAACTTTCAGGATTAGGTCTTGTTTCAAAGGAGTGTACCTACGTGGGAGTCCTCGAAAGGGTAAAAACCCCCAGGGACATTAAGGGCCTTTCCCGTCAGGAGCTGCACCAGCTGGCCCAGGAGGCCCGGGAGCGGCATATCGACGTGGTCTCCGAAGTCGGGGGCCATTTCGGCGCCAGCCTAGGCGTCGCAGAGTTGACCGTCGCCTTACACCACGTGTTCGACACGCCCAGAGACAAGGTCGTCTGGGACACGGGCCACCAGGCATACATCCACAAGATCCTCACCGGCCGAAACGACCAACTCCCCACCATTCGGAAGAAGGGCGGTCTCGCCCCCTTCTGTCGGCGGGATGAATCGGAATACGACGCTTTTGGGGCAGGCCACGCGGCCACGTCCATCTCCTCCGCATGGGGCATGGCGGTAGCCCGTGACTTGAACGGGGACGATTTCTCCGTGATCGCAGTCATCGGGGACGGGGCGATGGGGTGTGGCCTGGCATATGAAGCCCTCAACAACGCCGGACATACCGGACGAAACTTCATCGTCATACTGAATGACAACGAGATGTCCATCGCGCCTAACGTGGGTGCGATGAACAAATACCTGACCAGCATGATCACGAACCCCATGTACAACAGGGTTCGGCGGGAAGTGAAAGAACTCATTCACCGGGTGCCGTCCAGCCTCGGTGAGGCGATGGAGCATTTCGCCTATAAAGTGGATGAGAGCGTGAAGAACATCTTCATGCCTGGCATGCTCTTCCAGGAATTGGGATTCAGGTACGTCGGGCCAATCGAAGGCCATAATCTCGATGCCTTGGTGGAAAGGCTCAGTGCGGTGAGGAACATGCGAGGGCCCATCCTGGTCCACGTCCTTACCCAAAAGGGGAAGGGATTCGAGCCGGCGGAGGAGGATCCTTTCAAATGGCACGCTGCCAAGCCCTTCGACAAGGACTCCGGAAACGCCACCAAAGCCGGTGGAGGGGGGCTTCCTCGGTATCAGAAGGTCTTCGGAAAGGGGTTGGTGGAGCTGGGGGAGATGGATTCACGGGTGGTGGCCATCACCGCTGGCATGCGGGATGGTACGAGCACCGACCTCTTCGAAAAGACCCATCCTGACCGTTTTTTCGATGTGGGGATTGCTGAGGGTCACGGCGTGACCTTTGCCGCCGGCCTGGCAACCGAGGGCATTCGGCCGGTGGTGGCGATCTACTCCACCTTCCTCCAGCGGGGCTACGACGGCGTCGTTCATGACGTTGCCCTCCAGGAGCTTCCGGTGGTTTTTGCTATGGATCGGGCCGGCGTCGCCGGTGCAGACGGCCCCACCCACCACGGCACCTTCGACATCAACTACATGCTGACGGTGCCAGGCATGACGGTCACGGCCCCGAAAGACGGGTCGGAGATGCTCGCTCTCCTTCGGTGCGGAGTAAACCACGATTCGGGACCGTTCTCGGTCCGGTGGCCCAGGGATTCCGTGCCCGAAGCCGTTCCCCATATTTCCGAGATCCCGGATATCCCTTACGCCTCCTGGGAGGTTCTCCGCCGGGGCCCCGACGTGGCCATATTGGCCGTCGGTACCATGGTCCTCGAAGCCATGAAAGCAGCCGAGGGGCTAGCGGCCGACGGGATCGACGCGACGGTGGTGAACTGTCGTTTCATGAAGCCGTACGACGAGGCAGTCCTCAGGGACGTCCTGACCTCCCATTCCTATCTCCTGACAGTGGAGGAGGGGGCCGTGGTGAACGGCTTTGGCGCCTACCTGGCCCGGGAAATGAAGGAGATGGTGGAGGGTGCCGGTGTCAGAATGAGGACCCTGGGGATCCCTGACGAATTTGTGGCGCATGGAGGCAGGGACGTGCTCCTTCGGGAAGTCGATCTCGACGCAGAAGGGATCGAACTCTGGGTGAGGGAGATGATGGGTGTGGCACCGCTGCCGGAAGTCGACTCTGTGCTCGAGGCTCCCCGAGAGACCGTCTCATGACGAACGACCCCTCGGCCGACCGCCCGTTCAGGCGCTTAGGCCTGGTAGGAAAAACAGACCAACCTGGACTCAAGTCCGTGTTGGACCGGCTGCTGACCGTTTGTGAAACCCACGGGGTCGAGGTGGTATTCCAGGGTATGCTTCAACCCGGTGACCTCCCTGGGCCAGAAATCGAAGGGACGCTGGATAACGGGGTCGATTTATTGGTCACTCTCGGTGGGGATGGGACACTCCTTTGGGGTGCCCGGTTGGTGGCGGAAAGGGGTATACCTGTCCTCGGGATCAACCTCGGCCATATGGGATTCCTCACTTCCGTGAACAAGGACGAGGTCGAGGACGCCTTGGACCAACTCTTCCGGGGCGAGTACGTGCTGGACTCCCGGTCCACCCTCGAAGCCAGAGTGGTGGGGACAGACCGGAAACCAAGAGCTCGATACCTGGCTCTGAACGACTTTGTCATTCACAAGAGGGGAATGGCCCGGGTCACTCGCCTTGAGCTGCTGGTAGGTGAAGGGGAAGAGCAGGAAGAGATCGGCGGGTTCTCCGGAGACGGGGTCGTCCTCTCCACTCCCACCGGATCCACAGCTTACTCCCTATCAGCAGGGGGGCCGATTGTAGCACCCGGAATGAACTGTATCACCGTTACGCCGATCTGCCCCCATACTCTTGCGGTGAGGCCTCTCGTCATCTCCGCGGAAGAGACCCTTACCGTCCTTCGACTGGATGGGGCCGGGACCTTGGTGCTTACCGTCGATGGCCAGGAAGCCACCGAGCTTTCCGACGAAGAAGCGGTCATTATTCAGCAGGCTGAGCCCAGGGTGAACCTGGTTCGTATCCCCGGGCAGACATTCTTCAGCACCCTCCGTAACAAGCTCAACTGGGCCATCCGTCCGCACGGGGACGGGTAGGGCGTGTGGGGCGACGCCATCACCCATTGAGGCGCCCCACTTGGGCCTTCTAGATTCTCCCCATGCTCATCGAATTGAGGGTCCGGGACTACGCCGTCATCGACGACCTGTCCCTTGAGCTGAGGCACGGGCTGAATGTGCTGTCGGGAGAAACCGGGGCAGGGAAGTCCATCATCGTGGGCGCCCTCTCTCTTCTGGTGGGAGAGCGGGCTTCCTCTCAGATCGTACGGAAGGGTGCCGAAAAGGCACTTGTGGAAGGCACCTTCGACCTCTCGAACCTTCCCCAGGTCCAACGCCAACTTGAAGATCTCGGATTCCCAGCCGAAGAAGGCCTCCTGCTCCTGAGGCGGGAGGTTGCGGCCGAAGGTCGGAATCGGGCGTGGGTGAACGGATCTCCTGCCACGGCCTCCGTGGTAGGTGCCCTCGGGGCCCGCCTCGTGGACATCCATGGGCAACACGAACATCAAAGTCTTCTGGCTAGGAAGGCACAGAGAGAGATCCTGGATATTTACGCCGGCGCAGCTGAAACGGCGCGATCCGTGGCGGACACTTTCGCCGACCTCAAGGAAAAAAGGGCCGAACTCGATGAAAAGGAAGCTCGGGTCGCGGATCTGGAAGCCCGTGCCGAATTTCTTCGCTTCCAACTCTCGGAGATCGATGAGGCGAAGATCCAGCTCGGCGAGGACGGTGCCTTGGAGGCGGAGGCAAAACGCCTAGACCACGTGGAGGAATTGGCCAAGGGGGCGCGGGGTCTCCACGAATCCCTGTACGGTGGAGACGACTCTCTCTCCGACCGTGTTGCATCTCTGAGGGGACTCCTTGAACACCTATCGAAGCTTGATCCCGCTCTGGGGGAAACAGTCAGCACACTGGAGGAAGCGTACCACCTTCTGACCGACTCGGGGCAGAAGCTGGGGGATTATGCGTCTGGCCTCGAATACGACCCGGTACGTCTGGAAGAAATCCGATCGAGGCTGGATCGGATCTCCAGACTCAAGAGGAAATACGGCCCCGACCTTGAAGAGGTCCTCTCGACGGGGGCACGGATCCGGGCCGAGCTGGACGAGCTCGACGAGGCTTCGTTGGACCTAGGTGGGATAAGGAAGGAAATCCTGGGTCTGGAAGAACGATTTGAAGGTGAGTCCAAGGAGCTCGGCCGGATTCGGGCAGAGGGGGCGAAGCGACTGGAAGCGGAGGTGGTTACCCTTTTTCCGGACATGGGGCTAGGGAAGGGGATCTTTCGAATCAAGCTCACCCCCCTCGAGGAGCCAGGGTCTTTCGGCGGCGAACAGACGGATTTCCAGGTTAGCCTCAACCCAGGCTTCGATCCAGGCCCGCTCTCGCAGATCGCTTCCGGCGGTGAGCTCTCCAGGGTGATGCTCGCTCTCAAAAGTGTCCTGGCTGGAGTGGATGAGATCCCCTCTCTCATATTCGACGAGATCGATGCAGGGATCGGTGGCGAGATCGCTCTGAAGGTCGCGGAGAAACTCCACGCGGTGGCACACCATCATCAGGTTTTTGTGATTACCCACCTCCCCCAATTGGCCGCCCGGGCCGATCAGCAGCTCCTTGTCGAGAAGGACGAGGTCGAGGGGATGGCTTCGACCAGCGTGAGAGTACTGGCCGGGGAGGAGAGGATCAGAGAAGTGGCCAGGATGCTGGGAGGGGATCCGGAATCCCAGGCCTCACGGGACCACGCCAGAGAGCTCTTGGGATTCACCGGCTGATCGCTCGCCACCCCAGAAGGTCTTGAAGATCGTAATACCGACCTGGAAGCGACCACCTTTGGGGGTCCGCCCACCACTTCCACCCACCGGTTGGAAGTATGTAGCCCTGATCAACAGTGGCATACCCACCTCACCTCGGGCATGGGGGCCCACGGAAGAGTAGGTGGCGGAAAACCCGATTTCCTGGAGGGTTTGTTCGGTTTCCAGATTTAGGAGATCCGCCGGGGGAAGTTCGGCTGGATCCTGGATCTCGGTGTTGATGGCCCCGAGGGAATAGGAATCCTCCCCTTTGGACCAAAGGTGGTATCGGACACCGAAGCTCATGTCAGGGGTCAGGAAGACCCGAGGGTTCAGGTCGAGCTCGAAATAGTCACCTGGAGTCCACTTCAGTGGAACGGTGCGGGAGAATGCCGGGAGGGTTTCCGACGGCGCGGCAATCCTCCGGAAGACATCACCTTCGGTCTGAATCCCGTACCGGACTTGCCCCCAGGCACCGAGCCGGGACCCGAACTCCATCATCCCGAACGCGTTGGCCTCAAAATCCATTTGGCCGTCGCCGTGGTCCTGGTCGAAGAACCGAGCCGGATCGGCGTTCGCCCCGGTCCCGAGCCGCACCAACACACCCCCACCCGCTTGGAGCCGCAGACGGGGGAGCTGGCCGGCGGAGTCCGGTTCGAAGCCACGGTGGAGCAAACGCACATCCGCTGTGATCTCGATGTCTCCGAGGACGAAGGGGTCGGTCCAGTCCTCCAACGGGGCGGCCCGCATATGGCGGCCCCCGAGGAAGCCTTGAAAGCTTTCCTCGTCCATGTAGGAATCCGCCAAAGGGACGGCCAGCGGCAGCCCGAAAACCCCCAAAGAGGAGAATGCCGTCCTGAATTCCTCCAACCGCTCCTGGAGCTTCGCACCTGGCTGGGAACCATCGGCTGGGAAAAAGCTGGAGTGGGAGTATGCTTTGGTGAGGACGTCCAGGTATTCCTGAGCCTCCAGTACCGCCGGGTCCGCAGGGTGCGTGGCCTGTGCCGTCAACAGAGCGTTCCGAAAAGCGTCCAGGAAGGTGATGACAGCGGCCGGATCCGCCTCGAACGGACTGATCCCGTCGGTGGCAGTGAGGGAATCGGCATCCAGCGCGAACGTGATCTCGCTCCTCGACCGGACCAAAGGCGCCATCCCTCCGATCGTGAGCCAGTCGGTGATGCCGATATCCAGCCTGAAAGGGAAAACGAGTCTGGATTGATCCCGGTAGGCTTGGCTAACACCCAACCTGACACGGTACGACGGATCCTGAAGGGCCTGTTGAAGGCTCTCCTCCAGGCTGCCGAGATCTGGAAGGATCTCACGACCCAGAGGGTCGCCCCAGAGGTCCATGCCCAGCTCTTCAATCTCGTCGGCGCCGGAGGGTCCGATCCCATAACGGGAATCCCAGGTCCAGTAGGTCGGGAAAAAATCGAGCCGAACCTTTCCGCCCTGGATCCAAGGTAGCTCCTGCCCCTCCAAGTGTTGAGCCTGGTAGCCCAGAATCAGGGCGATCCAGGCCAAAACGGAGGTCAACTGGCGGATACGAGATGTCGGCCGGCTCATTCCGGAAGAGCTCTTTCCATTCGGTCCGGGAAAAGGGATTGATCCAAGGATGGATCGACCTCAAGAAGCGGAAGGAAATCTAACGGGGGGAAGGGATTAGAGGAAACGATCCCGTGTCAGAATTGGGTTGACACGTCCTTTGCGCATTTCTAGCTTCAATTTACGTTCTGGGAGGCATGCCGGAACGCATTCGGGAGCCCCCGGATACGGCATCATGAGCCTCCGAGACCATGCGGGAATAGCTCAGTTGGTAGAGCACAACCTTGCCAAGGTTGGGGTCGCCGGTTCGAGTCCGGTTTCCCGCTCTGGGGGCGAGTCGCTGAAAAGCCGTGCGTCGCCCCTTCTTCTTTTTTGGCGCCGTAGCCAAGTGGTAAGGCAGAGGTCTGCAAAACCTCCATTCGCCGGTTCGAATCCGGCCGGCGCCTCTGGAAAACGCTCCGTCCCAATCGGGACCGAGCGTTTTTCGTTGGCATTCTGGCCGGATCGGACCGAAGGTTCGAGTCGAGGGGCATGTGAGGTCAGGTTTTTCCTTGGGGTTGACCCCCGAGACGAGCGAGGAACGCCGGTGAACGTGCCTGCTGTGGTCAGGAGACGTTTCAGCTGAAACGTCCTATTGGGGGCGAATGAGCATCCGGCGTCCGCAGCTCCATCCGGCCGGCGCCTTGGAAAGCCCTGGTCCCTTTCGGGATCCGGGGCTTTTCTCATGGCCTCTCGGCGGATGAGAACCTCGGTTCGAGCCGAGGGGCAGGGGAGTCGAGGTTTTTCCTATCGCTGATCCCCGAGACGAGCGAGGATGGGCGGTGAATGTGCTTGCTGTGGTCAGAAGACGTTTCAGCTGAAACGTCCTTTTGGGGGCGAATGAGCATCCGGCGTCCGCAACTCCATTCGGCCGGCGCCTTTAGATGCGCCCCGCTTGTCGGGGCCTTTTGGTTGTTCCGGAGCCTCTCCTACCAGTGCGCCGGCGACGGCCAAACACTCCCCACGCCCCCGACGCCCAGCTTCACGATTCGGCGCGCCTTCATGTCGTAAAGGTCCCCGTGAGCCAGCACCAGGTATGGCCTCTCCCCCGGGCTAACCGCCCGAGTGTGATCATGAACGGTGACCAGGGATTCCCCAAGAACCTCGAACCGATCGCCGCTTACGATGATTGCGGTACCCTCCGAGAGGCCGATGCCCAGGAGATGAGGGTATCTCTGGACAACGGATGTCAGGTCGTCCCAACGGTTCCTCGTATTGATATGGGGATCGATAGCCGATCTCCGAAGGAATTCGAAACCGTGGTGATGTTCCTCCTCATCGGTCATCACGATATGAGAACCGTCGGGGCCACTCCTGACCAGGTACTCGCCCTGAATGGTGGCTCCGGCGGAACTTCCCCCGATCACGCCCCCGCGCTCGAGGACCCGGTGGAACTCCTGGAGGGTTCGGGTCCCTGCGTAAGAATCCACGAGGTTCCGCTGGCGGCCACCATTAAACCATACCGCCGTCGCCTGCCCCAGCTCGGCTGCGAACTCCTCCGTGTCGGCGACCCGGGGGGAGTGCGTATGAAGCATGGATACGTTCCGTACCCCCAGACTCTGCCAGGAGGCCAGTACACGCTCATGTTGGTAGACCCTGGGATAGCCGTTCTGGTCGAAGTTCCCATCGGCTGTGGGCACGATTACAAAACGGCCTTCACTGGCCCCACCCCCCAACTCGATGAACCGCTCGAGGATCTCCGGCGTGGCTCTCCCCCCGACAATGACCAAAGCCCCGGACGGGGGTCCGTATCCCGTCGCCTCCTGGTAGCTCACCAAGGCCGGACGCCCATGGGTGAGGAATGGGGAGGTGACCCCAAAGGCCATGACCCAGAATACAGTTTTCAGAGGACCTCCAGTCTTCTAATCACGAGGCAACCTCGGGGTAGGTCCAGGTTTCCCTCTCGTCCTCTGCATCCGGTGGTGGATCGAAGCGGAGAACCAAGGTGGCCGTCGATCCAGAACCCCACCTTCACTGGTCAGTCTGGACATTGTGGCTTCCCGATCTCTGCCGACGGCGGGGGTGACCTTCATACGCCCCAACAGATTAGATGGTCCCGGATTGGCCGGTCACAAACAGCGGGAAATTCGCGTTTTGGGTCCCTCATCTACGAAGGAAAGGGAAAAGCCGGTCCCAACCTTGGACCGGCTTTCCCGACTCCGGTGTCGTCCCAACGGGTCGAGCCTCAGCTGCCGTCGTCCGACTTCGAATACACGACTTCACCGCCGATCACCGTCTGATCCGGTTGGATCTTCCATATGTCCTCGGCTGGGACGGTCATGTAGTCCACCGGGATCACCACGAAGTCGGCGAGCTTCCCGACCTCGATTGAACCCAGGATATCCTCTGCAAACATGACGTATGCGCCTTCGATGGTCGCCGCCCGTAGAGCTTCCTCCCTGGTCATGGCCTGTTCGGGATACCAGCCTCCAGGGGGGTTGTTCCCCCGATCCTGTCGGGTAATCGCCGCATGCAGAGTATAGAAGGGGTTGTACGGGGAAACGGAGTAGTCGGTCCCGGTGGGCAAATGCACCCCCAGGTCGATGAGGTCGCTCCAGATGTAGCCGTACTTCAAACGCTCCTCACCCACGCGCTCCACCGCGAAGTTCATGTCTTCCGTTGCGTGAAGCGGTTGCATGGAGGCGATGATGTTGTGCTCCTTGATCCGTGGGATGTCTTCGGGGACGAAGAATTGGGCGTGCTCGAGGGCCATGCGGGCGTCTTCACCTGACGTACCCGTTGCTTCCATGGCACGCTCGAAGGCGTTGATTGCAACGTGATTGCCGCCGTCTCCGATGCAGTGGACCCGGAGATTGAAGCCCATGGGGAGGAGCTCGGTTCCCAATTCTGCCAGCTGGTCCTCGCTCCTGACCGGCTCACCGGTATATCCTGGATAGTCGCTGTACTCCTCCATCAGGAGGGCCCCTCGTGATCCCAGGGCGCCATCGGCAAACGCCTTCACGGACCTAACGAAATACTTGTTTTCGTGGTTCAGCGGTTCACCGAGACGTCTCGCGGCATCCTCGTTCACCATCTCGTTGATGCGGACCTTCAGGCGACCTTCGTCATAAAGCCTGATCCGTCGTTGAACCTCGTTGTACCCGGTTCGGCTGGCCCCATGAAGGGTCGTGAGCCCACTGGCGACGGCCAGGGCGGTTCCATCCACCAAGTTTCGGTCCCGTTCGGCGTCCGTGTACGGAGCTACATCGGGGATAAGGCTGGTCAGTTGAGGTGGAGCCCTCTCCACGAATTCACCTGTGGGTTCCCCGTTTTCGTCCTTTTTGATGTGACCGCCTTCAGGATCGGGGGTGTCCCGTGTGATCCCAGCGAGCTCCAGCGCCTTGCTGTTGGCACCGCTACCGTGGGTGTACCGGCTGATGAAGACGGGGTTGTCAGGCGCGGCCGCGTCCAGGAGCTCCTTCCGGAAGACCGGCGGATCCCACACGGCGGCCATCCAACCTCTCAGGACGATCCACCTGGGCTCCGGGCCTGGCCGCATCCCTTCACCTGTCTCGAGGGCATGACGAATCACCTCCTGCATTCGCTCCACCGAAGCCCATTCCCCAAGGTTCTCCCTGATGTCAGGGACCTGGGGATACAGCTCCCTTTCCCCAAACCGGATATGTAGATGGGAATCGTGGAGGCCGGGAAGTATGGTTCGCCCCCCGAGATCGACGACATCGGTCCCAGACCCGATGTGTGCCTGTGCACCAGCATCGTCCCCGACGTAGGTGAATTTCCCGTCTTTCACGGCCAGGGCCGACACGGTGCTGAAATCTCCGTCGACCGTATAGATGTTGCCGTTGATGTAGGCCAGATCGGCCTCTTGGCTTGGAGCGCAACCCTCCAGGGCCAGGTGTACTCCCACAATCAGGAACAAAACGGAACCGAGACCGAATGCTTTCTTGATACCAACCATCTTGTCCGCTCCTTTGTCTTCGATTGATCCGAGGACACACCCTGTGAGAAGGGGGAGGGCTCGGCCTCCAGGAAAGGTGGAGGTTTCCGAGAAAATGGGGTTCCAGGCACGAGGGGGGCAAGAATGGTCGGACATTCGCGAGGCCCAATCCCCGGCGGTTCCTTTTCCTTGCGAAACCAGGGCACAAAAACAATCCTCGTTCCAGGTGCAACGAATCGGCTGGTCGTGGCATCTATCCAAAAACATGCTCCAGGGAGTTGAAGCTTGAGGAACCACCCCCTTTATCCGGTCGGGCTGACCGTGGTTTTGGCTTTGTCCGGGTGTGGAGGTACGGCCGCCACGACCGGTGGGATGCCGTGGTCGGGCTCGGACCGCCAATCCGGATTGGTCTCGAGTGATTCCTCACAAGTTCCCGGCCCGCGGCGGCTCTTTGAGGACCATGTACCCCTGGCCATGACCCTCATGGCAGATTTCCAAGCCCTTCGGAACGATAGGGGACAGGAAAGCGAGGAAAGGCCTGGTCGTGTCTTCCTTGGAGGTCTTGCCGGGGACGCCTCCTATCCCGTTCAGGTCCGGACCCGAGGGCGGTTTCGGCTGAACCGCCATATCTGTGACTTCCCTCCACTCCGGCTGAACTTCCCGACGGACTCGGTAAGTGGTTCAGTGCTGCACGGGACGGACAAGGTGAAAATGGTCACCCACTGCAGGGACAATAACACCTACGAGCAGTATGTACTGGAGGAGTACCTGGCCTACCGGATCTATGGAATCCTCACCGAGATCGGCTTCCGGGTCCAGCTTGCCCTGGTTACTTACCGAGATGTCCGAGGGGAGGAAAGGGACGTTTCCCGTCTTGCCTTTCTGATCGAGGATGATGAGGCCGTGGCGGAGAGGTTGGGCGGGGAGGTAACGGGAGCTGAGCAGGCGAACCCTGATCATTTCGATCCGCAACAGGCAGGGACGATGTACCTCTTTCAGTATCTGATCGGGAATACGGACTGGTCCATCGCTCGCTTCCACAACATGAAGGCCATTCGGATCGGCCGCGTGTACCACCCCATACCCTTCGACTTCGACTTCTCCGGGTTCGTGAACCCTTCTTACGCAGGCCCGAGTCCGGTGGTGGCCCGGTACATAACAAACGTCCGAGAGCGGCTATACTGGGGCGTTTGCTCGAACCAGATCGACTATGCCGGCCTCTTCTCCCATTTCAACGGAAAGAGGGAGGCCATCCTGGACCTGATAACCAGCCAACCAGGATTAACCGGAAGGAACCGGCACCTGGCGACCACCTACGTGGAGTCGTTCTTCGAGGTTATCACCGACGAACGGGAAGCGGATTTCAGGATCGTCCAAAGCTGTCGTCGGATGGGCGGAACCTAGCCTGATTAGAGCCCCCCGGGTGCGCC
>JANQDZ010000063.1 GCA_028278645.1 Longimicrobiales bacterium | reverse complement strand
GAGTCTGTGCTCCGGCTGGACGAGGCCAACTGCCGGGTAATCCACAATGGGATCCCGTTCGACCCGATGCTTCCCGAGAACGGGGCCCCGATTTCGCCCGACCGGCTCTGGTCCGTAGGGACCCTGGGGAACATTCGACCGGCCAAGGATTACCGGACCTTCCTCAGAGCGGCGGCCATCGTGAAGGCCTCCTTCCCACAGGTTCGGTTTCTGGTTGCGGGCTCGGGGCGGGAAGAGGACATGAGACGTCTTGAAGTAATGAAGGACGAGCTCGGCTTGGGAGAAGCCCTCCAGTTCCTCGGATTCGTGAATGATCCTCGGAGGTTCCTGGTGGATCTGGATCTCTTCGTCTCCAGTTCCATCACCGAGGGTCTACCGCTGTCGATCCTCGAGGCCGCCGGTTCGGGACGTCCGGTCGTCGCCAGCGCTTGTAACGGAAACCGGGAAGTGCTCGAGGGACTTCCGGGGGCGGTGCTGGTGCCGCCCCGGGACCATCTCGGCCTGGCCCAGGGGATTCTGTCCACCCTTACAGACTACCCGCGGGTCTCCGGCTTGGCCCGGGCTGCCGCGGCCGAGGTTCGTGATCGTTTCGGGCTATCCAGAATGATCGACGGCTACATTCACCTTTACCATTCGCTCACTCGTGAACAGGCCTGAAGCTCCAAGGACGTTCGGGTTGATCATCGGGGCCATGAAGTCCGGAACCACGAGTCTATTCCAGCTGTTGGCCCAACATCCTCAGGTCTCGGCCTGTCGAGTGAAAGAACCGGATTTTTTCACTGCCGCTGACGGGACCCACAAGAATCTCGAGGCGTATCTGCGCCTGTGGGATTGGCGGCCGGGGGCACATAGGATTGCCCTGGAGGCGTCCACCTCGTATTCGAAAGCCCCATGGGTTTCGGGTGTTCCGGGCCGCATCGCCGCCTGTGGTCCACACGAGTTTCGATTCATCTACATGCTGCGGAACCCTCTGGACCGGATCTCTTCCCAGGTTCGGCATAGCCTGTTCGAGGGATGGGGGAAGCCTTTGGACGAGGGAGTGCCCGAAGACGCCATCGATTATTCCCGGTATGCGATGCAGCTGGACCTGTATGCCGAGTGCTTTCCGGAAGGACCATTTTTGTTGGTCACCCTGGAGGAGTTTCACTCTGATCCCTGGGCGGTCTTGGAGAAGACCTGCCAATTCCTGGCATTGGATCCCTCCTTCGAGTTCATTGGTGTGGGAGAAAGGAAGAACAAAGGGGACTTTTACAGTGTGAGTCCGTTCCTTCGGCGCATGGCAAAAAACACCCTCGTGCGCTCGGTCTACGGAAAGCTCCCTGAGAATGTTCGCCACTTCACGCGTGATTCCCTCGCGCGAATGGGGAAACGGGAAGGTGCCATCGGGCGTTGGAGATTGAACCTGGAGGAAAGAGCTGAGGTTCACGAACGTCTTTCGGCCGACCTGGAAAGGCTTGAAACCCACTACGGCGTGAAGGTACGGGAGCATTGGACCCTTCCATGAATCATCGGACCGAGCGGGGCTCCATCCTATGAGCACAGGACCGTACCCCGGCGGGGCGGAGTTCGCCTTCACGATCCTGGATGACACGGATGATACGACCCTCGAAAAAGGGCGGCCGATCTACCAACTCCTCAAAGACCTTGGCCTGCGGACCACAAAGACGGTCTGGGCGTTCGAAGTGGCTAAAAAAGAGAAGGGACCGTATTTCGCTGCAGAAACCCTCCAGGAACCCGAGTACCTGGAGTGGGTCAGGGGCTTGGCGTCTGATGGGTTCGAGGTGGCCTTTCATAACGCCTCGATGGGCTCCTCCCGGAGGTCACAAACCGTCGCCGGGCTCGATCTCCTCCGGGTAGAATTCCCCCCGGGCCCTTCGGTGCACTGCAATCACGGCCAGAATCGGGAGAACCTGTATTGGGGCGCGGACCGGTACTCGAGTTTCCCGCTCCGGCATGCCCTGAAGCTGGCCCAGGCTGCCCTAAAGAGACCGGCCTACGAAGGGCATGAGGCCGGGTCGGAGTATTTCTGGGGTGATGTAGCCCGGGAACGCCTGAGGTATGTGAGAGCCTTTGCCTTCTCGAACCTGAATTGTGCGGATCTTTGCCCTGGCCGACCCTATTTTGATCCCAGGAAGCCGTTGGTCAATCGCTGGTTCAACACCGCCGACGCTCCCGACCGGACTGCATTCAAGCGGTTGGTCACCCCGAGGGCGGTGGACGAACTGAGGGCAAAGGGAGGATGGGCCATCGTCTCGACGCACCTTGGGAAGGGGTTTTCGGCCGAAGGACGAGTAGATCCAGAGGTAGAGGCCACACTTACCGAGATCTCGTCCCAGCCTGGCTGGTTCGTTCCCGTGGGAGAGTTGTTGGATTTTCTCTGGGATTCCAGGGGGCCACATACCCTCTCGGACAGTGAGCGACTCCGATTGGAATATTCTCATGTCGTTGACCGGATTGTCTCGAGGAAGTCGTAGTCCGGGAACGGTTCTCATGGTCGGGAACTATCCCCCCGACGTGGGATTCGCCTGGTGGTTGGTGGAGAATTTCTGGATTCACATCGCGGCCATCGCCCGCGATTTCGGCATGAAACCCCTCCTCGCCTATCCGGCTCCGGGGCCCATCCCCGAAGCGATCAGAAAAGCGGGGATCGAAACGGTGATCCTTCCGTTTCCAGGAGCCACCCTGGCTGACCGGCGCCGATCAATCGAGGTGGTCCGAACCCGAGACGTTCGGTGTATCTACTACACCGACAGGCCCTTTCGGAGTGCCTTTCATGCCATTCTCCGGGCGGCCGGCGTCCGCCTGATCCTCAACCACGACCATACCCCTGGGGACCGTCCGACGGTGGGGGGAGCAAAGGGGTGGGTCAAAGGTGTTCTGAACCAAAAGCCCCTTGGCGGCTCGGACCTGCAGATCTGCGTGTCCCCACTCATTAAAGAACGGGCTGAGCTGAATGTACGGATCGGGGCCGAAAAAGCCGTTGTGGTCCAAAACGGAATCGAGCCAGTGGAGTGCGGGCAACGAACCTTCTATGCCCATGAAGAGTTTGGCCTGCCCAGGTCGAAAAGGATCTGTGTCTACCTCGCCCGGGCACACCCCTACAAACGCGTGGGTTTTGCCATCGAGGTCGCGAAGCGAATCAGCCTCGAAACCAAAAACGGAGACGTCGTTTTCATCCACTGCGGCGATGGCCCCCAACTCGAGGAATTGAAGGAACGCGTGCGGGAATCCGGCCTCGAGGATTTCTTCCTCTTTACGGGCCGGCGATCCGATGTGAGGGAGATCCTGTGTTCGGCAGAGTTCGCGCTCCACCCGGCGGCAGGGGAGGCGTTCTCCCTTTCGATTTTGGAGTATATGAGTGCGGGTTTAGCTGTATTAGTTCCTGATATACCCACCGTTTGCCAGGCCATTCGTGATGGTGAGACGGGGTTGATCTTCCCTGATCAGAGTGTCGCGGATGCGGCTGGTGCCCTTCGGCGACTGATCAAAGATCCGGGGTTAGCCAAGCAGCTTGGTGAGAGGGCCGCTGCCGAGGTAAGGGCAGGGTATACCCTCGAGCAGATGAACCAGCGTTTCGACGAGGTGATCCGTGAAGCGCTCCGGCCGTTGGCCCATGCGGAGGGGTGAGGGTTCCTTTCGCGAAGGCCTAAGGGTCCGGCTCGCTCCTGACTCCCCAGGTCCTGCACCAGTCCTGGAGAACCAGGACGGCCCACAAACCCAAGGCGTCATCGGTCTCCCCTTTTTGGAATTCTTCCCAGCGGTGGCTGGTCTCGGCCGGTTCGAACACGCCGACAGAGGCCAAGCTGTCCGTCTGAAGTAGTCCTTCCGCCCACGGCTTCAGCGGTCCTCGGAGCCAATCGGTCAGGGGCACCGAAAAGCCCATCTTCGGTCTTTCGACCAGGGAAGAGGGAAGGTATTCCTGGAGGATCCTCCTCAGGACGATCTTCCCGGTCCCTCCGTTCACGCGAAGTCCCTGGGGGAGGCGCCACGCCAACTCCACGATCTCGTGATCCAGGATCGGTACCCGTGCCTCCAGAGACACGGCCATACTGCATCGATCGACTTTCGCGAGGAGATCGTCAGGGAGGTAGGCCAATTGATCCCAGAGCATCATTCGCTCCAACATCTCCAGGCGCCCATCCTCCAGGACCGAGAGGTCTTCGGCCTTCGCCCTAGGCGTTCCATTCAGGACCGAAGAATCGGGCAACCCGACTTCGGTAAGGGCACGGTACATCTCAGCCTTTGAGCCGGCCTTCAGCAGCTTAGAAAGCTTCTCGATTCTGCTCGCCCGCGAGTGTTGGAGGCGTCCGGCATCGGATCCGTCGACGGCATCGGCAATGGCACCGTCCCAAAACCGGGAGGGCACGGACTGGAGCCCCAGGGCCAGGAGCCTTCGAACCGGTCCGGGGACCGGCCCGAGGCGGGAAAGGTATCTGCCGCCCAAAGAGTACCGGTTGTAACCGCCGAAAAGCTCATCTCCCCCGTCTCCCGTCAGACAAACCGTGACGGATTCCCGAGCCACCTTACTGATCAGGTGGGTTGGGAGCTGGGATGGATCCGCCAGAGGCTCATCGGTAAACGAGGACATCCCTGGGACCAGGTTCAGGAGGTCTTTCTCTGAGAGCTTGACTTCCTTGTGATCCGTCCCCAGATGCTGGGCAACAGCTGCGGCGAATGGACCCTCGTTGAACCGGTCTGAATCGAACGCCACGGAGAACGTCCGCAAAGGGGTCGTGGATTGCGATTGGGCCACTGCGACGACCGTCGAGGAGTCGATCCCTCCCGACAAAAAGGCACCCAAGGCTACATCGGAGCGTAGTCGGATCCTTACCGCTTCCCGCAGTTCTTCATGAATCGCCTCCTGGCCCTCCGCCTCCGACAGGTCCGGTTCCTGGCTTCCGGAAAGGGCCACGTCCGTAAGGGACCAAAAAGCTTCGTCCGTCTCTTCCAGGGTGGGGGCATGAATGGAGAGGAGCGTGCCGGGAGGCACCTTGGCCACCTCGCGGAAGACGGACTCCGGCGCTGGGACGTAGAGGCGCCGGAGGTAGGTAGGGAGGATCTCTTTGTTGAGGGTCAGCTGGGCCGAGGGTAGGGAGAAAACGGAGCGAAGCTCCGAAAAGAATGCGATCCTCTTGGCGTCCCGGTACAGGAAAAGAGGTTTGATCCCCATCCGGTCCCTGGCCAACCACAGGCGTTTTTCCTCTCGGTCCCACAGCCCAAAAGCGAACATCCCGCGAAACCGGGGGACCGCACCCTCCACACCCCACTCCTCCACCGCCTCCAGGAGGACCTCGGTGTCCGATCGGCCTTTGAGAGATCGTCCTTTGGAGACAAGGACCTTCTTCAGTTCGAGGAAGTTGTAGATCTCCCCGTTGAAGACTACGAGGAAACGCCCGGTCGACGAGGTCATAGGCTGGCGACCGGCCAGGGAAAGATCCAGAATCGCCAGTCTCTGGAAGGCCAGGGCGATCCCGGGGTCCGGATCGGCCCACGCAGCCTGATCGTCAGGTCCGCGGTGCTGGAGCCGGCCAGCCATGGCCACAGCCGCCTTCTCCAGCTCCGAGCGCTCCAGGCCTTCTCTCGAAATCAAACCAGCGATTCCACACATGGTCAGTCGGCGTGATCAGAGGGTTGGCTCGCCGCGGTGCGGCCCACCACGGTATCGACGATGCCCAAGAATCGCTCCGAATCGAGATCCCAGTTGTACCGAGTCGTCACGAGGTCCTTTCCGGCTTTCGCCATTCCCTTCCAAGAATCTTCAGATGCGTTCAGGAGTTCGAGAATACCGTCCCCCAAAGATTCAGGGTCCCCTGGCTGGACCAGGACTCCTGCTTCGGCTTCCTCCAGGACTCGACGCATCGGAGGAACGTCCGAAGCGACGACCGGAAGGCCGGATCCCAGGTAGTCGAAGAGTTTGTTGGCAAGGGTCAGTCGGATCTGCCCACCGTCCAGGAACGGTAGAAGGCCCATCCTGGAGTGTTGGTAGAAGCCGGGGAGGTGCTCGGGGTCCTGCCATCCGGCGAGCAGGACCTGGGGCTCCAGTCCCCGATCTTTGATCATTTGCTCGATCCGGGGGCGCTCGAGACCGTCCCCAACGACTACGAACAGAACCTCCGGGTGGGTTTCCTTCACTCGTTCAATGGCCTGAACCGCTTGGAACAAACCTCGATCCGAGATGAGGATCCCCACGAACAGGACGATGGATCGTGGGTCCCTATCTTCCAGGATCGGTGGCACCGGTGCGGGTCGAGAAAGGGAAACCACGTCTTCGGGGGTATTTCCCACCACGGTTACCCGATTCTCTGAAGCGCCTCTCGAGATGGCCCTTTCCCTCGACTCCTCTGACACCACGAAGGAATGGTCGACCTCCTTCAGCACGATGCCCTCGATGACCTCGGCCGGACCTGGATTCCGAATCAGGCGATCGGCCCACGTACGCTTTTTGAATTCCTGAAGACCTCGTAGGAACTCCGGATAGACCTCGGCCATGTCGTACATCACCGGACACCCGAAGAGCTTTCCGGCTGCCAGAGCCGTAAGCGCGAGGGGGAGGTCTGCCACCAGGAGGCCGTGAGGTTTTTCCTTCCTGATGGCCGAAAATACCTCGTTTATCCAAACCGGGTTAAAAAAGAAAGGGAAGTTGAAGAGCCGGTTCAATCCATTGCCGGGAACGGTTGGAAGCCTTCGGACGGACATCCAAGGCTCGCTTTGTCTCCGGGCCTCCCGGGATTCGTTTCGAGACAGCAGCACGACCTGGTAACCGGCCCGGCTGAGGGAGAGGGTTTGTTTCCGGACCCTCACAGCGGCCTTCGGCCAGTCTCCGTCATAGATATAGAGTAGCTTCAAAGGCGGGGGTCTCGGTGAGTCGTGGGCCTCTTCATGTGCTGGACATTATCGAACATGTGCCAGGAACGATGCCCCTGGCAAGCTCTGATTCAGCGCATGTAGGGAGGGAGGTCACCAGCCCGGGTTGGACGTGTATACCTTGAAATTGTCGACGTAGATATGGGTTTCCTGGTCGTATCCCGCAGAATGCCAGCCCATCAGGTACCCGTTGCGGAATCCATTACCGGATGGGCTCCACAGGTTGAAGCCGGTTTTGCTCAGGACCAGGGTCCCGTCTTTCCAGAGGCGGATCACGGCGTCTTGGGAGGTCGAGCTCTGTGAAACCCGGAAGTGCCATCGGAGGCGGATCCACCGGCCCCGGTCGGCGGTCGTGATGAAAGGATCTGCATCGGGGCCCCCGGAGACCTGATCCTGATCGTTCCAGACCGGGTGGAGGTAGTTGATGACACCGCTGTCTGTAGAGCGGTAGGAATTTGTGGAGATCAGCATCGGACCACCGGCGACATGACTCGAGGGGTAGGAACCGTCCCCCCAGATCAGGAGCCACTTGTTATTACCCGGAGTATGGTCTCTATGGGCGAAGTTGGAGGGAATATAGAGGTCGTATTCCAAAAACACTTCGGATTTGAGACTCCCCAGGTCGAACCGGAGCTCCGAGAAAGAAGCTGGCGCTTCCTGGTTTCCTGGATCGTTGGCGGCTTCAAAACGGAAACGGACCGAGTGGGATCCGCTCTTCGCTCGGGTGTCTTCTACCGACGATTCCCAGTTCCGGCCCCAGGAAAAACCGTTCTGCGATCGGTTGAGGTTGCCGCTCTCAAATCCATCGGAGAAGAAGGGTTCGGAGGAGGAGGGCGTGGATACAGTCACGGCAGCGGTTCCGGAAACCGAGCCGGCCTGGGCCCTGATGGTGGCCGAACCGGCTGCCGCGCCCGATACGGTTCCCGACTGGTTCACGCTGGCGACCCCGGGGTTTGTCGAGGACCAGGTGACCGCTTCCCCTTGCATGAGGGATCCGTTCTGATCCCGAACCTCGGCCGTGAGCCCATAGTACTGACCGACATCGATTGACAGGGCCGAGGGGGAGACCGACACCGATGTGGGGACCGGGGTGGACGTGGCGGCCGAGACAGTCACGGTTGCTGTACCCGAGGCCGTTCCGGCCCTGGCCGTGATGGTGGTGGTACCAACCTTCCCGGCCCAGGTCGTACCCCACTCGTTCACGCCGGCGGTCTGGGGGTCAGCCGATGACCAGCTGACCGTGGTTCCTGTCATCAGGTCGCCGTTTTGGTCCCGGACCTCGGCGGTAAGCCTTTGATTCTCGCCCACCTCCAGGGCCACGGATGCGGGGGAAACCGTTACGGAAGTCGGGACCGGATCGGTACTTACCGCCGTGACGGTTATCGCGGCGCTTCCCGTGGCTGATCCGGCATGGGCGGTGACTGTTGTTGTGCCGGCAGCAGCGCCCGAAACCGTTCCCGACTGGCTCACGCCGGCGACTCCTGGATCCGCGGAGGACCAGGTGACGGAGGCTCCGGGCATGAGGGATCCGTTCTGGTCCCGGACCTCGGCCGTGAGCCCGCGGTTTTCACCCACGTCGAGGGATAGGGCCGAGGGGGAGACCGACACCGATGTGGCGACGGGGGTGGACGTAGCAGATGAGACGGTCACGGTTGCCGTACCCGAGGCCGTTCCGGCCCTGGCCGTGATGGTGGTGGTACCAACCTTCCCGGCCCAAGTCGTACCCCACTCGTTCACACCGGCGACCTGGGGGTTCGCCGATGACCAGCTGACCGTCGTTCCTGTCATCAGGTCGCCGTTTTGGTCCCGGACCTCGGCGTTAAGCCTTTGATTCTCGCCCACCTCCAGGGCCACGGATGCGGGGGAAACCGTTACGGAAGTCGGGACCGGATCGGTGCTTACCGCCGTGACGGTTATCGCTGCGCTTCCCGTGGCTGATCCAGCCTGGGCCCTGATCGTGGCCGAGCCGGCCGCTGCGCCTGAAACCGTTCCCGACTGGCTCACGCTGGCGACCCCGGAGTTTGTCGAGGACCAGGTGACCACTTCCCCTTGCATGAGGGATCCGTTCTGATCCCGGACCTCGGCCGTGAGCCCGCGGTTTTCACCCACGTCGAGGGATACGGCCGAAGGGGAAACCGACACCGAAGTGGGGACCGGGGTGAAGGTTGCAGCCGAGACGGTTACGGTAATGGTTCCGGAAGCTGCTCCGGCCGTGGCCCGTATTCTGGCGGTACCTGGCTTCCCGGCCCAAACCGTCCCCCACTCGTTCACCCCGGCAATAAGAGGACTGTCCGAGGACCAGGTGACCGTTTCCCCAGGCATCGGGGATCCGTGCTGGTCGAAGACTTCGGCCGTGATCCGCTGCGTCTGGCCGACCTCGAGGGCGAGGGAGGACGGTGAGATCTCCACCGAACCGGGGGCCAGGTTGGAGCCGACAGCGATTACGGTCACCGTGACCGTTCCGGCAGCCGCTCCTGCCCTGCCCGTTATCGTGGTCGTGCCAGTCTTGCCGGCCCAAACGGTTCCCCATTCGTTGACCCCGGCTACGAATGGGTTGGCGGAGGACCAGGTGATCCCAACTCCCGGCATGGGGGAGCCATTTTGATCCAGGACTTGGGCGGAGAGCCTTTGGTTCGTGCCCACCTCGAGAGCGAAGGATGCCGGGGAAACCTCAACGGTCGTGGGGATGGGAGCAAGGGAGACGCTGACCGGGACGGTATCGCTGACATTGCAGCATGACGCCGTCGCGATGATCGAAGCGTGGCCCGCTCCCTTCGACGTCACCCGGCCGCTTTGATCCACAAGGGCGACGGAAGGACCGGAGGACACCCAGTAAACCCCCACGCCCGACAAAGACTGCCCGGTGGGTCCAAACGCCGACGCTGTGAGGTCCTCGGTTTGATTCACCGCTGTGAACGAGATGGAGGAAGGCGCTACCTCCAGGGATGCGACCTGCGGGGCCGGAACGCCCGTGACTCCTGTGGCAACGTTCGACAATTCGCCAACCGCAGCCTCGGGGCCCGGTGCCCCTCGGAAGCTCCGAAGTTGGAAATCCGAGGTCGAAGAAGGTGCCAACCCGGTCCACTCCGCCGCGATGGTTTCCCCGATTCCGGTTCCGAGGATCACGAGCTGTGTTTCTTCGACCAGGTCGAAGTCGATCGGAGGATCGGACCGTCTGAGGGTATACCCAGCCGGTTGTCCGTCCCCGTCGTCCACCTGAGTCCATTGGAGCGTGATGCTCGATTCGGTGGTGGAACTGACTCTGAGGTCGGTAACCCGGCTCGGTGGGGGGATCGAGGTCGGCTCTTCAACTGTGACCAGGGCGGTCCCGGTGGCCGAGCCGGAGACCGCCCTCACCTGTCCCTGTCCCGGTTTTTCTCCCCTGACCATACCGTCGGCGTCGACCGAAGCGACACCGGAAGAGTCGGCGATCCACTGCAACGGGAATCCGGCGGGGACCGGGTTTTCGAACTTGTCGAACGCCTCGGCATTCAACTGCACTTTACTGCTCATCGGCAGTGAAACGGGAGACGGGGTCAGCTCGATGCGATGAGGAGCACCCGGGCCGGCAAGGGCCGAAAAAGTCAGCTGAGCTCCAGATCCGGAAACCGTTGCGATCGCCTCTTGGACTCCGGCCCCGGTCCCGAGGTGCCAGAGAACGCTGGCGAGGCCCACATCGTCTGAGTACCCCTGGATCGACGCAGCGAGCGAATCCCGGCTCCCACCGGGAAACACCGTTCCACTACCCGAGATAAACGTCCATTCCAGAGGGTGACCCGGAACGGGGACTCCGTTCTCATCCACCACCCGGAGCACCAAGGGCGCGGAGAGAAGTTGATCGACTTCCCCTTCCTGCCCGGTTCCTTCGATGAGAGAGAGGCTAGCCGTGGGAAAGAGGGCAACCTCTACGGAAGCCGTTGCCTGGAAGGGCCCCACGATGGCTGTGACTGTGGTCGCTCCCACCGACAACCCTTTCACAGTCCCGTCTTCGGAAACCAAGATCAGGTCCGAGTTCGCTACCGACCAGGTCGGACTGGCGGCCACGTCGTTGCCCCACGCGTCCTTTACCTCTGCAGTCAAAGAACCGGACCGGCCCACCCAGAGTCGAAGGGGATCGGGTCCGACAGTGAGCGATTTGGGCGGGCCCGGAATCCCGAGGATTTGGAAGGCCGCAGGCGGAAGGCCGGAGACGGTGGCCGAGATATCGTTTTGGCCAGCCTCTTTACCGATTACATACTCGTGTTGGCGGGCAAATCCGTCCCTGTCGGTTTCGGTGGCGGCGGAGTACAAAGACCCACCTCCCCCGACCACGCTCCAGGTTACCTCCACACCGGGAAGGGGGGTCTGGTTCCCTCCGAAAACCCGTATGACGAGTGGATCGGCAGGGTGGGAGCCCACTTCAGCGACCTGTTGATCTCCGGATACCTTTTGGATGCTGACCGGGCGGAACCCGGTGCCGTGTAGGTTCCCGGAGCCGTCGGAAGAGACAACGCCTATTACGTCGCCGCCGCAGCTCAGTAGCGTGAAGAGGAGAAGAAGGAGGGACGGGTGCTTAGGATTTGTTCTGTTTCTGCGATTCGCGGAAGTTCTCGGCGCCACCAACCTCATGTCCCCAAAAACAGATTTGCCGAAGCCAAAGGCTGCTCGGTCACAGCCGCCGTTGGCAGTTCGGTCGTTAGCTGAGAATGCCCGACCATGGCTTTCCCGGGGTTCGAGCGGTTTTTATTCAGGGTAGCATACCTTATGCCGGGAGAGTGGAAACCGCCACCCGGGGGTGGAAAAAGCAAGGGAATAGCTCACCTCCGGGGCCGTGGATCGGAAAACCGGGATCTGTGTTCCCCGGCCGGGAGGGTCATTTCGGCACAACGGTGGAACGATCTGGCTCAGATCGGATCAGGGAGGCAGGGGTCAGGGAGCAAGGCCCGGCTCAGGGGCGGGAAGTCACCCTCTCAAAAACCTCGAGGGTTTCTTCGGCGATCCGGCGCCAGTTGAATCTCGTCAGGACATCCTCTCGAGCTTGGGTCCCAACCGGCTCCAGGAGGTGGGGTCGTGTGTGAAGTTCCTCGAGCTTCCTCAGCAGGTCTTCAGGGGTGTTGTCGAACAGGAACCCGTTCTCCGACTCTTTGATGAGCTCCCCCATCTGACCCACCCTGGAACAGAGGACGGGCTTTCCGCATGCCATGTAGTCGAAAAGCTTCATGGGGGAACCATGGAACTTCCATGGAGACCAAAAATATTCGGGGTGTATGGTGAGGCACACATCCACGGCCGCGATATACGAGCCCACCTCCTCGTAGGGGACCGATTCCACGGTAAGGCAGTTCTCCCCCACAGGGATCGAATCCGACAGCTGGTTGACGAGCAGAATGAACAGGATCGGCACGTCGGACTTGGCCCGGTGGAGCGAGATCGTGTCGGTGAGGATATCGATGCCCTGCCACGGATAAATGGGGGAGCCCGCGTAGAGCACCTTGAGGTGGTTGTCGAGCTCCGCCGGAAGGGGCGCGGGGGCCCGGCCGGGGTGGTTCAGCTCGGGATCGCTGCCGTTCGGTAGGGCCAGGGTGTCCTCGATCCCGAGGCCTTCCTTCGAATATCGGGCCAGCGCCGAGGATACGCAGATCGAGGCCTTGACCCTTTTCGCCAGGCGCCGCCTCAAACGTTCCTCCCGGTGGATTTTGGGAATCTTCCGCGCGGCATGAACGGTCCGTCGTGCGCGGTCCAGCCACCAGCCGATCGAGTGTCGAGGCGGGATCCGTCGGCCTCCGAGCCAGGAAAAAGCCAGGTCCTCGTTGGCTGGGGCGTTGATCTCCCAAACGAGCGGTTTCTGTGTTCTTTCCAACTCCCGTACCAGGTCCGGGCTCCTGCCTAAGGGATTCCCGTCTACTCGTTGGTAGAGGACATCGCATTCACTGGAGATCGCTTCGATCCCGGGACGGCCCTTTGGGAGAGAATTCACCCCCGGAACGGAAGGATCACCCACGGTGAATACCTCGTGCCCAAGAGCCTGGAATTGCCTGATCAACTGGTAGGCGTGAAGCTGGTTTCCTCCACGGGGGGGGAAAGCAACAAATTCGTATAGGTATCCGATCCTCATTGGCCTCACGAAACCTGCTCTAGGACTCCATCTCGCATCAGGAAGACGTGATCGGCCACCTCCTGCATGGCTTTTTGGTGGGAAATGGATAAGATCGTCACATTCCCTGCCAGCCTCCGGAGGGTGGCACAGATTGCGGCTTCCGTGGCAGGATCCAAAGCCGTCGTCACCTCGTCGAGGATCAAGAGGGCCGGTTTCCCGATCAAAGCCCGGGCAAGGGCGATCCTCTGCCGTTGTCCGCCAGACAGGGTTCCCCCCCTGTCCCCTATCGATCCCTCGAGCCCACCCGGGCGCTCCCTGACGAATCCAATGGCGTCGGCCAGGGCAAGAGCTTCCTCGGCGTCTTCGCGGGTGTAGCCCGGATCGCCCAGGGTCACGTTGTTCAGGATTGAGTCGGAGAAGAGTAGCATTTCCTGGGGCACATACCCGATCGCCTTCCTCCAGGATACGATATCGATCTCACCCAGAGGCGAACCGTCCAGAAGTATTCGGCCCCGGGTAGGGGAATAGAGCCCGGCGATCAGATCCCCCAGCGTGGTTTTTCCGGACCCGGATTCCCCGTGGATGGTGACAAAAGCTCCGGTCGGAATCTCCGCCGTGATTCCTTGGAGGACTGGTTTTTCCCCGTACCCGAACCAAACGTCCTCGAGGTGGATGCCCTTCGACAGGCCAGAGAACTGGACAGAGCCCTCAGAAGACTCCCTCGCCGATTCCGCCGCTTTGATCTGCTTCTGGACAGAAGAGAAGGCGCTTTCCCCCAGCAAGATCAGCTGAAACCTCATCTGAAGCATGTTCAGGCTGGCCACTAATCGGTAAAAGAGGAAGGCCATTATGAGGGTGCTGGACAGGTCCTGCTGGGAGACCTCGAGGAGGAAGAAGAGGCCGAAGGCCAAAACAAAGGTGAGGATCGGCTCCTGGAAGGATTTGACGATGGCGGCGGACGTGACCTCCCTCCGCTTCGCCTGATTGAGGGATTCCGTTTCATGTTCCAACAGGGGCCAGACAAACGCCTCTCGGCCCATGACCTTAATGGCCTTTATCCCTTGCAGAACATCGATCAATCTGGAAGAGAGGTTCTTCGCCGCTTTTGTTTGTTGTTTCCCCGCATCCCGGGTCTCTTTGAAGTACCTCTGCGCAAGGATCGTCGAGACGATCGCCACGAAGAAGCCACCTAGGGCAATCCACCACGAAACCAGGGCCGCGACGATTGCATAGGCGGCCATCTGGAAGACCACGGCCAGAAAGAGACAAGCCTCCTGGTATGCCACCCCGGACCGCATGGCTTCAGACGTGATCGAAGCAGCGAGTTCTCCCGGTGTCCGGTCGGCGAAGTAACTCCAGCGGACCCCGAAGAGATTCCTGATGAGCTGGAGCCGCAGGTCCCTGATTACCCCGGCTATGGTGTGCCCGATCTGCCGCTGGGCGAGAAAAAGGAATACTGCTTTGAGTGTGATGGCCGCACAGATGAGGGCCAGGAATACCGTCAGGGTCGGATCCAGGTTCAACCCACGGACGATCTGGGTGACCACCCGCCCAAGTCCGCTCTGAGCCGATCCGGACCCCTCGGCGAGCTCCAGGACAGGGACCAGGGAAAGGACGCCGATGCCCTCCGCCAATCCCGCCGACGCCATCAGGAGCACCATCACCACCGACCGAACCGGGTTGGCTCGGAAGAAGTGACTGAATACGGCAACAGCTCGCTTCAGGAGGCGAATCACGGTTCCACCATAAGAAGGATCTTCCTGGGAATGTCCCTCAACTGACCTCCCAAGGTAAAGAGTTGCTCCAGAGGATTCCCCTCCAGGAACAAAAGTCTCAGGGAAGATGCGAAGAACTCAGCTGATGGAGAAGATCCGGAGGTCGGCACAGCCCTGTGCCTCGAGGACGGGGAAGGTAGAAAAACCACCCCCCTCGTCCGTTTGGGGAGGGGGGTGGAGAAGAGGATCGAGATCCCTTTAAGGCTTTTGTTTGGGAGTTATCACCAGCCCGGATCAGAGGTATAAACCTTGAAGTTGTCCAGGTAGAGGTTGGTCTGTTGATTGTACCCGGAATTGTGCCACCCCATGAGGTAGCCCTTTTGGAATCCGTTATCCGACCCGTTCCACAAGTTGAAGTTGGTCTTGCTTATCACCAGGCTGCCATTCTTCCAAAGCCTCATCACGGCGTCCTGGGATGAAGACGTCTCCGAGACTTTGAAGTGCCAACGGAGGCGTACCCACGTTCCCAGGTCGGATTCAGTGATGAACGGTTTCGCGTCGGGTCCTCCCGAAACTCGATCAGCGTCGTTCCACACCGGGTGGAGATAGTTGATGGCATTCCCGGACGTGAACCGATACGAGTTGGTGGAGATCATCATCGGACCGCCAGCCACATGGTTCCCGGGGTAATTCCCGGAGCCCCAGATCAGGAACCACTTGTTGTTACCCGGGTTCCGTTCCCGGTGTGAGAAGTTCGCCGGGATGTACAGGTCGTACTCGATAAAGACCTCGGTCTGGAGGCTTCCCAGATCGAAACGGAGCTCCGAGAAGGACGACGGTGCTTCCTGGTTCTGGGGATCGGACTGGGCTTCGAACCGGAACCAGTACGCCCGCGATCCGTCCTTCGGATTCACATCGTTGACTGTGCCATTAACGTTCCGAGTCCATTTGAAACCGTTTTCCGAATGGTTCAGGTTTCCGCCTTCAAAGTCGTCGGAGAAGAAGGGCTCACCGATGCTGACATTATTCACGGTGACACCGGCCGTTCCTTGCGCGCTCCCGGTTGTTGCCCGGATCTGGGCCGATCCCGGAGAAACGCCCGTGGCCTGACCACCGGTGTTGACCGTCGAGATAGACGGGTTGGTGGAAGTCCAGGACACCTCAGCACCCTGGATGATGGACCCCAGGTTGTCTTTGACAGTGGCCGTGAAGTTCGACGACTCCCCTACGTCCAGGGTCATGGCCGCAGGTGAAACCTCCACCGTGCTCGGAACCTGAGTCACGGTCACCGATACCGTGTCGCTGGCTCCACAGCAGAGAGTGCTGAGAATCACAAGCGCCTGACCAATCCTTAGCGAGGTCACGTTCCCTCCCTGGTCAACCGAAACCACTGACGAATCTGTGGAACTCCAATCAAGAGTAACACCGGAAACGGGGTCGCCAAAAGCATCCAGAATCGAGTAGTCGAGAGCCTCGGTTTGGCCGAGGGAGGTTAAAGAGAGAGATGCCGGCGACAGTGTCACAGAAGCGACCTCCGGAGATCCCTCTTCCGTTGCTCCAGTGACGATGTTCGACAACCCTCCAAACACCGCGTCGACGTTCAAGGTTCCGCGAAATGCCACCACCCTGAAATCGTAGGAGTGGCCTGCAGAAAGTCCCTCTACCGTACAGGTGATCTCTGCTCCCACAACCTGCCCGGCGATGGGCGCGTTGCAGGTTCCGACCGAAGGCCACGTTGCCGTTCCCCATCCGTTGCCGAAAGGTGTATCCGCAAACCTGAGATCATAGCTGGCCGGCTGTCCAGTTCCGTCGTCAACCTCCGTCCATCTGAGGGAGACACTGGATTGGGTGACCGCCGAGACCGAAAGGTCGGTCACGGTGCCGGGGGCGGAAGGTGGAGGAGGCCCTGTCACTGTTATCTGGGTTCCCCCATGGACTCCCCCGGTCGTGGCACGGATTTGGGCGGTCCCCGCACTAACGCCGGTGATCCTGCCGCTGTTGTCCACGGTGGCTGCCGCCGCGTCGGAGCTCGACCAGGTATAGGTCAACCCCTCCAGGCTGTTCCCATACTGGTCCACGGCATCCGCCGAAACCTGGAGGGTCTGCCCCTGGCTGACAGAAGCAGAGGCAGGGTCGACTGTGACTGCAGCCACGGGACCGGCGACCCCATCGGCGCTGAAGACAACCTGCGCGGCGCCATCCAGGCGAGCGACTGCCCCATTCCCGCCGGGGTTCAATCCCAGGATCCATTCGGCCTCGGCGTATCCTTCGGCGTCGGTGTCCGCCGAAATGGCGTCGATAGACCCTCCGCCGGTGACTACCGCCCATTCAACTTCAACGCCTTCGACCGGGTTGCTCTCGCCATCGACCACCCTCACCTGGAGGTGGTCCGGCAAAGGCTGACCAACGACACCAGACTGGGAATCTCCGGTTCCCTTGAAGAGTTCGAGGTTAGCCGGACCTTCACCCCCGCCCCCACCCCCGACCTCGGAAGAGACCGTTACCGGAACCGTGGCCTCGGCGCCGCCCGACTTGGCCGTAACCGTGGTGACACCTTCGGACACACCGAGAACCAAGCCTGTGGCATCGGACGTGGCGATGCCAGGATCGGAGCTGGTCCAGGAAATGAGCGGATCGGGGACCTGGTTCCCGAATGAGTCTTCAGCGGCAACAGAAATCTGCCAGGTGTTTCCTACCGTCACGTCGAGGGAGGTTGGGGAGAGGGCCAAGCTCGACACTGGTCCGTGAACCACGCTGGAAGAAAACGTCAACTTGGAGAGACCCGTTATCGAAGCCTCGAGGAGGTGTTCTCCGGGTGCGGGTCCCAGGGTCCAGGTTGTCTCGGCTACTCCGTTGGGTCCTGTGTGGCTGATCTCCGCGCTGACGCTCCCGTCACCGGCGACCACGGTCCAGGAGACCGGTATGTCGGGTATGGCCGTACCGGCGGCGTCGGTGACGAACACTCTGAGCGGTGTGGGAAGGGTGGATCCCACGACTCCTGTTTGCTGATTCCCGTCTACGATCTCTGATGCTGCCGGTCCGCCAACCTCTACCCTGAGGGTAGCGGAGGCCGAGGTCCCGTTTCCTTCGACAGTTACGACGGTTTCGCCTGGGCTTTTGCCTCTCACGACCCCGTCCCCGACCACCTCGGCAACGTCCTCATCGGATGTGGCCCATGTGATGCCGGTTGGTGAGGTGGGATTCCCGAACTCGTCCTCAGCCGTGACCGAGAAACGCTGTGTGAGCCCGGTCTTTATCGTAGCCTGGGCGGGAGAGAGCGTAAAAAAGGCTGCTGGGCCAGGCGAGGCTTCAGCAGAGAATTCTATCGGCGGGAGGGTGTCCACCACTGCTTGGAGTATCTGGGGTCCAGCCTGGGTCCCCAGGACCCAAGAAGTCTCGGCGACCCCGTCCTGGTCGGTAAAGGAAATGGGAGAGGTGGGTTCGCCGGACGCGGACGAAACGCTCGGGCCAGGTCCTCCAAACGGAGAGGACGCGGAGACTACCCTCCACATCACGTCGGCTCCGACGACCGGATCACCGGCCTGATCCAACACCTGAACGGAGATCGGTGTTGGGAGACGGGTCCCTACGGGGGAAGTTTGCCCCGAGCCGGCATGGCGCCGCAGACTGGTCGCCACGCGAGCAAGGACGTTCACCCAGGCCGATCCCCATTTTGGAGACGACGGCGACTCAGCGAAGACAGCCGCCCTGCCTTCCTTCACCCCTCGGACCTTCCCGGACGCATCGACCTCCACGACTCCAGAGTTGTCGACACGCCAGTTGATGATGCCGCCTTGGATCCGGTTCCCGAACGCGTCTACCAGCGACGCTTCGAGAAGCTTCTCCTCCGCGACCAGAGTCCAGGTCTCCTCCGGAGTAACCTGAACCGCGTCTGGGTCAGAGGGTTTCGCCCGAGCCTTCCATCTCTTGAACAGATTTCTCAACCAACCCGTTCCGGCCTGAGCGCTTCCGAGATCGCCTGAAACCCCACCCGCGGCCCCGACCAACGCCAGGACGGATTCCTGGTCTCCAGCCTGGATTCCCAGCTTCCACCGCATTTGGGTCATTCCGGAGGCGTCCGTCGTGGCCCTGACTTTGGAGGAAGCCGTCTGAGGGCCTCCTCCCTGGCTGCTCCCGCCGCCCCCACTTTCAAAGGTCCATTCAATGGCCAGGCCGGGAAGCGGGTTGCCAAATTGATCGGTAACCTGAGCTTGGAGCGGCTCGACGAGGTAGGTCGCGACCACTCCTTCTTGTTCATCGCCCGCCATTGGGACGACCGTAGCCGAGTCGTAGTCAGGAAGGGCCTCGGCGTGGATCAGGATCTCGCCCAGGTTCCCGGCATGGGCGCGAAGTTGCTGCACGCCGGCCACGGCTCCCAAGGTCCAGCTCGTTTTTGCGACACCGTCCAGACCCGTGACCTGCAGGGCGTGAGACAAACTTCCATCCGAGGATTGAAGCTCGAACCCGACCTCGACTCCCGGCACGGGGATCCCGTCCTTACTAACCGCCTTGATCCCTACACTATCGGAAAGGGACCTCGCCACGATTCCCACTGGGTCCGTGGACGAAACGGCCTGGAGTGCATCGGGGACCGCCCGGATGATTCCCTGCGACGTCCCCTTTAAGGAGGTGTACTGGGCCGTCACCGTGGCCTCACCGTGGGAATGGGCAGTCAGGTTCCCATAACTATCGATGGTGGCTACGCTCGATGGCGAGACGCTCCAGGTGACCTGCGAGGCGCCCACGGAGGTCGTGCCCAGCTTCGCTGCCAGGTTCAGGACCTCGCCCTCGGTGATCAGGAATGAAGAAGGCTCGACCGTTAAGGTGCCTTTTGGGAGGGAGTTCGGGTTTTCTGAAACGATGACGGGATTTGAGCTGCCGCCGGAGCAGGCTCCAATAAAGAAGGCCAGGAGGACAGAGATGCCAGGAGGTGGGAGGCGATGTCGCCTAAAGGGGATCGGGTTCCTGCTGGCGGGTGCTACGGGGTCTGCGCGCTGTACTGAATCGGCTTGATACGTGAACATCTCCGCCACTCCAATGGCTTTCTTCATGTTCCCGGCGCGGTGGATTCGGTCTCATCCCCGCGCAGAGGGAAAAAGGACGGGCCGCCAACCGATCACTGAGCGAGTCAGGATCCGCTGGCGGCCCGGCTGGCTTGGGGAAGGATGCTCCTCCCTGTAGCCCCTTGGCTCTGCGTCACCGCCTTTCGACGGTTTTGCTCTGAGCAGCGGTGTTTTGCGCTGGCGGCACCAACGCGTTACACCGAGACCTGGTTACAAGGCCTATTCCTTTAGGGTTGAGATAGGAGGGAGTCCCCTAAGTGCTAATGACAAAACAGCTTGGGTGACTTGAGGGCCCTTTCTAGGGCGGCCCTGAGGGAGACATGCCCCGGCAAACCTTTCCACCGTATGACACTTTTTTCCGCTTTTCCCCGGACTCTTCTCAACTCCTCGATAGGAGGCGAATCGCCCTGGAGAAGTCCGTGTCCTTCAGAAAGGAATGGGTAGGAAGGGTAATGAGACGTTGGGCCAGGCGCTCGGCCCCGGGGTATGGGGCCGGCGGGTCTGATTTCCACCCGGCCAGAGGCGGCAGGTCGGGCAATGCCAAGGGGTAGACTCTGTTGACTCCGGCCCTCTTCCACGCACCGGTTCCGGTGGGATCATCCACCTCTTTGGATAGGAGGGCCGGAAAACGGAGGTATCCCGCCGACTTCTCCTCGATGGGGCGAAGAGGCGAGGCCAGGAGATCCCCGTCTTTTCCTTTCAGGAGGTCGGCCCACTTTTGGGCGTTCACCCTCCTGATCCCGGCTTCTTTCACCGCCAGAGGTTGGGTTTTTGCCGCAAGTGCTGCCGGGAAGCGACCCATGAGGGTAACCGGCGAGGGGTGTCTGTATAGGGTTTCCCCGATTTTCAGGCCCGGGACGGAGGCCGGGAGGCCAAACAGTGCCGGCCGCCCGAGGAGCCATTGGGCGAGGCTGGAGGCGAGGGGTCGTATGGAGGGGCTGCCGTAGGACAGCTCACCCGCGCCGGAGTGGCCGATCGGCTCCGCCGCCGCGCCACGAAGCAACAGTGCCCCACCTCCGCACCCGGCCCAGCCTTTTCCCCGTCCGAAACTCAGGATGGTCATGTCCCCGAAGCTGCCACCTGGTTTTCCCTGGAAGGAGGAGCCCATGGCCTGGGCGGCGTCTTCAATAAGGGGCACCCCGTGTCCTTGGCACAGTCTCCGTAATTCGGCCCAATCCAGCGGGAATCCGAAGAGGTTTCCCGCTACCAGCGCCGAAACCCCGTCCGAAAGCACTTTCGAAACCGAGTCGGGTTCGGGGGTCAGAGACAACGGATCGAGATCGTAAAACCGGACCGCCGCGCCAGCACCCACCGCAGCGGTGGCTAGGTCGTAGCAGGAATAGGCCGGGAGGCCTATCGGGCGGTCAGGATCCCCTTGTTTCCTCGACGAGCTGATTGCCAGGGTGAGTGCCTGGGTTCCGCTTCCCAAGAGCAGTACCCGCTCGGCCGAATAGGTGGTTGCCAGGAGCTCCGAAAGGACTCGGCTCGCCCGTTCCCCGTCCCTGGCGGCGGCGGTCGTGGCACCGAGCAAGGTCCGGAGAGTGGTGGGGGAGTGGCTGGGTGGCTGGTATCTGATCGGCATCCGATTCCGGTGGAATGGGCTGGGAGAGGTCCGGAGATCTCCTATCGTCGTTCAGGGGAGAAATCGCGGGGGCGCCGAGGTGGGAGGAGCATTTTCGCCCGCTCCACGCCGTTCACGATCTGCCGGATCTCCGACAGCTCCATGGGCCAAGAGAATCGAGGGATACGGAACCGCAACTCAGGTGAACGTAGGGAATCGATGTGCCCCGGGATGGTCGTAACCGCCGCGTCCAGCCCCTCTTCTGTAAGGAGCTTCACCGGATTCGCGGGGAGGTCCCGTGACCCCCCAAAGGGGAAACAAAAAACCGGTACCGCTGTCGATGACTCCTCTCTCACCCGTTTCCAGGACTCAACGACCTCCCGCCTCGCTTCCTCGGGGGAGATCACGCCGAAGCTCCGGTGTTCCACCGTGTGGGGGCCGAAGGCGACACCTTTAGCGGAGAGTTCACGCACCTGGTCCCACCCCATCGGGGAGAACCGTTCCGGAAGCATGGGTGGGACCTCTACCTCCAGCGCGTCTTCGACCATACAGAGGGTGTCGTCCCTTTCTTCGGGGGTAAGAAGGGTCAGCGCCGCCACAATCCTGCGTCGGAGGAACCGACAGGTTTCGGGGTCCTCCCAACTCCCATCGATCCGAGTGCGTTCGAGCTCCAGCGTCAAACGCCCCTGCGTCCTCTGCTCCATCGTATACCGAAGTCGGTCCCACCAGCGCCATCCTGGGTCATCGAGGAACCCGGTCGTCAGGAAGGCGGTGACCGGGCAGTCCATTGAATCGAACATGGGATGCCCGACCCGATAAAAGTCGCCGTAGCCATCGTCCACGGTGAATGCGACCATTCCCCCGACCGATTCTCCCTGCTTGGCGCATTGGATCAGCTGCGTCAATGGGACCAGCCGGAGCCCACTTCTCCTGAACTCGGCCAAGGCCCTCCGTAGCAGGATCGGATTATGTCCTTCCACCCCGAAGTCGGGATCAAGAAACCGGTGGAACATGAAGATCGTGGCCTGGTCCTTCATCAAGGGCCGGAACGACCACGAGAAGAGGGGGGTCGTAGCAAGAGTGCCGAGGGCGGTCTTGATGGCGCTGCTCATGGGTATCCGGGCCTCGCTATTCGAAAAGCATCCGCACCGAGTCGAGGCTTCACGGGAGGTTCCTCGAGATCACCGGGCCGAGACGGTTCGCCAAAGCCAACGGCAGCCGTTTCCAGACCGCCACCGCGAGTTCGAAACCAGCATCGTTCGGTGAGGGAGTGGCGGTTCGATCCTTCGGCGTGAACTGGGCCCAGGGCAGGGGGGTATCGATCCCGCCCCACTGGTTCTTGAACTTGTGCGTACCGGAGCCGGGAGAGCATCTCCCGAAGTTGAAGACTCTGGTTCCCTTTGAGATCGCATGCTCCATCAGAGACCAGTAAAGCAGCATGTTCGGGGCCATTCGGCTGTAGGCCCGCACGGCACCCGCCCAAGTGATCTCGAATTCACCACCCCACAGAAAGCCACACCCTGCGGCCGCGGGTTCGCCCTTTAGTTCGATCGTACAGAAAACGACCTCATCAGGGAACGTTGCGGCCAGGGCCTCAAAAAAGCTCCTCGAGAGTACAGGGGTACCCAGATCCCGCATGGTCCTGGAAAACACTCTGTAAAAAGAATCCAGGCAGTCGGGCCCGAATCTGGCCTCCATACCTTCCTTCATGGGCCGCCGGACCTGGCTCCTGACCTTGGATTTGAGACCCTTCGACCAGAGCTCTTCGGAATCTTCCGGAAGGTCCAGGAGAACGGTCAGCTTCCTTGCCGTCTCTTCCAAATGGCCAGGGAGGGATTTTCTGACCCTCAACTCCAGAAGGTCGACACCCAATTGCCGGGCAGTCTCTTCGGCATCCAGGGCGAGTGCCAGGCGCGCCCCATCGGAGCCGACGGGGCCACCGTAGCTCAGGAACGGCATGGAGAGGAGATAATGACCAAAAAGGCGTGATCGGACCCTGACTTGAGGGTGTAGGCCCACCACTTCCCCGTCAGGGTTCAGGGCGACCCGGTAGAGGGGCTCGTGGCCCAGGATGCCGTCCATGATCTCCCGCCAACCCCCAAGGTGGCAGAAGGTGAGATCCGGTAATCGGAGGAGGGCATTGTCCCATTCGGCAACGGTGCCTTCAAACGGGCGGACCTCGATGCCAACTTCACCCCCGCCAGCTGGCTGGACGGTTTTCGGCTGGTTGCCCGTCATTCGGCGGAACTGCTCCTTTCAACGAGGGTCCTTACCGTGTCCCGTACCGGTTGGAACTGAAATCTGGAAGTCAGGTACCTCAGCCGGCTGATAGAGCGCCCTATCCCGTGCCTCATGCGGAGCTGGGTCAGCGGCGGAGCCTCGAAGCTCGGCATCGCTTCATCGAACTCCCAAGGATGGACGTACACAGTACCCGGTTCACCTCTCTTCTCCGCCGACCGAAGAGCTTTTGCGACCAGAGCCACCGGAAAGAACCTCAGATAGGCCCCACCGGCGGCGGGGAGAGACATGCCCGCCCACCTCCAAGTGGCCGGAGGGACTTCGATTAACGGTCCGCCGGATGCGTGGAGGATGTGGGGATCGGGGGAGGCATCGGGATAACCATACCCGGGGTGAATCCGTACGGGGAACATGCTGGAATCGTAGAGGAAACCCTCCCCGACGAGGACGTCCAACGCCCACTCCATGCCTGGGAGCAGGGAGAAGCTGGGGGCTCTATAACCGACAACCGGTTGTCCGCAGATACTCTCCAGAACCTCCTTCGATCTCCGGAGATCCCTGGAGAAGCTCTTCGGCGACAGATCCGTGAGGCGCCGATGGTCCCAGCCGTGAGAGGCGATCTCGTGACCGGCCCGGGCGATCTTCTCGACCATCTCGGGCTCCCGGTCCGCCAGGCAGCCGAGCGTAAAGAAGGTCCCGTCTACCGATGCGTCTTCGAGGACGTGAAGGATCTTATCGATCAGTTCAGGAGAGCGAGTTTCCAGCCCCGGCCAGGAAGACCGTGGAGTAAAGGGTTCCATTGCCGAGGCGTGGTAATACTCCTCAACGTCGACGGTCAGATGGTGCCGAAGGTTCACTGGCCCTCCCGCACGATCTCTTCGAGCTGAACCAAGCACCGATCGATACGTTCGTAGGTGTTCACGAAGACCTCTTGGGGATGGTCCAGAGGATCGAAGATCGTCCGGTCACCGACGTTCTTCGGGTCCAGATCGGTCAAAATCAAGATTCGATTCCTCGGGAGCGCAAAATCCCTCACCACATCGGACCTTTGGGCCGGGCCCATCACGACGGTCAAATCCGCCCAGGCCGCCATCGCCAGCGAAAACAAGACCGAGGAGTGCTCCCCGAGGTCAAGGCCTCTGTCTCGTGCGACAACAATGGCTTCTTCCGGTGGCTTCCTCCGGGACCCCATCAGGCCGGCCGACTTGATCTGAAGGTCGGAGAGCCCACCGTCCGCCGCGGCTAGGCGGTGGCCGGCATAAGGGCTTCGGCAAATGTTCCCGGTGCAGAGCACCACAATCTTCCTCACGGGGAGGAGAGCCCTCACCCGCCGCTTGGCCCGCAGTCGCCTCACCGGGTGAAACAGGCGAAGAAGAGAGGTCCGGGCGGCCCGAAGAGGGATCCGGACGATTTTGGGTATCAGCCAGTCAGGGGCCATGATCTCGATGTTGGAAGCCGACCAGGGTGCTGTTTTGACCGGGTTTCCCGGCTCCGCCTTTCAGTCGTAGTTTATTAATATGGAGAACACCCATCGTACCCAGGGCCCGATGGGCTCATTATCTAATCTATACTCGTAGAACGGCAATTGCCTGCTCGAGCCCAACTCCTCCGGGCTCCTGCGGGTGTTTACCCGTAAAAAAAGGCGGGGCCCGTGCCCGATAGTTATTTCGCCCATGAGACTGCTGTAATCGATGCCGGTGCCGAGATCGGTGAGGGTACCTCGATCTGGCATTTCTGTCATATCTCGGGCGGGTCTCGAATCGGACAGGATTGCACGTTGGGGCAGAACGTTTACGTAGGCCCAGGTGTCAGAATCGGGAATCGGGTGAAAATCCAGAACAACGTGTCGGTTTTTGAGGGGGTGGCTCTTGAAGACGAGGTGTTCTGCGGCCCGGGGGTGGTGTTTACGAACGTAAAAAACCCCCGTTCTGGTTTTCCCACCTCCCAGGCGGACTATGGCAGAACCCTGGTGAAGAGGGGTGCCACCCTCGGGGCCAACTGCACCGTGGTGTGCGGGATCGAGGTATCAGAATGGGCTTTTGTTGCGGCGGGAGCCGTGGTAAATAAGAATGTGGTACCTTATGCGCTAATGGCCGGGGTTCCCGCAAAAAGGATAGGGTGGGTCTCGGCTGCCGGTGTTCGCTTGCTGTTCGAGGGCGGGGAAGCGATCTGCGAAGCCACCGGGCAGCGCTATACTCTTACCGAAGGAAGGGTCCAGGAGATCTAGTGGGTGAGGAAGGCTCAACCCCTGACGGGGATGGATCCCGAAACCATATTCTGACGATCGGCTTGGAGGATTACTTCCAGGTCGGTGCTTTCCAGCGAGTGATCCAACGGCGCCAATGGTATCGGTTCGAGAGAACCGTCGAGCGCGGCACCCTCCGAACGCTCGAACTCCTCGAAGAGCACGATGCTCAGGCGACGTTCTTCGTTCTGGGCTCGGTGGCCGAAGAACTACCGGAGCTGATACGAGGGTTGGTGGAAGCGGGCCACGAGGTGGCCAGCAAGGGCTTTTATCACCGTGATATCGGCCAAATGGCTCCGGAGGAGTTCCGGGACGACCTCTCCAGAGCATCGACGGCCATCGAGTCGGCCACGGGGTTGAGGGTCGCGGGTTACCGGGTGCCCGGCGCCTGGTTCGGCCCCTCCGACCTCTGGGCGCTGAGTGTCCTGGCCGAGGAGGGATATCAATACGACTCCTCCATCGCGCTGATCGGGAGGCGCTTTTCGGATGAGCCCTGGCGGCGGTTCGTTCATACTCATTTGGTCGGCGAGGCCGAGATCACGGAGGTCCCGATCAGCTCGACGAGATGGTTTGGCTTGGATGTCCCCATCGCTGGAGGCAACTATTTCCGGCAGTTTCCTCCATGGCTGATGAGGTCTGCGGTACGTCGTTGGGACCGAGACCGGTCCGCCCCTTATGTGATGTATTTCCACACCTGGGAGATGGATGACCGCCAGCCCAGGATCAACGCCGCGTCCCGGATCCAGAAGACACGACATTACCGGAATCTGAAAAAGATGCCTGAGCGCATCTCGTGGCTCCTCAACCGGTACCGGTTCTCCAGTGTTTCAGGTCACCTCGGCCTGAAGACGGCGTCTTTGGACGGAGTTCAGAGAAGTCTGGCGCTTGAGGGAGGACCCGAACGCGATCTCCCGCTTCCCCCCGACGTGAAAGAGGATCGCCCTGAGCGAACGCCGGTGACCGTGGTTATCCCCTGTTACAACGAAGAAGTGGTCATCCCGTATCTGAAAAACACCTTGGACCGGATGAAGACGGAGCTTGGCGATCGGTACCGATTCACGTTCATTCTTGTCGATGACGCCAGCACGGACAAAACCCGGTCGATGCTGGGATCGACCTTCGGGGAAGACCCCGACTGCGTGCTCATTTCCAGGGAAGTAAACGGAGGGGTAGCCAGGGCGATCTTTACGGGCCTCCTGGAGGCCGAGACGGAGACGGTGTGCTCCATAGATTGTGATTGTTCGTACGATCCCCAGTACCTGGGCTCCATGATTCCTCTTCTGGATGACGACACCGACCTTGTGACGGCGTCCCCTTATCATCCCGAGGGTGGAGTCCGGAACGTACCCGGATGGAGGCTGTTTCTCTCGAAGGGTTTATCCCGACTCTACCGAGCCGTTTTAAAAGAGGATCTCCACACCTTCACGGCTTGCTTCCGCGTTTATCGAAGGTCCTCGGTGGCGGAGGTCAGGATCGACCGGGGTGGGTTCCTGGGGGTGGCCGAAATGCTCGGTCGGTTGTCTCTGAACGGGGGGCGGACCCGGGAATTCCCGGCTGTCTTGGAAGCCAGGATCATGGGACAGTCGAAAATGAAGGTTCTGCGAACGATCCTGGGCCATCTCCGGCTCCTCTCGAAGCTCGCTTGGCTCAGGGTTTGGAAGGGAAAACCGGCGCGTGCGCTCGCACCCGGGACGGGGGAAGAGGTGCCCAACGAACACAACGCGGAGGATTCCCTGAGTATAAAAGATGTTTGATATCGGGGTTGTCGGGGGTGGATTCCTCGGGATGACACTTGCCCTCCGGCTCCGACAGGAAGGGCACACCGTAACTCTCTACGAAGCGGCACCGTCGCCCGGCGGGTTGGCGGACTCCCAGAAGATTGGCGGATACACCTGGGACCGCTTCTACCACGTAATCCTCCTCTCGGATCAAAACCTGCTGGCTCTCCTCTCGGAACTGGGGCTGGAGAAGGAGGTGGAGTGGGGGACCACGAGGACCGGTTTCTACACCGGGGGGCGCCTCCATTCTCTTTCGACAAGCCTCGAGTTCCTTCTTTTCCGACCCCTGAACCTCCTTCAAAAGTTGCGACTGGGTGCCACGATCCTGCGCGCATCCAGGATCCAGGATTGGGAAGCCCTCGAAGAGATCCCGGTGACCGATTGGCTGAGGAGGTGGTCCGGAGACCGAGTTTTCGAGACCATCTGGCTTCCCCTCCTTCGGAGCAAGCTCGGGGAGAACTATCGGCTAGCGAGCGCAGCGTTCATTTGGGCGACAATCTCCCGCATGTACGCGGCCCGGCGCACCGGCCTCAAACGAGAGATGTTCGGGTACGTGCGGGGGGGATATGCGAATGTCCTCTCCCGCTTCGAAGACAGGCTCCGAGAGGAGGGGGTCGATCTCAGATTCCAGGCGCCGGCCCTCGAGGTTCGACAGAGGGAGGAAGGGGCTACTGTCCGAACAAAAACCGGTGGAGCCGTGGGCCACGACCGGGTAGTGCTCACGCTCCCGACGAACAGGATTTCCTCCCTGGTACCCCAGCTGACTCCTGAGGAAAAAGAGAGGCTCGAAGGCGTCGTCTACCAGGGGGTTATTTGCCTTTCCCTCCTGCTCCGGGAGCCTCTGGGCGGGTACTACGTAACCAATATCACCGACGATGGCCTTCCCTTTACCGGGGTCATTGAAATGACTGCATTGGTGGACCCGGCCTACTTCGGGGGGTGCCATTTGGTCTATCTCCCGCGGTATCTCACACAATCCGATCCGGCGTGGCATCGAGATGACACCGAGATAGAAGAGGAGTTCCTCGGCGGCCTGGAATCGATGTATCCGGCCTTCAGCCGTGATGATGTGGTCTCGACAAAAATGGCTCGGGCACGAGAGGTGCAGGCAATCTCCACGCTGGGTTACTCGCGGACCGTGATGCCTGGCCTGGAGACCTCCCTTTCAAAGGTACTGATTGTGAATTCCGCCCAGATTGCGGCCGGGACTCTGAACCTCAACGAGACGGTTGGTCTCGCCGAGAGGCAGGCAGACGCCTTGATCGAGAAGTTCAAGGCGCAGATGGCTCGGCGGGAGGATGGGAAGCGTGAATCGATCTGACCGCCCCCGAGCGTCTGTTTCGCTGGACCTGGACAACCTCTGGTCGTATCTGAAGACCCACGGCGATAGCGGTTGGGAGGAAAGACCCACGTATTTGCCCACTTTCTGCCCTTTGGTGGTGGAAGAGCTCGATCGGCTGGGTTTGAGGGTGACGTTCTTCGTGGTCGGGGCCGATGCGGTTCGATCGGAGAATCAGGGCGCCCTGGAACTCCTGACCGAAAAAGGGCATGAGGTAGGAAACCACTCCTTCGAACACGATCCGTGGCTGCATACCTATCCCCGGAGTCAGTTGGAGGAGGAGATTTTCCGAGCCCATGAGGCCATAAGAGAAGTTACCGGAGAGGAACCCGTGGGATTCCGTGGACCCGGGTTTTCCTGGAGTCCCGCCCTTTTGGATGTGTTGAGCCGTCGCTACACTTTCGATGCCTCAACGCTGCCGACGTTCCTGGGCCCAGTCGCCCGAACCTACTATCTCTGGACCACGGATCTGCCTCGGGAAGAGAAGGAAAAAAGAAAGAAGCTCTTCGGTACTTTTAAGGATGGGTTCCGACCGGTGAAACCATATCTCTGGGATCTTGGTGGCAGAGAACGTCTTTTGGAGATCCCGGTCTCGACCATTCCAGGCGTAAGGACACCGTTCCATCTCAGCTATCTACTTTACCTGGCCCGGTATTCGGAAAAGCTCATGGAGGCCTACTTGGGAACCGCCCTATCCCTGTGCAGGTGGACTGGTCTCGAACCTTCGTTCCTCCTTCACCCCCTCGATCTCCTTGGGCCGGAGGACGTCTCGGACCTTGCCTTCTTTCCAGGGATGGACCTTCCCCGGTCTCGGAAAATCGATCTCTTCAGAAAGGTCCTACGGAAGATATCGGCAAAGTTCAGGATCATTCCCATGAGTGAACATGCCCGATCCCTGCTCGCCGCCGGGAACCTCACCGTGATTCCCGGTGGCTTAGCCTCGGATCCGACTTAAGGCCCCCGGTTATGTGCGGCTTTGTTGGATGGGTTCGGTTCAACGGCCTTCAGGTTCCGTCTGTATCCCTTGAATTGATGGGAGAGGTGCTGAACCACAGGGGACCCGATGAGAAGGGGACGTTCTTGTCCGGGTCGGTTGGATTTTCCCATCGTCGCCTTTCCGTTATCGACCTCCACTCCGGACAACAGCCCATGTCCAGAGATGGGGTCACCATCGCGTACAATGGGGAGGTATACAACTATCTGGAGCTGAGAGAGGAACTGAAGGCCCTCGGCCATAAATTCTCGACGACATCGGATACCGAGGTGATCCTTCGGGCCTACCTGGAATGGGGCCAAGACCTGGTAGACCACCTACGTGGCATGTTCGCTTTTGTTCTCTTCGACGAGCCGCGTGGGCGTCTCCTGGCCGTGAGGGATCATCTGGGGATCAAGCCCCTGTATTACCATGCTGAGGAAGATGGAATCGTATTCTCCTCGGAGATCAAGGGCATCCTACGAAAGCCGGGCTTCCGAGCCATACCGGATTGGACCTCGTTTCAGGATTATGTGACCTTCCAGTTCGTGCTTGGAGATCGGACGCTCTTCGAGGGGATCCGAAAGCTCGAACCCGGGCATCTCCTGGCGGTGGATCTGGAACGAAGCGACCTCAGCGTACTGAAGTACTGGGAGCCGTCCTTCGAGGTGGACTATTCCCACACGGACCAATATTTCGCTGAGACGCTCCGTGATTTGCTGGAGGAAAGCGTCCGGATCCAGTTGAGAAGCGACGTGCCGGTGGGAGCCCACCTTTCCGGGGGGTTGGATTCATCGACGTTGGTTTCCCTGGCTTCCCGGGCAACCAGTGGGCGCCTGACCGCGTTCCACGGTCGGTTCGCCGAGGGTCCGGAGTTCGAGGAGACCGAGTTCGCACGCCTCGTTGCGGAGGACGCAGGTGTGAATCTTGTCGAGATTACGCCGACGGCCCAGGACTTTACCGACCTTCTCCCCCGATTGGTTTACGCCATGGATGAGCCCACGGCTGGGCCAGGGGTGTTTCCCCAGTTCATGGTAGCGAAACGAGCTGCCGAGGATGTCAAAGTGGTTCTGGGAGGGCAGGGGGGGGATGAGATTTTCGGGGGATACACGAGGTACCTGGTGGCTTACCTGGAGCAGGCCCTGAAAGGAGCGATCCTCGAGTCAAACGAGGAAGGTGAACACATCGTGTCACTCTCCTCGATCATCCCGCACCTTCCGGTTCTGGCTCGGTACACACCGATGATGGCCCGGTTCTGGTCCGACGGTCTCTTTGAACCGATGGACAGGCGGTATTTCCGCCTCATCGACCGGAGTGAGGGGGCCCTTTCCCTTTACGGGGAAGACCTCCGGGCAGGGTTCGACCGGGAATCTACTTTTGCCCGCTTTCAGGCCCTCTTCAACCATCCGGATACCCGGTCCTACCTGAACAAGATGACCCACTTCGACATGGCTGCGAATCTGCCGGCCCTCCTTCATGTCGAGG
>JANQDZ010000015.1 GCA_028278645.1 Longimicrobiales bacterium | reverse complement strand
GAGACCGACGACCGACCTTAGCTCAACCGATTCAGACGCCCGCTTTCGGCGTCACAGTACAGGTGTGCGCGCTTGACTCCGGGGGCCTGATAAGTGTTAGGCGATGCCGCATCACACGGCGTCCCGTGCCCCTATCCGGCCTCAGCGTGAAGCCTGAGTCCCAATGCGCTGATGACCTTGAGGATGGTGTCGAAGTTCGGCGTGCGCTCTCCTGACAGGGCTTTGTAGAGGCTCTCCCGAGACAGACCAGCATCGCGGGCAACCTGTGTCATTCCCTTGGCTCGTGCGATGTCGCCCAGGGCCTTCGCCACGAATGCAGCGTCCCCGTCCGCCTCCTCTAGGCAAGCCTCCAGATAGGCTGCCATCTCCTCCGGCGTCCTGAGATGTTCTGCTACGTCGAAGCGTGTCGTTGTGGTTTTGCCCATGATCTCACTCCGTGAGGTTTCGAGCGAGACGAAGCGCAGCCTCGATATCCTTGGCCTGCGTACTCTTGTCCCCTCCAGCCAACAAAATGACCAACTCCTGCCCACGCTTCTTGAAATAGACTCGATAGCCCGGGCCGTAGTCGATTCGCATCTCCGAGACCCCTTCCCGGATGCGCCTGACGTCTCCGGGATTGCCCCCTGCGAGCCGTTCGATTCGCGCCAGGACTCGAGCTCGCCCACGGAGGTCCCGTAGGTTGTCAATCCAACGGGTGAAGCTCTCGGTTTTTCTGATCTCGATCGTGAGTGAAGTGTAGCCAATAGGCTACAGTCAGTCAATCTCCTCATTTTCCCGATTTGAGTCCCCGGGCCTAGATGCTTCCGCGGTTTCGGGTAACGTTCAAAGTTTCCGGAGTCAGCCTCCAACTCCGTCTCTGACGTCTGTTTCAGATCTAGCGCCTCCAACGCCGGTCCGAAGCCTACGCGGTCATGGCCGATTCGGGCCGAGGGGCGCCGCAGGCGACCCGAGCCGGAAACTGGTTGTTAGAAGAAGGCGCTCCACAGACGGATTAAGACCACCCCAAGCGTGACCCCGTCGCATGAAGCAACGGCTGCTCTAACGACTTTGGCTTTCACCTGCCGGACCCATACTTCTGGTCAGGAACGCGCGTTGCAAGACGCGCGTTCCTGACCCCGCAGCTTACCCGGACAGGTGCAAAGCCTTGTTAGATGGCCCGGTCCCGGGGCTGAGGGCACGCCACGGCCACGCTACACTCTCCATGCCTTCGTCCCAAGCCGTGTGGTACAGGTGGTCCGCAGTCACCGCGATTCGAGCGTACGGATCAATGCCTCAGTCGCCGTCAGCATCTGGTCCAGATACCACACGCGATTTAAGTAGGCGTGACGATGCGCTTCGATCGCCGCCCGGCCCTGAGGATCATCACGCAAGGCGAGGATGCGCATTATCTCTCGTTCTTCTCCCGGGACGATACCGGGCGCCAGTCCCACCTCACCGCGGTCTGCGATCACAACTGACGCATCCATGCCGCGTTGTATGAAGCGGCGGAACTCCTCCGAGTCCGCGCGAAGCTGGCCCAGGTAGCTCAGAACCGACGAGCGTAGCGATGGGTCTCGCACAAGGGCTAGATCGCCGGTTTCGACCAGAGCGGTCATGGTCCCGTCCAAGAGCCGCGGATCGGAATACCACCACAGAGCCTCCCTTCGTTGACCCAGCCAAGCGCGAAGCGAATCAACATCGGGTGGCTCGACCTGGTACACGGCCAACTCGACCTTCTCGGCCAGCGCGAGGTGCGCCCGTTCAGTGGAGATGGCCTCGGCCAGCAGGTCCCGGTTCTGCTTAAGGTCGGCTTCGATCTGCTCGATGTACTGTGCTTCGAGGCTGCGCTCGACCATGTATCCGCGCCACGACTCCAGGAGCAGCGCGGTCAGAACACCCACCACAATCACGACGAACTCGGTACCGAGGCGGAGCCAGGGGATAGAGCGGGTTGATGTCATGGTGCCAACATACCCTCCGTCATCGATCCGTGCGCACGAACGTCGCTAAGTCGGGCCATCTAACTAATGAATATGCTGCGAGGCAGATTCGAGCTTTCGCATAGTCGGCCAACCGTGGTGTTTCGCGACAAAACGGTCGAGGGCCCGGCAGAGCCCCAAGCCATCCGGTCTTACCTCCCGAACTGCCCATCGAGCTTTCCTCTAACGTTGTGCGGTTGCCGAACCGGCGTCACGCGCGGCGACCGAACCACCCCCGTTCGAGGGCTTCCGTTCCACTTCCTTTCATTACCAGGGTCGCGCCGGTTGCCTCGGAGCGGCCGTAGGCCGCGGAACCAGCAACCGACGTGTTATCTGAAGGAAGCGTGGTCGCCTTCAGCCCATTGGCAATCATCGACCACTCGGCTCACCGGCCCGGTCCCCAACGACCTCCCATCTTGCTCCCCGACCTCGGCCCGAGACCTTCACTCTCCCTTCGTCTCGGAGGCGTCGCAACACATGGCGGATCATGTCGCGGCTGACTCCTGGGCAGTCGTCCTCAAGCTCCGAGATTGCAAACGGACGAATACGCCGCTCGACCGCCGCTTCTATTAGAGCCGTCTTTGAGCCGCGCCCGGTCATGAGGCGCCCTGCGCGATCCCGGAACTCACCGTAGGCCCGGAGGAGCGTCCCCCAGAAGTACTCCAGCCACGGAAACGGGTCGTGCGTCCCCTCATGCCATCCTTCCGAACTCGCTTCCAGCGCTTCGTAGTAGGTCTCCCGGCTCTCCTCAATGACCCGCTCAAGGCTGATGTAGCGCCCGACCGTGTATCCGGAGCGATACAGCAGTAAGAGGGTCAGTAGTCGCGCAGTCCGTCCATTTCCGTCCGCGAAGGGGTGAATGCAGAGGAAATCCAGGATTGCTAGTGGGATCACCAGCAACGGCTCCCGCTGTCGATCGCGGGCCTGCTCCCACAGCGTGATCAGGTCCTGCACCGCTCCGGGTGTGGCCACCGGGCTCACAGGCCGAAATCGGACCCTCATGATCGACCCATCCGGCGCACGCTCTACAATGTCGTTCTGCGTTCCCTTCCAGCGACCACCCGTCCCAGGCTGGTAGCGGTACAACATCACATGAAGCTGCTGGATGACGTTCACGGTGAGCGGCATGTGGTTTGCCGAGTCATGAATGAAGGCCAACGCATCTCGATAGCCAGCGATCTCCTGCTCCGACCGGTCCGCAGGTGCTGCGTCACGCAGGACCACCGCTCGCAGACGATCAGGCGCCGCAACGACCCCCTCCAGGCGATTCGATGACTCGGCCGACTCGACCATTGCCACAGTGCGGAGCGTCTCCAGCGCTTCGGGCGTCTGCTGGCGGAAGAGTTCCTGCTCACCCCGGTGCTCCCCCAATGCGCGAAGGGTCGATCCGTGCTGTGGGGTGAGGGTCAGCCCATCAAGGAGCCGAGGATCCAGGGATTTCATTCGAGACAAACACCCCTTCGGCGAATAGAGGTAACAACCCACCTAATCAGGGTAATGATACCCTATGCATTACCTCTATACAACCTCTATCCCCCCCCTTTTCTTCTCCGCCCTCCTCCCACTCCCCCCCACTCCACCCAGAGCTTCTTCCAGATAACGCCTCGCGGGCTGCCGGAGGCACTGGCAGGTGCCTACCCGTAGCCGCCCCCAAGTTCGCCGCTAACCTACGATTGCGTCCGGCTAGGGGCAGCGAGCGAAGCGAGTATGCGGCACCGCCCGCTGTTATATGACTTGGCAGTTCTACCCCGATTCCCTTCCATCCATCAGTTCATTTGAGGAGCGGATATTGCCGAATGAATGGGATTCCGAGTTCATCCTCCCACACTCCGAGCAAATAGTCGCTCCCGATCTCCAAGGGGCTGAAGCCCAGTGGGCCCACCACGCTCGCCTGGAAAGCCCCTCCGGGGCCCAACACCACCCATTCGCGATTCCCGTCTTCACGGATGCGGTACCGTTCGAGCCAAAGATTCCCGTCCAAATCGACCTTCAAACCGCCCACGATCGGGCCTTCGGTCCGGCGAGGAATCGCTCGAAACAACCTTTCTACAAACGCACGGTTGTCATATCGCGGCTCGAAGTTGATAATCGCTTCCTTCTCCCTCTCGTAGTCCTCATTGACGATAGGGGCCCCGGGTAAGACCAGCCGAAAGATCTCCCGGAGTTCCCCGTTATAGTCGAATGCCAGCACCTCACCGGTGACAGACTCCACGATGTAGATGCGGTCTTCGCTGGACGATTGGATTTCCACCGGGCCGAAAGGGATCCGGAATGGCATCAACCCTTGGCCAACGTCGGTTGTGAAGAACTCCGCCCCTTGAAACCGGCCAACGGTGTCGACAACGACTTCGGTTCGGGACCGCCGAACCCGAAGAAGACGATAATATTCCCGGAAGAGGCCAGGGGGTGGATCCGTCTCAATGGAGGTAAAAAAGGTCCGGATGAGCAGGGTTCCGTCCCGGAGGAGGATTCCGGAATCGACCACCTCAGGAGGAAGCTCTCCCTCTGGGGCAGACCAGGGAATAAGATCTGACACCGGGTGAACTCGCTGAATGAACTCGCCGTCCCCGTTGAAATAGTCCAGCGAGGGGAATAGGTGAATGCCGTCTCTCACGAGGAGGGTATCACCAGGGAGTCTCACCATCTCTGCGGGCGCCCGAAACTCCCCAGGGCCCTCCCCGGCCCCACCAGAAGTTGATAGATGAGTACCATCGGGTGCGAAGAAGCGAAGCTCCCTTGAGGCGGTTCGGCTTTCCAGGACGACAATCCGACCATCAGAAAGAGTCGCTGCTCCAACGATTCCTGAGAACTGATAGGGCTCCGCTCCTTCACTCACACCAATCTCAAGCGATGGCTCCGGCCCGATGCGCCACTCCGGGTGGCCGGGAGCAAAGGCGAGCTCAGAGATTTCATTGATCCGAACGCCAGTGCTATCCCGCACCAGAGAGGTTCCCGGATCGGCGTCCCTGCCATCGCACCCCACGAAGAGGGCAGATAGGGCGAGCAAAGCACTCAATCGAATATGATGCCCTGATTCAAGAGGCGTTGGACTACAGGAAAGCCAGGTCTTCATGAGCCCGCTCATAGTTTCAGTTTATTCTTCGTCCAAGTGCCAAGTCAGATAACGCCTCGCGGGCTGTCGGAGGCACCGATAGGTGCCTACCCGAAGGGCCGCGAACGTAGTGAGCGTGCGGCACTGCCCGCTGTTATCGGGCATCTATCCTGTTTCCGGCACGATGAGTTCTCGAATCTCGAAACTGACGATGTACGGCACATCAAGTTCGTCACGGACCAAACCCCACACCGTCTCATCATTCCCTTCAAGAACGGACATTCCCTCCGGGGCTAGAAGAACTCCAACCAGTTCTCCGTCGCGGGATAGCATATCCCACCTTTGGTCATCGTCTCCAGATTCTTCACGCCTGACAAAAATGATCCCCCCGCTCCCGGCCGATAGACCGGTGACAGGCGGAATGAACTGCCGCGGGGACCAGGATTCCTCAAACGCCTTTAGGACCCTTTCGAGGTCTACCGGAGGCAAAGAAGCAGCGTCGGAGCGGGCTCTGAGTTTGTCTAGCTCCACGTCCTCCCAGCCCTCGGCTAGACTCGGTGTGTATGGCACTGGGAAATCCGACTCGACGCCCCCATTCGGCCCCCAGACTCTCACTCGGTAGGAGGCAGTGTCAGCTGAGTTGGCTTGCCACCGCTCTACGGCGACCATGCCGGAACCATCCGGGAAGAATGTGACCAACGGCCGTTCCGGGAGCGGGTGGGGGCCGAGACCCGTTCCACCCCAAGGGAATTCTGGCCTTGAGAGATCGGTCTCCGGGAAAGGACTGGAATAGAGGGTATCGAGTACCGCTCCCGTGCAGTCCACTAGGTAGTAGTTCTCGTGGTCGATGGTCCCCCCTACTGCCCCGGTAGGGCCAGCGATGATCAGGCCTTCAGGAAGGATGGACTGGGGAGATGCCAACGAACCGTTCGGGTCTGGAGGAACGTGGATTTGAATGGCATCGAGAGGCTCTCCACCCTTTGAGAACACTTCCAACTCCAAAGCACCCACATCGGCCACCCACAGGGAACCCTCCGTCAAACCGATGGATCGAGGGCGCATGAGTTCGCCCGGGCCCTCCCCCTCCCCTGAATAGACGGTTCGGGCTGACCGGTCTTGGGCGATATGGACTATGCTCGGCGGAAACCCCTCAAGGATGTAGAGGTCTCCGCCGTCCGCGACGAGGTCGAGTGGGTTCCCAAACGCATCTTCCCCGTCAAGGCTACCCAGCTGTTCTGTTTCCACCAGCTCAAAGACAGTGAGTGCAGGGTTTTCTTGGGAGTTGCACCCGGTGAGGGCCGGGACTGTGAATACAAGAAGGAAGAAAGAAACCGAACGACTGCTCATTCACTCGACCTTTCGATTCGTTGATGCCCGATAACGTTCAGTGGTTGCCGGCGCGGCCTCCGTACCGCGCTCTCCGGAGGGAACTTGGTGAGCGCAGGCGGCAACTTTTTTGTTATGGGAAGTGCCGATTTTGACCATTACCATGATCGGTCACGTCGCCACCAAGCCCACCCCGCTTTCTATTATCCTTCTCCCGGTGCGAGGCGATAGCGAACTGCGTAGCAAACGTCGAACTCGTCTCTCAGAATCCCATACACGAACTCATCGGTCATGACCCGAAGGTTGACACTTCCATCCGTCGTAAGCCGGCCGGAGATCTTCCCGTCGGGGTCGAATAGATCCCATACCTCCCAGACCTCCGCATCTGGCATCCGAGGACTCGAACTGAGGTCCATCCGTTTCATGAGGAAACCACCAGATGGCGCGACCAGGAGCCGCCCAGAGATTGGCCGAAACTCCGGGTATCCCAACTCCCTTACTTGTTTTTCCCCAAACCAGGACTCCCCATCTGCCAGGACCGCGTCGAACTCTGCATCACTCAAAGGAGTCCGGTCCTCAGCCGCCCGGATCCTCTTCACGACCTCCCCCTTGGCTGAAAAGATGCGTATCTCGTAGTCGCTTCCGTTCACGAGGTAGATCTCGCCATTCGGTCGTACTGCCGCCTCAACAGTGTGGCCGTACCACTGGGACACGGACCGCCCAAGGTCCGGCCAGTACCGGCGCAATGTGGACGGCTCCTCAATGATAGGAGGGCCTTTGGTGCCCTCCGAGAGATTCACCGGAAAAACTCGGAACGTATCCACTGTGGTTCGTTGGTGATCGGAGGGTGGCGGTGAAAACTCAGCGAGGCCGACGAGCCAGGTTTCCTGGCCCCGGGTAAAGACTGGGGGAGCCCAGTATCCGGTGATCCTCTGGACTGCAGTGCCGAGGTGTTCTCCCTCCAGTGTGAAGACATGAAATCGGAATCGATCCTGGACCACGACCGAATCGCCCACTATCGCGATCCTCAACCCTTCGTTCTGAGACTCACCCGGGCCCTCACCCCTCCCGCCGAACACCCGAAGAGGCGCACCGTCAAATGCGAACACCCGGACCAGATGACTACCCGAATCCAGTACGAAAATCTCACCGCCAGCGCTGACAGCGAGATCTGCGAGGAACCCGAACTCCTCCTCAGGCCTCCCTGCGACTGCACCGATCCGGAGGTCCTCGTCGAGTTGGAAGCGTGGAGGCTCCCTGACGAGGGCTTCAGGGTTCTCGACGATTTCAATCCCAACGGAGTCACGCACAAGGAAAGTCGAGGCTTCCGTGTTCTCAGACTCGACGCATGAACTCAGGTACAACGGAAAAGGAATAAGGAAACACCACGTGGAAATCGGGAAGAACCTTGCCATCGAGCCTATCAACTCGGTCGGAGGAAGTTCAGCAAAATCGACCAAAAGCATTTTCCATAACGTTCAGGGCCTCCGAACCGGCCCCGACTGTCTCTATCTCGGGCTCAGCTCTCTACGAAACAACCTGTTCCCTTCGTCAGTTCCAGCTGGCTCCGGCCGGTTGCGTCGGAGGCCGCCACAAGCGGCCGCAGCCGGAGGCCCTCTTGTTAGGCGAACCGGTTGTCAAGAAACTCATGCACCTCCTGGAATGAACTCCCAAGTGACGGCCACAGACGCAGTAGCTACAACCTGTTGATTTGGGATCTGGACTCCCGTGGCCGCCAGAGTATTCGAAAGCTGCGTAAATGGGCTATAAGAGGGACGGGGCCGCGTCTGGTCTCGCGCATTGATCACCCGTCCTAACGAGCCACCTAACCCCCTCGCCATCGCCTCAGCCCTCCCTCGGGCAGCGACCATGGCCCGCTCTAGGGCGTCGAGTGCTTCCGGTCCCATGGGGTCCAAAGAGTAGGTGACACCCAGGATCCGGGTCTTGCCGAGATTCAGGAGGGTGATAATCACTTCCTGAACCACCTCCGGGTTTGGGACGAACACCTCAACTCCTTGGTGCGCCAAGAAATCTTCGGAAGTTCTTATCGCCGGATCGCGGACTTGTCTCCTCACCTCTTGGTTCTCTCCCAATCCAAACCCCGTTGGTCGGACCGTGAGTTCAGAGCCGAAAGATTCCGCCAAACCCGCCTCAATCCCCTCCCACCGGGCCAGCACTGAGTCGGCCGCACCTGGGGCGTCCGGGGCTACACCCTGGAGAGCGACGAAGATGGTAGCCGATCCCGCTGGCGCGGTGATCTCCACCTCTCCTGTCGTCATGATCTGTGATTCAGGGGGAGCCTGTCTGGTGGCTTGACCCTGGAGGGACCATGGAAAACCGAGGAGTGCGGAGAGGATGATCCATTGGTGCAGTTTCCTAGGCCTTTCAACCATGATTCCGTTCTCCTTGATCAACCTTATGTGGAATGGGTTCGCCTAACGTTCAGGGCCTCCGAGCCGGCCCACCTATTGCCTGCTTCCTTCTGCCTTCGACTCAGAACCACTTCCCTCCGACCGAAGCCCACTCCCCCGGGCCGGTCGCGTTGAGGGCCGCCGACAGCGGCCCGAGCCGGAGGCCCAGTGTTATGTGCTGTCGCGACCATTGAAGCACCGATGGGCTCTCTTCTCTCGATGAGCAACTGTCCCTACGGGCGCGCAGGCGTGAAACACCTCCGGAGAGGCCCTCACGCTGGAGGGGAGCCACCGCCTTGGGGCGACTTACCACTTTCGCGTTCTGTACCCAAGGCTCCAGTCTCCTCGGTGCGCTCCCCACCGCTACCGGCCATGCGTTCGGTAATCCCCTCGGGCCGTGGGCCTTCTTCTTCCATGAGGGGAGTCGAAAAGAAGCGAATAACCAGCTTGCGAATCCGACCCACCGCTTCGTACCAACCGAAACCAGAGAGGAAGCCAATGGCGAGCAGTCCGAGGTTCGCAACCTCCGGTGACCGAGGAGATTCGCCGCTACCTGAAAAAATCAGTAGGCCGCTTTGCAGGAGTGCGAAGACAATCAACCCCAACACCGCCGCGAGCCAAGGAGCGAAGAAATACCCCCACACGTGCTGCCGCTGGAAGTCTTGGCGCACGGCGACATACTTGTGAAAGCTCACGATATCCAGCACGCCAGCCCCAAGCACGGCACCCAAGACCGCGTGCACACCGGACACAAAAAGTGTAGGGAGTGGCTCGTCTTCGCCGTAGCCCACCCACCTGTGGAGAATGCCATACTCATGGACCCACAAGTCGACGACCAAGTAGAACGCCGCTGTGATGTAGGAAAGGACGAATACCATAATGGCGAACCGCGCCATGAATGAAGCCTGCTCCGCCCGGCTAGCCGACTCCCCACTCTCGCCGCCTTCAGTCACACGTCCTGATGTCGAGCGTTCGACCATGACTCTGCCTTGTCCTATTCAGATCGCTTGTCGAGCCTGTTCATGTCAGCGATTGCACATAACGCCTGGAGGTTGCCGGCACGGCGTCCCCGGCGTGCCCTCCGAGCGAGCTCTGCGAGCGAAGGCGGCAACCTTGTTGTTAGGCGTCGTGGCCAATGTCAGTTCACCGAGTCTTCTTCCTCTGTTGAGCCGGTGAGCCACTGAGCCGCCCCTGGCGGTAACCGGACCCGGAGCCCATCAGAGATTGCCTTGAGGACACCGCGGAACCGCTGCGCAGTTCCTTGTTTGGACGCCTTTTGCAGGGCTGACTCCGTCAATCTCGGGGCGTGGAACTTAAAGCGAAGCTGGTTGAATCTCATCCACCAGTAGTCGTTCAGGAAGCCAGCCAGGCCATCGAGGATCTTATCCCCACTGCCGAACTCGTTCTCAAGAAGGAAAGCCCCGTAAAGGTGAATGCCTAAGGCCTCTATGATGGGGCAGTCTTCGTCAAGGCTGGCGAAGAAACCGGCGAGAGTTGCCAGTATCCGTCCGTCGTCATGAGTGCCGGATTCCTCGCTGTTCTTGAGAGCGAGCAGAGCATCAAGGTTTCCTTTGCCTGGTTTCCGAAGGTCAAGTAGCTGGGTCATGGTCTTCCAAACCTCTCTTGGCGGTCCCTTTCCCGAGAGTACATCGACGAACTCAGCTACATTCGCAAACCCCTCATCTTTGGTCGTTGGATCCTTTTCCCCGAGAATCCCCATCAGAGAGGGTACGATTCCACGCCGGAGGATTAGCGAGTCAAGACCGGCATAATCAGGTTCGGGACTCTCGCTTAGAACCACCTCTGGTGGTTTGGAAACCCGACGGATGTCAGCAGTTTTGTGCCCATCTGGACCGGTTTCTGATCTCTCAGCCACTAGTGCATAAGCTTCCTCTTCAGCGAACCTGAGTGCTTCCACGACGTTCCCGTTGGCAATCGCTATCTTTCTGAGGCGATCAAGGGGTACGACGGAGGCGCCCCATAGACCCGCGCTCCTGAGCTCTTCAAGGGCCTTCTCGTTCCAGCTGCGAGCGAGATCTTGGTCCCCGATTCGCTCCGCGAATAGGGCCGCATGAGCCGCCAAGAACCCAGTGGAGCTGGCGTCGTAGAGGTCGCCAAACTCATCCCGGGGAGCTATCAACCACCCTCGGTTGGGTAACACGTACGCATCGCCGGCAGGGGTTTGGGCCGGAGGACTCCCCTCAACAAGCTCAGTAACCAGGAACCCACTTAGGTGGCCGAAGGCGACGAGAGTCCGTCTCCAAGCCTCGTCCGTCCTATCCGGGGCGTCGGAGAGAAGCTCAATCCCCTGAAGCAAGGCATCCAGTGCGGGTTTGTTTGGTTCTTCGGCGGCCAGGCGCTCAGCAAGGGCCAGCTCTCCGAGGGCTCGTGTCGTCGTGACGCGATCTATGTACTCTGTTTCATCAGCCTCGGGCGCCATCGGCAAAGAGTGGGAGAGTCTTCTGGCGGCGGCGACCGCTTCTCGGTTCCAGTTCAAGACTCCGAATGGATCTTCCTCCCCGGAAATCTGCGAGAGCCTTAAGAGCACCGTGACCCTGTCGTCTTGATGGGCGTCCCCTCCGGTCTCACTTGCGATTTTCAGCCACTCTCTCGCTTCGTGGAACCTATTCGCATCCAAAAGCGTGAACCCGAGAGCCTTAGCAATGGCGAACGAATTGTCCGGCTCATCAAAATCCCTATACCCATCTCCACCTTTTCTGAGGGCTTCGTCTAGACGTCCCATCTCTCCGTGTGCGATTACTTGGCCTGCAATCGCGGCTGCACGCAGAGGCGGGATCTCCATTGCCTCCCCAGCTTCCTCAACCAACTCCAGAGCACGAAGCGCTTTTGCCCAGTCGGGAGTTTTATCCTCATGCTCCCACTGGCGAAGGAGCATTCTGTTGGCGAAATGAACGGCGCCCTCTCGGCCGAAGCGTGTGTCGAACAAACCAGCGGTATGTATTCGCGCCGCCTTCCGTACCAGGTCCAGCCACGACTCAATTTGGGTCTCAGACTCGACTCCCGAACCGAGCATCAGCACGAGAGTGTCCAGAGGAGGAAACGGTGTTTCCGCTTGCACCAGGCCGGATTCCTCGAAGGCCTGCGAAACCGAAGGCCACAGGTCAAGTGCGAGGTGGCCGAATCTCAAGGCGAGGTCTGGTTCATCGAGGGCTCGCATTACCACGATTCGAAGGGCCGCCCCGAACGCAGCCCACGGCGGCACGGCGTCTTCCTCCAAGACACGGTCTAGGTCAGCGAGGACCGGTGAAGCATCCCTCCCGCGCTGCAGAAGGAAGGTTGCTTGGTACGCCCGGAGGAAGGCACGGAGACCGGGATCCATTCCTTCTGGAAGCGGGGTGTCCACCCAAACACTTCCAAAGAAGTCGAGTGGATTCCCCGATGGGACCCCATCAACGGGAGCCAGAACTTGGAGGACCTGAACCAATAACAAACCTGCTCGGTCGTATTCCCCTGCACCCGCGAGGTGTGAGAAGGCTCCAATGGCTTCCGTAGGACCCAGGACTCCGGTGCTGAGAAGCTGAGCCGCTAGAGCCGAGTGGCACCCCGCTATTGTTCCGGGAGGCACGTCGACCGGACCGAGGTTCTGAACGAGGGGTGAGAGGTCGTATCGGTCCTCCCCTGTTGGTTGGATCCACGGTCCAATGACTGATTGGAAACGCTGTCGAGGTGTGTTGATCACAGGGGGGACGGCAGCCAGCAGTTCCACGTCTCGGTTATTGAATTCTCTCCCTATCAAGGTCAGGCGATACAGCAGGTCACGAGCACCTCCGTCCTGTACTTCTCTCAGGACGGCTCTAACCGTCCTGTCCGTTACAGCCTGGGAGTACTGCTTGGTCAAGAGGTGCTCGAGCGTATCGGAATCGAACCGCCAGTTGAGATCATCAAGGTATTGGCCAGCGGCCTGAACGAGGACCGGGTGCCCTTTCGTAAGGGCAGCCAGGAGAGAAACCAGCTTCGTGAGCCTGCGAGTCAACCTCCCGCCTCTCGATTCCAACACCTCCTGGATCTCTACCTCCGTCAGAGGCGGGGACTTCAGGAACGTACTAGGCTGGGAGAATTCGGATTCTCGGAGCGGTGTCAACGGAAGTTGGCTCGTCGTCAGGACTGAGCAACCCTCTTCGAGACAAGTGCCGATGACAGAAGTCAGGACATTGGAAAGGTCACTCCCTGGATGAACCTCGGGTACATCATCAAAAACAATGACCTGGTGGGACTGAGCCACCTTCCTGATGGCCGAACTAGAGACCGCATATATGGGCTCGCTACCATCTGGCTGAGCGGTCAGCAATGTCACCGCATCCAACAATCGACGAACGGCTCCGGGGCCGTCAGCTCGGTTGAGCCGAATCCAGGCTCTCCTTCCACCGAGTTCTTTCGCCACTCCCAATGCAAGCTGGGTTTTCCCAGAGGCCCCGGGACCATGTAACCCTAGGAGGAACGTACCAGGAGAGGAAATCAGATACCTGATCGTCTCCTTCCTCTCGGACGCAAACCTGGCGGCAGGTGGCTCTTCGATGGGGGAGAATCGGTCTTGGTCAACCCTAGAAATCCTCGTACGTACGCCTTTTTCCTCCGCAAGCTCAGCGATCCTCTTGTCGGTGGCACCGAGTGTTTCCCATACCTTCCCAATCTCAGCTTCAAGCTCTTCAATTCTCTCCTCTATGCGCCGTTGCCATTGCTGCAGACGGCCGAATGCGACCTCCTCCTCTGGGTTCGAAGGTGGCCGTCCGACGGTGAGCACCGAAAGCATGTCGGCAGTCAGCCGCTTTTTCCCGGGAAGAGAAAGGACACGAAACACCTCGAAGAACAATGCCTGATAAGCAATCTCCGCCGCGGCCTCGTCCACGGCACGACCAGATCGAATGAGTTCACTTTGGACTTCGGATCGCAATCCGGTTGAACCGGGAACGCCGGTAGACCACTCAAAAGACCTGACAAATCCATGAAGGTCCGTCGGAACCTCACCGAGGCCATCGCCATCCGGTGATTGGGCCGACCTCCCAAGCGGTTTCGGGACCACCTCTCCCAGGGATTCGAGGCACTCCGAGACGAAGGCGGGTTTGATATCCCCGCTTCGTAGAGCTTCCCATGCTGAGATACCGTTGGGGAACAACGGGGACTTCCACCCAGTCTCCTTCCCCGGCACGGCGTTCGTTGAGTAGCGGAAGATGAGATTCAGGTCTGGGTTCTTTTCCTTGTGCTTCAGGCAGTTGTGGATTGCCTCTCGGGCTTCAGGACTCCTGAGGGTAATCGCCTTCTCTCGGTGCTTCACCTGCTCAAGCACCCGATCCACCTCCTCCTCGGATTCCCGTCCTACGATCGACGTTACTGTGTCAATATCTTCGCCACATTCCAACTCCAGGCAGTCATCCACATCCAATGCGAGCCATCTTAGGATGGTGGTATCGACCTGGTAGACGTATCCCCGGATCGTGGCCCAGGCGTCACGACTCTTGGGGGGAAGGAATGGTTTCGGCGCAGTCATCTGAACGTGAAATCGTGGAATTGGATTGAACCGAACTTCGTCCCGCTTTTCCTGGCCCTTTCAGTCTAGGGTCATAGGGAATGACGCCTAACGTTCAGAGGTTGCCGGCGCGGCCCCCGTGCCGCGCTCTCCGAAGCGAGTGAAGCGAGCGCAGGCGGCAACCTTATTGTTATAAGATGTCGGCTTCCGACCGGCGGGACGGACCCGCATTTCCAGGCATCTGCAGCTCCTGCCCGTCGGCATCGGAAACGCCTTCCCTGTTAGGACGACAAAGTGGTGTCGCGGATGATCTTGAAGCGCACCACGTACTCTTCGTCGAACTCGCCCTTACGAACACCCCAAAGTCTGTCACCGACTACGGAGAAGACCTCCAATCCCGGCGGGATCGAGAGGTGTCCGACAGGGGTGCCGCGGCGGTCGAACACGTCCATCCGATATGCAACCTGACCGTCATCTGCGGCAATGGCCCTCTGGACCCACACTTCGTCCGATGACGATATCAGGACTCGCTCGAAGGACGGGAGTTCGACCGGAGGCTCCGGGTAGTACGGTGCCGACATATTCCCTCTGCGTTCCAGCCAACTCTGATGCTCTTCTATCTCACGCCGCGCCCAATCGGGGAGCGGCAGTCGCTGGGGAGGATGGACCAGGTGCAGGATCGTCGTGTCGTTCGGCTCCACCAGATAGAGGCTGTCCTCAGATCCCGCGCCGTGCACGAAGGACCCGTCGCTACGCCATGCGATGTGATACCCGGGGTGGAATGGAGCCCGGTATAGGCCGGTCTGACGGTATGGCTCAAGCGGGGCCAGCGTGTCGATTGCACCGGTCTCCAGATGGAAGCGGACAAAGACGTAGTTACCCGCCAGCCATCTTTCCTCCCGGGGAGGCGAGTTTCCCCGTTTCTTGATGAGCACGGTCCCATCTGATACCGCGACCGGATCGTCCCCGACGTAATCCACGGGGAGGCGTCGTTCTGAAATCGGTGTGCCATCAGGACCAAAGAAGAGGAGGCCCTTCAGGGGGTCACGGACGAGAAAGCCCCCGTTCGGAAGAAATGCCAGGCCCGATATGCCACGGAACTCACCGGGCCCGTCACCCAGGCCTCCAATTTCGTGGAGGAAGTCGCCCGTCGAGGAAAAGTGCAGGAGCCTCGGACCGTGTGCATCTTTGACCACGACTCCGTCGTCCGGAGTGCCTACGACATTCGTGACCCATCCGAAGGCCGGCTGCCCGTCCGCGCCATCCAACGATCCGATCGAGAGGTCCTCGCTTAGGGTCCACTCGGTCGCCGTAGGGACGGACGGGGGTGGTGTCCCGCAACCCGAAGCGCAGAGGGTCGCCGTACTCAGTAGAATGGACAGGACGCCGTGCAGGATTCGTCTCACGGTGAATTCTGGGATGCGTTTCACACTCTTCTCTCTTTTTGACCGGCTCTTCGTACCACCCTTGCTCCCGCCGATTTCTTATAACGTTTCGAGGTTACCGCCGCGGCTCTCTGAGCCGCGATCTCCGGAGCGAACGAAGTGAGCGAAGGCGGTAACCTGGTTGATACTGATACAGGCCCCCTCCTGGACCTACCCCGAAGTGGGTAGGCACGATGTCGAGTGCACACTCACATCCAACCCAGGAGGGGAACCATGCGCT
>JANQDZ010000076.1 GCA_028278645.1 Longimicrobiales bacterium | reverse complement strand
TTCGGCCATTGGAGGGGGGAACGTATATGGTCAATGAGGCCATGTTGGCCGATGCCCGAGGAGGCCGTCGAGGAGCTCACGCATCCAACCTGGGTTGTGCTCTAGCCCGGGCCTTGGCCGACTATGCAACCCGGGTCAGGGAAGAGGCCGGGCGAAAAATGGCCTTGGAAGAAGGCATCGGCGACGGGGTGGGTCACCTGAGTCCGGTGCCAGCTTTTGTGGTAGATCCTGTTTCAACCGACGAGTTCGACGAGCTGGCTCGGGTTTCGGGTTTGGAGGGCATTGAGAGGATCAGCTTGAGCCACGCTCTCAGCATCCATGCTCTGGTGCGGGAAGTGTGTCTGAAGGATGGCCGACCTATCGAGGGATCGAAGTTTGTGGTGGCCCATCTGGGAGGGGGTATCTCCGTCTGCCCGGTGGCGAGCGGACGGATCGTAGACGCGAACAACGCGAATAGCGGGGGCCCCTTTTCCCCCACAAGAGCCGGAGGTCTTCCGACGCAAGAGCTTATCGACCTCTGCTTCTCAGGGAAACACACGGCGGCCGAGCTCCGGAATATGACGGTGAAGCATGGTGGAATGCTCAGCTATCTGGGCACGGATGATGCCCGCCTGGTGGAGGAGCGGATCTACGGTGGGGACCAAGACGCCCTGATGGTCTTCAGGGCCATGGCTTATCAGATTTCCAAAGAAATCGGAGCGATGGCCACGGTTTTGGAGGGTCGGGTGGAGAAGGTCCTTCTGACCGGAGGATTGGCTTCCAGTGAACCCTTGGTCGAGTGGATCCGTGAGAGAGTGTCCTTCATCGGTCCGGTGGAAGTGTGGCCGGAAGTGGAGGAGATGAAAGCCATGGCCTTGGGAGCCCTCGGCGTGCTCCGGGGAGAACAGCAAGCAAAGGAGTACTGAAGGCGAATGGACCAACCGCTAGTCAGAATGCCCGGGTCCCTTCCGACCGGTCCTTTGTCTTCCATGGAGGATTTAAGGAGAAAGGCTCGCTCCCTCCCGACCCGGATTGTCGTGATCGCGGCCGCCCAGGACGACGTGGCCTTGGAAGCGGCCGCAGTCGCTGAAGAGGAGGGGCTGGCGAGGTGCGTTCTGGTGGGAGATCAACATCGCATCGAGGCGATTCTGTGGGATCTCGGGCGGGACCCGGTCGACTTCCAGATCGTCAACCGGCAGGAGCTCCACGAAGCCGTGAACACCGCCGTGCGGCTGGTCAGGGAAGGCCAGGGACACATCCTGATGAAAGGAAAGATCACCTCGGCCGGTCTGATGAAAGCAGTCCTCCAACGTGAGACGGGCTTGCGGACCGGCCGACTTCTCTCAGACGTGTTTCTGTTCGACTCGCCCCTTTCGGGGGACCCGCGCCTCATCGGGATCACGGACGGGGGAATCAACCTGGCTCCCGATCTCGACGCGAAGGGCCAGATCCTTTCCAATGCCCTGGAGGTCTTCAGGACCCTCGGGTATGAGAAGCCGAAGGTCGCCGTACTCTCAGCCATCGAGACGGTCAATCCGGGCTTGCCGTCTACCGTGGATGCCGCTGACCTCACCCGACGAGCCGCTGAAGGCGCCTTCGGCCAATGTGATGTTTCCGGCCCTTTGGCGATGGACCTGGCGGTCTCGGCGGAAGCGGCAGGGAAGAAGGGCGTGGACACACCCGTTGCGGGGGCCGCGGATATTCTTCTCTTTCCGTCCATCGAGGCCGCTAACATCGCGGCGAAGACCGTTCAGTACATGGCCCGCGTGGAGGTCGGCCACGTGGTCGTGGGTGCAGCAGCGCCGGTCCTGATCCCCTCTCGATCGGAAGACGCCAGGGCGAAGACCAACGCGGTCGCCTTAGGGAGGCTCATGGTCGACTGAGTTCGGGTGGACCCTGCCGTTTCAGTTTAGGCTCCAACATGCAGCACGGATCCTACCCCTCCAGCGTTGACGTGTCCCCCTCGGGAAGGCCCATGGCCCGGGCCTTCAGAAGGCGACGCATGATCTTTCCGGACCGGGTTTTTGGGAGAGCGTCCACGAACTCGATGTTCGCGGGTTTGGCAATCGGTCCCACCTCATGGCCGACATGAGCCTTGAGTTCGCTCACCAGTTCAGGGCTCCCTTCCATGCCGGCCCTGAGGATCACGTGAGCGTGGATCACGTTTCCTTTCACATCGTCCGGAATGGCTATGGCGGCTGCTTCGGCCACGGCCTCATGGCTCACGAGCCCCGATTCGATCTCTGCGGTACCCAGGCGGTAGCCGGAAACTTTGATGACGTCATCCACCCGGCCGATGATCCAGAAATAGCCGTCCTCGTCCACCTTGGCCGAGTCGCCGGTGAGGTACTTTCCTTCGTATGTGGACCAGTACTGATCGATGTACCGGTCCGGGTCCTTGTATATCCCCCTGAGCATGGACGGCCATGGAGTCGTGATGACCAGCTTGCCCTCCTCCCCTGGGGGCACAGGGTTGCCATCGTCGTCCAGGACCTCCGCCTCGATCCCCGGAAACGGTTTTGTACCTGACCCAGGCTTGAGTGGGAGAGAGGGAACCGGGGTGATCATGAAGGCCCCGGTTTCGGTTTGCCACCACGTATCGATGATGGGGCATTCCCCTTTTCCCACTACCTGATGGTACCACCGCCAAGCTTCGGGGTTGATGGGCTCTCCAACGCTTCCCAGGAGTCTGAGCGTAGAGGTATTCCTCTTGTTCACCCATGAATCCCCGAAGCGCATGAGACCCCTGATGGCCGTTGGGGCGGTGTAGAAGATCGTGACCCCATACCGCTCCACGATCCGCCACCACCGGTCCGGATAGGGATACGTAGGGGCCCCTTCATACATGATGGACGTGGCACCCAGGATCAGGGGGCCGTAGACGATGTACGAGTGGCCTGTGATCCAACCCGGATCGGCGGCGCACCACCAGCGATCCTCAGGCTTCAGGTCGAAGGCGTACTTCAGCGTGGTCGCGGTCCCGACCTGATACCCGCCATGGGTGTGGAGAATGGCTTTTGGCTTGCCGGTCGTGCCGGACGTGTAAAGGAGAAAAAGGGGATCCTCGGCGTCCATGACCTCGGTCTCGCTTCCGTCCCCTGCCGATCGGGCCACCGGGAGGGCCATGAGCTCGTGGTAGTAGTAGTCCCGGTCTTGCTCCATGTGGACCGGTTCTCCCGTCCTGCGAATCACGACCACGTGCTCGACGGTCCCGCATCGTTGAAGGGCCTCGTCGGCAATCTCCTTCAACGGAACGATCTTGCCCCTCAGGTATCCGCCGTCGGCAGTGATGAGGACCTTGGATTCGCTGTCTTCGATCCTCTCTCCCAGGGCTTCCACCGAAAACCCGCCGTACACCACCGAGTGGACTGCCCCGATCTTGGCCGTAGCGAGCATGGCCATGACCAGTTCCGGGATCCGGGGCATATAGATGGTCACCCGGTCACCCTTTTTTACTCCCATGCTCCGGAGGACATTGGCGAACTCGCATACTTCCCGGTTGAGGGCGAAGTAGCTGTAGGTCTTCAGCGTTCCGTCCTCACCCTCCCAGACCAAGGCCAGCTTGTTCCGCGTGGCGGTCTTCTGGTGCCGGTCCAGAGCATTCAACACGACATTGGTCTTCCCGCCAACGAACCACTTGTAGATAGGCGCGTCGGAATCATCGAGGACCTTCTCCCACGGCTCATACCAATCCAATAGCTCCTCGGCCCGGGCTTCCCAGAAACCCGATGGGTCCTTCGAGGCCTCGTCCCGAAGAGCGTCGTAATCGGGAACGTGGGCGTTCTCTATCATCTCCGGGGATGGGTGATAGATGTTTTTGTCCTCGGACATAGGGCCTCCAGAGGGTCCTTGGGAATGGAACCGGGTTGTGGTCAGGAAGAAACCGTTTCGGCTTCGAGTCTAGTGAAGGAGCTCGGGACCGTCCAGGGAAAGAACCGGGCATCCCAAGGGGTTTCAGGTCGGCGCCGGGGTGCCAGCGGTTATCCCACGACGGCGATCTGAAGCACGAAGGACCCGGTCGAGCCAGCCTCGAAAGAGGTCACGTGGACGAAGTAGACCCCGTCTGCCTCCACCAACCTCTCGATATGGGAATGACCGGTATCAAACCCGTAATCGTCATTCGCGTCATCCACCCCACCGGGCCCCTGCAGACGCAGGCGGGTGTCGAAGTGGTCGGACCTGAGGTCCACAATAATCCTCTGGCCGGCCTTGGCTTCAACCTGGAAGATCTCGAGGTATGAGTCATTTTCCAGTTGGTCTTCGGGGCCCAGCTCTCCCCTGTGGGTGTCGTGGGAGATCAACTCGCCGGTGAAACTCACTCCCCACGGTCCCATGATCTCATTCTTCGCGAACGAAGCAAGACGGAACGCACATGGTTCCAACCCACACGCGATCATCCTGACTTCTACGCTGTGTTCCGCGGTGCTATCGGCGATGTGGGCCAGGATGGGAATGGCGTCGTCCAGCACGTCGGACGTAAGGGTTTCCCCTTCGGGATCCAGCAGAGCCAGGTCCAGATCGAAACAGTCCTGGTCGCACACCGCCACCATGCGGTACTCCCGGCCGGCTTCCAGCGTAATGGGAATGCTTACGGTTTGCTCGTTGTTGAGGGACCCGACTCGCTCGTCTCCGATCTCGAGGAATCCGAGACTCATAAACTCCGCGCCTACCAGCGTCAGGCGCCCAGCCATGTCCTCTCCTGGGATCATACCGGGCTCGGCTGTGCTGCCCATGACCCCGAAGGCTAGCGTGCAAGCGTTGGAAGGGCACTCCATGACCTCGGCCCTCACGAAGAAAGCCCCGGTCGCCTCGGCCCTGAACATGAGGACCGGCTCAGCATCGGGAAGGGTGTCCGCCTCGACCTCTTCACCAAAAGAATCGACGAGGACCAGGTCAAGATTGGTGCAGTCGGAGTCGCAGTAACCCGCGACCATGTAATCCGCACCCTCCACCAGGTTGACCCTGACCGACATGGTTTCACCGGCAGGCAGAATCCCGGTCATGATCTGCCCCAGGAGGTGGAAACCACTAGCCGCATCCAGGAAATCCAGAAAACGCTCACGGGGTGACTGGGCTCCCCCCCTTCCGGGAAGCATCAGCAGGAGAAGGAAGAGGGGACACCAGGAGCGTAGGATCGTCTTGAGATGAAGGCTGCCGAAAGAGGTGTACCCGCGGCGCATGGGTCCTCCGGGGACGAGAGAGGCAACAAAGTCGATTGGTAATACTGACGTTAGGTGCCCGAAGGTCCCCGGCTCGGAATCAGGCGGGCGGTGGCCCGAGGTTCCGCCTGAACAGAGCCTCCGGATCCGGGTCCCGCCCCATGAATTCCCGAAAAAGGTCTTCCGGGTCGGCACTATCCCCCCTGGACAAGATCGCCTCCATAAATGCCCTACCGGTGTCCTTGTTCAGCACGCCCTCATCTTGGAAGCGCGTGAAGGCGTCGGCGTCCAGGACCTCCGACCATAGGTAACTGTAATACCCGGCCGCGTAACCACCGCTGAAGAGGTGGGAGAACGTGGTGAGAATATGGTTCCGGGCGAAGGTTGGCGTCGGAGACATATCCATGAGCCGATCTTCGGCAAAGGCCATCACCCTGTCGGCAGCGGCGGTTTCGCCACCTTCTCCACCGCTCATAAGAGGCGCCAGGTCTCGGTGGAGGGCGAGGTCGAGGGTCCCAAAAGCGAGCTGGCGCATTTGGTACCACCCTCCCAGGAACCGTCGAGCGGCGATCATCCGGTCCAGTATGTCGGACGGGAGGGGTTCTCCGGTCTCATGGTGCCCTGAGAACAGGGTCAGGGCTTCTTCTTCCAAGGTCCAGTTCTCCATGATCTGCGAAGGGAGCTCGACCCAGTCCCAGGCTACGTTCAAGCCACTCCGATCCGGTATTCGGACCTTGGAGGTGAGATGGTGGAGCAGGTGCCCAAACTCGTGGAAGACGGTTTGAACTTCCCGGTGGTTCAGGAGGGCGGGGTTCCCATCCTCGGGAGGTGAGAAGTTCCCGGCGATAAATCCCAAGTGAGGGCTGAAGGATTCCCCTTCCCGGGGGCCGCCTGTGAGGAAGGCGTTCATCCAGGCGCCTTGGCGCTTCTCTTTCCGGGGAAGCCAATCCGTGTAGAACGAGCCGAGCCACACACCGTTCTCGTCCCGGATCTCGTAGAACCGGACCTCCGGGTCCCACACCTGATCGTTTTCGGCCGGGGACACCGTGAGCCCGAAGATCCTGTTGACCAGCTCGAACAAACCCACCAACACCCTTTCCTGGGGGAAGAACGGACGCAGGAGCTCGTCGTCGATATCGTACCGTTCTTTCCTCAGCGCTTCGGCCACAAAGGCGACGTCCCAGGGTTCCAGAATCTCGATTCCCAGCTCCTTCGCGTGGTTCCTGAGCTCCGCCAGGTCTCGCTCCCAGTAGGGCCGGGTCCGGGTCACCAGGTCGTTTTCGAAAGCCACCGCCTTGTCCCCGGCCTTCGCCATGGCCTCCTCCAGGCGGTAGTCGGGGAAATGCTGGTAGCCCAAGGTCAGGGCCAGCTCCTGGCGGAGTTTGAGGATCTGGGGGATCAGCGGCACGTTGTCGAACTGGTCGCCCCGACATCTTCCAACGTAGGCTTCGTAGACTTCCTTCCTGAGTTCACGGTCTTTGCAGTACTTCATCACGGGTTCGAAGGAAGGGTGATCCAGGGTCAGGATCCAACCTTCCAGATCCTGCCCGCGGGCCGCCTCCCAGAACCTGCTCATGGGCCCTTCCGGAATCCCCTCCAGCCGAGAGCCTTCCGTTACGAGGAGGGAGTAGTCTGCCGTGGCGTCCAGTACGTTCTCGCTGAACTTTCGCTGGAGTTTCGCCAACTCCAACCGGATCTCCTCGAGTCGAGCCTTCTTATCCTCTGGGAGTTCCGCTCCGGCCCGTTGGAACTCTCGAACGGTCTTCGCGAGATGCCGGGCCTCGAGACCCTCGAGGGCCTTGGCTTCGGGCTGTTCCGAAAAGGCTTTCACCTGGCGCCAGAGTCCCTCGTTCAGAGGCAGCCGTGACCAGAACTGGGTGATTTCCGGTAGCACGACGTTGTAAGCCTCCCGGAGCTCCGGGGTCTCGGCAACCGAGAGCAGGTGATGGATGGGAGTGAGGCCCTCGCTCACTCGTTGCGTGATCTCATCCAGGACCTGGATCGTGTTGGCATAGGTCCTCGGCGCGGGATCTTCGGCCAGGGCATCGATCCGTTCCTGAGCCGACTCGAGGATCTCTCTCACACCAGGCTCGACGTGTGGTGCGTCGATGTCTCTGAACCGAATCTGAAACTGGTCTGCCAGAAGGGGATTGTCGGTCACCGCCCCCACCCCTGCTCCCTCACGGCCTCCGCCACGGCCTCGCTGTCCAGCCAGGAGGTCCACCACACCGCCGCCAACATCTCGGCGCCGGCGGTGAGTCGCTCGGTAGCGAACCGCTTGGTCTCTGGGTGCGCCCGGGCGTCCGGATCGAACCCGAAATCCTTCTCCAGTTGGTAAAGCTCCTCGACAGTGGCGTTACTCGCCTCCACGTGCTCCCAAATCGCTTTTCTCACATCCCCCAGACGAGAAGGGGACCGAGGGAGCCCCGGCGGGACGTCCCTTGGATCGACATGGCTCCGAACGAACCCGGATTCGAACCGGGAATGGAAACCCCGGTCGGTAGTGAATCCATTCGGGTTGGGTGCCCCGTCGGCCCATCCGTTGAAGTGGATGGTGGTGTGGTGGGGTTGGGCGGCGTCCACGACATAGTGACTGATGATTCCGGCATCGTTGATGATGCGCTCCTGGATCCAATCTCGATCGACTCCCGCCGACGACAGGCGCCAGCGTGCGAATCCGGAGGTCAGGCGTTGTTGCATCTCCAGGATACGGAAAGGAAGGAACCCCACGGTTTGCTGGGGCCTCTCGATCCCGGCCCTAAAAAGGGCGGCGATGAACTCGAATCTGTCAGCCGCGTCGAAGGCGCCTTTTGGTACGTTCTCGAGGTCGATGTAGTGATCGTACTTCCAGGCTTCGTCCATCTCGACGAAATCGCTGGTCCGCCAGCGGTCCGGTTCAGGGCTCAAAAACTCCAGCTGAGCCCTGGCCTCCCGAAAGAACGCCGGCATGCTCTCGGGAAGGATCCCGTGGGCCGCTCGGGTAGCCATGCGATGGCCGTCCGACCCCCACCGCATTGGCGCAGACTTGGCGTTGGCGATCCCCCAGAGACCGGCGGCACCCAAGAGCGGGAGTGCCACGATAGCTATCGCCCGTTTGACCTTCATGCTGTGACTTCCTCGACTTCGCGTTGGAACCGCACGCCCCTAGCTTCCAGGTCGTTCATCACGAACTCGAAACAAGCCGGGTCCCGACCCACGAACTCCGGTGGCGTGATCCCCGGTTCGGCGTAGAGGTTATTGGCGAGCATACGGACCATGGCGGTGCAGGTATAGCCGGTTGTCCGGGCCATGGAGGAGATGCCGTGCTCGGTATCGAATCGGTCCAGGAGATCATAGGTGTGGCGCTCCATGGTATCTCCGGTTCTCCCCTCGACCTGGACCCGCATGACCGTGAGGTCCTCCTCCCCTTCCCCGAATGCCCAGGCCTCTTCAAGCAAACGGGCCGAGACGGCCAAGGGCGAGACCATCGTTCCGTCGAGATCCAGGGGGTCGGTTCGGAAGAAACCGGTCTCTCGGAGCCCCAACATCCACTCGATGTGACCCGGGTACCGAAGAGTCTTCTCCACCATATCCGGGGTTTCGGAGGTACGGAGGAGCGTCCGAAGCCCGTCGGTGTTGAACGCCTCCAGGGCTCCGATCTCGGGAAACTCGACGGTTTCCCGGTCGGTGAGGGCCGGGAGGGTCACCGGCTTGCCTCCCCGCCGAAGGCGAGCGGGCCGGGAATAAACCTCGATGACGTCCGACGGCGCGTAGGGAGCCTTGTATTGGAAGGGCCAGCTTCGGACAACCGGGAGACCGCCCACGGCACATTCGAATCGGGTGGTCTGGTCCATGGCCTCTTCCAAACGACCCAGTATGAGGTTGCTGCACCCCGGGGAGATTCCCGCATCTACGATGGCCACGAGCCCCTGGGCCCTGGCCAGGCCGTCCAGGAGGAATGGGTCTTCCGTGAAAAAGGCGATGTCTACGGCTGGACGGCCCGCTTCCAGGACAGCCTGGAGGGTTTTGAACCCCATGGAACTTGGGACGGCTCCAACCGCCATGTCCTGGTCCTTCATTACTTGGCGAACGGTCGCCTGGTCAGAGAGGTCCGCGTCCAGCGCGGTGATGCCCGACACGCCATCGATTGCGTCCAAGGCTTCACGAGTGACGTCTACGACCGTGACCTCAAAGTCCGGGTCATGGGCCAGGTCGAGGGCCATTGCTCTTCCGACCCTTCCTCCTCCCAGTACGGCGACCTTCATGATCTTAGTGTCCTCTCACTATTTAGTCTGAGCCCGGGTGAGTCTGAGCCCGGGTTAGTCTGCCCCTGCGGTTACCTGCTCTCCGATGGTGATTCGCCTTTCACGTACTTGTCGTACCAGGCCAGATACTCCTTATACCGATGGACGTTGTACGACGGGATCCTCAACCCGTGGGGTTGGCCCGGATACACCACCAAGCGTGTGTCGATCCCCCGGCGTTTCAGGGCCTGGTACATTTGCTCCGAGTTCAGGATGGGGACATTCCAGTCCGACTCGCCGCCGAGAAAAAGGGTAGGGGTAGTAACGTTGGCGATGTCGTTGAACGGAGAGAGCTCCTCCCAGACCTCTCGGTTTTCCCAGACCAGGCCCCACTCCCGATCATACCAGAGTTGGTAGTGATCGTGGCCGTAATTCGCCACCATGAGTCCCATGCTTGCTCCCGACGTGGCTGCCTTGAAGCGATCGGACTTGGTTATGACGTAGTTGGTGAGGATTCCTCCATATGACCAACCCCCGACCCCCAAGCGATCCGGATCAGCCCACCCTTGGTCAATTACGTGGTCCACTCCTGCCATGACGTCCTGCAGATCCAGCGTACCCCATTTTTGCCGAATGGCCCGGGTGAAGTCGAACCCATAGCCGGAAGATCCACGTGGGTTGACCTGCACGACCAGGTATCCGTGGGCCGCTAGGATCTGGGGCTCCGTGCTGAAGCCGACCCCGTACATTCCTGCCGGCCCGCCATGGATCCGGAGGATCGTGGGATATCTGTTGCCGTCTTCGAAATCGGGTGGGAAGTAGACCCAACCCTCGATCTCGGTTCCGTCGGCGGAATTGAAGTGAATGTTCCGAACCTCGGCCAGGTCCAGGCCTGCCATCAACGAGTCGTTAGTGTGGGAAAGCCGCGTTCGATCGGTTCCCCGCTGGACGTAGACCTCCCCGGGGGTCTGAGGATCGGAGATAATGGTGGCCAGGAGGCCATCGGGTCCTGGCGAGAATCCACTCGCTTGCACCTCGCCGGCGATGAGGCGGGTCACTTCGCCAGTCTCGACATCGACTCGAGCTATGTGACGGTCACCCTCATCGCTCACGGTGACCAGGATTCCAGTTCCGTCGGAGGTAAACCTCGGGGAGCCCACTCCTCGATCGAGATCCTCGGTGAGAACCCGGCGCTCCCCGCTCCCGTCGCTGGCCCGGATGGCGAGGTGGCTCACTGCGTGGTTGTCATACTCCATGGCGTGGGTGCCGGTGGTGTAAGCAATCCATTTGCCGTCGGGAGACCAAGCCGGGCTCCCGTCACCCCCCACGTAATCCGTGATCCGGACCAGGGTCCCTCCCTTGTCCGTGTTGCTGGCCGAGACCACCCAGATATCTGAGTTGCTGTTGGAGTCAGGGTCCTCTGTCCGGTTGCTGGAAAAGGCGACTTTCGAGCCGTCGGGGCTCCAGGCCGGGCCACCCTCATCCCACTTCCCGGAGGTGATCTGGGTGAGCTTCTCGGATTCCACATCAAAAACGTACAGGTGGGTCTTTCTGGTATCGGTGAGGTACCCGCGTCCGTCCCGTTTGAACTGGAGCCGGTTGATGACCCACGGTTCCCTGACCCGGGGCCGACCAGCCCCCTCCCCAGAACCCTCGGACGCCGCCGTAGTGTCCGCGTCCCGGACGGTCAGGAGGAGCTTGGATCCGTCGGGTGACCACTCGTAATCTCCAACGCCCTGGTCTACATCTGTTAGCTGTCTGGCTTCGCCCCCCCGGCGGTCCAGGACCCACACCTGGGAACGGGCGCCCTCACCTCGGCTGGCGGTGAAGGAGAGGTACTTCCCGTCGGGGCTCCACTTCGGGCCGCCGACTGACTCGCTGGACATGGTGAGGGGAATGGGGTTTCCACCCTGTGTCGAGACCATCCAGATCTGGGATTTCGACTTGTCCTTCTCCAGGTTGGTGGTGCTGATGGTGTATGCGACCCACTCCCCGTCCGGGCTGATCTGGGCCCCACTCACCCGCTTGATCCTGTACTGGTCTTCGATCTCCATGGGGCGGGTTTGGGCTGCAACGGGGCCTGCTGCCGCCACCAGGAACAGCCCGAGGGTGGGCCGCCACAAGACCTTGGTGCGGGCCGCGCTTCGGCTAACCCGGCGCTGGACCTTCGCGAGGCGCTTCATCGGTTACCTCCTTCCCCGTCGGCCGGTGCATCGGTCTGCTTCACATACTTCCCGTACCAAGCCAGGTACCGCTCATACCGATCCACCTGGTATGGGAGGGAAAGCCCATGCCCCTGGCCCGGATAGACCACCAACTCGGTTTCCCGACCCATTCTCTTCAGGGCCTGGTAGATCTGCTCGCTGTTGTTGACCGGGACGTTCCAGTCTTTTTCACCGCACATGACCAGGGTGGGAGTAGTGATGTTCTCGACCTTGTTGAAGGGGCTGATCCGTTCCCACGCTTCCCGGTTTTCCCAAGGCAGGCCCAGCTCTTTCTCCCACTGGAGCTGGTAGTGATCGTGGCCATAGTTGGTGACGTAGAGGAACTCCGAAGCTCCGGTGATGGCAGCTTTGAAACGGTCGGTCTGGGTGATGACGTGGTCCGTGAGAATGCCCCCGTAAGACCACCCGCCGACCCCCAAACGGTCCGGATCGGCCCAGCCTCGCTCGATGGCGTGATCCACCCCGGCCATGACATCCTGATAATCCCGGACGCCCCAGTCGGCCCAGAGATCGTAGCTGAACGCCTGCCCGTATCCCGAGGAGCCCCGGGGGTTAGTGGTTACAACCACATATCCGTTGGCGGCGAAAAGGTGAGCTTCGAAGTTGAATGAGAGTGAGTACTGGGAGACCGGTCCGCCGTGGATTCGCAGGAGTGTCGGATACTTCATCCCCTCCTCATATCCTGGCGGGAGGTAGAAGATGCCTTCGATCTCCGTACCGTCGGCGGAGGAGAAGGTTGAGTTCACTACCTCTCCAAGGCCGACGGTCTCCAGGAACTTCTCATTCACCGATGTGAGCTGAGTCAGCTCGCCGTTCCTGCCGGTTGCGAAAACTTCTCCGGGAAGGTCGGTCCTCGCCAAAAGGGTGAACAACTCGTCGTTTGGGCCCAGGTCGAATCCCCTGGCCGAAAAGGCCCCTTCAATGGGTCGGTCGACCCGGCCGTTCCGGACATCCACTCTCCCCACGTGGTTCTCGGCCGAGTCCTCGATTCCGAAGAAGACGTAGCGACCGTCCGAGCTGAACCGCGGGGTGCTGACGTTCCTGTCTAAGCCCTCCGAGAGGACCCGGACCTCCCCGCTGCCATCGGCCCGGGCCATGGCCAGGTCACTCACCTCGTACCAGATAATGTCCGGCTCATCCAGCACGGTGTAGGCGATCCATTCCCCGTCGGGACTCCACGCGGGGCTGGAGTCGGACCCTGGGTTGGTGGTGACCTGGATCAGGTCGGCGCCCTTGTTGGTGTTGTTCGCGTCCACCACCCAGATGTCGGAGTTGGAGTTGCCATCGGGGTTGTCGGTTCGGTTGGCCACAAAGGCCACCCTCGTTCCGTCGGGGCTCCAGGCCGGCGAACCGGCATCATAGTCTCCCGAGGTGATCTGGGTGGTGGTCCTGGTCGCCACGTCGAACACGTATAGGTGGGTGTGCCGGTTCCCCGTGATGTACCCGACCCGATCCCGCTTGAACTGGAGGCGATCGATTTCCCAGGGGGGTGTCACCTTTGGCTTCTTGTGAGTGGGGAGCGTGTCAACGGGATCCGGATCCCTGATCGTCAGGAGGATCTTGGATCCGTCGGGGGACCATTCGTATCCGCTGATTCCCCACTTCTCCTTTGTGAGCTCCTGGCCCTCGCCCATTCTCCTGTCCAGAACCCAGACCTGAGTCTGGGCGCTGTCCCCACGGCTGGCAGTGAAGGAGAGGTACCTCCCGTCGGGGCTCCAGTCAGGGCTGGAGGCCGAATAGCCGTCGGCGGTCATGGCGATAGGCTCCCCCCCGCCGGACGGAACCATCCAAATCTGCGTGCCCGATTTTCCTGGCTCCAAGGAGGAGGTGCTCACGGTGTATGCCACCCACTCCCCTTCGGGACTCACCTTGGGAGCACCTACGCGCTTGATTTCGAACATGTCGTCGATGGTGAGAGGCCGCTGAGCGGAACCGCCCTGGGCCAAGAGAGATTGAGCAGGAATCAACAAGAAGAGGAGCGCCAGAACGGAGGGCTTCATCCGGCGAAACCTGATTCCTTCTTCAGCAGGTCTTATCCATCGCGGAATCATGACGGGTCTCCATGAGTGATGAAGAGTCATCTAGAATGCGGCCGTGGGGGAATGTCGTTGATTGATACGCTGGCGTGCCCTGCCAAAGGTAAAGGCGCACCATGTAAGACGAAGAGCGGTCTTATGAGGTCGTACCATGAACCGAACTGCGCTCCCCTCGCGGTCAACGCTTCCCGAGAGGGGTCATGGTACGTGTTGTGAGACGTCCAGGGTAGAGATGTCGGGACCTTGATCGCTAGACCCGGATTCCGTCTTCCTCCAGGACCTTGTCCAGGACCGAGATCAGCCTGTCGGCGTTCTTGGTGGAAAATACCATCGGCGGCTTGATTTTCAGGACGTTGTCCTGGGGCCCGTCGGTTGAGAGTAGGACCCGGTGATCGCGGAGGCGTTCTTTGGCCCGCGCCGCTCTGATTGGAGCTGGGGCCCGGGCAGTTCGATCCGCCACCAACTCCACTCCGGCGTATAACCCGAGCCCCCGGACGTCGCCGACGACGGCATGTCGTTCCTTCAGGGCCCGCAGCCCGGCCATCAAGTACGCACCTACCCGGTGGGCGTTCTCTTGGAGGTTCTCCTCCTCGAGGACATCCAAGACGGCCATTCCGATGGCGCATGACACGGGGTTTCCACCGAAGGTGTTGAAGTACTCCATGCCCGTCTTGAAGGACTCCGCGATCTCCGGCGTTGTCACCACGGCGGACATGGGGTGCCCGTTTGCCATGGGTTTCCCCAAGGTCACGATGTCGGGAAGGACCTGTTGAGTTTCGAAGGCCCAGAAGTGGGTGCCAACCCTTCCGAATCCCACCTGGACCTCATCCGCAATGCATACGCCGCCTGACTGACGAACGAGATCGAAGGCCGCTTCCATATAGCCTGCAGGTAGGACAATCTGGCCCCCACATCCCAGGAGTGGCTCGCAGAAAAAAGCTGCTGGTGGTCGTCCAGCCGAGTCCATCTCGGACAGGACGTCCCGGACGTTCGCAGCATACCGCGGCCCGAGATCCTCCGGGGCCAAGTATTCGACGCCTCCCTCAGGACCGACCCGATCCTCCGGCTCATGGCCTTCGGCCCCGTTAGCGCGGAAGGCCCCACGGTACGCGTCGGGCATCAAGACCTTGTGGACCCACGGGGGCGCACCTTCACCTCCGGCCCGATCGAACTTGTAAGGGCTCAAGTCTACTAGGGCGGAGGTGTTCCCGTGATAGGCTCCGTCCACGACCAGTACGTCCCTCCGACCGGTGTGGGTCCGGGCCATGCGAAGAGCCAGTTCGTTCGCCTCGCTCCCCGAGCAGGTGAAATAGACGACCGAGAGGGGGTCCGGTAGGGTGGAGACCAGGCGTTCCGCGTAGTCCACCAGGAGGTCATGGAGGTACCGGGTATTGGTGTTAAGGAGGGCCATTTGTTCTTGGCCAGCCTTTACGACTCTTGGATGATTGTGCCCCACATGCGGAACGTTGTTTACGCAGTCGAGGTAGGCCTGGCCTTCGTCATCGTAGAGAAACTGCCCTGCCCCCCGGACAATCTTGATGGGCTTGTCATACGCGATGCTCAGGGTGGGGCCGAGGTGCTTTTCCCTGGCGTCCAGGATCTCCTCGATGGATCGTCCGGCATCGCCCGACATGGAGGCACCCGACGGTCTCCCGACCTCAGCTGGTCCGGGGTGCACCCGCAGGCTGGCCTCGCTCTCTTCTACGGCGGCTCCTCGGTCCGGGACCCTCAGGATGCTGTTAGGGTCCGGCGAAAGGGCTTTCCAGAGCTCCCTCTGGGAGGGTGGGGCCACGCCCGGGAAAGTCCCTTCCAGCCCGAGGAGATCGGTCACGATCTGAAAGTGGAGATGCGGCGACCAGTTTCCGTTCACCGGGAAGTTGCCGATGTGTGCGAAGGCTTCACCCTTGGGGACCGGTTGACCCGCATAAAGGCCCTCCACCGCGTCATTTGCCAGGTGGCCATAGAGGGTCCAGAACTTCAGGGAGGCCCCCATCTCCACCGGAACCTGGTGCTCGAGAACCACCGTCGGCCCGTAGTCCTGCTCGCCTTTGTTGTCGGCTACGGAATGAACCACCGCATCGAACGGGGCCAGGACCGGCGTTCCTGCCTCCATGAAGATATCGATTCCCAAGTGGACGGTTCTCCACTCAGGCGGGTCGTCGCCCGGGACCATGAACATATCCGAGCTGTACCATTGCCGGACCTCGTCGTACCGCCCCACTCCCACCGCAGCTCCGACCTCCCTCATCCTCTCCCAGATCATATTGGTCCAGGTTTCAACATCGAGGGGGTCCGGCGCCTGGGGGAGATCCGGCGAATCCCAACTCAGATCGAAGACATGGACGGGTACCTGGGAGAGGTCCAGCGGCGTGATACCCGGGCTCTCAGGGCCCGCGTCGTTTTCGCTCGGTGTCCCTACGACCGGCGAAGCAGTGTCTCCATTCTGGTCCAGCCAGTCGATCACTCGGACAGCTGTCGGAACCGGATCGAACCCGCAAGCTTCCCGGAACCGGAGGAATGGGAACTCAGGGATCCCACCCTCCAGCCTTTTGAGGAAATCCCATGCCGGAGCCTCGCTGATGGTCAGGTACTCGTTGTCCGGCTCCAACCGTTTCTGATGGGCGGAGATGGCCACGCTGGCGCAAAGCCTCAAGCCCATCAGCGGAAACAGGGCCGCGATCTCCGCCTCCCTCAGAGGGAGGGCCCGGTGGTATCCCCTGACCACGTGGCTTGCGGCTTCGAGGGGGTGGTCTTTCCCCAGCATCACGTAGGCCGCTGCGATCGCGGCCTCGCCGACCGTATAACTCCTCAGCGCATCTCCGAAGTCCACCAGCGCCGAAACTTTCCTGGCGGATGGAAGGTCCTCCGCGGTGAGTTCGTTCACCAACACGTTGTGGTCGTTTGCGTCGGCATGGATCACGCTTAGCCGCAACTCGGGAACCAGAGGCCCCAGCCGGTCCAGGAATCGGCGGGTCAGACGATCCAGTTGGCCCATCCGGATCGGATCCTCCACAAATTCCAGGTGGGTTTCCACCACCTGACCCGCTCTTCTCAAGTCCCACTTGAGCTCTCTGTCCTGAGCGGGATGAGAGAAGTCCTCCAGGGCCAGGTCCATCCCACCGAGGAAGGATCCCAGGCTCTGAAGAAGATCCGGGTGTTGTGGTTTTACCCGATAGAGTTGAGTTCCCGGGACCCAGGTCAGGAGTCGGGTCCGGAATACGGCTCCCTCCGGCCCGGGCACGGCCACCATCTCTCTACCGTCTTTGGAGCGAAGCACGTTGGAGAGTGGGAAGCCCGATCGGGTGAGGTGCCCCAACATCTTGTTCTGAAGGTCCAAGACCTGGGGGTCCTCGCGGGAATGGGACACCTTCAGGACGAACTGCCTACCGGCTCCAGGGTCCCTAACCAGGAAATTCTGGTCTCGGTCCGAGGTGAGGGGATCGGCCGCCGCGGCGGTGATGCCGAATTCCTCCCTTACGATCTCCAATGCCTCGTCGGGGGAAAAAGTGGGGCGGGTTGTGGACTCTTTGGCCATGGATCGGTTCGGCAAAGGGTTCTTCGGGGATTGGCGCTGCGAAAATGCTAGACCTCCAGTAGCTTCAACGCCAGACATTTCAACCAACGTCTCCAGGAGTCTCTCCATGAGCGCCGAAGCCAGGAACGGATCCGGGTCTGTCGATTCCTCCTCCTCCCTTTCGCGACGACAGTTCCTCGGCACAGGGGCGGCTGCCGGGGGAGCCCTCGTTCTAGGGGGAGTCGAAGGTTGTGCGCCCGCTGACGGCTCAGGCGCTGGCGCGTCCACCGGCCCCGAGGCGGGGGTCCCTTGGCCCCTGCCCTCGTTCGAGCTCGAGGAGGTTTCCATCGCCGACCTCCTCTCCGGAATGGAGAGTGGGCGGTGGAATTCCGAGGAAGTCACACAGCTCTACATCGACCGGATCGCGGAGATCGATGGACAGGGTCCGAACCTCCGGAGCGTCATCGAAACCAACCCCGAGGCCGTCGAGATCGCCAGGAGTTTGGATGAGGAGAGGGCTGCTGGTTCCGTGAGAGGGGCTCTCCACGGGATTCCCATCCTCCTGAAGGACAACATCGCCACCCATGACCAGATGACCACGACCGCCGGGTCACTGGCCCTGGAAGGGTCGATTCCCCCAGAGGACTCCGGCGTGGCCCGAAAGCTCCGAGAGGCCGGGGCCGTTCTCCTCGGCAAGGCCAATCTCAGCGAATGGGCCAACTTCCGTTCGACCCGTTCCTCATCCGGTTGGAGCGGAAGGGGAGGGCAGTGCAAGAACCCCTATGTCCTGGACCGGAACCCCTGCGGATCGAGCTCGGGGTCGGGGGCCGCAGCCGCCGCGAGCCTGTGTGGTGCGGCTATCGGAACGGAGACCAACGGATCCATCGTCTGCCCCTCCAATGCGAATGGTGTGGTGGGGATCAAGCCGACGGTGGGTCTGGTGAGCAGGAGCCGGATCATTCCTATCTCCCACACCCAGGATACGGCTGGGCCCATGGCCAGAACGGTCCGGGATGCCGTGTTGGTTCTGGGAGCCCTGACGGGGCTTGACCCTGAGGATCCGGCGACTACCGCCGGAGCCGAGAGGGCAGAGACGGACTATACCCCCTACCTGGATCCGAACGGGCTCCAGGGTGCTCGGATCGGTGTCGCTACCCAGTACTCAGAGGGGCACGAGGGCGTAGAGGATCTCTTCCAGGCGGCTTTGGAGGTGATGAGAGGTGCCGGAGCCACGGTGGTGGATATCCCTGAGGTGGAGGCCTGGGGGAGAATGGGGGCCCCTTCCGGACGGCTCATGCGGTACGAATTCAAGGCAGATTTGAATGCCTATCTGGGAGGTTTGGGCCCCCAGGCTCCCGTCAAAAGCCTGGAGGAGATCATCTCCTTCAACGAGGCCAACGCCGATCGAGAGCTCCCCTGGTTCCAACAGGAGATCCTTCACCAGTGTCAGGAGCTGGGGCCGCTTTCGGAACCGGGATACCAGGAAGCCCTGGCTGAAGCCATGCGACTCTCACGGGACGAGGGGATCGACGTGGTGATGGCGGAACACCAGCTGGATGCCATCGTGGCTCCCACCGGGAGCCCGGCTTGGACAACCGACCTCATCAACGGTGACCGGTATCACATGGGGAGTTCGAGCCCAGCGGCCATCTCGGGTTACCCGAACATCTCGGTCCCCATGGGGTTCTTCAGCGAGCTTCCGGTGAACATCAGCATCTGGGGGCGGGCGTGGACCGAGCCTGACCTGATTCGGATCGCCTATGCCTTCGAACAGCTGACGAACCACCGACGGTCGCCGAGGTTTATACCTACGCTCGACCTCTAATCGAACCGGATGGCCACGACCGGATCGACCTTCGAGGCTTTTCGCGCCGGGAAGTAGCTGGCAGCCAGAGCCACGGCGGTGAGGGCTGTAGCGACCGAGACGAAGGTCAGGGGATCCATGGGGCTCACCCCGTAAAGGAGGGCTTCCATCAGGCGGGTGAGGCCCAGCGCAGCGCCCAGTCCCACGACAACTCCGATGGAAGCCAGGATGAGGCCCTGCTTGAGGACCATCCCTCGCACGTCCGATCCCTCCGCCCCCAAAGCCATCCTCACACCCAACTCACGGGTCCGCTGGTTCACGATATAGGAGATGACCCCGTAGATCCCGATGGCTCCAAGGAGTAGAGCCACCGTGGCTGCGATGATCAGCATGAGGAGTGTGAACGATGTCCGGCTCATGGATCGATCCATGAATTCTCTGACCGTTCGAACGTCGGCCAGGGGAAGGTTGGGGTTTATCGACCAAATGGCGTCCCGGACTTCGGGCAGGAACCCGGCGGTACCGACCCGGTCACTTCGGATGGCGTAACGCATGGTCCGACGGTGCTGGAGCTCCGACTGATCCCCAGGAAGTTCTGTCCAGACGCTTGGCGTGAGCATGGGCCAGTACACAACCGCTGTCGGGTCTTGGTCCAGGCCATCGTCACGGACGTTCCCCACCACGCCTACGATCTCCCTCCAGTTGGCGCCGTCGGGGGACATGGTGGCGAGACGGCGCCCGAGGGCGTCGGAAGGCTGGTCCCAGTACTCCCGGGCGAAGTTCTCCGTCACCATCACCACCCGGTTCAGGTCATAAGAGTCCCGCCAGTCCAGCGCACGGCCGGCGACCAATGGGATCTGCATGGTTTCCAGGTAGTTTTCCCCGACCCATTTGAACCTTCGGATGGGTGGGACCTGGTCCTCTGGGATGGGGAAGTCCTCCAGCCACACGGCGTCATTGGAGTCCCAACCGTCCATGGTGATGGAGGAGGACAATCCCACGGAGGAGACGCCGGGGAGAGCAGCCAGGCGATCCGCGATGGCCTGGTGAGTTCTGGTCATCTCCGTCGGATCTTCCACTTCCGTGGGAGGAATGTAGAGACGAACCGTGAGCACCTCATCCGGATTTCGGAATCCCGGATCAACCTGTCTTAGTGCCATGAAGCTCCTGATCATCAGTCCGGATCCCACCAGAAGCACGAGGGCGAGGGCCATCTGCGCTACGACCAGAGTATTCCTGGCTCGGTGCTTTTCCTTTCCGGCGCTCCCACCTCTGCCACCCTCTTTGAGGCCCTCCACCAACTTCCCGTTGGCGAACTTGAGGACTGGAAAGAGTCCGAAAAGGACCGAGGCCAAGACCGAGATGCCGAGCGTAAACAGGAGAACCGGTAGGCTGATCCCGATCTCTTCCATGCGAGGGAGATTCGCCCCCAGCAGTGAGGCAAGGAGTTCTAAACCTCCCAACGCCAGGCCCAGCCCCGCCAGCCCCCCGAGGAACCCCAAAGTGAGGCTCTCTTTCAAGAACTCACGACCGATTGCTCCGGAGCTGGCGCCCATAGCGGTTCTCACCGCCATCTCCCGTTCCCGGCCCTCCGCCCGGACCAGGAAGAGGTTCGCGACGTTGGCGCAGGCGATCAGGAGGATGATCCCTACGGTGCCCAGGAGGACCCAAAGGACCTCCCCCACGTTCCCCACCACGTCTTGTTTCAAAGGACGGAGGTACGCCCCGAACTGTGCGCTCACGAACATGTCCTGCGGCATGCCTCCAGGGAACTTCTCGAAAGCCATGGGCGCCATTCGGTCTACATCGGCGTTCGCTGCCTCGATGGTGACGCCGGCCTTGAGCCGGCCAAGGGCCTGGTAGGAGAAGTTGCCCACGTAGAGCGTCGCGCGGTCGAACTGGAAAGGCAGGTACATTGCCGGATCAAAGCGGAGGAACCTGGGCTCCTCCGGCATCACTCCGATGATCTCACGCGTCTCTCCATCCACACGGAGCGTTTTTCCGAGGACGTCCAGGTCTCCAGCGAACCTGGATTGCCAGTAATCGTGACTCAGGATGATGGTGAGGGGCGCTCCGGGCGAATCGTCGTCTGCGTCGAACCGTCGGCCGATTGCCGGTTGTATCCGTAAGGCCTCGAATGTGGTGTAGGTGACGAACATGGCCTCGACTTCTTCTGGCTCGTCCAACCCCACCACCGAGACGGATCCATTGTCCCACATTCCGAGAGATTCGAAGCTTTGACCCTCGTCCACGTAGGTGTAGTGGAGGGCCGGAGACTGGTTGATCTCATCGAAGCCGATCCCCGGTGCCGTGTGCCAGACACCGACCAGCTCCTCAGGTTGGTCGAAGGGAAGTGGCTTGAGCAGGATCCCGTTCACCAAACTGAAGATTGCCGTATTCGCCCCGATGCCGAGGGCCAGGGTGCCGATGGCGATGAGGGTGAAGACCGGGTTTCTGAAAAGGCGACGCGTGATGAGGCCAAATTCGCGAACAAAAGCAGTCATGATGTTCCCGCAGTTGTGAATCTCCCGATGCCCGGGGACGAACTCCTTTCCCAGTCTGACGAGGGGGAGGGGGCTAGGGTTTCGCCGAAGGCGGCTGCGCCGCGTCCGGCGGTCTCGCGCGTCGACCAGAGGGTAGGGGTCCGATCCGGGTGCCCCTCGGCTCACCTCACGCCTCGCTTGCTTCCGTGAGGGGCCACGGTCAAACTTTGAAGGGTCAAATCCCGAGGAAGGAAAGCAGGGCAGGCGTCATGTCAGAGAACCAGGAGTCCCGGCCGAGGAAAGAATGGAGAACCCCCATGTGGGCATGGGGGGCTGTGGCCCTGATTGCACTCCTGGGGTATGGGGCGCTGACGGTGTTTGGAATCGGCAGTAGCGAAGTGGATCTGCCGCCCGGGTTCACCATCACGACGGGGGATGACTCGGGGGGTACATCCACTGACCAAGCCCGAACCACCGACGCCGAATCCCTCGGGAACCTGATTGCTGCCACGGGGGCCGGTGAGTCGGATCGCTTCCGGGCTTCCATCGCCATTCTTCCCCTGCAGAACCGAACCGGGGATTCCCTCCTGGACACGTTGGGGAATGGAATGACGGAGGAGCTCTTTTCCCGGCTCTCCCGCATCTCGGGGCTAAAGGTCATCGCCCCGCAGTCGGTCCAGGAGTTGGAGATCGCACGCCTCACAGTGGGCCAGGTTGCTGATACGCTGGACGTGGACCACCTCCTCCAGGGAACGGCCGTTCCCTATCAAGATGCCGCCCGGATCCAGGTGAGCCTTCTTCGGGTTGAGGAGGACGTGGAGCTATGGAGCAACGATTACAGTCTGGATCGTACCAATCAGATGAGGGCGGTCGAGGAGATCTCCGACGAGGTCAGCGCTGTCCTACTCCAGGGGGTGCCGACGCCCTCTGTCAGAGGGGTGTCCGCATCGACGGAAAGTCCCGGGTATGTCTTTTGGGCCCGGGGAGCCCGGCTGCTGAACTCCCGGACCCGGGAGGGTGTCCTTCGGGCAATCGAAGCCTTCGAATCCGCCATTCAGGCGGACAGCACCTTCGCTCCCGCCTACGCCGGTCTCTCGTCGGCCTACGCCCTGGCCATCACCTACCGGTACGACATCGATGTAGACGGCTTCGCCGCCGCGGGTTTGGCCATACAGGCGGCGGAAGAGGCGGTTCGATTGGATCCCGAGTTGGCCGGCGCTTACGCGGCCCGGGGGTACATCGCCTCGGTATCGCTGGCTCCGGCCCAGATCCCGTTGGCGGACTTCTCTACGGCCCTAGAGCTTCAACCGAACCTTCCCAACGTTCGGGCTTGGTACGCAAACCTCCTCGTTCGGGAAGGCTACTACGACCAGGCAATAGCAGAAGCCCAGGCCGCTGTGCAGTTGGACCCCCTCTCCCCTGCTCGGCGGACCGGGCTGGCTTTTGAGGCTCTTCGGGCCGGCAATTATGGGATGGCCATTCGTGAGGCCAGAAGAGCCGTTTCTCTCGGTCCCGATGTGATGCTCCCACGGTCGATCCAAGCTCTGGCCCTCCTCCTGTCCGGGCGCCCGGAGGAGTGCTTGGATCTTGATCTTGGCCCCCACGCCGGCTTGCGGGCCATATGCCTTCATGACGTGGGACGGATCGATCGAGCGGCGGCCATCGTCGACTCCCTCCGTACGACCATCCAAAGTGGAAACCAGGTTCATCCCGAGTTCACCGACGTGATTCCCGACGGGGATCTTGCAGCGTACTTCGCATGGACCGGGGCCCCCGACCGGGCAATGCCCTGGATCCACCGAGCCTTCGCACTCTCACCCAGCGGAATCGATCCACGAGTCCTGGAGTCGGGCGTCTTCGAGCAGTTGTTCGCCAGCGGCCAGAGACGAAGGGAGGTGACCGATATCCGAGATCGGATCTGGACCCGGGTTCAGCGGGAACTTGCGGAGGCGGAATTTGTCCTCGGCCGAACCCGCTGAAATCCCTTGACTGGGGGGTTCTTGCGGATAAAGTTGAGATTCCCACGTATGTTTACGGGGAGGGGAAGGACGAACGATTGCTGAAAAAGCGGAGGTCTTCCCAGGAAGGCTCCGCACATTTTTTTCTGGCGGCCGAATGGTCGCCTTCCGGCGCGGGGGAGAGTCCGCGCGAGCGCCTGTCGGTAGGTACGGATCATCCGGACTCCGACGAGCACAACACCAGGGGAGCAGGTTGATGCGTACCAAGGGAACTGTGAAGTGGTTCAACGATCAAAAGGGTTTTGGATTCATCACGCCTGAGGGCGGGGAGAGGGACTGCTTTGTCCACCACTCCGCGATTCAGTCCGAGGGATTCAGGACTCTCAACGAAGGCGACGAGGTTGAGTTCGAGATCGTCGACGGCGCCAAAGGCCCGGCGGCTGAGAACGTCGTCAAGGTGAACTAACCTCAGGCAATGCCTGGTAGGAAAGGTGGCCGTCCCGGAAACGGGGCGGCCATTTTTTTTGTACGGTCTGGACCGAACAGCGGGAGGCCTACTTCAGGTTACCGGCCCATTCTTTCATCCAAGCTTCTACAGCCCTCTGGTAATAGGAGGGATTGAAGAGGGTCCATTCCCCCAACTCCTCCGGGATGGTGTGTCGCTCCCCCGCCTCCTCGGCGGTCCAGCCTTCCCTCCTGGCCGTCCTGGCCGTCTCCTCGAGGCCGTCGATGATCTGGAGGTATCGAGCCATGTCAGCGGGGCTCGCCAGGGGTCCGTGGCCGGGGACGTACGTACCCCTTCCGTCAGCTTGGATGGCCCGAACCGCTCTGGAGAGTTGACTGGGTACGGCGTCCATGTAGTTGGGGAACATCCCGTTCCAGACCAGGTCGCCGCACCAGGTGAGCCCTTCCTCGGGGAGCCTGACCGTCACGTCGCTGGCTGTATGGCCCTTTCGAGGGGTCAGTGTCACCAACCGGCCACCCAGGTCCAAGGTGTCGGGGCTGGTCTCGGGCACCACAGTCACATCCGCCCATAGCCTCGGAAGACCAGCCGGCGCATCGGTGGCGAGTCCGGAGACTTTCAGGTCCCGGGTAGTGGCGGTGGAGTGGATCGCTGGGCCTTCATTGTCATGGAAGAACCCTTCCGCTCCGTTGCTATGATCCCCGTGGTAGTGGGTCACAAGGACGTGCGTGGGCCATCCGCCGGTTAGCTCTCTTGCCTTCTCAGCGATCCACCTGGCTCCCCCCGGCGTCTGGAACGCTTCGATCACGAGGACACCATCGTCTCCGGCGATGATCCCTCCATTCGAAACGGTGGTGTAATCCCCCCCCAACGGTGTGGAGATTAGTGCCCAGAGGCCCTCACCAACCTTCTCTAGCCGCCCGAAGGGCTCCTGCGCCGCGACCTGCCCCTGGGTCCGGCCGCTCCACAGGGACCGGGCTGCGGCCGGGAAGGGAGTGGCCATGAGGGCCACATGGGCAGCGCATGCCGAGGCTGCCTTGAGGAACCTCCGGCGTGTGGTAAGGGAGCATTTAGTCATTGCGAGACAATCCGGAATTCCAGTTCCAGGCGGATGTTGTCGGCCACGCTCAGCACCCTCGCCACCGAGGGGACCGAGATTCCGAAGGTATCGAAGGTAAACTCCGTCGTGGCAAGCCCGGTGATGGCGTCAGGCCCAAAGGTGGCCATCACGTCCCAGGTGACGGTCTTCGTGTGGCCGTGCAGGGTGAGGTCTGCTTCCAACTGGAACTGTTTTGATCCGGAGTCCGGGAGGGGCCCTTCCAGGCCGATGAACCGCCGGGGCACGAGGATGGCTTCCGGGTACTGCTCAACCTCCAGAGTCCGTCGTCTCACATACCCGTCTCTGCGCTCGTTGTCCGTTGCCAGGGATGCCAGATCTACCCGGATCTCGGATCCCTCTGGTTCTATTGCTCCGTCTGAAGACACGACTACGGCCCCGGATACCGCCTTTGTGGCTCCCACCGCATCATTTGGGAAGTCGAATCCTGCCAGCTGTTCTCTGACTCGGTAGCGCGCCTCGGTGATTTGAGAATCCACCACCCAACGGACGGATTCGATCTCGGCAGTGGGCGCCCCGGGTCCGGTGCCGGCTTTTCCACCGAAGACGAAGCCCGGAGCCGCGGCTCCAAATGCCGGGCCAGACGGCAGTCCGGCGTTCATTACGAGACCGATGAGGACAACCTGGAACACGGAATCCCCCTTGTGACGGTTCTTACCTGTTTGAGATGAGGGAAAGAAGTGGTTTTCGACCCCCGAGGGCTCTCAGGGTTCCGGGGCGTCGTGTGGAAGGTACCGCCAAGGGGTTGGAGCGTTTTACCGCAGGAAAAAGAGGCAGTTCATGGGAAAAGTGGGGTAAAACACCCCTGTATTGCCCTGTCGGGGCCCGAATCCTCCGGGTCCGCCTTTTGCGACATATGTGGGTGAGGATCACTCATCAACGAAAGGAGGCCCACGATGTCCAAACCTATCCCCACCCTGACGGCGGTCCTCCTGTTGGTTGGATCTTTGCCGTCCGTCGCCTCAGGGGCACCCCAGGAGTATGTGGTAATGGGAACTCCCCTCGTGAACCTCCGAACGGGACCCAGCACCAATGCCATGGTGATCGCCAGAGCGCAGAAGGGCGACGTCTTCCAGGTCGTCGGTCAGACCGAGGATTGGTACGAGATCCTCATGTTCTCGGGAGAACCTCGATATGTGACCAAGTCCGATTTTGTTTATCCCCTGGCAAAAACCGACCTGGTGGAAGCACACGGGATGAGCCTTCCCACCTCCACGGCCCGGTCAAGATCGATCTTCTGGGATACGGAAAAGGGGCTGGATAGGGCGGCCAGGGAGGCCCTAGAGCTCCTCCCGGCAACCCTGAACCGGGCGCGGTACACGGTCCTCAAGAAGGTGTTGGAGGACAAAATCCTCCTGGAGATGTTCCACATCCATGGCCTTCAACCGGCCCTGTACCGGAACCTGGTTGCCGAAGCCAGACGGGAGGGCTGGGAGTAGGATGGACGGCACCCGGCAGACCTGAAGCTCTCCGGCGTCGGGCGGCGGTGGCTCGGCTTCAGGCCGAGTCACTGCCCTCCGTCCCTTTTGGCCTTAGGTAGGCGAACCAGTACACGCCGGCCACCAGGAGTGTCCCGCCCACGATGTTCCCCAGGGTGACCGGAATCAGGTTCTCGGTGAGCCCTCCTACGGTCAGGGAGCCATAGGCGCCGTTTCCTGCGCCAATGGCTTCCATGAGACCGGCGTCGCTCTTCAACAAGATCCCCAACGGGATGAAGTACATGTTGGCGATGCAGTGTTCGAAGCCCATGGCGACGAAGCCGGTGATGGGCCACACGATGGCCAAGATCTTGTCGGTGGTGCTCCTGGCTGAGTTGCACAACCAGACGGCGAGACACACCAAGGCATTACAGAGAACCCCTCGAACGAAAGCCTCGCCCCAGCTCAGGTCGCACTTTGCAGCGGCGATTCCCAGGGCGTTCATGGCGACTCCGTTGTCCCCCAATGCCCAGGTGCCGGACCAATAGAGGAGGAGGGCCGTTCCTACCGAACCGAAGAAGTTCCCGATGTAAACCAGGATCCAGTTTCTGGCGACTTGCCGGGTCGTGATTTCTCGGCTGGCCCATGCCATGGCCACCAGGTTGTTCCCGGTGAACAGCTCCGCTCCGGCGATGACCACCAGGATGAGGCCAAGAGAGAACGTTAAACCCCCTAACACCCGGGCAGGCCCGAACCCCATCCCGGCCCCTGTCGTGGTGAGGGTGGCAAATGCGGCCCCAAGACCGATGAACGCCCCGGCCAGGACAGCAAGTACAAGGGAGTCTGCCATGGGGAGCCGGGCTTTTGCCACCCCTACCCTGAGGACCCGCTGAGCCATTTCGGCCGGGGCATAAGCATCGATCAGGTGCTTCATGGGACCTCTTCTCGTTCAGCCATCAGGGGATAGACGGGGTGGCCCGGGCCGGAGAGCCACCCCCGACCCGGGCCGAATCTTCTACCTGGACCCTTTGGGGCGCCAGGAGATCCTCCCTCCCTGCTTCAGGACTTCGTCAGCGCACTCGTACCGTCGTAGATGCAGTACCGCCCTTCACGGATGAGTACGTCACTTCCATGTTTCCGGTGCCCCTGACCAGGTATTCGATGGTCTTCGTGGTCCGGCCAGGATGTCCGCTCCGGATCATGATCCGGTTCAGGTCTTCCTGATCGATCATCTGCGTTTTGCCCGGCCGGTTTCGGTCGGCTACCCAGCCCGCTGCAACGATCTCCACAGTTCCATCAACCGTGAGAAGATCGGGCCGGACGACCCGGTGGTTCATGGCCCTGGCGGTAATGCTGGGAATAAGGCGTTTGTTCGTGATATCCACTTGGACCTTGTATAGGCCGTTCCCCATGCTCTCCACCCGTGTGTCGCCCATAGCCATGATGGGCATCTCGTCGGCGTGGTAGAGGGTGAAGGCCATGTTCCGATGGAACGCCTCCATGCTCATGAAGCGTGGGTTGATGCGGCCGAAGAACTTCCCCCAGCCTCCCATCTCAACCTCGCCGTACTCCGGATGATCGAAGGGCTCCCAGTCGTTGAAGTTTTCTCCAAACTCCAGGAAATCATCGAAGAAGAACCGTGACCTCTGCCCGTAGATCATGGAGCGGGGGTTTTCCGCCTGCTGCTCCGAGAGGAGGGGGCTTTGGAAGTATTTCCCACCGTTCCAGAGCTCATTGGAGTAGGAAACCGCTCCGTGGCCGTCGCTGAACCAGTCAATGGAACCGCCGTGGACCGTATACAGTCCCCTCCAGAGGATGATGTAGTTGTACCAGGGCAGAATCCTCTCCCCGTTTTCTCCGATTTCGTCGTACACCCTGATGTCCGAAGCAGGGAAATCCCCGTACCAGGCAGCTCCCGGGGGCCGGAGGATCATGCCACCTGTGTTATGGTACGACTGGCTCCCGGCGATGTTGGGATGGGCCGCCAGGAAGTTCTCCGTGGCCCTGGATTCCGGAAGGCGGAACGGGTAGTCCATGGACCCGCCCTGGATATACTGGGGCTGCCAATCCGCGCCGTAGTTCCGGTTGGGATCGTAGCCGCCGGGGGGGTCTTCGTTCACCCGGCCGTCCCCGTCGTTGTCCAGCCCTTCTGAACCCAAGAGAACCCAATCACCCTTCTCCCAGGGCGCCACGGCCTCCAGGATCCGGGGGTCGTCGGGGTGGAGTCGGTGCGTTCCCTCGCCAGGAACGTATTTCCTGATCTGTTCGATGGTCCCGTCACCATCCAGATCATCCGGCCCGTCCTCGTCGAAGAGGCCGTCTCCGTCCGAATCCACCGGGACATGCCCCGTTCGGGCTCCGGACCCCGTTTCGTCCAGAAAGTAGTCCCGGCCGTCCGGGTTCACGGAGGGGGCGATGTAAAAGACCTTCTCATCCACCAGACGTTTGATCTCGGGATTCCGGTCGTAGTACTCCATGAGATACCAGATGGTGTAGAGGCAGATCTCTCCCCCCTGGATCTCGTTCCCGTGGATGTTGGCCTCGATGAACATCCCCGCCTTGCTCATCACCGGGCCGGTATCGGGGTTGTTGATCGTCATGACCCAGAGGTCCCGTCCACCGTAGCTCTTACCCATGGAGGACAGGGTCAGGAATTCAGGCCAGGTTTCGGCCATGAGCTCCATCATCTCGGTCATCTCGTCGTGGTCCACCCACCTGTCCCAAGCGAAGGTGAGGGTATACTCGGGATCGGAGCTTTGGCCTTGAGCCAATACCTCCGCCGTGTTCATGGGGAGGGCCATCGAAACAGCGGCGAGGGAGGTGGCCGCCAGGAGTCGCAGGCTTCTCATGATAGGCCTCCTCTATCTCAAGGTGATGGTTGCGGTGTCGTGGCCGGACTTGGCCGAGATCAATTTGACTTCCACCCGACCTCCTTCCTGGCCTCGAATCACCCAGGTGACACTCTCACGGGTGCCTGAACCGTCGAGAACACCGAGAGAAACCGTCTTGTCCGCCCCCGTCATGATGGCATCCGCACCCACCTGGAGCTGGAGGAGGGTGGGGCCTACGGACCTGGATCGAACTCCGTGTTGGAGGGAAGTGGGGAAGAACCCCGTATTCTCCACCTGGACCTCCACCGTGAAGAGCCCGCCTCCGTGGGCGGTGACTTCGGTGTCGGCGATTCGAACCTGCGGCAACATGCCGCCGAGCTTCACAAGAAACTCGCCGTGTTGGGCTCCTAGCTCAGCCAGTTGGTCGGCAGGTGGATTGTGGGTCACGTAGGGAAGGAAACCTCCAATTTCCACCTCGCCGAGATCCGGGTGTTGGAAGGCGGTCCAATCGGCGAACGCCTCGACGCCTGCGGCTTCTAGACGCCTGAGGAGTTCACCGTCGGATCCGGAGCCAGCGGCGGCACCCGCGCCTCCACGACCCCTGGCCACCTGCTGCACCATTCCCCCTCGCCCACCCGGTCTCATTCCGCCTGCTGCGTTTCCGCCAGGGGGAGTCCGCACTCGACCACCGACCTCCTGGGGCGAGTCGGCCTGGGGGCCGCGTTGCCCCGAGGCTCCTGCAGGGGTTCCGGTTCCGGGTAGGCCCCAACCGGGAGTGCTGAAAGACGGCACACCGAACTGGAAATACCCGAATTGGAAGAACGCTCCCTCCGGGGTCCGGTGCACGGGAACGTAGTCGATCCCCGTGATCTCCTTGTAGGCTTCGGAAGCGGCCTGGAAGTAAACCAGATCGGCTGAGGAAACAGTAGTGGACGGCCTGGAACCGGAATTCGGGTCGTTATCGGCGCCCGGCTGGGCTCCACGGAGCCAACCGCCTCCGCCGCCACCCCGGCCCCCGAATCCCCGGAATCCCCCGAAACCACCGCCGCGGGAGCTGAAGACCCCAACGTCGTGGACCCCTTCATTGGATCCATCGGCGAAAGCGGCCAGGTCCAGGACCCGCGCTCCCGCGAGAGTTCCACCGGAGGCGGGGGGAGTCACCAGATTGTCGGTGGCTCCGAAGGTGAGCACGGCGGCGATGTTCTTGTGGGCCAGTGCAAAATCCATGATGGCCCTGGACTCCACCTCGCTTACCATGTATTTGCCGGCATCGGACTGCCAGTAGGGATATTCGTGTTGAAAATTCCGGTTCAGGTCGACGCCACCGGGCCCATCCTCGTTGATGAACCCGTCACCGTCGTTGTCTGTCCCTTCCCAGTAGATCTTGTAGCCACCGGCTTCACCCTTTGTGGCGTCCGCGACCTTCATGACCCGGGGGTTGTCCGGATCGATCATGTAGGGCCCCTCCGGGTCGGCCACGCGCATCATTGTGATGGCTCCGTCGCCATTCAGATCTTCCGGCCCGTCTTCACCCATTCGGCCGTCGTTATCGTCGTCCCGGTCGTGGCCGTTCGTCCTCCGATTCCATGTCACCGGCCCGAACATAGCCTCGGCTCCGTCGGGGTTCAGACGGGGGAAGAAGTAGAAGACCTTGGTTTCCAGTACGGATTGGACCCCCGCCTCATCCGCGTTCTGTATCAGGTATCGGATGGCTTCCAATGCGAGATGGCTCCCCGCCAGGTGGTCCCCTTCAAGGTTCCCAGCCACCAAGACGCCCGGACGTTGGCCCATGGGCGGGCCCTCAGGGTCCCCCACGGTCACCACCCATATGTTCCGACCTTCGATGGTGGTCCCAAGGGACTCCATCATGGCGAGGTCGGAGGAATTCACGAGAGAACGGAGCTCACGTGTGAGCCCATCGTGGTCTAGGTAAGAGGTCGTCTGCCCTTCGCAGGGAATCGGGTTGATCCAGGCCATTCCCAGAAAGGCCGCTAAACCCAGCATCGCTTTTGGACCGCAGATCCTCATTCTATGCATACCTCGTTTCGGGTTCGGGTCAGTCCGGGGAGAATAGGAGGCCATGGGATCTGGAGCCAGGGCGGGCAATGGCCCGTGTCCCCCTCCCATGACATGGACTGTCCTCGGGAGGTGACCCGAGTCGTCCCCCCTCCCGGAGGGATATTTCGGAAAAACCCCACAAACTCGATGGATTCGCCAAGCGAGGAGTATGGCACGGGCGTTGCGCTCCTCCTCGGCCACCAAACGCCTTTTGACGAAGGGAGGCCGACATGAACAAGGCTATGCTCGCGAGCTTGGCCCTGTTGTATACCGGTTGCGCCCATACCTACAACATGCCTGAAGCGGAACGATCCAGGTCGTACCAAGCCGATCCGGGGACTGTGTGGGAGGCTGCACTGTCTTCCGTTGAAGATGCGGGCTTAGCTCTCGTTGAGTCCGAAAAGGAACACGGCCGCATCAGGGCTCGGGCCGGTTGGAGTATTTGGGACCTGAAAGGACACGTCCTTTTGGTTGTGGTGCGGGAGTTGGAGGATGGACGGGTCAGGGTGGATGCAAACGCCGAGTCCGTGTCCGAGGACGAGTATGTCGACTTCGGCCGGTCCGGAAAAATCGTGAAAAACTATCTGGCCGCCATGGACCGGCGGTTGTCCGGATAGGCTCTCCCCCGCCACCACAATAGGGCGAAAAACGAGGGTGTCCCCAACCCAGGGGGCACCCTCGTTGGGTTCCCGCCGGAGGTCGCTGGCCCGGTCTTCCCGCGAAGGGAGTTCATTCGAAGCTTGCGCCCGACTTTCCGAGCACCTAAGAAATCAGGTTTCCGGTCCCAAGAACGAGGCATCATCCATGAGACTCTCCCCCCTTATCGGGTTAGTGGGGCTTGCCCTCCTGACGGTGGGATGCTCCTCCCCGCCCCCGCACCATGAATCGGAGACCGATCCGGACCCGCGAGCCACGGAAGTCGCCGCCATTGCAGCGGGTTTTCTGGAGGCGCTTTCCCGTGGGGACACGGCGGCCCTCTCTCCAGTCCTGGCTCCTGAAGCCATGCTCTACAGTGTGCGGGAGGGCGCCGAGGGAACGTCCATCCGAACCGTATCCAGAGCTGACTTCCTGCTGAATCTGGCCCAGGATGACCAGAACTTCCTCGAGCGGATGTGGGACCCCATCGTCCAGGTTCAAGGTCGGTTGGCCATGGTCTGGACTCCCTATGATTTCTACCTGAATGGTGAGTTCAGCCATTGCGGGATCGATGTCTTCACGCTCTTGGACGGAGGAGGGGGTTGGCAGGTCACGAGCATCACCTACAATGTGGTTCGGGAGGGATGCCCTCCGAGTCCGCTGGGAACGCCTGTGTTGGGAACGCCTGTAAGGAGTGGGACATGATCCGCCAATCCGCCTACCGAATCGGCTGGACACTTCTCCTGGCCTGTTTGGCCGTCCAGGGGACGGCTCCGGCCCTGGGTCAGCCTCCGACTGTGCTGGTCTCTGGGAAGGTTGTAGAAGGCTCCACCGGTTGGGAAAGGCCGGCGGTTTTTGGCTTTTCTGCGGAGGCGGCTGGCGTGTTGACGATTGCGGTACGGGCCATCGACGAGGCCGATCTCTTTCTCTTGGTCACGGACGCCGACGGTCAGCCACTGCCGGACGGAAGGTCCGATCAGGATCTCGGAGGGGACGCTGGAGCGGAACAGTTCGCCGTCACTGTGCAGCGAGCGGGAAGCTATCGGATCCGGGTGGAGACCTTTGATGGAGGAGAAGGGGCGTTCAAGATCGGTGTTTCCTGGCTCCCATTCCCCGCTCTTGCGGTCCCGGCGGATCCCGACGGCTCTCCGAGCTCGGCAACCCGCCTTTGGTTTGATCAGAGTACCCGATCCGATGCTTTAGACGGGTCGAAGGGGGACTACTGGGATTGGTTCGTCGTTAAAGCCGAGAAGAGTGGCACCCTTACGGTCACAACTCGGGCGGAAGAGGGAGATCTGATCCTTGAAGCCTTCAGCCCGGGGAAATACGATGAGGCCCTACACCGTTCTGACCAAGATTTACAGGGTAACAGCGGAAACGAAGCGGTAACGCTCATCGTCAAGGCCGGTGAAGAATTCCTCTTCAAGGTGTCTGCCTTCAGCCCTGGGGCCACCATCCCGTACCGTCTCCAGGTGGGTTTCATTCCCAACTGACTTCCGCTTGACACCCACTGTCTCGAAAAGGAAACCCTATGCCCCTCCTGCTTCGTCACGGAATCCGCTTTTCCGTCTTCCTGGCCGTGGTTTTGGCCCTGGCCGGCTGTCTGCGGGAACAATCCCGGATCTCCTTCCCGGCGAACTGGCCTTATTCCGCAGATGAAGCCCCGGTCATGGCTCAGGCCGGAATGGTGGTGAGCACGGACGAGTATGCATCCGCCGTAGGGTCCGAGGTTTTGAAGGCTGGGGGGAACGCCGTGGATGCGGCCATCGCCACTTCGTTCGCATTGGCCGTGGTCAACCCTGAAGCCGGGAATATCGGCGGTGGAGGGTTCATGGTGGTCCGCTTGGCCGATGGCACCACGGCGGCGTTGGACTACCGGGAGCGGGCACCGCTTGCAGCTTCGAGGGACATGTACCTGGACGAAGCCGGAGAGTTGTCGGAAGCGTCTACGGTGGGGCACCTGGCCGTGGGTGTTCCCGGGGTGGTGGCCGGGTTGTGGGAGGCCCATCGTCGCTTCGGGACCCTGGAATGGCAGGCCTTGGTGGATCCGGCTATCGAGTTGGCTGAAGGGTTCGTCGTGAGGGAGCGCCAAGCCCGGCAACTCAGGATGGCTGGAGAGAACCTCCAGATATTCCCGGCCACCGCGGCGACGTTCCTGCCGGGCGGAAAGGCTCCGGGTGTCGGCGAGACCTTTCGTCAACCTGACCTGGCGGCCACCCTGAAGGGGATCGGTCTGAATGGACGAGATGGCTTCTATCTCGGCTCCACGGCTGACCTGATCGTGGCCGAGATGGAAAGGGGAGGGGGGATTCTCACCCATGAGGACCTGGCCCGGATGGAGGCTGTGTGGAGGGATCCGGTGGAGGTGGCGTACAGGGGGTACCGCCTTATCTCCATGCCACCCACCTCCAGCGGTGGAGCCACGCTGGCTGCCATGGCCAAGATCCTGGAAGGGTTCGACCTCGGCTCTCTGGAGTACCACTCTGCCGGGCACGTGCACCTTCTCGCAGAGGCCTGGAAACGGGCCTACGCCGACCGGAACACCTATCTCGCCGATCCCGACTTCGTAGAAATCCCCGTGGACAGGATGGTTTCGGAGGAGTACGGCGCCGAGCGCCGGGCGACGATCGATCTGGACCGGGCGACGCCCTCTCTGGAAGTGGGGCCTGGCCTCGGTCCTGCCGACGACGGTGAGACAACCCACCTCTCCGTGGTGGACGCTTCCGGAAACGCCGTGTCCATCACTACGACCATCAACTCCTTTTTCGGTAGCAAGGTAACCGTGGAAGGTGCGGGGTTCATCCTGAACAACGAGATGGATGACTTCTCCGGGCGACCAGGCTATCCGAACCAGTACGGCCTGGTCCAGGGGGAAGCCAACGCTATCGCCCCGGGGAAGCGGATGCTGTCGGCCATGACGCCGACGATCGTGGTGAATCCCGACGGGGAGCTTCTACTGGTGCTCGGATCGCCGGGTGGAGCAACGATCATAACCAACGTGTTCCAACAGATCTCCAATGTCATCGACTTCGGCATGGGGGTTCGACAGGGCCTTAATGCCCCCAGGATCCACCACCAACACCTCCCGGATGAGGTCCAGTACGAACCTGGGTCACTCACTCCGGAGGTCATGGCTGCCCTGGAGGCCATGGGACATACGATGGACGAACGGATTCGCACCGGGGACGTTTATCCGTACATTGGCGACGTTCAGGCCATCATGAGGTTGCCCGACGGGAGCCTGGCAGGCGCATCGGACCACCGGCGAGGCGGGGCCGCCGTCGGCCACTGAAAAAAGGAAGAGGAAGACATGACGAACATCGGTACCAGTCGGAGAGAGTTTCTAAAGAGTTCCGCCGTGGCTGGGGGGGCTCTGAGCCTGGGCTTGATGCCCGGAGAGTTGGCAGGGGGGACCCGCCCGGGCCCCAGCCCGACGACGGGTGGAGCCCCGAACCCCATCAAGATCCTGGTCCTAGGAGGCACGGGATTCATCGGGCCCCACACCGTTCAGTACGCCTTGGACCGGGGCCACGAGGTGACTCTCTTCAACCGGGGCCGGTCGAATACTCACCTCTTCCCGGGGGTGGAGAAACTCATTGGGGACCGGAACGGAGACCTGGAATCACTGAGGGGCCGGCGTTGGGACGTGTGCTTCGACAACAACGCGTCCAACATCGACTGGGTGGAGTACTCGACCGAGTTCCTACGGGACTCGGTGGACCGGTATCAATACGTGTCCTCCCGCTCCGCCTACTCCGATCTCTCCGACATCCCCATGCATGCCGGGGCCCCCACCTTCACCTACGAAACCGCTGGGGTGGAACCGGGCGCGGAGAATCTCCCATACGGTCTCCAGAAGGCTCTCTGTGAGCGGCAGGTTCAAAAGGTCTTTCCCGGGAATTCCACCGTCTTCCGTCCCGGCTTGATCATCGGGCCCGGGGACAACACGGACCGGTTCTCCTACTGGCCTATCCGGATCCATCGGGGAGGCGAAGTGCTGGCACCGGGAGATGGCTCGGATCCGGTCCAGATCATCGACGTCCGAGACTTCACGGAGTGGATGGTGCGGGTGGCCGAGAGCCGGTACAACGGCGTGTTCAACTGCGTGGGTCCAGCGACCCCCCGGCCCATGTCGGAGCTGCTATATGGGATTCGGGCCGTAACCACGGCTGAGACCACGTTCACCTGGGTACCGGCTGAATTCCTAGCCGAGCAGGGGATACGGCCGTATTCCCACATGCCGGTATGGATGCCGCCGGGACCGGGGCGGGAGGGATTCGCACGGTTCGACCTGACACCTGAAGTGGAGCGTGGGTTCACGTTCCGTCCCCTGGCGGTGACGGCGAAAGATACCCTCGAGTTCCACTTTTCCCGACCCCTGGAGCGGCAGCAGGAGCTGAGAGCCGGGATTTCCGCGGAAAGGGAAGCCGAGGTTCTGGCCGCCTGGCGCCGGGCCAACGGCTAGAATCACCCTAAAAGAACGAGGCCTGTTGAAGTCCCCTCTGAACCCGGACGCCTCCCCTTTCCGTAAGGAGAGGGGAGCTTTTCTTTCGTCCGGAGGGGAAAATCATGTCAGGTGGAAAAGGCTCGACCGGGAACGTAATCGCGGCTGTGGCCAGCTTCTTCATTCCAGGTCTGGGTCAGTTGGTCCAAGGGCGCATCTTCGCAGCGCTTTTCTTCTTCGTCCTCGCGGTCGGGATCAACATCTTCACCCTGGGAATCCTCGGGTGGATAGGCCATTTGATCGCCGCCATCGACGCGGCCGTATACCGCAGGAGCTGATCTGCGGAACCTGATTCGCAGGACCTGAGGCAACAGAGAAGGCAGGCCCCGGGTTTCCCCGGGGCCTGCCTTCTTTTCCCGCCTGACCCGGCGTCGGGCCCTAACCGTATCAGCTTCCCGATCGTTTCAGCCTCACATCACCGCTGACCGTGTTGATGGAGAGATCCCTTCCGCCTCCTCCGATGGTCCCTTCGACTCTCGAGCCGACCCACCGACGCTCATTTTTGTTTTTGACGTCCATCTCGAACTCGGAGTCGAGGTCACCGGAGAGTGAGCTGAAATCCACGTTCCCCCTGAAATTGGCCGGAAGCCACAGGGTGATGTCCCCGCTCACCGTGTGGAAGTCCAGGTCTCCTCCTCCGAAGTCGCCCATGTCGATTTCGATGTCCCCGCTCACCGAGTTGGCCCACGCCCGCCCGGTGGTGACGACCGAGATGGTTCCGGAGACGGTGTTGACCTTCACGTCGGACCGGAGCCCATCTGCCTCGATGTCGCCGGCGACGATATTGGCCTCGAACTCCACGCCGGCCGGGAGACGGACCTCATAGTCCACGCTCACGTCCATGTCCACATCCCGGTGGCGCTCGTCATCGTCGTCCCGTCCACCCTTGTGATCCGGGTGGCATCGCCCCTCTCCGTGGTTCCAGGAGCCATACACGGCGCAGATCACGATTCGGTCGCCGTCCTCGGCCATTTCGATGGCGACTTGATGGAAGTCGTCACTCTCTCCCCTTTTTGTGGCCACGACCTCGGCCCGATCCCCAGAGGCCAAAGCGGTCCGGATGTTCCCGACGATCCCCTGGACTTCCAGGATCTGGCCGGAGGTCATCCTCCCGTCCCACTCGAAGGTGTCGGCCTGCCCTGCCAGGTGTGTGGCGGGGACGGCCAGTGTGACCAGCACGGCCAACCCGAGGAATGAGGATATGCAGCGCATGGGGCCCGCTCCTTATTGTTTCTTGCGTTCAAGGCCGTACTCGGCCCGGTTCCGATTCTAGTTGGATGGTGTGACGGCAGAAAAAGTTGGAAGGCCGTGAATCTCCGCCTGTCCTCTATCAAGGACGGCTCCTGTCCAAAAGGGGGGAGCATTCGGGCAGGGACGGTGTAACAGGGCCCGAAATCATTAGAATTCGAGGTATCTGGAACTGGCACGCACTTTGCGCTTTTCCGTGTCGCTGCCCCCTTTCTGCATATAACAGTCGGCGGGTATCCGGAGGAAAATGATGACATTTCAAAAACGTATCCTCCCCATGGTGACGGCACTGGTCTTGGGCGGACCGGTCCTTTTCGGGATCGACAAGGTCAGTGGCCAGGGCACCGAGGGGGACTTCATGTTCGATGCTCCCAGTGTCACCCTCTCCTTCACGCTCGGGTACGGGGTACGCAGTGTCGGGAGTGACCTTTTTGATGAGGTGATTCGGGAGTTCACTTTGGAAAAAGGGGACTTCCATGCGCCGGTTATCGGCGGGGGCCTCTCTTTTTTCATGGATGACCGGATCGATCTGGCGTTCGATTTTTCCTACGGAAAATCCAGCACCTGGTCCGAGTACACGGCTTTTGTGGGGACTGACGACTTCCCCATCGAACAGGAGACCCAGTTCACTCGGGTCCCGCTGACGGTTTCTTTTCGATACTTCCTGATGGACCGGGGTCGGAAGGTGGGGAATCTTTCTTGGATTCCCACCACCTGGGCCCCATATATTGGGGTCGGAGGGGGACGGATGTGGTACGAGTTCTCCCAGACCGGGGAGTTTATCGACTTCCTCGACCCGAATTGTGCGACGGAGGGATGCCCCATCTACCGAGACACCCTTCTGTCGGAGGGGTGGTCCTGGGTAGGGCATGCCTTCGGTGGACTGCAATTCGCACTTGCGCCGCAGTGGGTGGTGATGGCCGAGGGACGGTACTCCCTGGCTGACGCCGATCTGGACCGGGCGTCGTTTGGAGGCTACGAGCCCATCGACCTCTCTGGATTCCAGTTCACTCTGGGATTTGGTGTTCGGTTTTGAGCCGCGAAAGGATGGAGACCATGAGTAAACGGAAGACTTCTTACACTTCGGCTGCCGGCCTTCTGCTGGCGGCGGTGGTGTTGCTGGTTGGGATGGCACCGTCCCCCGGCGCGGCTCAGGACGTGGATGCCCGTTGGCTTCCCTGGCTGGGGTGTTGGGAGGCCATGGAAGGGGAAGACGAGGCACCCCTTCTTTGCGTCCGGCCCTCCGAGGACGGAACGGGCGTCGAGTTTGTCACCCTGTCGGAAGGTGAGACCGCGGCCAGCGATGTGATTCGGGCCGACGGCATCTCCCGGAACGTGGAGCGGGAAGAATGCCAGGGCATGGAGCAGGCCCGCTTCTCAGCGGATGGTACCCGAATCTATCTGAAGTCCGACTATGTCTGCGAGGGCGGGGACAGAACGGAAGCCTCGGGGATCCTCGCCATGATCAACCCCATGGAGTGGGTGGACATCAAGGCGGTGGATGGCTCACCGTGGGTACTTCGGTACCGGCTGGCCAGGTCCAGCAAAGTGGAGGAGTCCGGCTTGGAGAACGTGGTGGCGTCCAGAGCTGCCGACGTGAAGCGGGCTCGGATCGCTGCTTCGGCCAGGCTGACGGAAGAGGACATCGTCGAAGCGGTGGGGAACGTGGATGGTGCCGCGGTGAAAGCCCTGATCGTTGAAAAGGGAGACCCCTTCGCCGTTGATGCCGATATGCTGGTCCGGTTGGACGACGCTGGTGTCCCGGGCGAGGTGATCGATCTGGTGGTGGCTGTGTCCTTCCCCGACCGGTTCGCGGTAAAAGCCGGACCGGTCCACGTGGAGGAATACGCGGCGGAAGAAGGCGTCAGGCCCCGGCGAAGCATCTATATGGCAGGGGGTTACTATGATCCCTTCTATTGGGGCATGGGCTACAGGTGGGGGTATGGATACGGCTCCCCCTACTACTACGGCGGATACGGGTACGGGTACTACGGGAATCCCTACGGCGGTTATGGCTATTACCGACCCACCACCATCGTAGTCTCTCAAAGGCCCCAGGGTGGCCGGATGATCAAAGGCCAAGGCTACACCCGCAGCGGGAGTTCTGGGGGCTACACTGGTAGGACTGCCGGTTACAGAGGCGGGTCCAGCGGGCGTGCCAGCGCCGGGTCCTCCCCGGGCCGGAGCTCAGGGTCATCCTCCGGCCGGGTGGCCAAACCCAGAGGTGGTGGCACGTCGGGCAAGGTCTCCAGCGGTCCCTCCCGGAGTTCGGGGTCCTCCACCGGGCGGACGGCCAAACCCAGAGGTAGCGGTGGTGGCCTGATCTAGGGAGCCTTTCCCAAAACCGGAAGCCAAAATAAACCGCCGGAGAGCCAGCTGCTCTCCGGCGGTTTTCCGTTGGGACCGCTCGGAGCAGCTCTCCTAGGAGCCGATCCAGTACGTGGCTTTGACCATGAAGATGTTATGGGCATCTCCGGCGAAGAGCTCGTCCACGTCACGGCCCAAGTCGAAGTCGCCGTATCCATTGCTGCTGGACCGGTTCTGTTGCCAGACGAAAAAGAGAGTGGATCCCGGTCGCCATTCCCATCTCAAGACTCCCGTCCCCCTGAGGGATACCCGGTTGAAATCCCAGCGATAGATGGTGAACGGGTCGGCCGGCCCCGCGCCGTCCGGATCGACGACGGGCTTCCCGTCATCGTCCAGCGTGAACTCACCCACATCGATTCCATAACGGTTGAACTCGAAGGTGCCGGGCGCCCCGAGCTCTTTGGGCGTTTCGTAGTCGCCGGTGGCGATGAACGGCTGGGCGTAAAGCTCCAGCGTCAGATCGGGGGTGAACGTCACGTTCAGGCGCGTGTCCATTGACAGAGTGGTCTGTTCAAGATCGGCGAAAAGATACCGGGCGCCGTAAGTGGATGTGGCGAGGGGATCTTCCTCGTCTCCGACATACTGAGCCACGGACTTGTTCATGCTGAGGCGGGGTCCCAGGGTGAGCTCCCACGTGCTGCTGGTCTTGATTCCGACGGATGCGAAGTAAGAGGTACGAGAACCTCCGGCCTCGTCCCAGGAATACGTGACGTTGGCCATGCCTGAGACCGGCTTGCTGAAGTCCGTGGTCTGATTGAGGGACACCTGGTGCGCGCTGGGCTTCTTCGCCAACGGCCCGCCTCGCGTGAGGCGGTCGTCCATGGATTCGAAGGTCCTCTCGTAGCTGAACCGGCTGGACCAGTAGTTCAGCCACGTGAAGTTGGACCGAAGGGATAGCTGGGTGTCCAACCGGTCGCCGTTAAAGTTCCAGGAGGCTTGGGGCTCGGCGCTGATCTCCCAGCGGCGGAAGGTCTCACCTGGTCGGTTCTCCTGGTATTCAAGGGACACTTCGGCTTCCCGCCTGTCGGCGTCTCGCTGGAAGCCAAGGTCGTTCACCTCGAAGCCAGGGCTGGTGAAGCTGAACTCGGCTCCGCCGCGCCAGTGCAGTCCTGCCTGTCGCCGGATCTCCATGCTCCCCGTGTACCCGGCCAGGGTAGTGGCGTCGGGATCCAACTCGATGTGGTCCGCGTCGGGCCGTTGGTAGTATCGTGCGGAAGCTTCCTGGGCACTGGTGATGACCTCCGGCTCGCCGGCGATTCGGCTTCCGGCGAACTGTCCGGTGAAAGACCAGGTCCGGTCGGACCATTCGTGAAAGAAGTCCACGCCCCCGGAATAGGCCGAAGAGCGGAGCTCCTGAGCGAGGGCCTCGTCACCCAGGTCCCGATTCACTGCGGTTCCGATGGCTCCCAGTGCCGACTGGCCGTCACGGAAGTCCTGCCTCAAGCGTGCCACGAGGAAGTTGGTGAGGGGGGAGACCTCCGCTTCGCCGGTTTGCCCCGCCTCCGTGATGAAATCCGCCATCTCCCTCCCGGTCACCGCACCCATAAATCCCACCGAGAGCCCACCTTCCGTCTGACCGGTGAGCTTCGCAGCTCCGAGGATCGTGGTAGCGTCGGGAACGTCGTCGTAAACCGCTTCTGAGGGTGTGCCGCCCCGGGGGCGATCCCCGATGCGCCTACTGTAGAGAAGCTGAGTGGGCCCCCCACCCCCGTGGCCACCGCCGAAGAAACCTCTCATGCCTCCACCGCGGCCTCCCCCGCCACCCTGGCCGAACGAGAAGATCCCGGCGCCTTCCACGAAGAAAGGCCGCTTCTCGTCGAAGCGGGTTTCAAAAGCCGTGAGGTTCACCACGGCCGGGTCCACCTCAACCTGGCCGAAGTCGGGGTTGATGGTGGCGTTCAGGATGAGGCCGGTGCTGAGTCCGTACTTCAGGTCGAAGCCGGCGCCGTAGAAAAAGTCCGAGCCGTCCCGATAGGGGTTCTCGAAGTCCACGCTGGAGCTTTGGCTCACGGGCACGAACTCCGCCCTGCTCTGGACATAGGGTAGAAGCTCCAGGCCACGGGGTCGGTTTAAACCCTGGATTCCCTCCAGGTGGCCGTATCGGGCGATTCCCGAAGCTTCATCCTTCGGCGTGAAGGAGAAAAGCTGCTTCTCCCGGTTCCGGGCTATGTCACGAATGATCTGGATCCCCCACACCTGGTCCTCGGCGCTCCCGAACCGGAGCTGGCTGAACGGGATCCGCATCTCGGCGGTCCACCCGTCCTCATCGACGTTCGTAGCCGCTTCCCAAACCGGGTCCCAGGAGGAGTCCCCGCGCCTGTCCTGTCCTCCAGTAAGAGCCTCGTCGCCCCTTACCCCATCCGGGTTGATCTCGAACTTGAAGCCGGTCCGGTGGTCGTTGTACGAGTCCAGGGAGACGGTGAGCCAATCCGTGTCCATGAGCCACCCGTCTCGGCGTCCCAAGCGAGTGGATACCGGGCTGCCGTCCCTCATGATGGCCCCGACGTACAGCGCGTTGTCGTCGTAAAGGAGGTATACCCGAGTTTCCTCCGAAGCCGGTTCCCCCTCAAAGGGATCCAGCTGGGTAAAAACCGTAGCCGGAACTGCCTGGCCCCATGCCTCCTCGTCGGGGATCCCGTCGAAGTTGAGAGTTCCTTGAAGCCGGGAGGCTCGAACGGTGGGTACCCCGGCGTCGGCAGCTGAGGGATCGCCCCCCTGTAGGGCGGCAGCCGGAGAGGGGGGGGCCAGGCAAAGCCCGAGGCAGGCCAGGAGGCCGGCGGATGGACCGATGTTGGAGAGAAATAAAAAAAAGCCACGCATGGATAAAATCAGCCCGTCATCAGCGTCCAAATGGTATTTCGGCGGCGGGGCCATGGAGGGCCCGGCCGCCGACGACACTCCAATACAATAAGACAATTATCCCCCCGGGAGTGTTGAGCCGGGGTTGTGCCAGGAATCGCCTTGCTCCAGGGCTCGGGTAGGGGCAGCTTGATTCCGGTGGTCCGACATCATCTAATGGGAGGCCGACGGATGAGTTCGAAACAGCGGGTCTTCTTCCCTACCCCGAATCGACCCCTCCCTGAAGTCCTCAGGGAAGTGGGGTAGCCCCGAGTGGACGATCCTGGACTGATTGCGGGCCTCACCGGCCTCTTCCTTCTCATGGCGGTTCTTTATGCCGCAGTGGGGCAGGGAGGAGGTTCGGGCTACCTGGCGGCAATGGCTCTTCTTGGGGTAACGCCAGAGAACTTCCGGCTGATTGCCCTGACTTTGAACGTTGTCGTCTCATCCATCGGTCTGGTGAAGTTCTCACGGGCCGGTTTTTTTAAGGGTAAACTCCTCCTTCCCTTCGTTTTGTCGTCAGTCCCCCTCGCCTTCGTCGGGGGATACCTCTCCCTCCCTCCAGAGATCTTCAAGCCCTTGGTGGGGGCGGCTCTTCTCTGGGCTGCGGTCCTGCTTTTCTGGAAACCGCCCCTTCCGGAAGAGGGGGTGACGGGAGACCCTCCCCTCTGGGCTTCGCTGGTGGCCGGGGGGGGGATCGGACTTTTGTCGGGGCTCATAGGAATTGGGGGAGGGATCTTTTTGGCGCCCCTTCTGATCCTGAAGGGTTGGGCGACCGCCAAGACCACAGCATGTCTCTCCTCGGCGTTCATACTTGTGAACTCCGTAGCGGCCCTGGTGGGCATCGGCTTCCATACAGAGGGAATCCCGTCCTTCCTCCCGGTCTGGATGGTGGTGGTGGCTGTGGGAGGGTGGATCGGGTCAGACTTCGGGGCCAAGCGCCTGAGCCCCAAAACTTTACATTGGCTCCTGGCTGTCGTGCTCGTGATCGCCGGAGTACGGATCTTTATGTCGATATGACCGGGTGTGAGGTCGTCCTTAGTGCCCACTCCTAATGACCTTGGGAAAAGGACCCAAAACCGTGGCTCTTCGAAAACTGTTCTCCCTGTCCCTCGTCCTGCTCGTCGCATGCGGTGGTGGCGAGGGAAGAAGCCCCGATTCTCCCGAGGGCGATATGACTGAAGCTGCGTCGGCACTCCCGGAGATTGTGGCCACCAATGCCTTTTATTACTACCAGGACGTGGATGGGGCCTGGGCCTTTTACACCGAGGTTCTGGGCTTTAGAACCGTGGCCGACTACGGATTCGCCAAAATCCTTCGTGTTGGGCCCACCTCCTATCTGACGCTGGTAGATGAGACGGAGGGGATGCACTCATCGAAAGAGCCGAAGAGTGTCACGTTGGCTGTCATCTCCGATGAGGTCGAGGGTTGGTGGGAATACCTGAACGGCCTGGGGGTGGAGATGAGGGCTGGCTTGGGGAATGAGGAGGGGATTGTGGAAGAAGGGCGCCCTCACGACGGATTTGTCGCCATCGATCCGGAGGGGTATCTGCTTGAATTCGAGCGGTTCAACCCCCATCCGGAGAATGTATCCCTCCTTCCGATCCTGAACGGGGTGGAACCGCTGTACCCTGATGGTGGGGAGACGGCTCCGGGTGTCATCACGACCCGGCCGGGGAACCTCGGAGTCCGGGGCACGGTCCTTTGGCTCTACTACCAGGACTTGGACACCATCCAGGAGTTCTACAGGGCTGCCCTCGGAGTGGATATCCTGGTCGACCAAGGCTGGGCCAAGGTTTATCCTGCCTCCCTCACGGGGTTCCTGGGATTCGTTGACGGGGAAAGGGGCCTTCACCAGGCCTCGGAAGAGAAAGCGGTCACTGTCTCTTTCTTTACCTCGGGTTTGGAGGCCTGGTTCGAGCACCTGAACGGGGTGGAAGGATTCGAATTCCGTACCCCGGAGATCACCCCGGAGGGTGGCTTCGTCCAGACTTTTGTGGGTTATGATCCGGAAGGGTACTTCCTGGAGTGGGACGATTTCCAGGATACCGAAATCAATCAGACATTACTCCGCGTACTGGCGGGCCAACCGACAGGAAACGGGCAAACAAAGTAGTGGATCTGCGCGACGTTTTTTCGTAGGATCTCTGTGGTAGTCTGGCCAACCAGAGTTCCCCGGCGTTATTCGGACCCAGCTGCCCAGGCGGCGGCCGGGATACCGGGGTCCTGCACCGAATCTGGGAGTGGAGATAGCCATGGCCTTGGTCCTGATCGTCGACGATGAGGAGATGGATCGCGTCCTGGAACGGACCATACTGGAAAAAGAGGGCCACGAACTCCTGTTCGCCTCCGACGGCCAAACTGCCCTTCAGCTCTGCCGTACCGAGGACATCGAGCTAATCGTGACCGACCTGGCGATGCCGGACTTCAACGGTCTCCGATTTATCAAAGAGCTCAGGGAGGCGCGGCTGTTCATGCCCCTTATCGCCGTTTCGGGCTGGGCCGCCGATCAGCTCGACTTGGCCATGGAGTACGGAGCCGACCTCTCACTGAAAAAACCCCTTGACGCGGAGGAACTTCTCAAAGCCGTAGATATCGCCTTGAGTCTTCCCAAACTCCCCGATCGCATGGACCCCTGGGGCAGGGTCAGGAAATGAGTAGGACCCCCGCCCTCGTCCTCCTTCTTTTTATTTTCCCTATCGGGGGCCTTTGGGGACAAAGCGAAGGTCAACCTGTCCAAGTTGAGATCCGGACCGAGTTGGGAGTCATCAAGGTGGAGGTCTACCCGGACCATGCGCCGACCACCGTGGCGAACTTCCTCCGCTACGTGGATGGGAATTACTACACCGGGGGATCCTTCCATCGAACCGTCCACGAAGACAACCAGCCCAACGACTCTATCCGAATTGTGGTGATCCAAGGGGACATGAACCGGGGCCGCAGGGGAGAGGGCTTCCAGGCCATCGACCTCGAACGGACGCACGTCACCGGCCTCCTGCACGTGGACGGTGCCATCTCCATGGCCCGAGGTGGGCCCGACACAGCTACTTCGTCTTTCTTTATCTGTGTTGGGGATCAGCCCGAATTGGACTATGAAGGACGGCGAAACCCCGACGGACAGGGATTTGCGGCTTTTGGGGTCGTGTTGGAAGGGATGGACGTTGTTCGGGCCATCAACCGCTCTCCGGCGAACGGCCAAACGTTGTCCCCTCCGGTCCCGATCCTCGGCATTGAGAGGATCAAAAGCTGAGTTCCGGCCGCCCCACAGAAAAGACCTTCCTGAATGCTCCCCCGCACGTGGCATTCCCTTGCCGCCGGCTCGCTCGACCGGCAATTTGAGGCGCGCTGTGTCATCCCAGCCCCCCCACTCCGAGTCAGAGGCGCTGCCCTTCGGAGACGAGGTGCTCGCCAAGGAGATGGCGGTCAAGTGGACGATATCATCCTACTGGTAGAGGACAGCCTCGATCACACCGTCCTGGTCCAGGCCCTTCTGGACTATCATGGGCTGGGTCGGCACGTGACGGTGACCGAAACCGTCTCCCAAGCCAAGTCCTATCTGCTGGGCGAATGGCCGTTCCACGAGAAAGAAAGACATCCCCGTCCGAACCTGATCATATTGGACCATTGGTTGGACGACGGGACCGGCCTGGATCTTCTCGAGTGGCTCAATGAACATCGAGAACTGCGGGGAATCCCGGTGATCGTTTTCACAGGATGTGAAGATCCCACTGTCCGGGATCAAGCCTTTGCTTTCGGGGCCAGGGACTTTGTCCTGAAGCCTGGCGGGTACGAGGAACTAGGCAAGGCCATCGAACGCTTGGTTACGCAGGGAATTGTCGATCGGTCTTCGGACGAGAGCGAGTCCTCCGGGCCGGCCAGGGCTGACTGAACGGGGAACGCATCGGCTCCCGGACCTTCCACATAAACCTGCTCCATTCCCTTTTCCGGTGGTGAAACCATGCTGAGATTCCGCTCGATCTTCCTCCTGATTTTGATACCCATCCTGGGCTCCTGCGCCCCACCTGCCGACAGTTTCAAAGTTGCCGTGGCCACCTTCTCACACGAGACCTGCACGTTCTGTCCCGGGGGAGATGTCACCGTGGCGGATTGGGAACAGGTCAGCCCACCCATTGGGGGTGACGCCCTTCTCTCTGGTGGCGGTTACATCGGGGGGTTCGTGGCGGCAGCGCAGGATTATGGCGACATGGAGCTGGTGGGGCTCTCATCTCCCATGGGGGTCTTTGGAGGGTCTTCCCGGAGTTGGAATACTGAAGAGACCTTCGAACATTTCCTCGACCTGATGATTCAGGATCTCCAGGCCTCGCTACCGGTGGACGGGGTGTTTCTGGCTCTCCACGGGGCTATGGCGGTCCGGAACGTGCCTCGGCCCGAAGCCGAGATTGCCAGACGTTTCAGGGAGGTTGTCGGCCCCGACGTGCCCATCGTAGCAAGCTTCGACCTCCACGGGAACGAGGACGGGGAATTCCTCGAATGGGCCGACTTTGCCTTCACTACCAAGAGGTATCCCCACTACGACGCAGCTCTTCAAGGGCAGCGGGCGGCCAGGGCTCTTCACATGACAATGGAAGGGACCTACAACCCGACCACCGCCTCCAGAAAGCCGGGGATCATCACGGCTACGGTGTTGCAGTGGACCGGGACTTCTCCGTCCATGGACATCATGGAGCGGGCGCGCAGGTGGGAAGCGAGGGAGACCGATGCGTTCGTGAGTGTGTTTTACGGGTATCCGTGGTCCGACGTGCCGGACGTGGGTGCCACGATCCACGTCATGACCAACAACGATCAGGAATTGGCCGACCGGATCGCAGACGACATGAACGATTTCTTCTGGCGAGTCCGGGAGGATTTCGCGTTGGGTCAATACCCTCTCCCTGACGAGGCCGCGGGGCTGGTAGGGCAGGCCGTGGCCGCAGGGGCCACTCCCGTTGCGGTAGGAGACCATTCCGACAGGCCCGGCGATGCCACCCATATCCTGCGAGCCTTCGAGAGGTCTGGCCTCGAACGTGTCCTCTACGGAGCGATCACGGATCCCATGGCTCTGGACGCGTTGGAATCAGCGGGGGCCCAGGCTGGGGATGCCTTCGACATGGAGATCGGGGGATTCACCCCGTCCGGAGGGTCTCCGTTCAGGATTCAAGGTACGCTGGCTTACTTCGACGAAGGTTTCAGCTACGACAAGGTGGCCGTGGTGGAGTTCGGCGAGGGCAACGTCGTCATCATTTCCCCGACATATACTCAAGTTACGGACCCAGGGCGTTTCGGGTTCCTTCCCATGGGTCTGGACCAATTCGACGTTTTTGTGGTGAAATCCCGGGTCCATTTCCGCCGTGGGTTCGATGAGACGGGGTTCGCCAAGACCATCGTGGTTGTGGAGGCCCCAGGGCCGTTCGTAGGCACGACTTACTTGGATGCTCTACCTTACGAATACGTGGATCTGAGCGTGCTCTACCCCTTCGGGACACCACCCGACCGTCGCTAGGGAGGGCGAAGGGTCAAGGGAGATGAAAGATGGCCAAATCAGGGGACGGAGGGGGTTTTAGGGTCCCATCCTGGGTCATGTTGCCCGTGGGGCTTCTGGTGGGGTGGGTGGCAGGCCACTGGATCGGAGCGATTTTGGGAGGGATCCTCGGTTTCTTTCTCTGGCGCTCCAGAGCGTAGGGGACTCCAAGCATGTTCGTAACTCTGCGGGACGGTCTGCGGCTCAACGTACTGATCCAGGGCTCTGGATCTCCGCTTCTTTTGATCCATGGGTTCACTGGGTCCTGCCGATCCTGGGGAGAAGATCTGCTATCTGGTTTGGGACAGGCCCACCGTGTGATTGCCGTAGACCTGCTAGGGCATGGCCAGAGCGACGTCTCTCCGGACCCCGATCGTTTCCAAGTCGACGAGCTCCTCCAGGATCTGGGGGAGGTTCTAGATTCCTTCGACGTAGAAATGGCCCGGTGGCTTGGGTACTCCATGGGCGGGAGACTGGCTCTCGCCGGAGCCGTTAGGACTCCCGAACGGATATCGGGCCTGATCCTCGAAAGCGCCTCCCCCGGCCTGCCTGAGGAAGGGGAACGCCGAGCGCGCCGTCGGGCGGACGAGGCTCTGGCCGAAGGGATCCTTCGGGGTGGCATGGAGGCCTTTGTGGACCACTGGATGGGCCTGCCTCTTTTTGCCACACAGGGAAAGCTCCCTCCGGCAATCCGCGTTCAAACCCGGGAACGGAAGCTCCAGAACACACCTGAGGCTCTGGCGGCTTGCCTACGAGGCATGGGGACGGGGGTCCAACCATCCTTCTGGAACGACCTCCCACAGGTGGAGGTGCCCTCACTCCTGATGGCCGGGGAGGAGGATCGGAAGTTTACGCTGGTGGCGGAACAAATGGCCGAGCATATGCCCATGGCCGAGCTCCGTCTCATCCCGAAAGCCGGCCACGCCATCCATCTGGAGAACCCTTTTGCTTGGCTGGCCGCGGTCCGGACCTTCGATCCGTAGAAGGATTGAGGACAGGGGTCATTTCAAGCACCCAGGGAAAAAAGTGAAAACCATTGGTCTTCTTGGCGGCATGAGCTGGGAGTCAACGGTCCCCTACTACCAGATCCTGAATCGGGAGGTGGGCCGCCGCCTAGGTGGTCTTCATTCCGCTCGGGTCCTCATGCTCAGCGTTGATTTCCACGAGATCGAGATCCTCCAACACCAGGGCCGATGGGAGCGGTTGGGGGAGATGCTCTCAGAAGAGGCAGTCACACTGGAGACGGCAGGGGCCGACTTCCTGGTCTTGTGCACCAACACCATGCACTTGGTGGCGCCAGCCATCGAGGAGTCCACCTCGATCCCACTCCTGCACATCGCCGACGCTACGGCCGAAAGAGTTCGGGGCTTGGGTTTGGACCGAATTGGTCTCCTGGGAACGCGGTTCACCATGGAAGAGACGTTCTATAGAGGGAGGCTGGAAGGCCACGGGATCAGCGTCTTGATCCCCGAGGCAGGTGATCGGGATCTGGTCCATCGCGTGATCTATGAAGAACTGGTCCTCGGAGAGGTCCGGGCGGAGTCCCGCAAAGAGTACCAGAGGATCACCGAAGGTCTGGTCGCTTCAGGGGCGCAGGGTGTGATTCTCGGGTGCACCGAGATCGGCATGCTGACGAAACCGGACCATGCTTCCGTTCCGCTCTTCGACACCGCCGCCATCCATGCCGAAACCGCCGCGGCCCTCGCCTTGGTGCCGGGGTCGGCTCAGGAGGAGAGCCGAGGGTAACAGGAGCAGAGTTCGTTGAAGGGGGCCCAAAAGAATGACCAGCGTGAGGTTGGTGTGTTGGCGGGAAGAAGAAGGTGAGGTCCGGAGAAAGGTCCTGGAGGGGCTCGGCTACCAGGTGGACCTGGAGATCATCGATCCGGCCCGGGTTCTGCGTGCCGTGCGGGAATACCCACCGGGAGTTGCGGTGATCGATCTCTCCAGAAGCCCCGCCATGGGCCGGGACTTCGGGGTTGCCCTCAGGGTGCATTCCTCCACTCGGAGAGTTCCGCTGGTGTTCGCCGGCGGAAAAGAGGAGAAGGTGGAGGGAGTCCGGAAGATCCTTCCTGACGCAGAGTTCGCGGATTGGGATGGGATCGGCGCCGCTTTGAGGCGAGCCTTGGACTCCCCTCCGAAGGATCCGGTGGTTCCAGCTTCCATTCTGGCCGGGTATTCGGGAACGCCCCTTCCCAAGAAGCTGGGAATCAAATCCGGCAACAGAGTCCTTTTGGCGGGAGCGCCGAAGGATTTCCCGACCACTCTTGGAAGCCTCCCGGAGGGAACCAAGCTGACGACACGATACAGCCCATCAGTGGACCTCATCCTCTGGTTTGTCCGGTCCAAACGCGACCTGAAAAAAGGCATCGAGAAGTGGGTGGAGAGGGTCGGAAAAGGAGGGATCTGGATCATTTGGCCTAAACAAAGCTCTGGAGTGGCCACCGACCTCAGGCAAAACACCGTCCGGCGGACGGGGCTCGAGGTCGGTCTCGTTGATTACAAGGTTGCTGCAGTGGACCAGACCTGGTCGGGGTTGAAGTTCTCTGTACGAAAAAAGCAAAGCGGCACGCACTAGAGGTGCTTTGGCAACGATTGGCGGGAACTATTTGGGTACTTTGGCGTGTTTCCTCAACATACGGGAGGGAAAAAGTGTCCTTGGTTGAGACTGGAGGCCACTTATGATATTCTACCCGGTCCCTGGTTGCTGAATAAGCGCAGGACCGATCCGAGGCGCGAACGAGCAGAACAGAACGACATGGCTAAACCAACTGGCGCAATTGTTATCATCTGGCGGGATCTGGCTCAGGAAGGGTACACCTACGCAGAGATCGCGAGGAAGTTCCCTGAGTTCACTGTGAACCAGATCCGGCACTATTGCCTGGGCAACACCGGCGCGAAGCTCCCGGGCCCCATTCAGAAGTCCGGGCGATGGCAGGGCCGGAACGTCTGGCTCCAGGGCGAAAAGTCACCCCACGCCGGAATGACCAAAGAGCATGCGCTTCGGGTGCTGGAAGATTGGGACGCGGACCGGAACCGTTGGAAGCACTCGGCGGCCTTCTGGGCCGAGGAGCTGAAGGTATCCCCGTCCGCCATTCAGCAGCTCCGTAGAGGAGATACGTGGAAGCACCTGAACCATCCCAACCAGCGAAGCAATCGGGAAGCTCGGGCGGACTGATCCGCCGCGGAACTCTCCCCCTGAGTTCACTCCCTCCGGGATCCTTGGAACCTGGAGGGAGTTCTTTCGGCCCAAAAAAATGCTGGCGTCGCCCCTCGGCGGACCCAATCCTTCCATAAGTCACCCCAAATAAAAAGAGACAGGGAGGAGTACGATGCCCGATGTGATTCGGAGGGTAGACTACTTCAATACCACCATCCGGGATCAGCCGGGGGAGAGTTACAAGCTCTTATCCCAGCTAGCGGATATGGGATTGAATCTCGTTGCGTTTACCGCCATCCCCATCGGCCCGAACCAAACCCAGCTAACACTCTTCCCGGCGGATTCGGGGGCTATGGAAGCGGCGGCTCAAAGGGCAGGTATGCGGCTCGACGGACCACACTCCGCTTTCCTCGTCCAGGGGGACGACAAACTCGGTGCGCTGGCTGAGATCCACGAGAGGTTGTTCGACGCCGATGTGAACATCTACGCCTCGAATGGGGTCACCGATGGTCGAGGAACCTTCGGTTATCTGATTTACGTCCGCCCGGAGCAATACGACCGAGCCGCATCTGCCCTTGGGGTTTGAGTCGGACCAGGCCGTTGAACTTCCCGGACCGTCACCGGTAGTAAGGAGCCTACCGGTAGTGCGAGCTGCGGTCTCGCGGGAACGGCGTGTAACACACCCATCGTGAGAGGGAGGTCGAAGTATGGAAGTCGCCACGTTAGGCGGCGGGTGCTTTTGGTGCCTGGAAGCGGTCTTTTCGGACCTGGTCGGTGTGGAGGGGGTCAAGTCCGGATATGCGGGCGGTCATGCCCCGAACCCTACGTACGATGAGGTTTGCAGGGGAACTACCGGGCATGCGGAGGTGGTGCAGGTCCGGTTCGATGCCGAAACCATCAGCTTCGAGGAAATCTTGGAGGTGTTCTTCGCCACTCACGATCCCACCACGCTGAATCGGCAAGGAGCCGACGTCGGTACCCAATACCGATCCGTTGTCTTTTATCACTCCCCCAGCCAAAAAAAGGCTGCCGTGGAGCTGATTGGGGACCTGAACGGACAGGAGATCTGGCCCGGCCCCATCGTCACCGAGGTGACGGAGATGGGGAAGTTCTACCCGGCGGAAGGCTACCACGACGATTACTTCCGAAGAAACCCGGAACAGCCGTATTGCCAGGCCGTCATCAATCCGAAGGTGGCAAAATTCCGAGCCCGGTTCGCCGGCAAAATAAAAGGCTCAAAGGCCGACATGGTCGGCTAAGGGGTGTAGGGGAGTGGAGCGGACGAGGAGCCGGACTGGATTGGTTCGCCGCGGTCGTCGACTGGAGTATTTGACCCTCGGGTGGAACCTCGTTGAGGCCGTGATCGCCATCGGGAGCGGCATGGCAGCCGGATCAACCGCCCTGATCGGATTCGGGATCGATTCCCTCATCGAGAGCACCTCCGGGGCCGTCCTATTGTGGCGACTCTCGACCGACGCCAGGGGCGACCTTCGGGAGGAACGGGCCCTCAAACTGGTGGGACTCTCCTTCCTGCTCCTTGCCGCCTGGGTCGGGTGGGAGGCGGTCTCCACACTGGTGATCAGAGAGGAACCGGACGAGAGCCTGGTAGGGATAGTCCTGGCGGCGGTGTCCCTCGTCGTCATGCCCATCCTGGCCCGGGCGAAGAGGAAGGTTGCGGTCGGCTTGGGGAGCAGGGCCTTGGAGGCAGATTCTCGGCAGACAGACCTCTGCGCATACCTTTCGGCGATCCTCCTGATGGGCCTCAGCCTGAACGCTCTCTTCGGATGGTGGTGGGCTGACCCGGCGGCAGCGTTGGTGATGGTGCCCATCATCGCCAGGGAGGGAGTGAACGCTTTAAGAGGCGAGGAGTGCACGGATTGCCATGTACATCTTTCGGTAGCTGGGAATGAGCCGCACGTGAGCCCGTAAGAAACAGTTGTCTGGAGTAGATGGGACTGGCGATCGAGGAGGAGCCGTGGAAGGTTGTGTTCGACCCTCCACCCGACCCTGGCAGGAGATTCAGGTCATGACCGACGCCGCCATCTCAGGAGGGCATCCCGCCCTCACCGACGAGCAGACTGGACTGCCAAACCGGCTCCATTTCGACACCGTGTTGGGTACCTTGTTTGCCACTGGGCAGAGGGGTTTGCCGCTATCCCTCATCGTCGTGGAGATCGACGACGTAGGCGACTGGCTCGAAAGAACCGATCCGGCGGAGGCAGCCCGGGTTGTGAGGGTCATGGGCCAGAGGCTTGTCGGCATCATACGGCAATCTGACGTCTTGGCTCGGGCCGATGAAGGCCGGTTCGCCGTCTGCCTGATTGACTGCAACATGGCTGGGGCCGTCCTGGTCGCGGATCGGATCGACGGCTTGTTGGACTCGATCCGTGACTCCTCAGGGCTCGGGTTCAGCATCGGGGGGGCAACGTTCGATCCCGATATGGCCGGGCCGGAAGACCTGTTCGGGGCCGCGGAAGCATCCCTCCGGGCGGCTCAGAGCAGAGGTGGGAATCAGATGGAGTTTCGTAGATAGTCGATCATCGAAGGAGGACGTGACGTGGCAAGCCAGGGACATTTTTCACCGCGGACCTTTGCTTTTTTGCGGGATTTGGCGAAGAACAACAACAGGGAGTGGTTTCAGGATAACAAGGGGCGGTACGAAAAGGACGTGAAGGGGCCTGCCCTGGAGTTCATCCAAGCTTTTGCGTCTTCCCTTGCCAAAATCAGCCCTCATTTCCGGGCTGATCCAGGGGCCAACGGGGGATCCCTTTTCAGGATCCACCGGGATGTTCGGTTCTCAAAGGACAAGAGCCCCTACAAGACCTACACCGGGATCCAGTTTCGCCATGAACGCCGGAAGGATGCCCACGCTCCCGGGTTTTACCTCCACCTGGAACCGGGGAATTGCTTCGTCGGGATGGGGATCTGGCATCCGGACGGAAAGACCCTGAGGAAGATCAGAGAACACCTCGTTGAGGACCCGAAGGGTTGGAAGAAGTCCGTGTCCGGGGCCGGCTTCAAAAAACGGCTACAACTGACGGGCGATCGGTTGGTCAGGCACCCTAGAGGTTTTGATCCGGATCACCCGCTCATCGAAGACTTGATGTGGAAGGACTATATCGCCTTCGCCAAACTCACTCAAAAAGCGGTCCTCGATCCGGGTTTTTTGAGGGAATTTGTGGCTTACTGCCGAGCCGGACGCCCCCTCATGGCGTTCCTCTGCGAGGCCCCTGGGTTCTCCATCTGAGGTCCACACCTGGCGAGGAGGGGCCGAGTGGAAATAGGACAGGCTTTCATTGATCGCTCCAGCGCTTATCTCTCGGGGGATTATCTCCCTAAGATTCGCCACGCCATCAGAGAGCTTCCTGAGGAGGACATCTGGTGGCGACCCAACGCCGCCTGCAACAGCATCGGGAACCTGGTCTTACACCTGGCAGGGAATATCAGGCAGTGGGTGGTGAGCGGGATCGGCGGTGCCGAAGACCTCCGAGAACGAGACGAGGAGTTTCGGGCCGACGGCGGGTACTCGGCCTCCGAGCTCATCGAACATCTCGAGGAGGCGGTTGGGGCTGTCGAAGAGGTCCTCTCCCGACTCTCTCCCGGGGAGCTGCTGGTACCCCGGGTGATCCAGGGGATGGACGTTCGGGTCTTGGATGCTCTCTACCACGTCGTGGAGCACTTCTCCACCCACACGGGTCAGATCATCTACCTGGTAAAACTCAGGACCGGAAGGGATCTGGCCTTCTGGGAGATCAAGGACGGAAAAGCAATCCCGAGATGGTGAATCGGGCCGCATCCGAGTCTTAGTACCCGTCTGTGTCCAGCTCTACCTTACCTGCCATCTGCCGATAGATGAAGGTGGTGTAACCCACCACCAGGATCATCCCGGGAATCCACCAGAACAGGGCCACCCGCAGTGCGTAGGGTGGTCCAGCGGCGTTAAAAACGGTCAGTGACGCTGCCGGGTCCCCTGCGGCCGGAAGGACCATGGGGTAGAGCCCGAACACCACGCTCATGAGCATAAAGACCAGGAATGCAGCCGACCCCAGGAATGAGGCCAACTCTCTTCCGCCGGCCATGAACCGACGGCTGGATAGGATTCCGCCCAGAGCAACCAGGGGGAGCAGGTAGGCGACAGGGGTGCCGTTCATGCGTTCTGCCACCTGCGGCTGAACGAGGAAAGTAGAGAACGTCACCAAGGCTACGAAGAGAAGGAGGGGAGGCCAGGTCCACCGAGCGGCTCTTTTCGCCCGTTCACGGATCTCGCCCTCGGTTTTCAGGATTACCCACATGGCGCCGTGATAGGTGAGGGCCAGGAAACTGGCCAGACCCACCGTCAGGGTATACCAGTCCAGGATTCCGAGGTCCGACCCGGTTGGCCTGAAGGACGTCCACAGCGGCGCAAAAAAGTACCCGTCTTCTCCCAGGGGGACCCCGCGCACCACGTTCCCCAGGGCCGCTCCCAGGAAAATCGTCAGCAGCAGACTGGACACGGAAAAAACAACGTCCCAGATAGGGCGCCATATAGGACTTTTAAGATGGCTCCGGAACTCGATGGAGATCGCCCGTAGAATGAGGAGCCAAAGGACCATCATCAGCGGGAGATAAAATCCGCTGAATCCCGAGGCGTACAACCTGGGAAATGCCAGGACCATGGCCCCCCCGCCGGCCAGCAACCACACTTCATTCCCGTCCCATACGGGCCCGATGCTCTGGAGGACTGTTCGGCGCTCGGGATCGGTCCGCGCAATGAAGAGGTGGAGGGCGCCGGTTCCCAGGTCGAACCCATCCAGGACTACGTATACCGCCACCATCGCCGCAACGAGGTAGAACCAGAGCGTCTCCATGGTTACCTCCCCTCGTTGAAGGCGGATGGAATGTCGGTATGCGGTAACCCTCCTGCGCCGCCGCCTTCGGACCCTCCGTCCCCTCTTTCCGAGTCATGCGGAGAGGTCCCGTGTCCCCCTGGGCCGTGCCCAACCTCCCGTGCGGCCAGGAAGAGGAAGAGGATCCCCAAAAGGAGGTAGAGACCCATGAATCCCAAGAGGCTGAAGATAGCGTTTCCAGCGGACACCGTTGCGGAGTAGCCGTCCTCGGTCCGGAGGACGCCGTAGACGAGCCAGGGTTGTCGGCCCAGCTCAGCGGTCATCCATCCCGTGGTGTTGGCGATAAAGGGGAACGGAGCTGCGAACATGAGGGCCCACAACATGGCTCTGGACCGGAAGAGCTTTCGCCTCAATAAGAGCCATGCGGCCAACAACATGGTGCCGATGAACAGAGTTCCCAGGCCCACCATGATGTGATAAGCGTAGTAGTGCAGGGGGACGTTGTCTGGCCACTGGTCCCTCGGGATGTCTTTCAACCCCACCACCTCGGCATCGAAGCGCCGGTAGGTCAGGAAGCTCAGTATCCTCGGGACTTCGATGGGATTGTCCAGCCGCATGTTCTCCATGTCCGGCTGGCCTATGAGAACCAGGGGAGCCCCTTCTTCGGTGTCGAATAACCCCTCCATGGAGGCGAAGGCCGCAGGTTGGTGCTCCGCCACGTTCACGGCCTGCATGTCTCCTGTGGGGAACGCTACCAGGACCGACGCCGGAAGCCCCACGAGGACCCCGAGTTTGACGAACACCTTCCCGTACTCCGCGTGGAGGCGAGCTTCCGGAGACGCATCTGTCCTCTGTCCCAGGAGGAGGTAGTACGCTCCGATCCCTGCCATAACGAACGACCCGGTCACCACCGCGCCGGTCATGGTGTGCAGGTACTGCCAGAGGAGCCATGGATTCAGCAGAAGAGACCAATAGCTAGTCAGGGCCAGCATCCCGTCCGGCTGGATCTCATAGCCGACCGGGTGCTGCATGAACGCGTTGGTGGCCACAATGAAGAACCCCGAAATCCACGATCCTGCGAATACAGCGAATGCCGAGAACCAGTGCATCCGGGGGCTGAGTCTTTTGTGACCAAAGAGGAACAGCCCCAAGAAGGATGACTCGAGGAAGAACGCAAAAACCCCTTCCATGGCCAGCGTTTGACCGATCACTCCTCCTGTTGCTTCGGAGAATCGTGCCCAGTTGGTTCCGAACTGGAATTCCATGGGGATACCGGTGACCACTCCCATGGCGAAGGCCAAACCGAAGATTTTCCCCCAGAAACGGGCGGCCTTTTCAAACCGTTCGTCTCCGGTCCTCAGCGCCTTCGTTTTCAGGATGACGATGAGGAGCCCCATCCCCATCGTGAACTGAGGGAAGAGGTAATGGAATGAGATCGTGAAGGCGAAGTGGAACCGATGGAAGAACAGCGCAGGATCCATGATGGCTTTCCGCTGACCAGGGATTGGGATTGATGTCAGGGAAAGTGGCTGCGGGTCAGGGAGGGGACAAGAAGAATGGGATCGTTGGTCCCGCAGAAGAAGGCGACCTATCTTCCTGGATGCATTGGCAGTCCAAGAGAGGAGGTACCATGTCCTTCACGGATCGTCGCCGGTTTCTCTCCCGTCTCCTGGGTGGGACCGCCGCCACTCTGGCATTCCCCGGACTCCTTGAAGGGGCCTCCCCTCTCGGGATGTCGGTTTCCCACGGCGCCGCACGGGGCCCGGAAGACGAAGGGTTCTGGAAGAGGGTGAAAGACCAGTTCTCCATCGCCCCGGGCCTGATCCTCATGAACGCGGCGAACCTCTGTCCCTCTCCGTATCCGATTCAGGAGGCAGTCTTCGGTCACACGCGGGACGTGAACCGGGATGCCTCTTTCCAGAACCGGGGGAAGTTCGGCGGCTTGAAGGAAGAAGCGCGGCAAGCGCTGGCCGACTACGTGGGCGCGTCCCCGTCGGAGATCGCCATCACGCGGAACACGTCTGAAGGGAATAACTCGGTTGTGAATGGCCTCGACCTGGGGCCCGGGGACGAGGTCGTGCTCTGGGATCAGAACCATCCCACCAACAACGTGTCTTGGGACGTTCGGGCTCGCCGACGGGGGTTCTCCGTTCAGCGGGTTTCGACCCCCCCGGGTTCGGAGGATTCGGCCGAGCTTTTGGAATCCTTTGCCTCGGCTCTGACCGATCGGACCCGTGTGCTGTCGTTCAGCCACCTCTCGAACGTCTCAGGAGTCAGGCTGCCCGGGAAGGAGCTTTGCGCTATTGCTCGGGAACAGGGGATACTCACCCTCGTGGATGGAGCCCAGACTTTCGGGTTCCTTGACCTGGATCTACACGATCTCGGTTGCGATTTCTTCACAGGGAGTTCCCACAAGTGGTTTGTAGGGCCGAAGGAGGCTGGTCTCCTGTTTGTGAGGGAGGAGAGCCAGGACCGTCTTTGGCCATCTGATGTGGGGGTTGGCTGGGAGGGGGCAGAGGCCAACGGAGCCCAGAAGTTCGAAAACATGGGGCAACGTGACGATGCGGCGGTGGTGACCATGGGGAACGCCGCCGCCTTCCATGAGGCCATCGGGCCCGCCGCCATTGAAGCCCGGGTCTCCGCGCTGGCTTCGGCCGTCAAAGAACGGCTGGTTGCGGCGATTCCCGGGGTACGCTTCCACACTCCGCGATCTCCTGACTTGGCAGGTGGAGTTGTCGTGTTCGCCATCCCATCGGGGGCCCACAGAGAGGTCTTCGAGGCGGTGTATGAGACCCACAATCTTGGATGTGCGGCCATGGGCGGGGCCTTCGACGGGATCCGCCTCTCCCCGCACCTGTACAACACCATGGATGAGGTGGACGCTGCGGTGGAGGGGGTGGCTTACCATGCATGACCAGTGGGTGGGGATCCTCGATGGGATTCGGAATGTCTGACATGCCCCTCCTGTCGGCGATCCTGGGAGAGTTGATCTTCCTGGTCCTCCTTTGGACCGCTTGGGTTTCGAGGAGGGAAGGAGAGCCCCAAGCCTCAGTCCGACTTGGACTTATATCCATTACCGTCCTGGTGGTTTTTCTTCTCCCGATCTTCCTCCCTATGGGCGTCGGCCGTTGGCTGGCTACGCTCCTCGTCCTTGCCGTGATTGTTGGTGCTCTCGTTTTCCTCTTCCCTTTCCCAGGGGGGGGGCTCATCAGACTCGGAGAGCCGGTGCCCGGCGTGGACGAACGGGACGTCATGTTCTCCAGGGCGACCCTGGTTCCCGGCACAGAACGGTTCGACGAGTACTATCGGTCCCACCCACACCTCAGGGGCCCAGACGATGGATTCAGGGCGGAACCCGGGTTGCTTTCACCCGACTCGGCCCATTTCCATCGGGAGGGCTTCGCCGCGGCCGATGCGGCGTTCTGGACCATAGAGCTGCTGCGTCCTTTTGTGGAAGGCGGTGAATCGGGTTGGGAGGAGGGGGATCCATCAGAATCTCCAACGGAAAAGGACGGCACTCCTGACCAAACCGCCACGAAGCTTGGCGGGGAGGTGGTCCGGGAGGGGGCCGAGAAGGGGCGGGTTTCGAGGGACCCGGCCGAGATGAGCCGGTTCCTCAAGGAATGGACGCTCAAGATGGGTGCCCACTCCGTGGGGATAACCGCGCTTCGGGCCCACCACCTCTACACCACGGTTGGACGGGGTCCCGAATACGGGAGTCCGGTGGAGTTGGACCACACCTTTGCCATGGCCTTGACCGTCGAGATGGACAAGGAAATGGTGGACAGGGCTCCCAAAAGCCCCACAGCCATGGAATCGGCGCTTCAGTACCTGCGGGGCGGGGTCATGGCGGTCCAGGTGGCGGATCTCATCAGGCGCCTGGGATACAGCGCCAGGGCCCACGTGGACGGGCACTACAGGGTGATTTGCCCCCTGGTGGCGAAGGACGCCGGCCTCGGTGAGTTCGGGCGCATGGGTTTGCTCATGACACCCAGGCTCGGGCCGAGGGTCAGAATCGCCGTTGTGACCACAAACCTCCCTCTTTCCGTAGACGAGCCGGCACCCGATCCCACCGTGGTGGATTTCTGCTCGAGGTGTAAGAAGTGCGCGGAATGTTGTCCCAGCAGGGCTATCTCCTTCGAGGAGCCTCAGGAGGACGGAAATGGCGTCCTTCGATGGAGAATAGACCATGAGGCCTGCTTCACCCTCTGGGGACGCTTAGGAACGGACTGTGCGCGCTGTATGGCCGTTTGCCCCTACTCTCATCCGGACAATGCCATGCATTCCCTTGTCCGATGGGGGATCCGACGAAACGCCCTCCTCCGCAGCGCCGCCCTGGCCATGGACGACGCCCTTTATGGCCGCCGCCCCCAACCCCGGGAAGAGCTCGAATGGATGCGTTTCACTGAATCTGAGGCAAAACTCGAACGTAAGAACACCAGGGAGTGAGTCCTCCGAGTCCCTCTAATGGGGAGATCCGATCAGCGGTGGGAAACGACGACGCTAAAAAGAGACGTTATTCGGAGGAGGAATTCGCTCTCATCCTTCGAAAGGCCTCAGAGATCCAGGTTGCCGACGGCTCCCAGGCCGGAAAGCCGGGGCCTGCGGGATTAACCCTGGACGAGATTCAGTCCATCGCCGGGGAAGCCGGGATCGATCCGGAGGCGGTCACCCGAGCGGCTTCCATCATCGGGGCCCTGGACTGGGAGGAGAAATCTGGCCTGGCCGCGTCTATCTTCGGGGGGCCGGACACGTACCACCTGGACTGTGAGATCCCCGGCTCCCTCCCGCCGGAAGAGATGGGGCGGATCCTGGAGGAAATCCGGCGGGCCGCAGAACACCAGGGTGAGGCCTCCGAGGTCCTGGGTGGTGTGGAGTGGAAGACGGTTGGCGAGCTCAGCGCCATCAACGTGAACATTTCCCCACGGGGCGATAGCACCTCCGTTCAAATCGTCGGGAATCGGGGGGCAGCCGGTGGCGTCACGTTCATCTTCCCCATGATGGGTTCCGCGGTTCTGGTGGGAATCCTGGGCGCCAGCTTCGAGCCCACCTCGGCGTTGGCCATCATTTCCCTGGTGACCGGAACCTTAGGGGCCGGGTTTCTCACGGCCCGGAGCATATGGGCCGCCAGCTCCCGGAAGTTCCGAAATCGCCTCACCCGCATGATGGACAGCGTATCAAGAGCGGTGGAGAGGACTGCCCTCCCTCCGGGCTCGAAAGAGGACGAGGGTTAGCGGAAGCCAAGCCCTGGCGATCCGACGCGGCCGCCTCCACTATTCCATCCTTCGATTCCATAGCACCGGAGGCTCCCATGGCGACGCCCCGTCGGTTTTTTCCGAGTTCGAGTTTCCCCCTTCTCGATGTTCTCCCCCTCCTTGTCCTCCTGGCCTGCAAAGGGTCCGGCCCCCCCCTTCCTCTGGAGTATCCGGAGGCCCAACGGGCGGATCACACGGACGATTACTTCGGGACCGTGGTGGCGGATCCCTACCGGTGGATGGAGGATCTGGAGGCCCCGGAGTTGGCCGAATGGGTGGATGCAGAAAATAGAATATCCATTCCATTTTTGGAGGAAATGCCTGGTCACGCAGGGATTCGGGATCGCCTGACCGAATTGTGGAACTATGAACGGTTCGGGATTCCTTTCAAGGAAGGGGACCTCTATTTCTTCACCCGGAACGACGGTCTCCAGGATCAGGACGTGCTCTTTGTGGCAGAGAGCCTGGACGGCGAAGCACGAGTCCTCATCGATCCGAACGGGTTCAGCGAGGACGCCACCATCGCCTTGGCGGGAATGAGCGTGAGCCCTGACGGCCGGTACATCGCCTACGCCACCTCTGACGGGGGAACGGACTGGAACACCTGGCACGTGAGGGACGTGGAGACGGCGGATGATCTTCCGGATGCGGTGGCCTTCACCAAGTTCACAGGGGCCTCCTGGCTGCCGAATGGCTCGGGCTTCTTTTATTCCAAGTACCCGGTGGGGCCTGATGGGGAAGGGGATGGCCAGGCTCAGGTGCAGGTCTACTTCCATCGGGTAGGTACCGACCAGGCCCAGGATGAGTTGGTTTACGATGTGGAAGATTCCGAGAGCCGGAACCCCTATGCCTCGGTGACGGAAGACGGCAGGTACCTGATCATCAACGTTCAGGAAGGATACAACGAGAACGGCGTCTATTTTCTCGATCTCGGAGCTCCCAACGGCGAGGTCGTGCGTCTCCTGGACGAGTGGGACGCTCTCTACTCCTTCATCGGGAACGACGGTCCTCTCTTCTACTTCCACACGAATAATGACGCCCCCCGGAATCGGGTCGTGGCCATCGATATCCGGGACTCCGATCCGTCGGCTTGGCGCGAGGTGATTCCCGAAGCCGACGAAACCCTCGGATCCGCTTCGTATGTGGGCGGTGTATTCGTGGCTCGGTACCTAATAGATGCAAAGACTCTGATTCGCCTGGTCTCTACCGAGGGTGAGGTGATCCGGGACGTTTCCCTGCCGGGGATCGGGACTGCAGGAGGTTTCGGCGGCCACGCCGATGATTCCGAGACCTTCTATTCGTTCCAAAGCTACACCGTACCCCCCACCATCTATCGTTACGACCTGGCTGCTGGTGAATCCTCGGTTTACCGGGAGACCCAAATCGACATTGACCCGGGGGATTACGAGACAACGCAGGTGTTTTTTCGCAGCGCGGATGGGACCCGTGTCCCCATGTTCCTCACTTACAAGGTCGGAATGGAGAAAAACGGGGAGAACCCGACGCTTCTGTACGGATACGGGGGATTCAACATCTCTCAAACGCCTTCCTTCCGGGTGGACCGTCTCGTCTGGTTGGAGATGGGAGGGATCTTCGCTCACGCCAACCTCCGCGGGGGCGGGGAATACGGAGTGGAGTGGCACCAGGCCGGTACCAAGACCAGGAAACAGAACGTTTTCGACGACTTCATCGCCGCCGCAGAGTACCTCATCGAGGAGGGATACACGTCCACCCCGCGGTTGGCTGTACAAGGGGGGAGTAACGGTGGTCTGTTGGTGGGAGCGGTCATGACACAAAGGCCGGAGCTGTTCGGAGCGGCCCTCCCGGCGGTAGGTGTCCTGGACATGCTTCGGTACCACACTGCCAGCCTCAACGCCCGGCAGTGGTCCAGCGACTACGGACTCAGCGAGAACGAAGAGGAATTTCGGGCCCTCTACGCTTACTCGCCCTACCACAACGTCGGGGAGGGAACTTGCTATCCGCCGACTCTGGTGACGACAGCCCACCGGGATGACCGGGTCGTTCCGTGGAACAGCTTCAAGTTCGCCGCCGCTCTCCAGCATGGTCAGGGATGTGATAACCCCATCCTCATGCGGGTGGAGACCCGGGCCGGCCACGGCGCCGGAAAACCCACCTGGATGCGAATCGAGGAGATCGCCGACGCCTGGGCCTTTCTCAAGTGGTCTCTGGGGTTCTAGATAGGGCTTCCGGGAAACACCTGCGAGGAGAACACCGTCCAAGCAGAAAAGGGAGGATGACGTGAAAAGGTTCTCTGGGGTGTTCTTTCTAGCTGCTTGGATCGGCCTTCTTGGGTGTGGAGATGGAGGGGGAGGTCCACCCAATGAGGTGCTCGACAGCGCCGGGGTTGAGATAGTAGAGAGTCACGTCCCCCTTTGGCCCGTAGGGGACGGTTGGCGGGTGGGCAGCGATCCGCTGCTCCGCCTAGGCGTGGTGGATGGGGATGTTGACTACCAGTTCGATGAGGTCACCGGGGCTGCGAGGTTGGCCGATGGCACCTTGGTGGTGGCGGACTTCGGGTACCAGGACGTGCGGTTTTTCAACGCCGACGGCCAGTTCGTTTCCCGTTTCGGAGGGCCCGGAGAAGGGCCGGGAGAGTTCCAAGGGCTCAGTGCCCTCGGCGCCACCACCGACGGACGTATCTGGGCGTACGACTTCATGTTACGTCGGATCACCTGGGTGTCTTCAGTCGGTGAGATGATGGGCATCACGACCCTGGGATCCGAGCCTCCCATGTTGTTTCCCCTGGGCGTCCTTGCCGATGGGACCTTCCTGTTGAAACAACTCTGGGGAGCAAACGAAGTCGCCGAGGCCACTGAAACCGGACTCCGAAGGGATCCGGTGGCTTTTGTGAGATTCGACCACGAAGGTGTTCTCGTCGATACCCTCGGCCTCTTGCCGGGACGGGAAATCATCCTGACTGATGAAGATGGGCGGGGAGTGATGGGATCCCCGCCCTTTGGCAAGAACGCTTCAGGGACCGTCCTGGGCGGGAAGGCGGTGGTCGGGTCCAATGAGGCCTTCGATCTATGGGTTTTGGAGGCTGATGGAGTACCGACGCGAAAGATCAGGCTTCCGGGGTTGGACCTCGCGTTGACGGGCGAAGACCGGGAGGCCTACCTGGCCAATCAACTCAGAGATGTCCCCGAAGCGGAGCGCCCCGGGGAGCGGGCTCGTTTGGAGGCCATGCCTTTCCCCGAAACCCGCCAAGCCTTCGGGAGCTTGGTTGGGGACGAAGCGGGAAACCTCTGGGTCGCAGACGCGGTTTTGGCCCCCGGTACCCCGGAAGAGTGGAGGGTTTTTGATGGATCCGGTCGGTGGCTGGGTATGGTTCCTGCTCCGGATCGGTTCTTCCCGTATGCTATCGGTCCCGACTGGATCCTTGGCATGGAGAGGGGCGAGATGGATGTGCAGTACGTGGTTCTCTATCCGCTGGTGAAAGGTGCGGCTGGTGCCTGATCTGCCCGAAAAATCTGGTTCGAAGCCGAGGGATGCCATGGACCGGAGGGACTTCGTTCGCGTAATGGGTCTCGGTGCCGCTGCCCTCACCGTTGGCTCCATGGAAGGGTGCGCATCTTCGGCGCCGCCCAACGTAGTCTTCATCATGGCCGACGATCTGGGCTACGGGGAGGTGGGCGTGTACGGCCAGGCCAAGATCCGCACTCCATCGATCGACCGGATCGCCAACGAAGGGATGCGGTTCACACAGCACTATTCCGGGAGCCCGGTCTGCGCTCCTTCCCGATGCGTCCTTCTGACCGGCCTTCACACCGGCCACGCGTACATCCGTGACAACGACGAGATGAACGAGCGGGGCGACGTGTGGCATGATCCCGATCTGGAGGGGCAACGGCCCCTTCTCGAGGGGACATACACGCTCGGTACCCTCTTTCAAAACGCGGGCTACGTCACCGGAGCAATCGGGAAGTGGGGTCTGGGGGGGCCAGGAAGCTCGGGAGCCCCGAACCGGCAGGGTTTTGATCACTGGTACGGTTACCTCTGTCAGAGGGTTGCCCATAACTACTATCCGACCCACCTGTGGCGAAACGAGGAGAAAGACCTGCTGGAAGGGAACGAGTACTTCTATCCTCACCAGCGCCTGCCAGAGGGCGCCGATCCGGATGATCCTGCGAGCTATGCACCCTACTCAGGCAGGGACTACTCCATGGATCACATGGCCGAGGAGGCCAGGGGGTTCATACGGGACCACGCCCGCGAACCGTTTTTTCTTTACCTGCCTTTCCCGGTTCCTCACGCGGCTCTGCAGGTGCCCGAAGATTCGGTGGACGAGTACGCTCAAGCCTTCCCGGAAACGCCGTACGTGGGAGACCGGGGGTACACGCCTCACCAAAAACCCAGAGCGGCCTACGCAGCCATGGTTACCCGGATGGACAGAGAGATCGGATCCATTCTCGATCTCCTGGACGAGCTGGGTCTGGCCGAGAACACCCTCGTCCTATTCACGTCTGACAACGGGCCGACGTTCAACGGGGGGACCGATTCGGAATTCTTCGGAAGCGCCGCCGGACTCCGTGGCTTGAAGACCGAGCTGTACGAGGGCGGCATCCGAGTGCCGCTGGTGGCTCGATGGCCCGGGCGGATTCCTGCCGGATCCACATCGGAGCTGCCATCGGCCTTCTGGGATTTCCTCCCGACCTTCGCCGAACTTACCGGACAGGCCTTGCCCGTTATCACAGACGGTGTATCCATCCTTCCGACCCTCGAAGGAAGGACCGGCGATCAGGCCGAAAGGGACTATCTCTACTGGGAATTCCAGGGGCGTCAGGCGGTTCGTCTCGGAAGATGGAAGGCCTATCGACGGGCGTCCGACGGGCAGTTCGAGCTTTACGATCTGGATGCCGACAGGTCCGAATCCTCCGACGTCGCCCGGGGCCACCCTGAGGTCGTGGCCCGTATCACCGAAATCATGGCGAATGCCAGGACCGCCTCGGTGCTTTTTCCTCTCATCCGCGGCTGAGCTCAGCCTCCAGAGGAAATCTTCCCGACTCCCTCCACTACTCGGTCCACCTCCTCCTCGGTGGTGTAGATGCTCACACCGGCCCTTACCATCCCGTGGGGTCGGAGCCCGAGCCGGTCAACCACCGTAGCTGCGTAGAAGTCGCCATGGGAAAGGAAGACACCCGATTCATCAGCCAGCCTCGCCGAGACCTCCCTGGCTGGTAGCCCGTCAACGACGAACGAGAGAGTAGGTGCCCGGTCTTCCGTGGGTGGGGGTCCAAAAAGGCGAACACCTGGCTGGTCGGCCAGGCCGACCCAGAGCCTTTCCAGAAGGGCTCCTTCCCGCTCCGGCAGTTCTGCGAAGACGGCGTCCAGCTTCTCCGGGCGGGTTCCTGATTCCAAGCCGGAGAGGGTGCAGAGGAACTCGACCGCAGCGGTGGTTCCTGCCATCCCCTCGGAGTTGATGGTGCCGGATTCGAAACGCCCCGGCCCTGTCTTCGGCGCAGGAGCGACTTTCGGGACGGGCATGGTCTCGAGGAGCTCCCCTTTGATCCAGAGCACACCCATGTGGGGGCCATAGAACTTGTAGGGCGAGCAGGCCAGATAGTCGCATCCCATCTCTTCTACCCGTATCCGGCGATGGGGTGCGAGGTGCACAGCGTCGACGAAGACCTTCGCGCCGACCTCCTTGGCCATTCGGGCCAGAGGGGGGATGTCGGTCAAGGTCCCCAGGATGTTGGAAGCGGCCCCCAAGGCAACCAGCCGCGTCTTTTTGTTCAGAAGGTCGGGGAACCGTTCCAGGTCCAGGGTCCCTGCCTCCGGGATCATGGGAAGGGTCTTCACCCGGACTCCGCGTTCGGTCTCCAGCGCCTTCCAAGGATCCACATTCCCGTGATGATCCAACTCCGTCACCACGACCTCGTCATCCGGTTCCATCTCGGCTCCGAGAGCCCTCGAGAGGTGGTAGGTGAGGGTCGTCATGTTGGCGCCGAAGACAACCTCCTCGGCCTTCCCCCCAAGAAAATCGGCCATGGCCTCCCTTGCCTGGTGTCTGATCCGATCAGTTTCCGCACTCGTTGGAAACGGCCATCGGGCATTGGAGTTCCTGTGGTAGAGATAGTCGGCCATTGCGATGGGGACCGAGCTGGGAACCTGGGTACCGCCGGGTCCGTCGAAGTAGGCCACGGGGAAGGCACCATGGGTGCGTTTGAGGGCTGGGAAGTGGCTCCGGATATCGGTTGTCGCGGCCAAGGCCATGGGGTTCTCTTTGTTCTCCAGCCTGAGGGCCGGGGAGGCGGAGCACTCAGGCTCCCAGTTCGGGGTTGATGCAGATTCCTGAAGTGGACATTCTACGGGTTATGTCAAACGGCGAGCAAAGCCCCAAGCGGGGATGGGTGCCCTGGGTCCTCTGGGCCGCGGCGGTGGGAATCATGTTCTACGCTGCCGAATACCAGGAACGTACCGGGCCGACCAAGGAGTTCAAAGGATCCTTCGAGTCAGGTGGCGTGGAGTATCCTTTCGAGCTCCTTCGGAGTGGGAATACCGATGCTGGTGCTCCGATCCTGGTCCCGGATCCGGGATCGGACCTCACCGGGACGGTTTTTTTCAAACGGTATCCCACCAATGACCCGTTCTCGCCGATCCCCATGGAATCGGTGGCCGGAGATCTTCAAGCGGTCCTTCCGGTCCAACCGGCCGCAGGGAAGCTGGAGTACTACGTGGTGTTGGAGTCCGCGGAGGGAACCACGAGGATTCCCGAGGAAGAGACCCTCATCCTCAGATACAAAGACCCCGTACCCCTCGGTTTTCTGGTCCCGCATATCATCTGCATGTTCATTGGGCTTCTGGTTGGAGTTCGCACCGCTCTGGGCGCGGCTGTCCATCCGACGGGCCTCAAGCGCTTGGTCTGGACGACCCTGGGGCTCATGACTGTCGGGGGGATGATCCTGGGCCCCATTGTGCAGAAATATGCGTTCGGAGCCTTCTGGACGGGGTGGCCTTTCGGATACGATCTGACGGACAACAAAACCCTCATCATGTGGATCGTCTGGGTGGGGGTGGTTGTGATCCTGTCCCGTCGGAAGTCCGAGGATGACTGGGTCGGCAGGGGATCGATCCTCGCTGCAGCAGCAGTGATGATGGCCGTTTATCTGATCCCCCACAGCCTCCGGGGGAGTGAGTTGGACTACAGCCAGGTGGAGGGGGTCCAGGCCGTCGATGTGAGTGGCCAGGACCTTCCGGCTCTAGCTGCCCACCTGATAGAGAGCTGAGACCGCGCCAGCCGGGTCACGGATGACGGCGTAGGATGACCCTGGGCCCATCCCCTTCGGCCCCACCAACACTTCTCCGCCGCCGGCGGTGCACGCGGCCAGGCTCTCTTCCAGGTTCGCCACCACGATGTAGATGAGCCACACGGGGGGAAGATCGGCGTTGACACCCTTGGCGTGGCAAATCCCAGCCGCCGGGGTGTCGGTACCTGGGGGGATCATGGTGAAGTCGTCGTAGTCACCCATGGAGACCGAGCCGGAATCCCACCCTACCACCTGTTTGTAGAACTCCTTGAGCTCCCCGGCGTCCGGGACGGACAGGTCGGTCCAGGCTATGGATCCAATGCTCTTGGATTCGCTCACGTCGAACCTCCACTGGCTAGGTGTGTAGGAAGTCCTTCATCCATAAGGTTTTTCCCAAAAGGCGGGTGAGAGGTCAGAACCCCCGCCAGCCCGTTGGGTTCCCGAGGAAGGAGGGCGAGGTGGATAGGATCGAAGCCATACACCCCGATCCCGAAAAGGCAGGCGTCAGGATCGAGCGCTGGAAGTATGAAGCTGTGAAAGCCGCGATTCTGCAGGTGGTTCCGGAAAACGAGCCCGGCCTCCCCTTCAAGTCACTGCCAGGTGAAGTCCGTTCCGTTCTGAGTCCGGAGGATCTGGCCAATCTGGGATCGGTTTCCTGGTATACGACGACGGTGAAGTTGGACCTGGAGGCCCGTGGTCTGGTGGCCCGCATCGAGGGTGCCCGCCCGCAGCGGTTGGTCAGGATCGGTTGACCCTCTCCCTACTTTCCCCGGGACTCGAGGGACTCTACGATCGGTTGGTCGACTGCGACCTTTCGATCGCCGAGCTGGAGAACGTCAGCTGAAAAACCCCACATGCGGAGAAGAAGCAGGACTCCACCGCGCCCTTGGGCTGTTCGACGCCACGATGGTGGTGGTGGGTGGCATCATCGGGGCTGGGATCTTCATCAATCCATATATCGTCGCGCAAAGGCTCGATTCTCCGGGCTGGGTTTTGGCGGCTTGGATCGTCGGTGGGCTGGTGGCCATGGCGGGGGCGCTCACCTTTGCCGAGTTGGGCGTCGTCCACCCCAAAGCCGGGGGCCACTACGCTTATCTTCGGGAGGCCTTCCACCCCCTACTCGGCTTCCTCTATGGCTGGGCGCTGCTCTTCATGATCGAGACCGGCGCAATCGCAGCCGTGTCCATCACCTTTGCCGAGTACACGCTGAGGTTGATCGGCAGAGAGGGGGTGAACGCCCTCCCGCTGGCGGTGGCGGCGATCGTGGTGGTGGGGGGAATAAACGCCCTGGGGATCAAACCGGGGAGCCGGGTCCTGAACATCCTGGTGGTGCTGAAGGTCCTGGCTTTGGCCCTACTCATCGGCTTCGGGCTGCTCATGCCGGTTGGCCCGGGCGATGGCCTCTTGGGCCCGGGCGATGGCCTCTTGGGGGCGGGCGGAGTCGTGGACACGGCGGCAGGGACTGCGATGGATGGGGCGTCCACCGGCGGCGGCTTTCATCTAGCCATCTTTGCCATGGGGGCTGCACTGGTCCCGGTCATGTTCTCATTCGGGGGCTGGCAGAACGTCAACTACGTGGCGGAGGAGGTCAAAAAACCCAAGAGGAACTTGCCTAGGAGCTTGGTTCTGGGCACGGCGGTGGTGGTTGTCGTTTATGTCCTTGTGAACTGGGTCTATCTCAGGACTTTGGGGCACGGGGGGTTGGCTGGAACGCTGACCCCGGCTGCCGATGCGGCCCGGGTGACCATGGGGCAGGTTGGGGACAAGTTCCTGGCTTTGACGATCTCCGTGTCCACCTTCGGGTTCTTGAATCTGACCATGCTGGCACCCACCCGGGTGTACTACGCCATGGCGAGAGACGGCGTATTCCTGTCCAGCGTCTCCCGCCTCCACCCCCGGTTCCGGTCCCCCACCAGAGCGATCTTCCTCCAGACGGGTCTGGCTCTGGTCCTGGTGTTCTGGAAGGACTACGCCCAGCTGGTGGATTATGTCGTGTTCGCCGACTGGATCTTCTTCGGGTTGGCCGGAGCCAGCCTGTTTGTCTTCCGGAAGCGAATTCCGGTTACAGCCCGGCCAGAAGGAACGTTCCGGACGCCCGGGTATCCGATCGTCCCGGGGCTCTTCACGGTTGTGGCTGTTTATATCGTCGTGAGTAGCGTCGTGACGGATTTCCGGGGATCGATCCTCGGTATTCTCCTCCTCGGTACCGGGGTCCCCGCGTTCCTCTTCTGGAATTCTCGATATGGAAGCTCATCGGTCGATGGTTGAGGGTGGCGCTTGGACCCCATACGTGGCCTGGATGAAACATGCTCCGGCCATCCCGTACAACCTCATGGGCAGCAACCTCCTCCATTGCACCGTGGAGGATCTGCCCGGGGTGAGGGAGCGGTTGGAGCTGGATGCATTCCATGAAGAAGGGTACCCCCCTCTCCTGGACGCCATTGGGCAGCGGTACGGCTTTCCGGTAGACCGCGTTGCCCTGGCTACAGGAGCTTCCGGTGCAAACTTCCTTGCGGGCGGGACCTTGCTGGAGTCCGGCGACGAGGTTCTGGTCGAGCGGCCGGCTTATGATCCCCTTCTGGGGATCCCTCGGTTTTTGGGGGCAAAGATCCGTCGGTTTGATCGTGTCTTTGCGGACGGATTCCAGGTCGATCCAGAACGGGTTTCCGGGACCCTTACCTCGAAAACCCGCCTGATAATCCTTACAAACCTCCACAACCCCACCGGAGCCCTCACCTCGGAGGACCGCCTTCTGGCGGTTGGCGAGATCGCGGAGAGGGTTGGAGCCAAGGTTTTGGTGGACGAGGTCTACCTGGATTCTGTTCCGGGAGAGCCACCATCTCCGGCGGCCTCCCTTTCCCCGACCTTCGTCTCGACCTGTTCTCTCACAAAAGCCTATGGGCTTTCGGGTCTCAGGGCAGGGTGGATTCTGGCATCGCCCGAGATCGTGGAAGGGTGCCGAAGGGTCAGGGACCTTGTGGACGGTGTGGGGGTTTTCCCGTCGGAGTTGATGGCCCTGGTGGCGTTCGAGAACCTTCCGGCCCTTAGAGCCCGCGCCCGCTCGATCTTGGACCCGAACTTCGAGCTGCTGACCAAGTTCATCGAAGGCCGGGTCGAGCTCGACTGGGTCCAACCAAAGGGCGGGTCGGTGGGGTTTCCGAAGGTTCGGGCGCTCGACGACACGAGTTCGTTCGTCGAGGTGCTCAGGACCAGTTACGAGACAGGCGTGGTCCCGGGCCGGTTTTTTGAAGCGCCTTCCCACTTCAGAGTGGCTTTGGGTGGGAAGCGGGAGATTCTGCGAGAAGGCCTCCAACGGTTGGGGGAAGCATTGGATAAGGAGCTCAACGGATGACACGACGGCGGAAGAAGGTTCAGGCCGGGCATTTCGGGGCCAAACGGTTGGCCCTGGTCCTTTCTCTCCTTCTGCTCGCTTCGGCATCGGGTGCCGGCTGGGCGCAGGTCTCGGTCCTCTGGGCCCAGACGCCGGATGTGGAAGAGCTGGACGCCATGGTGACCAGAGCCCAGAGGGATTGGCCGGTACCCGGATTGGCCGTTTTGGTCGTGAAGGATGGAGAGACGGTCCTCCTGAAGGGGTATGGCGAAAGAGAGATGGGCTCCGGAGAACCGGTGGACGAGAACACCCTATTTGCCATCGCCTCAAACTCTAAGGCCTTCACGGCGGCCGCCCTGGCTATGCTCGTGGAGGAAGGAAAGCTCTCCTGGGACGATCCGGTCAGAAAACACCTTCCCTATTTCCAGCTCTACGATCCCTACGTCAGCCAGGAGATGCGTATCCGGGATCTCCTCTCGCACCGCAGCGGGTTGGGGACGTACAGCGGTGATCTCCTCTGGTATGGGACCGGGTACACGGCCGAGGAGGTAGTGAGGCGGACTCGGTTTGTTCCCCAGTCCGGGCCGTTCCGAGCTTCTTACGGCTATTCGAACCTGATGTTCATCGCGGCCGGAGAAGTCGTGGCGGCTGTAAGCGGGCTGTCGTGGCAGGATTTCGTCGAAGCCCGGATCCTAGATCCCCTTGGAATGGACCGAACCCACACCTCCACCAACGATCTGGCCCAACGTGAGAACGTCGCAACGCCCCACAAGAACTGGATCGACCGGACCGAGCCCATCGACTGGTACAACTGGGACGCCATGGCGGCCGCTGGAGGCATCATCTCCAGCGTGGCCGATATGGCTGACTGGCTCAAGCTTCAACTGGGCCACGGAGAGACCGGGGACGTCCGCCTGTTCTCGGAGGCATCCTCCTGGGAGATGTGGACCGTTCACACGGCTCGGGCTGTCTCAGCGGGCTCGCGAGAGTTAACCCCTTCGACACACTTCCGGGGTTACGGGCTGGGGTGGAGCCTGCACGACTACCTGGGTCGGCTCATCGTGAGCCATGGCGGCGGATACGACGGGATGTTTTCGAGAGTGGTGCTGGTTCCCGAAGAAGACCTGGCCGTGGCGGTTTTCACCAACTCCATGACCAGCATCACCACCGCCATCACGAATACCATTCTGGACGCCTATCTGGGCGGGGAAACCCGTGATTGGAGCGGGAATCTCCTGGCGAGTTGGCGGTCGGCCAGGAGGGATTTTGAAGCCCGGCAGGACCGATTCGAAAACGAAAGAACCGGTGGAACGAACCCCTCGTTGTCATTGGACGGCTATGCCGGCCGTTACGGGGGAAGCATGTACGGTGACGCCACGGTCGCCGAGGAGGGCGGCAGGCTCGTCCTTCGCCTCCTCCCGAACCCGGATCTGGTGGCGGACCTGACTCACTTACACCATGACACGTTCCTCATCAACTGGAGGAAGGAGTTCGCGTGGTTCGGGAAAGGGGTCGCGACCTTCGAGCTGGATCCGTTGGGAGACGTCCGGGAGATGAAGCTCGACGTGCCCAACGACGATCTCTGGTTCCATGAATTGGAGATGGTGAAGAGGTAGGGTACGTTTCCGTCGACTACGCCCCGGCCAGTGACGGGTTGGGTCCGTGGCACTGGTTGCAGGTGGTGAGCAACCGCCCGTAGACGTTGGCCCTGCTCTCCAAGCCCGTCGCCTCCATGGCTTCCTTGGAGAGGAGGTTCACTTCCTGGAGGAGGTCGCCGGTTCCTTCCGCCGACGTGGAGGCACGGTGTGCCCGAGCCAGGGCCGGCTGAGTCTCCGATATGGCTCTGGCGCCGGCTTCCCAGGCTTCATCTGAGGGGCCGACCAAACCTTCCCACATCCGGTCGGCGGCCCAGAGATGTCGGACCATCAGGGCTTCCTGGCTATCACCGTCCGGCGCCGATGTCCCCACCGCAAACCGGGGTCCGCCCCCCAAAGCTTGGTGGCAAGCCCCGCAGGATCCCGCTAGTTGACCAGTCTGGAGCGCAACCTCACTCAGGTCCTCGGTCTCAGAAATCCGCCGGGCGATGTGGAGCATGGCTGACTGGTATTCCTTCCCCTCGCCGGAGAAGGCCATCTGGTCTTCCCGGCCAACAAGCCAAACGGCCGCTTTTTGGGCTTTTTCCAGATCCCCTTGGACGACTCCGGTCTGGATGTCCACCGTCCGGGCGAGGTTCCGATGCATCTCGGGGACCTCCTCTCCTCCGCCGATTCCCCACGTGCACCCACCTACCAGCAGCATCCCGAGAAAAGGAGCGACGAGCTTGGCGGGGTGGATGTCACTGTTCATGGGGCCCTCCCGTTACTGGCCTGAAACAGGATCTGATACAACTGCGTTACAGACTTGATCAATAGGTGCCACCTTTTTTTTGTGAGAACAATAGAATCTCGGTAACGATTTTCCCAAAACACGGCTTTCTGTGTAACACCCTTGATCTATACCGGACTTGACCTTAGAAGGTATAGAGGGCAGTGATAAACATTTGGTTTCCTTCTCTTTTCTCCCGGAGGAGACAAGGTGCTCAAGGGACTGGTGGCCGCGGGAATCACGCTGGGCGTCGCAGCCGTGTTTCCAGAGCACTTGGCCTTCCCGTTTTTTGCAGCCGTGCTGGGGTTGGTCGTCGGGGCTTACCCAGGGATGGCCATGGCCCATGGCGAACACGGACAACCACTGTCTCAATGGGTGGTGGCTGTAGCTATCCTCTTCCTGGGCCTCTTCGGCCTATGGCAGTCCCCCCTCTTGCTGGCCCTGGCGTACCTCCTCCACGCCATCTGGTCGATGATGCACCGAATTACCGGCCTGGCCGACGGGGTGGTGGAAGAGTACCCGACCTTTTGCGTCGCCTTCGACCTGGTGATGGCGGCCTTTGTCGCCTACATGGCTGTGGCAACGGGCCACGGTTGACCCAGACCGGTATCAGCCCCCCGATTTAGCGTGAAGGGCGAAGGCTCCGCCCTGGGGATCGAAGCACATGGCGATCATGTCTCCCCCAGGGACCTCCATGGGGCCGTTAAAGACCTGGCCACCCAACTCCTTGACCTTCTCCGCAGCCGAGTTGATATCCGGAACCATGATGTAATAGAGCCAGGCAGGGGGCCCCGGCATCTCAGCCGGCTGTTTCATCATCCCCCCGTAGGCGAATTGATCTCCGGCTTCCGGTCCGAACATTTGATAGATCCCCATCTCTCCCATATCCATGGCGTCGGTTTTTTCCCAACCGAAAACCTCTGAATAAAAGGCGAAGGCCGCGTCGAGGTCCGAGGTGTAGAGTTCGTGCCAGGAGAAACTTCCTTCCGTCGGTATGGCCACCTCTCCCCCCGGGCCGTCTGCTGGCGTGAAGGGGCAGAAGGCTGCGCCTTGGGGATCCTGGAGTACGGCGAACGTCCCGACCCCCTCCATGGTTTTGGGTGGCATAAGGACCGTGCCTCCGGCCGCTTCCGTCTTGGCTGCAACGGCCTCGGTGTCGGGGACGGTGACATATGCCAGCCAATGGGTCGGTGCCCCCTTCTCGATCGCTTCCTCAGGGAGTTTAGCCCGGCCGCCGATGGCATTCTCGCCGGCCATCCACATCATGTACGGTCCGCTCTGGTCCTCTCCCTGGGCTCCTTCCCACGGCGTGCTACTCCACCCCGCCACTTGGGAATAGAAATCTGCCGCGCCGTCGGGATCCGTGGTCATGAGGTCGTACCAGACAAAACGTCCGTGGGTCACAGGTCCGGGCATGAAATTCCTCCTCGATGAAGGTCTTTTTAATTGGGAAGGTTCAGTCCGGATTGCAAACCCCGAGGACCCCCCGGTGGTTCCCGGCGACAGACCAAGAGGGCCACCGAGTCCGGGGATCGGCCTCGAGCTTTCCGGGTAGCTGGAGGCGAAGACCGAACCAAACCAGGGACCGAACCGACATGAATAGAAGTCGATTGGTTTTTATACAATCTCTGCTTTTGACGACGGCGGTTGTATCGCTATCCTGTGCCAGCCAAACACCCAGCGAGGCATTTGAGGTCATGAACCCAGATACGCCGACCTTCCTGGTCCTAGGGGACTCCTATACCATCGGGGAGAGCGTGGATCGGTCTCACCGATGGCCGGTCCTGCTGGCGTCCGGGCTGAGGGAAGCGGGGATACCCGTCGGAGACCCGACCATCGTTGCCCGGACTGGGTGGACTACCTCGGAGCTTCGTGCGGGGATTCAGACGGCGGAGATCACCGGACGGTACGAGATGGTCTCCCTCCTCATTGGCGTGAACAACCAGTATAGGGGTCTCGACCCTCAGGAGTATCAAACCGAGTTCCGAGACCTTCTTTCCCAAGCCATTAACTTTGCCGGCGGGGATCCCGGACGGGTATTGGTCCTTTCGATCCCAGATTGGGGGGTGACCCCATTTGCGGACGGGCGAGATCGGGCACGCATCGCCGCCGAGATCGATGAGTTCAATGAAGTCAACCGGGCGGAGAGTGACGGTGCCGGGGCGGTGTACCTGGACGTCACCGCCATTTCCCGTGAAGCGGCGACGGACCCCAGCCTGGTGGCGGAGGATGGGCTTCATCCTTCCGGTGTCATGTATGCCCGTTGGGCCGATTTGGCTTTGCCCCATGCTCTGGAGATTCTGGGCTCGGCACCGGCGGTGCCCTGAAGGCCCCTACACTGAAACGAACCTCTCACTCACTCACTCCCCGATGCCCGCCCCCCTCAAGAAGAAGGCGCGGGAATGGGGCGCCGGGTTGTATCTTGGAGGTATCGGGATTTCTCCTTCTGGGTTGGGACTCCAAGGATAAATCATGAGCGCTTGGGATGATCGATACGCCAAGGACGGATGGGCGTTCGGTACGGAGCCTAACGACTTCCTCCGGCAGGAAGCCCACCGGATTCCGCCGGGGCGAGTCCTTTGCCTGGGAGAGGGGGAAGGGCGAAACGCTGTTTTCCTGGCCGAACAGGGTTTCGAGGTGGTCGGGGTAGATCAATCCCAGGTGGGCATGGATAAAGCCCAAGCACTGGCCCAGGAACGTGGGGTGTTCGTTGAAACCGTCGTCTCCTCCGTAGAGGATTTTGATCTCACGGAAGGAGAGTGGCAGGGCATCATCTCCGTCTTTTTCCACCTCCCCGTCGAATTGCGAAAGAAAGTCCACCAAGCGGTCGCCAAGGGCCTTTCCCCTGGCGGAATCCTGATCTTGGAGGCTTTCACCCCCAAACAGTTGGAATACGACACCGGCGGCCCGCCCCACGTGGAACGGCTCATGTCCCTCCAAGACCTCGAAGAGGAGTTCGCTGGGCTGGAGTTCCTCCTCGGCCAGGAGACCGAGCGGGAGATCTACGAGGGTCGCATGCATACTGGCCGATCTTCGGTGGTGCAGGTCATCGCAAGACGGACCTGAGCTGCCGACCACCCCCGGGCCTTTGAACCGGCCAAGGGCCACGTTCCGAGAAGGTTTCATCGGGTGCGCCCGTAGTAAGAAGAAACCCGAGAACGGATTGCACTCATGAGCTATGTACCGATCGTCACCCCTACGCCAACCCCCCCTCCCACACCACGCACAAGGGAGCTGGCGGGGCTTCTCGCGAAAGTCTTGGACGAGTACACAAAAGCCCACCCGGCGGTGACCAACGCCGAGGTTCGGGCCGCAATTCGATTGGCTCAGGCTTCGGCGGGTCCGGATCAGACTCGGATCACAGCAGTTCTCAGCATGACGGTGGGATTGGTGATCGCGGGCCTGGGGTTGGGATTCTTTTATTTCCGCAGCACGGGTGGGGGGGATTTCGGGCCCATTCTGCCTCTCATTATCGCGGTGTTGGTGGTGTTGGTCGGGGTCGCGATGCTGGTGGTAAAGGCCCAATCCCGCTAAAGCTCTTTGACCCTCCTTCCACCCGGAGGGTGGACGGAGACGGCTTTCCCGAACCCTGGTGGATCCCCATCGGGGCCTCTAGTCTATCCCCATCAGGGCCCTAGTTTATCCCCATCGGGGCTCTTGTCTCCCCGCGACGTCATTCACCCGTGAACCGAGCCCCGTATCGACGGCGCCCTGCATCGAGTGCGCCTCGGGTTTCCTTTTCCTTGGGAGTTGAGGGATGGAAGGATTAAGCGACCAAGTCCAGTACGTCTCTTCCCTGGCACAAAGCCTCCTGGTGACCTGGGGTTTCAAGCTCCTCGGTGCGCTGGCGGTCATCATCGTCGGCCGGATTCTGGCCGGCTCGCTGAGAAAATCCGTGAGCCGGCTCATGGACCGGTCGGAGACCGACCCGACGCTGGCGCAGTTCCTCGGCAGTCTGGTGTACTATCTGGTGCTGGTGTCGGCGGCTGTGGCCGCGCTGGGCATGATCGGCATCCAGATGGCATCCGTCCTGACGATTCTCGCTACAGCGGGGTTGGCCGTCGGGTTGGCTTTGCAAGGGACCCTGTCCAACGTGGCGGCTGGGGTCATGCTGCTGATCTTCAGACCGTTCAAGGTGGGAGACGTGGTGGAGGCCGGAGGAGGGCCTACCGGGAAAATCGAATCCATCGGCCTCTTTTCCACCGCCATGAACACCCCGGACAACGTCCATATCGTCGTTCCGAACTCGGCCATCTACGGCGGGACGATCAAGAACTACTCGCACCATCCCACGAGACGCGTGGACCTTCTCATGGGGATCTCGTACGACGATGACATTGGGATCGCGGTGAACACCATCAAGCAGGTGTTGGACGCTGAGCCACGAGTCCTGAAGGATCCGGCCTACCAGGTTGCCGTAGCCGAACTCGCCGACTCTTCGGTGAACCTGGTCGTCCGCCCGTGGTGCAAGGGGGAGGAATACTGGAACGTCCGATTCGACCTGACACGGAACCTGAAGGAACAGCTGGAGGCGGCTGGATGCTCCATTCCCTACCCCCAGCAGGACGTGCATATGCACACGGTGGAGTAGGCTTTCGCCCTTGGATAAAGACAACCGGCTGGACAAAGGCACAGCCCTGCTGGGCGTGATCTCGGACACCCACGGCCTCCTCAGGCCCGAAGCTCTGTCTGCCTTGGAGGGCGTGGACCGGATCATCCACGCAGGTGACGTGGGTGATCCCGATATCCTGGCAGAGCTTGGAAGGGTCGCCCCCGTGACCGCTGTCCAGGGGAACATGGATTGGGGCGGTTGGACGAAGGAGCTACACGAGACAGAGGTCGTGGAGTTGGAGGGCCTCGCCATCTTCGTTCTTCATGACCTGGAGGAACTGGATCTCAGTCCCCAGGCGGCTGGATTCTCGGCTGTCGTGTCCGGGCACACCCATATGCCGGATATCAGCTGGAGGGACGGAATCTTGTTTCTGAACCCGGGAAGTGCCGGCCCGGTTCGGGGCACCAAGCCGGTCTCTCTCGCCCTGGTGGAGATCGACGGCGATCAACTGTTTCCGCGGATCGTCACCCTGTTGTAGGGCGGTGTCACCACGCCGCGGGCTTCAGCGGTGCGAAGCGTGGCAGACTCGACCGGCTGCGAAGTAATCCTGGACTAACCTCCGAGGCGCTCTTTGGCCTTGGCCCAAATCTGGTCAAACATCTCTTCCGTCAGGCGGCCGGTGAAGGTGTTTTGTTGACTGGGGTGGAACGAGGCCAGCAGCGTCAACTGAGGGCGGATGGATACCTCCAGCCGGTGACCGAAACGTGGCCTTGGGGAGGGCATGGGCTCACCCGAGGCCTTGAGAATCCGCCATACCTGGTCGAATGCGAACTTCCCCAGGGCTACGATGACTCGAATCCCGGCCATTGTTTCCAGCTCGGCTTCCAGGAAAGGACGACAGGTGTCCCTTTCCGCGGGGGTGGGCTTGTTGTCAGGCGGCGCGCAACGAACGGCGGCCGTGATATAACAGTCGGTCAACCCCAGCCCATCTTCCCGATGGGTGGACTCGGCCTGGTTCGCGAAGCCCGCCCGGTGAAGGGCCCGGTAGAGCCAATCCCCCGACCGGTCGCCGGTGAACATACGGCCCGTCCGGTTCGCCCCGTGAGCTGCCGGGGCGAGTCCCACCACGAGCAGCCGTCCTTTCGGGTCTCCGAAGCCGGGGACCGGGCGGCCCCAGTATTCTTCCTCTGCGAATGCTGCCCGTTTTTTCCCAGCGACTTCCTCCCGCCACGCCACCAGGCGCGGACAGCGCCGGCACTTGGCCACTTCGAGTTGGATCTGGCCGATGTCCATGGGAGCTTCGTATTCCATCATTGCCGATCAGAAAGCGACGGAGGTCATGAGGTAGACCATGTTGCCGGTACCCTCCAGGCGGCCCAGCTCTCTCATGGCCGTTCCGGCCCGGGTGAGGGAGTAGCCGACTTCGATATCCAGTCTGTCGCGGAAGCGGTACTCGAGCCAAAGGTCGACCTCCTCCGCGAGGTTCTGACTGGAGAGAGCACCGATCTCATCCGTTCGGAAGCTGTGGAGATCGAGATACATCGAGAGGAAATCGTTGGGATGATATTCCAGTTTGAGCGCTAGGTCTCGAAGGCCCAACCCTCCCGTGTCCTCCGGTATGTTCCGAAAATAGTCCGATCTTCCGTAATACCGGTGTCGGGCGCCAAAAAGTGTGGAGAACGAACCGGAGGTTCCGTCGGACAGGTCGGAGTCTCCTGAGAGTTGGTCATACCAGAGGGTGAGACCGGCTCTGTCCCCCAGGAGGTGCAACGTGCTCCTGAGCGCAAGCATGTGGCTCGAGAAGTTTTGGCCGGCGTCCTCCCCGACCTGGATCATCCCTTGGGCCCGGAAGGAGAGATTCCCAGATCGCTTTCTCCATTTGGGTCCCACAGTGGTCCGATGGGTTTCCGCGGGTTCTCCGGTCCGATCGTGGATCACCAGGAAGTCGAAGGCTCCGAGGTCCCCTTCGGGAGAGTAAAAGGCGACAGCGACTACATCCGCGCTGTTATCGTGATTCGGGGAAGACCCCTCTTGGAGCCGGAAGTACAACAGGTCCAGGCTGGCCTCCCCGACCGGGCGTAAGAGACGGACGCCGTCAAAGGACTGGCCCCCATGCCCCCAGTTTGGCTGAGCGATCAAACGACTCTCGCCCACGTCCACTTCCTGTCTCCCCAAACGGACCGTGCCACCGATCCCCGGCACGGAGTCCACTGCCAGGTAGGCCTGATGGAAGTCCAACTGGTCGGCCGCTGGATCCCGAGTGCCGAATTCCTCCCCCCAGAGGCGGACGTCCTGTAACTGGAAGTAGAGACCGATCCCGGATTCAAAGGTTACTTCCAGGTTCACCCTGGTCCGCATGGAGATCCAGTGATCCCATTGGCCGAAAATTGGCTCCCGGCCGTAGAGGCGCGGCCGAACCTCCCCACCCCACGATATGGTGGGTCCGGCCTGGGCAGCACTCGGCGCCGGCTCGATCAGGCCCGCCAGAACCAGGAGGGCGAAAACCAGGAGGGGCTTAAGCCACAAAAGAATGTGGCTGGAGACGGTCATGTCTTTCGTGTGAGTCGTGTGCATTGATCGACGGACCGGCCACGTGGTCCGGCTTTGTCCAAGAGACCGACTAAGATACAGGATCTGCTGGGAGCGGGCAGGCACCCAGTCATCTTTCCGCCGGCGAGTCGATCGTCCCGTCTCCTGTCGAGGGTGCGCCATGGAGGTTGAAGCCGGCGGCTTGGTGGGCATGGGCCGGCGGCTTGGAGGGGATGGGCCGGCTGCTAGGAGGTCATGTCCAGGCTGTCCGGAGGTCATTTCCAGGCGGCTTGGAGGGCATGAGCCCACGCCCATACGGGCATGCATCTGTCCCATCCGACCATGGACGGTTTTCGGGGCGACGGACTGAGCCGGGTCCCGCACCCCCTGTTTCGGGCCCGACTGAGGCGTGCGGTTGCCTTCCTGACGTCCCTGCGCGAACCGACCCCCCTTTT
>JANQDZ010000065.1 GCA_028278645.1 Longimicrobiales bacterium | reverse complement strand
CTGTGACACCGCGTAGGAGATCACACCAAAGATGCCCAGCGACGAGAGGAGAAGCGCGGATACCCCAAAAACCCCCAGGAGCCACGTTAGTCCCTGGGTGGCATCCAAGCTTCGGCTGACCCGGTCCTCCATGGTCATGACGTCGTAGATGGCTTGGCCCGGGTCGGCTCGTAGGACGATTTCCCGGGCCGGGTTGGCCAACGGCTCCGGCGATCCCGCGGTACGGATGGTGAAGGTCATCATGCTGGTGTTCCAGCGGGTTTGCCAGAAGGGCTTGTAGATCTCTCCACGGGCATCTCCGGTGAGACTTCCATGTCGTACGTCTCCCACTACCCCTACCACCGTCCTCCAATGGATCTGCCCATCCCGGGTCTCCCCGGGGAGGGCCAGCCGTTTCCCAAGGGGATCCTGCCCAGGCCAGGTGGTCTCGGCCATAGCCTGGCTCACTACCACAACAGGCTCCTGTCCCCGGCGATCTCCGGCCTCCAAGAGTCGCCCCCTCAGCAGGGGGATCTGCATGGACTGGAAATAACCTGGCCCAGCCATGTTTCCTCCGGCCGACCAGCGGCTGGAGCCGGGGTCTGGATCACCCTCCACCAGGAAATCCCAGAAGTTGTTCATTCCCCCAAGTGGGAGAGTGAAAACCACTCCAACCGCCTCGACCCCCGGTAGGGCTTCGAGTTCGGGCAAAACCCTTTCCTGGAAGGCCGACACTTTTTCTGCGTCGTCGTACTCGGAGGTCAGGGAAATGGTGAAAGAGAGGACGTTCTGCGGCTGAAACCCAGGGTTGATGTTCAACATTCTATCCATCGTGCGGACCATCAGTCCGGCTCCCAGAAGGACCACCAGAGTGAGGGCCACCTGAGCCACTACGAGCCCTCGCTGAAGACGCCGTCCGGACACACCCTCGGTTCGCCCTCTTCCCCCTTCCTGTATCACCCGCGCCACCGGCGTTCGAGCCACGCGAAATGCCGGGTAGATCCCGAAGAACACCCCCGTGAGGGTCCCGAGAAGAACAGTGAAAACCATGACCCAAGGATCTAGGGTCAGCTCTGCCGCTCTGACCGCATCGGACAGGGCGGCCCACCGGAGCAGACGCACGCCGGCCCAGGCGACTCCCACGCCGATGAGCCCGCTGCCGAGACCCAATGTCAGGCTTTCCGCCAGGAAAAGGACCGTGATCCTGCCTTTGCCGGCCCCGAGAGCCGACCGCACCGCAACCTCCCTGCGTCGGGAAGTGCTTCGAGCTAGCAGGAGGTTCGCCACGTTGATGCAGGCGATTAGAAGAAGGAGCCCCACGGCTCCCCAGAGAGCATAGAGGCGCAGGGACACCCCTTCACCGTAGAGGGCCTGGGGGACCGTCATGACCATGGTGGTCATGTCCTCCAACCAGGTCCCCGGATGTTCCCCGGAGAAGCGCCGGGCCACTTCAGAGGTTTGTACTTGGATCTGTTCAACGCTCGATCCCGGAGCCACACGCCCCACCAGTTGGAGACCACCGTTCACTCGGCTCCAGTTGGACTCGTCTCTCAGGAGAGGCGTCCACAGTGCGATCTCTTCGTAGGGGTAAAAGAAACTCTCAGGCATCACCCCCACGACCGTGTAGGGCTCACCGTCAAGCAGAAAGCTCCGGCCGAGCACCTCCCTGTCCCCGTCGAACCGGTCCTGCCACAGGCCGTGGGAGAGAACAGCGACCCGATCACCTCCCACACCATCCTCCCCCTCGAGGAAGGTCCGGCCAAAAACAGGGTCGACCGAAAGGATCCTGAAGAGGTTGTCTGTCGAGGTGAGACCTTCCACACGGAAGGGTTCGGACTCTGCGACGACGGTATGGCTGGTTCCTTGAGAAGCCGCCAAACCCTCTAAGGCCGGGACCTCACGGAAGTCCACGTAGTTGGGATAGGAGTTTGAGAATTGGGCCTCGGGCCGGTCAGGGTAGGTGGCCCAGATGTTCACCAGAGAGTTGGGCTCATGGAACGGAAGGGGCGTCATCAGAAGCCCCTTTACCGCTCCCACGATGGCGCCGTTCGCGCCGACGGCCAGAGCCAAGGAGAGGAGGGCTGCAGCCGTGACGACCGGAGTGGAGAGAAGACGCCGGACACTGAATTTGAGGTCCTGCATGAGGTTCTGCATAAGAAAGGTGGCCGATCGGTGTTCGGGTGACGGGTGGGCGTGGCGCCCATCCTCTGGAATGCGCCGCAGTTTTGGCTGCTTCTGAAACCTGAGCCTGATCCAGAAATCAATGACCTGGATCCAATACCAGCCCGAGCTCAGAAGCCGACCCCTCTTCTCCACTCTGCGTCGGTACAGGTGATCCACGGTGTGAAGTAAGTCGGCTCGGTCCTCACCAGGGAGGACATTACCCAGGATCTTCCGTGCCCGGGCGGGCGGGCCGAGATCCGGACCCGAGCCATGTCCCCCTTCCCTTCGGTCCCGACCCAATTCAGGCCTCCTCTTCCAGCGGATCCAAACCTTCCCACAGGCGATGAAAACGGCGGCGGGCCTGCAGCAGTTTCAACCTTCCGCGTTCCGTCACTTGGAAGTACCGACGATTCCGAGGACCGGGCGCGTCCTCGGTCAGTTCCATGCGGGAATCCACCAGGCCTTTTTCTTCGAGGCGCCGGAGCGCGATATAAACGGCTGCCGGTGCCACCGATCGGTCGATCGTTTCCTCCAGCTCCAGAACGATGGACGTGGTGAAACCCTCTCCCCGGAGGCGAAGGGTAGCAAGGAGCACGTGGTGTTCGAACTCTCCCAGAGTGTCTTTTCCCACTTCGGGGCTCTCCTAACGTTGTTAGTGGGGCCTACAGAGAGTAGACGCCCCTGAGGGGGCTATGGTTTGAATCGAAGGGAGGGGAGTGGTCCGGCTCCGCTGCATTCAGGTGGGCACCATGAGCGAAAAATAGAGAGCTTGGCGAGGCAGGAGGCTCTCTTGGGGTTGGGTGTCTCGCCGGGTCCCCACTTCGCAAAGCAGTGGAATTTGGGGTTGACGCCTCGGTGGGATGGAAGTATTCTAAGAGCGGAATGAACATTCATTCCGACGAAGGTCGAGGGAAAAACCCCATGGTACTGGAACTGACAGAGAAACAAGAGGCGATACTGGACGCCACGCTGGAGTTGATCGGCGAGCGGGGGTTCCACGGCACTCCGATGTCGGCAATCGCGGAGAAGGCTGGGGTAGGAGCTGGCACGATCTACCGGTACTACGAGAGTAAAGAAGAACTCATTAACGCCCTCTACGTCCGTGAGAAGCAGGCAATCAACGCCCAGGTGCTCAAGGGCTACACCGAGGAACTCTCGGTTCGTGACGCCGTCGGATTGATGTTCCGCAACGCTATCAGTGCGCGAGCTTGTGAGTCGGCCAGGTTCCGTTTTCTGGACCAGTATTACAACTCGCCCTTCATCGGTGACGAAACCAGGCGCATCCGAGAGCAACTGATGTCCGACTACGTGGACGTCATAGAACGCGGTATCTGTGACGGCGAGATCCGCGACCTTCCGCTCCCCGTGGTGATGGCGATGATCTTCGGCCCCCTGGCTCAGCTGTCGAGCGCGAGTCAGCTAAAGGATGTGACGCTCGACGACGAGCTCATCGATCAGGCCCTCGATGCAATCTGGCGCAGCATCGGCTGCGAGTAGAAACCTGGGAGCCCGCGGGCTTCCTTTTTTGGACTGTTGCGCGGAATGAACGTTCAGTCCGCCCTATGGGAACTACAAGGAGAATACCAATGCAATACCTCCCTCTCGGAAACACCGGCCTCTATGTGTCCCGCATATGCTTCGGCGCGATGACCTTCAACGACGAGGAGTCGGCGTTCGCAGAGATGATCGGCGGAATGTCCCAGACCGACGCCGACCGCATGATTGGCACCGCCCTCGACGCCGGCGTGAACTTCTTCGACACCGCCAACATGTATGGCGAAGGGGCGTCAGAGCGGATGCTCGGCAGGGCACTGTCGGGAAAGCGTGAAGACGCTGTGATCGCAACCAAGGTCTATTTCACTAACCGCACCGAGATCAACGCCCTGGGCACCAGCCGCATGTCGATCATGCGCGAAATCGAGAAGAGCCTTGAGCGCCTGGGCACCGACTACATCGATCTGTACCAGGTTCACAGCGTCGATCCCACCACCCCCCTTGACGAAACGCTACGCGCGCTGGACGACTGCGTGCGTCAGGGCAAGGTCCGCTACATCGGCCTGTCCAACTACGCCGCCTGGCAGATCGCCAAGGCTGACGGCCTCGCCCGCATTCTGGGCACAGAGCGCTTTTGTTCGGTGCAGGCCTACTACTCGCTGGCCGGGCGTGAACTCGAGCGGGAGATCCTTCCCGCCGTGCGTGACCTGGGTCTGGGCGTGATGGTGTGGAGCCCGCTGGCAGGCGGTTTTCTCTCGGGCAAGTACACGGGTGAGGGGGCGGCCGGTGGACGCCGCGCGGCTTTCAGCTTCCCGCCTGTGGACTTTGAGCAGGGCGACCAGATCGTTGAAGTCCTACGGGACATCGGCGCCGCGCACGACGCCTCCCCGGCGCGAGTGGCATTGGCGTGGCTATTGCACCAGGATGGCGTGACCAGCGTCATCGTTGGCGCGCGAAAACAGGAGCAACTCGAAGACAACCTCGCGGCCGTCGATCTGAAGCTGTCCGCCAACGAACTGTCGCGCCTGGACGAAGTCAGCAGGTTGAAACCCGAGTACCCGCACATTCTCCCTCCGAGAGAACGGGGGGTGGACCCGTTCGCCGCTCTGGGGGAGATGTCCTAGTCAACACGGCGCGACCGTGTAACGGGAAGTTTCTCCGGGAGACTCCCGATGAATGGAAAAAGGGTTAGGTCGCTATCCTCGGATTGACCTCTGACCCAAGCGAAGATCCCGCTGCGATTGGAGCTCAATCCCGCTCTATGCGATAGCGGTCCTCGGGGGCTTCCGTCAGGCGTTTCGGGATCGTCAACATGGAAATTGTTGGGGTGGTCAACTGTACAAACCTGCTCGCTCACTACTCAGGTAGGCTGCGGACTCTCAGATTCGCACTGTGGAATGATTAACTGTCAAGAAAGATGGATTAAGGAATATTTTTCCCGAGGCCAGTTTTTTGGATGGGTACAACGTGGGGGACCTCCCTGGTGCACCCACTGGGTCCTTCACCTGCAGTGACGCTCGAACTCTCTTCGGACTCTCCCCTGGTCGTTGATGACGTCGTAGAACTCGGCGATATACTCGAGCGTGTCTTCGAGAACGTCCCTCTCCAGCCCCTCCTGGTTGTTGAATAGAGCCTCGATTCCTGGCCGGAGCTCGTGGAACCTCGCAAGAGTGGCTGGCCATTGGGGTGAGGACGTGCAGAGGCCTCGGAACCGTCGCTGGCGAACACTGCGAAGCCCCATCTGGTCCAGGTTCCCGCGAAAGAGCCGGTTGGCATATCGGGTGTTCAGCAACCCCGAAATGTCGAAGTCATAGGGAAGTGTGAAGACCGGACCGGTAGGGGCTCCGATGGGTTTGGTGTTGTGACAACAATCGGGACTACCTGGGTCCGGAGAAAAAGCGGACCAGTCGGTGTTCCCGATCAGATACTGGAAGACCTCGGCCTGTGCGAGGTTCTCGGGATCGAGCGCTGCCGGCGGGACCCCGGGCACCTTGAGATTCTTCCAGCCAGTGCGTTCCGCCACCGCCTCCTCGTGCTCGATGAGGAATCCGAACCGTGTGATGGTGTCCCGATCCCCAGCGGTGTCTTCGTATGTGATCCGAGCGAGCCTCACGCGAAAGCTGAGGTCCGTCAAGAGGTTGTAGACTCTGTAGATAAGGTGCTCGAGGAGGACATACTGCTCGTATTCCTCCCGGTCGTCCTGGCAATGGGTTACGAGCTTGAGCCGGTTTTCTCCCTCGAACGGCGTTCCGGCCAAAGAGTCTTTCGGGAAGTCCAGGCGAAGCGGGGGAAACCGACAGATCCGCTTTTCGAGGCGTGTGCGGCCCCTCGTGCGAATGTCCACCTTCAAAGGGTCCGGGGATCCCGGAATTCCGGTAAGGACTACCAGTCCAGGATATTCTTCGCTTTCCTGACCGCGGTGCCGGAAGATCTCCTCGAACGGGGCCCGGATGGTGAACTCCAGTACCTCGTCGGTGGAGAACAACGGCCCACCTTGTGCGGCGACCGAGGTTGGAGCTGCAGTCAGAAGAAACAGGTAGTTGAAAGGAACTCGGAGCCTCAGGGTCGCTCTCATCATGACTCCTCCTCTACAGGTCCGATACGCGATTTGGTCAAAGAAGAGACAGGGGATCAGCAAGCGTCCGCGAGCCTCCGGCATGCCTAATATGCCGGCAGCGGCAAGTCCAGCTTCCAGAGCACGAGGACGGCCGTGCATCCCCATACGTTCAGAAAACCCTTGACTAAACCAACTAGTCGGTTTATTTATACGGCCATGATGAAGATCACCGCCAAAGACAAGATCCTGGAAGCCGGGCAGGAGTTAATGCTGGCAAGAGGTTATGCGGCCACGACGGTGGATGAGATCTGCGAAGCCGCCGGCGTCAGTAAGGGGAGCTTCTATCACTTCTTTAGAACGAAGGAGGAGGTAGGGCTGGCCATCCTCGATCGGTTTGCGGCCAGGAACGAACGAGTCGTGGCCGATGGGCCGTACCACGATGCGAATGACCCTACCCAAAAGGCATTGGAACTCGTGGATCACCTGATTGCCATGGCGGGAGAGATGTGGGGAGACGGGTGCCTGTTGGGGACCTTCGCCCTGGACCTTGCGGAGACGAACCCCATCATCAGAAATGCCGTGTCGGAGAAGTTCGAGGGCGTCGCCAGGGGGTTGGCTGCGGGAATGGCTCCCTTGGCCGCCAAAGATCGTATGCCGGACGGGCTCTCCCCAAAGGAGCTTGCCGAGCATTTCATCGTGGTTGTTGAGGGTGCTTTGATCCTGGCCAAAGCCCACCAGGACTGGAGTTATGTCAACCGGGCCCTCGAGCGCTTCCGTAACCGCGTTCGCCGGGGGGTCCTTAAAACTGCATGAGTTTTTTTTTGTCATAGGAATAAACCGACTAGTCGGTTTATTCCTGGAAGGGAGAGAAAAATGAGCCAGAGTCCAGCGACTACCGAGGTGCTCCGAGAAGAATTCACCGCGGCCATGGCCGGCGCCGTCAACGGGGTCGCAGTCTTGGCCACGGATGGCCCCTGGGGTCGGGTGGGGATCACGGTGAGCAGCGTATCGTCGGTGTCCGCGGAGCCCCCTTTGATTCTGGTGTGTGTGAACCGGAAGAGCAGGGCCCATGCGGCCCTCTGTGAGAACGGTGTGTTCAGCGTGAACCTGCTGACCGTCGATCAGAAGGATCTTGCCCAGGCCTTCGGCGGCCAATCGTCCTCGCGCCAGGCCTACGAATTCCTGGTCGGGGAATGGATCTTCGGCCTGTCGGGAGCTCCTGTTCTCGCCGACGCCGTCGCCACATTCGCCTGTGTCCTTGAGCAAGCCCATGACGCTGGGAGCCATACGATCTTCGTCGGCAGGGTCACAGAGGTCTCAGCAGGCTCCGGGGACCCACTTCTGTACACGGCCCGTGCCTATGGCCGGCCCCTTCGTTGGACCACGCACCCGGATGCGAGAAGCCGCAGGAACACTCGACGGCGCCCCACGGCAGCCCGAACACTTCGAACGCCGCGCCGCGGCGGCAGAGTTGCAGGAGGATCCCAATGACAACGAGTACGATGATCCGAGACACGGACACTACGGTAGTTAAAAGCAGGGAAACCCGAGTCGACTTCCTGGAGGAAGCGAGAGCCCTGGGGCCGACGCTGGCTGAAAGAGCCGCCGACCATGATCGTTCCGGCACCTTCGTGGCGGGCAACTACCAAGAGCTTCGGGACGGCAAGCTCTTTTCGGCCGGCATTCCCCTTGATCTGGGTGGTGGCGGTGCCTCGTACAAAGAGCTTTGCGATATCATACGGGAGTTGGGGCGCAATTGCGGGTCAACGGCTCTCGCATTCGCCATGCACACCCACCCTTTGGCCGTGAACGTCTACAAACACCTCCACGGGGATGAACAGGCCACGGCTACACTGCGCCGCCTCGCTTCAGGGGAATTGGTCATTGCCGGTACCGGAGCCAACGACTGGCTCAAGTCGTCCGGAGAGGCAGAGCGGGTCGAGGGAGGATTCCTTGTGCGGGCTCACAAACGGTTTGTAAGCGGGGGGCCCGGGGCCGATATCTTCGTGTCGAGCGTGGCGTATGATGGGGACGGGGAAGACGAGGTCCTCCACTTCGCCATTCCGTTCAGCACCAAGGGGTTGAAGTTTGTGAAGACCTGGGACGCTATGGGGATGCGTGGAACCGGTTCTCACGACCTGGTCCTGGAGGACGTTTTTGTTCCCGACGAGGCCATCGCGTTGCGAAGGAGTGCCAAGGGCTGGCACCCAATGTGGAATGTGGTCATTCCAACGGCTCTTCCGCTCATCACCGCAGCCTATGTGGGACTTGTGGAGACCGCAGTTGGTCTGGCCACCAAGAGCGCCAGGAGGCGGGGGGCTGAGCTGGCACCGGCGGTAGGGGAGATGCTCAGCGCGTTCTCCGTGGCGACCATGGCAATGAAGGATATGATAGCCCTCAACCAGAACCATGGCTTCACACCGACCCTCCAACTCGCAGACGATATCCTCCAGCGGAAGACCATCGCGGCGGAAGCCCTGAAAGAAGCCGTCGAAGTGGCTGCGGAAATCGTGGGCGGCGGAGGTTTCTTCCGAGGGCACCCGGTTGAGAGGATCGTCAGGGATGTCCGCGCGATGCATTTCCATCCCCTTCCGAGCAGGCGCCAGCGTGAATTCAGTGGGCGGATAGCTCTAGGCTTGGATCCCATTTCCTGAAGGACGAAGATCTCGGGAGGCGGCCTGCATGGACCGGCTGAATGGGCCCAGCACATGACCAGGGCAGCCATCCACCTGGACGGCCCCCCGGGACTGTTTTCATTGCACTTCTCGGGGGAATCCGAGGTCAGGGCCCGATCTGTGGTGGCATGCAGGCACGTCAACTGCGCCCCGCTACTCCTCCCTGAGCGCTATGACAGGGTCCATGTAGCTGGCCCTCCGAGCCGGCAGATAACTGGCCAACGCCGCCACCCCAAGGAGCAGGAGAGTCACAATGCCGAACGTGAGAGGATCGGCCGCCGAAATCCCGAAAAGGAGGGACTGAAGGAACCCTCCGACACCGAAGGCGATCCCCAAACCGGCCACGAGGCCCACTGCCACCGGGATGAGGGCCTGCCGAACCACCAACCGGAGGACCCCGCTTGGCTCCGCCCCCAAAGCCATACGGACACCGATTTCTCTTGTCCTCTCCACGACGCCGAAAGCCACCACGGAATAAATACCAAGTGAGGCAAGGAGAAGGGCAAAGGCGGCGAAAAGGGTCAGCGCCAAGGAGGCGATCCGCTTGTCGGCCGACGACGCCGAGAAAGCCTCCTCGATGGTTCGGATCATGTAGATGGGTTGGTCTGGGTCAAGGCTCGCCACGGTCTCTCTAATAGCGGGCAGTATGGCCGTGGGATCGTTGTCGGTACGCGCAACGAGGAAGAACTGATTCCCACCCGGAACCTGGTAAGTGCTCCCGTAGACCTCCGGCTGCGGATCCACGTCAAGCCCGAGGTTCCGGGTGTCTGCCACCACGCCCACCACCTCGATCCACTCCCCCTCCTCTCCTGGCCCGCCAATCCGGAAGCGTGATCCCACCGGGTTCTCGTCCCCAAATAACCTCCGCGCGGCAGCTTGGTTGACTACCGCCACGTCCGGCATCCCCATGCGGTCTTGCTCTGTGAGTGTCCGTCCCACCACCAGGGCTATACCCATGGCTTCGAAGTACCCTGGGCTGACAAGAGTGAGATAGGGCTGCGGTAGGGTTCCCCCTTCCAAGTATGTCTCACCTTCCACCGACACCTGCTGGTCCAAGAAAACCGAGGGTGGATACTGGCTGGTGATTGCTGCACTCCGTACCCCCGGCAGGCCATCCACTCGATCCCTCAGCTCCTGGAAGAACACCATGATCGATTCCATGTCGTACTCTTCCCATGGGAGCGTGATGCGCATGGTTAGAGCGCTCTCGGGATCAAAACCCGGGTCCACCCTCTGAAGGCGGAGGAAGCTGTTTACCAGGAGGCCGGAACCGACCAGCAGGGCAAGGGCCACAGCGGTTTCCATCCCAACCAGAATCCTCTGGAGGCGGTGTTTTTTCCGGCTTCCGGCCGAAGTCCTCCCCTCGGATTGCAGTAGATCGTGGAAGTTGGATCGGGTTGCGTGTACGGCAGGAAGCAACCCGAACGCAAGCCCGGCCAAGATGGAAACGGCGCCGGTGAAGAGAAGGACCCTGCCATTGAGGGAGACCTCGCCAAGGAAGGGAATGGAAAGGACCTCAACCACCCGGGAAAACCCCCTGATGCCCAGGACTGCGACGAGGACACCGGCGGTGCCACCGAGAGTTGCCAGCACCAAACTTTCGGTAAACAGCTCGGCTAGGATCCGTCGTCGCGGAGCTCCCAAGGCTCCCCGGAGAGCGAAATCACGGCTTCGACCCATGGCCCGCGCCAAAAGGAGATTGGCCAGGTTGACGCACACGAGGAGAAGGACAAAGCCGACGGCTCCGAGGAGTACGAAGGCTGCAGCACGGAAGGTCTGAGAGTTGATGTCATTCCAGGTCGAAGCAATCAGACTCCAGTTTTGGTACTCTTCGAATTCCCCGGCGTGGGTTGCCTCTACCCTCCCTGCTATCCCCTCCAACTCGGCGTTGACTTCCGTCATTGTGACGTCGTCGGCCATGCGAGCGAGCACCTGGAACTGCCTGCGGTTCCGAGGATACACCTCAGGCCCGACGGGCATGGGCGTCCAGAGATCGGTGCCGTAGATGAGGGTCCGGGGGGGCATGACCCCCACCAAAGCGTACGGATAGCCGTTTACCTGAATCGTAGATCCGACCACATCCGGGTCCGATCCGAAGAGGCTCTCCCAGAGCCGATGGCTGATGACAGCCACTCTGTCACCCCGCTCGATCTCTTCGGAAAGGAAGCCGCGTCCGGCTGCCGGTGTCATGCCGAGGGTCAGGAACGCGTCCCCCCACCAGAACGCCGTGAACACGTTGGTCGATCCATCCTGGGTGGCGATCTGCCGGTTCCCCATGTCCCAGGCCACTACTCTCTCGAGAGTCCGGCTCTGCGTACGGATGTCCTCGTATTCGGCCGGGGAGAGAGCCTCGAAATAGCTCAGCTCCTGACCCAACCGAGGGAAGGCCGGACCGATTCCAACGAGGCTTTTGGGATCCGGAAACGGGAAAGGATTGAGCACGGTGCTATCGACGATACTAAAAACGACGGTGTTTGCCCCGATGCCCAGGGCCAAGGTCAGCGTGGCGACCAGCGTGAAGCCCGGAGCCCGCTTTAGTACCCGGCCAGCATACTGGACGTGACTCAATAGATTTCCCAACGTCCACTCCTCTTTCATCGTCCAAGCCGCGTGGGGCAGCGACCCCGCGGCAAACTCAAAGGGGCCCGGGTACTTCCCGTGTCCGGGGGAGCCTCCCCGGATCTCATCCAATCCGGCGAGTTCGCCCTCCCATTCCTCCACCCACTCGGTCCTCCTGGTCCTGGGAACCAGCCAGGAGGAAAAGGTGATGAGAATTCGGGCCAGGCGGTTCATCCGGTCCCGCTCGTCGCGGCTGCGCCCAAGTCGGCGGCGAGCTGAGCCATTCGGTTCGTCCCTTCCACCAGCGCTTGGGTCCCGTCGGGCGTGAGCTCGTAGTACCGGCGGCGGGGCCGGCCCTCACGGTCCGCCACCCTTTGGTCTTCCCAGCGAGCTTTCAGGTACCCACTTCTTTTGAGCCTTCCCAGGGTGGGGTACACGGTTCCAGAGGGGAGGCCGGTGTGGGCGACGATATCCAGGCCGTATGAGATACCTTCACGAACGGCGCCTAGAATGCGCAGCGATGTGACTCCGAGTGATCGGGGCATCAGTGTCGATCCGGTGTTGATTGGTTAAGTAGAAGTGTAAGGTACATAGTATTAGTAATCGGCCGAAGGATCAAGGGAGTCAGACCGGAGTGTTTGGGAGCGGCTTGCTCCCTGGCGGGACCTCTTCTCTTAGGCCAGCAGGGGAAAACCGGCAGTCATTCCATTCGTAGGGCCTCAGCCGGTTCCACCGCTGCTGCCCGACGAGCGGGAATGAAAGCGGATCCTACCGCCACAGCCAAGAAGATGGCGATGACGGCCGAGAGAGTGAAGCCATCCACGGGACCAACCCCCAAGAGGAGGCTGGAAAGGAGGAAGCCGGAACCGATGGCGCCGATCCCGCCGATCAGAAGACCGACCGATGTCATTCGGACTCCTTCGCCCACCACGCGCCGCAGAATCTTCCCCTTGTTGGATCCGAGAGCCAGCCGGAGTCCCATCTCCCGGCGCCTCTGGGACACGGAGAAAGCCACCACTCCGTAGATGCCCAAGGCAGCCAGTGCCAGCGCCACCATCCCAAAAACCCCGAGGAACAAGGAGCTGATTGCCCAGAGCCCCGTGCTCTCTCGCAGGATGTCCATCATGGGCCGGATGCCTGCTGGCACGTCGGGGTCCAGATTGAAGAGTTCCCGGCGAACCGGTTCCATCAGGGAGTGAGGTGTGCTCCCCGGACCGGCGGCGATGACCAGAAACCGGCGCCGTGAAGTGGTCCCTGTAAGGGATCGGAAGATGTGAGGCTGGGGACCTTCTGTCAGACCGTCGTAGTAAATGTCCCCCGAAACTCCGATTACCGTGGCCGAAACCGGCTCGTCCCTTCCGTACACGATCGTTCGGCCCAGGGGTGATTCGCCCGCCCAGAGCCGCTCGGCCAATGTCCGGGAAACGACCACTTCCGGTGCGCCCTCTTCTGATCGGCCCTCCGCGAAGCTTCGTCCCGCGAGAATCTGGATCCCCATGGCTTCGAAGTACCCGGGTCCGGCCCTGGAAGTATGAGCCGACGGCCGGTCCTCCAGCGGGACATCCAACCCGTCCGGCGTCGCATACCGGATAGAGAACACCTCGTGATTCAGAGGAAGGTTGGAGACGGATCCCACCGAGGCGACGCCGGGGATGGAAGAGATGCCATCCATCAAACCCCGGAAGTGCGCATCCACCACGAGGGGATCCTCACCTACGGATTCCGGGAGAGAGATCTGGGCCGTCAGAATCCGGTCCGCCGGGAAACCGACGTCCGTGGCCAGGGCATTGTTCAGGCTTCGGACCATCATGCCCGTGCCGGCTACCAGGATCACTCCCAATGAAACCTCGGCCACAACCAACGCTTTTCGAGCGCGGATCGCACGGCGGCCCACACCCCCTCCGGTTGAGCCTTCCTTCAGTCCGTCGGTAAGGGCCTTTCGGGCCGTTGTCCAGGCGGGAATCAGAGCAAAGAGGAGAGGTGTCGCAAGGGTGATTACTGCAGAGAAGAAAAGCACCCGCCGATCCAGCGAGACTTCCCCGACCCTGTAGATATCTGGAGGGATCAGAGTTCCCAAAAGGCTGGCCCCAACGTGAGTGAGGGCGATACCCAAAACACCGCCGAGAACGGCTAAAAGCACCGCCTCCACCAGGAACTGCTTCACGAGACGGCGGCGGCCGGCGCCCAGAGCCTGTCGAAGGGCTATCTCTCGCGTACGCGTCCCCAGACGGGCCAGAGTGAGAGAGGCAACGTTCACGCATGCGATGACCAGCACAAAAGCGACGCCGGCAAGCATGATCAAAAAGGCCCGCTGGAGCATGTCCCAGACGAAGTTCAAAGCCTCCCGCATTGAAGTGACCGAGACGGCGCTGTACTGGCCATCGGCCTCCGGGTACGCGGTGGCCAATTCCTCGTGGACAGCGCTAATCTCCTCCCTGGCCCGTTCTGCGGTCCAACCTTCCGCCAGGCGACCAACGACCAGGGTGCCCATATCCCCCCTTGCTTCCACAGTGGGGTCAGCCCGCATGGGCAACCAGAGTTGCACGGCGTTAAAGGGAAAGTTGAACTCGGCTGGTAGGACACCGATGACGTCGTGGGGGACACCGTTCAGACGAATGGTCTTACCCAGGATCTGGGGGTCGCTCCCATATCGCCTGACCCAAAGGCCGCGGCTGAGGAGGGCGACCTCGGGTTCCCCAATCCGATCGTCCTCCGGTGTGAGGACTCTTCCCATGGCCGCTTGGACGCCAAGGAGTTGGAACAGGTTCCCCGTGCCCCAGGTTGTGACGACCTGCTCCGCCGCCTGGTCCCCGGACAGGTTCCTGGTTCCGTAATAGTATCCGGCGAGATCCTCGAAAGATCTGGACCGCTCCCGGAGATCTTCCAGTTGGAGAAAAGAAAACCGGCCCCCGTCCCAACCCTGGATCGGGTCCACTCCTCCGAGGTGGACCAGGGCATCCGCGTCCGCGTAGGGAAGCGGCCGAAGCAGGAATGGATTCATCACGCTGAATACGACGGTGTTCAGGGCGATTCCGACGCCAAGAGTCAAAACGACCACGACCGTGTAGATGGGGGACCTAGCCAGCGTGCGAATCGAATAGATCAGGTCTTGGCGAAGCTCGTCCCCAAACCCGGAGCGACGCGCGTCTCTCTCCCCTTCTCGGTGCGGGGGCCCCGCGCCGACCCGCCCCCCAGCACCGCGCCTACCGAGCCGGACCCTCCATCTCTCGGCGAGCCCGTGGAAGAATACGTCGATGGAGGCCCTGGCCCAGACGCGAATCCGTCCAAGAGGTCCCTGACTTTCTGCAAGCCGAGAGAGAAACAGGTGGGCCATCTCGTCACCGTACTCCCGCCGAAGGTCTGCCGGGAACAGGAGCATTAGGCCGGAATAGAGGACCGGCACCCGGGTGCCGCGTCGAGGGGAGCCTGAGGAATCCGACATGGGTCCTCCTCACCTCCCCTGGATCACGCCGAGGGCCTCGGCTTCCTGGACCAGCGTTTGGAGACGGTGTCCCTCGGCTTTGGCCACAGCTTCTCCCAAAGACGTTGGCGCGAAGTACTTCCTACGGGGATCGGCATCGACACCGGAGGGAGGATCGACCTCATGAAGCAATCCCTTTGCCACCAGGTCCCTGATCCTCCGATACAGATTTCCCGGATAGATGCTCGAAAGGTCCCGTTCGCGAGATTCGATCTCTCTCACGATCCGATACCCGTGTGCCGGCTGATCCATAAGGACCATCAGGATCCGGAATTCCAATGGGTGGAGCGGGAGGAACCCCGCTGGATTGGACGTTGGCTCGGACATTGTCGCCTTTGGCCTTGGTTCTCTCGGAGAGTCGATAGTATCAGAATGATAGTAATCATATCATAATGACGTGAGTTTGACATGGAAAGTTTCAGGAAGCCTCCGAGGTCGGGCCCGGTGCAAGCGCGGGTCTGAAAGAAGGAAAAGGCTCTGGTCGTTTTTTGTCTTCCGCTGCATTCTTTCGATCTCAGCACCGCAGTCCACCTTTCCGCCCAGGATCGGAATGGAAACACACAGAAAAAGGAGCGAACGCCCCGGCGGGCCTGCTCCTTACCGGAAGTGGGGCCAGAACCTCGAGGCTCAATCCGTTCGTCAAATGGAGAACGCGTGTGCTCTTCCTGTGGCGGTCCGAGGTGCTCTCATGCCGGACGCCCATCTGGGCTACGGGCTGCCCATCGGTGGCGTCCTCGCAACCAGGAATGCGGTGATACCCTACGCCGTCGGTGTAGACATAGCCTGCCGGGTCCGGATGTCCGTTCTCGATCTGCCGGTGGACTCCCTCACCCGCCAGCCGGAAAGGTTCAAGAAGGTCGTCGAAAAGGAGACGAGGTTCGGGGTTGGTTCGTCATTCAAGAAGCGGCGTCAACATGACGTGATGGATGATGACTGGTCCTTCACACCTCTGGTCCGGCGGCTGAAAGACAAGGCCTGGGCCCAATTGGGCACTAGCGGTAGTGGGAACCACTTCGTGGAGTTCGGCGTCATCGAGGTTGGTGAGACCGATTTGGGCCTGGAGCCAGGGGAGTACCTCGCTCTCCTCAGCCACAGCGGCAGCCGAGGTGCCGGGGCCACCATCGCTGGCCACTACAGCAAGTTGGCGATGAGCAGGCACTCCAAGCTTCCGAGAGAGCTCAAGCACCTGGCTTGGTTGGAGCTTGGTTCCGAGGCCGGGAGGGAATACTGGCGGTCCATGGAGTTGATGGGACGGTATGCCGCGGCGAACCACGCATGCATCCACCGCCATGTCCCTCGGGAACTGGGTGCCCGAGTCCTTCTTACCCTGGAGAACCACCACAACTTCGCCTGGCGGGAGGAACACGATGGCGAGAAGGTCATCGTCCACCGAAAGGGCGCCACCCCGGCCGGGAAAGGAGTCCTTGGGATCATCCCCGGGAGCATGGCCACCCCCACGTACGTCGCCAGGGGGAAAGGGAACCCCGCCTCGTTGAACTCGGCGGCTCATGGGGCTGGTCGCGTCATGAGTCGGAGGAAAGCCAAGAAGATCTTCTCATGGCCAGAGATCCGAAAACACCTAGAGGAGCGCGGGATCACCCTGCTGTCGGCGGGTCTGGACGAGGTGCCCATGGCCTACAAAGACATCGACGAGGTCATGGCGGCCCAGGCCGATCTGGTTGAGATCGTCGCCCGCTTTCAGCCCAAGATGGTCAAGATGGCTCCGCCCGGTGAACGACCGGAGGACTAGCAGCCTCCGAAAGTCGTTTGCGCTGATCTGGGTGGGTGAATTAGGCTGGCTTCCCTGAGAACTCTTCAATCTCCACCACCGGATGAGGGGAACATGATGATGGCTCGACCGCACCGCCTGTCGTTCTTGGCTTTGTTGCTTGTCTTTTGGTTGGCTTCGCCGGCCGGCGCTCAAGAAGCGCCCGAGTACGGCCCTCCAAACGGAACCTTGGTGATCGTTGGGGGAGGAGGAACCGGTGGTACTCAGATTATGGAGAAGTTCATTGAGCTCGGTGGCGGCCTCGAGGAGGGGCGTTTCGTGGTTGTGCCAACCGCCGGCGGGAACTACGACCGGGAAGGGAACCTCAGGGAATACGACGAGGAGCGGGTACTCAGGGGATGGCGGGAACGTGGCGTCGTAAACGTCTCCATGCTCCATACTCATGACCCCGCGGTGGCGGATACCGAGGAGTTCGTAGCCGACCTCAGCCAGGCAACTGCTGTCTGGTTCAACGGTGGGCGTCAGTGGAACATTGTGGACTCCTATGCAGGCACCCTGACCTACGACGAGTTCCACAAGGTTTTGGAGCGAGGTGGAGTAATCGGAGGAAGCTCGGCTGGCGCCACGATCCAGGGGGAATACCTGGTCCGAGGTGATACCGAGGGATCACAGATCGTCATGACGGACGAGGAGAACCACCAGCTCGGATTCGAATTCCTCCGGAAGTCCGCCATCGACCAGCACATCGATGCGCGGAATCGTTGGGACCACATCATCCCGGTCGTCGAGGACCAGCCTCATCTTCTGGGAATCGGGTTGTCCGAAAGCACAGCCGTCATCGTTACCGGCGACACCCTGGAAGTGATGGGAAAGTGGATGGTAGCGATCCATGACAACACCCGGGCATATCAACCCTGGGAGAAGCCCTACTTCGTCCTCGGTCCGGGCCAGAGGTACAACATGAAGACCCGCAAGATCGTGCCGCCGGAACCCCGAGGCCGCCGGTAGAGGAGCGAAGTGAAGTTCGAGCGCCTGATGGTGTTCCCGGAATCCCCCACCTGTGCCGGGTGTGGTGGTTAGGGTTCCGGGCCTCGGGGAGCTGAGAGCCCCTAACCTATCAACCGTTGGTAGAGGTCAGCATAGCGGGTGGCGATGGCGCTCCAGTCGTAGTGTTTCCTAACGAGGGAGAGGGCGTTGTCGCCACGCCGCTCTCTCTCTTTTTCGTTCCCCAACGCCTGGTGCAGTGTCCTGGCCAGGGAATCTTGATCATCAACCTCGGCGAACCACCCGTTCGCCGTTGGCCCATCCCCTACCACGAAGGCCAGGGGGCCACCGCTCTTGGTCGCGATGACCGGGGCGCCGGTGGCCATCGCTTCGATGTAGACCTGACCGAACGGCTCGTTAAAGGAAGGAGCTACCAGGAGGTCGGCGAGGTTCAGTCCTTGGGAAAGGAGATCATGGGGGAGCCAACCGCAGAAGAACACGTTTGGCATCCCTAAGGATGTGGCGACTGAATGGGGGTGTTCGCCCTCCCATTCCCCGGGCATTCCACCCCAAACCAAGAGGTTAAACGGAGGATCGGCGGCGTCCCCAGAGAGTCTGTTGGCCTCGGATAGGGCCCGGATCAACAGGGGGATCCTCTTAAAACCCAAAAACCGACCGACAAAAAGCGCTAGCGGCCGGAGGCCTCCCGAAGGGTTCCAAAACCTCTCTAAGTCGGGCGGTTCGTATCGAACACTCCCCGGCGGCTCTCCTTCGCTCCACCCCTGCGGATCGTCTACCAGAATCTTCCTAAGGAAGTCGGATTTCTCCAGGTCGGACCACGCCTGGGGCCTGAATAGTGTGGTGTCCACTCCGTTCGGTACGGTGGTGACTTGAGGTTTGGGGATTTTCAGGTGGTTGATTCCACGGTCCCGGATGTCGGGGCTGATGGCTGCGAAATGTTCTGACGCCCGGATTCCGAAGGAGATCATACCGCGAGCCACAGGATCGTTTTCCGGTGCCGACTCGGAGTCACACCTCAACTCGTCGAGCCGCTCCAGCATCTTGATTTCGGTTCCATGCAGATGGGTCAGGATCGGGACAGACGGAAACACCCTCGCCGCCGCTTCCTGAGCGTGGGTGAGGTGGTGAACGTGAAGCACATCGGGGCTGAACCGGGTTCGGACCTCCTCAAAAACCCGAGTCCAGCAGCGCACATGTCCCTTGTACTCCCGGTCCGCGACCTTGAAAAAAGCTCTATCCGGGACGTCCGGTTTGTCTTCGAAGCTTGGATGGAACGGTACAGGCCAGGTCGTGGCCATGGGGTTCTCGCTGCGTTCAAACCCTCGGCCCGCCTCCGTGTAGTCGACGGTGGTGATCGGGATGCCTTGGAAGAACTTCTCCGCATCGTGATGCGGGTTCCCATCCAGAAGGGTGCCCGTCACAAGGTGGACCTCGTGACCTTGGGCCAAGAGGGCACGGGAAAGGTAGCGGGCGACCTGGGCGCTGCCCCCTCGCGGGTAGAATATGAGGCTCATCAGGATCTTCATGGTGGTACCATCTTTAAGTCCTCCGGGATGAAGAAGACAGATTTGTTTTTTCGTAAGGCAGAGTGTTGGTACTGAACGGCCGGGGGAACGTGACAGGGTCAGGGTGGTTCATCTGAAGCATGAAGATCAAGGAGGAGTGAGATGTCTCCGAAGTGGAGGCGGGCGGCGGCCGTCAGCGTATCGGTCACCTGTCTTCTGGCGTGCGAAGGAAACCCCACCGCCCCTCAGACCATTGACGTAACCCCGACACCGGGCCTCGAGGGTTTCCCAGCCGAATTGGACGCCCTCCGTGTTCAGCTCCACATCCCGGGGATGTCGGCGGCCATCGCTAAGGATGGCGAGATCGTCTGGGCTACCGGGTTTGGTTTCGCGAACGTAGAAACTGGCCGGGTCGCGTCGAGCGAAACCCCCTTCCACCTCGCGTCCCTCACCAAACCGTTCGCCGCCACAGTCCTCATGCAGTTGGTGGAGGAAGGGCTGGTCGAGCTCGATCACCTGGTGTCCCAGTACGGAGTTACATTCTCAGGATCCACGAACGTCACAGTTCGCCACCTTCTGACTCATACCTCCGACGGTGTCCCCGGCTCGGGCTACCGCTATAACGGGAATCGGTTCGGTTATCTGGACCAGGTTATCCAGTCGGCATCCGGAAGGTCTTTTGCGGATCTCCTGGTGGAGCGTCTCCTCAACCCACTGGGCACCCAAAACACCGCCCCCAACCCAAAGAAGAGGGCTGATTTTGCACTGACCGGCCTGGATCGAAATGAGTTCCTTGCCAGGATGGCGGCGGGATACGAAGTGAAGGGAACCGAGATTGTCTCCCGTGAGCACCCGGACTATTTCGGCTCTTCTGCGGGGTTGGTGGCTTCAGCCGAGGACATGGCCGGGTTCTCCCTCGCTATCGATGAGGGACATTTCCTTGAACCGAACACCTGGTCTGACGTGTTTACCCCGGCAACGTCAAGCTCAGGAGAAACCCTGCCCTATGGCCTCGGCTGGTTTATTCAGGAGTACGAAGGTGCCGCCCTCCAATGGCACTACGGTTACTGGACCACCAACTCCTCGTTGATCGTTCGGGCACCGGAGAAGGGCCTGACATTCGTGGTTTTGGCAAACACCCAGACGCTGAGTTCGCCATATGGGTTGGGGGCCGATGAGAACGTGATGCGCTCCGCTGTCGCGAGGCTTTTCGTGGAGGCGTTTGTCTTAGGGAACGATCCGCTGCCGACCGGTGGGTGAGGGAACGGAGGGGACGGTGATGGCGGCCCTCCCAGCCTGGTGCGCGGGGAGGGCCGCGAGGATCAAGTCGATCGGGCAGGTGTAAAGCCGAGCGTTACTCCGCCCGGAAAGCCTCCACGGGATCCACCCTCAGAGCTCTCCAAGCCGGGATCACGCAGGCTCCCAAAGCCAGAAGGAAGAAGAACCCGGTCACCGAGATGTAGGTAGTCGCATCGGTGGTTTCCACCTGGAAGAGCATCCCTTCGACAAATCTCGTAGCACCGAGGGATCCCCCGATCCCGAGAATGGCGCCGACCGCCACAAGGACCATGCCTCTGCGAATCACAAGCCTCAAGACATTTCCGCCTGATGCGCCCAAGGCCACGCGAATCCCTATCTCGTGCACTCGGCGGGCCACGAAGTAGGCCAGCACTCCATACAGTCCCAATGCTGCCAAAGCGATGGCCACCGCGGCGAACATGCCCATCACCGTCGTGATGGCTCTCGTGCTGGAGATGGAAGTGGAGAGGGCGTCGTCCATGGTTTGGCTTTCGCTCAGGACTATGTCGCGGTTCATGTCCCACAGCCGTTCTTGGATCGGTCTGAAGAGGGTCATCGGGTCATTCCCGGTGGCCACGGCGATTCGCATGGTTCCCCAGGACCATTGGGCGTGGGGGAAGAACATGGCGGGTCTCGGGTTCCCGCTGAGAGACGACATCTGATGGTCCTCGGCGATTCCGACTACCTCGAAAAACCCCGGTTCCTCTCCTCCGACGTCCACAGCCACCTGCCTACCCACCGCCCGCTCTTCAGGGAAGACCAGTTCGGCCGTTCTGCGACTCAACACGATGACAGGGGGGGATTCGGCCACGTCGGTGGCCTCCAATGCCCGGCCATCAATGATGGGGATTTCCATGGTTTCGAAATAACCAGGGAAGATGATCCGTCGGTCTGCCCACGGTGTGGCGGTGTTGGCTTCCGGGGGGCGCTCAGGCGCCCAAATCGCCACGTTCCCTGACGGGTGGAGGATTGGCAGCTGGTTGACCATCGCCACCCCCTCCACCCCCGGCAGCGCCTCGATGCTCTCCTTGAAGTCCTGGAAGAAACGGGTTTGTTCGCCAGGCTCCGTATACCGATCCATCGGTAATGAGATGGTAGCAGTCAGGAGGTTTTCGACTCGGAAACCAGGGTCCACGCCGTTCAGCCGGTTGAAGCTTCGGAGAAGGAGCCCGGACCCGACCAGGAGGACAAGCGACAAAGCTACCTGGAGAACCACCAGCCCCGACCGGAATCGCATGCCACTTCCCCTGGTCGATCCGCGAGAGCCCTCCTTGAGGTCATCCACCGGACTCGCCGCGGCTGTGGCGAAAGATGGGAAGATGCCAAAAAGGACGACCGTCCCGAGGGAGAGTGCCAGAGCCGTGCCCAACATCTGAGGTGAGAGCCCAACCTCGCCGATCCCGAGGAGATCCATCGACACAAATCCCAGGATGAGGTCTTGGAGCCAGAGCGCGAGGAGGACTCCCAAAGCCCCTGCAGCGAGGGCGAGGATCAGACATTCCACCAGGAGTTGCCGAGTCAGCCTCGTTCGGCCAGCCCCCAGTGCCGCGCGGAGCGCCATTTCCGATGTGCGGGTTGATCCTCGAGCCATCAGGAGGCTGGCAACATTGCTGCAGGCAATGAGCAGAACCATCACGATGGCGCCTATCAGGATCAAAAGAGAGGGGCGATACCCCTCCACCATCGCAGTCTGAAGCCCGTCCAGTTGGAGGGCCTTGGTCTGGTTCGATTCCGGATAAGCCTCCTCGAGTTGGATAGAGATGACATCGACCTCCGAGCGCGCAGCCTCGAGTGATGTGCCCTCGGCCAGGCGGCCCACAAGCAGCCAGTTGTGATAGCGACGGTTGATGGGGTCTGAATTCCCCGGCCAGGGTGGCGTCCAGATGTCGACGTCATACATGAACCGAAAGCCGGCCGGCATGACGCCCATCACCGTTACCGTGGCGCCATCAGCGATGAACGTTTTGCCCAACACGTCGGTCGAGCCACCAAACCACCGCTGCCAGAAACCGTGACTGATCACGGCCTGGCCCGCACCTGCCCCTGGGAGCTCATCGATAGTGAAGGTTCGTCCCAGGGCTGGAGGGACTCCCAGGGTTTCGAAAAGGTTGGGAGTGACAAAAGTCATGCTTGCCTGTTGTGGCTCGTCTCCACCCGTGATGGTGACCAGGCCGGCACGACCGCCGATGGTGGCAAGAGATTCCAGGGATTCAGCTCGGTCGCGGTAGTCCATGTAGTCGGGGAAGGAAACCCAGGGGTTCACGTTCCCGCTGAACGTGGCCCGGCCCAGCACCAACTCTTCGGCCCCTGGATAGGGTAGGGCGCGACCGATGGCCGCATCAGCAACCGAGAACATGGCGGTGGTTGCCCCAATCCCGAGGGCCAAGGTGAGGAGGGCCACCAGCGTGAATCCCGGAGTCCGAAGAAGCCCGCGGATGGCGTACCGGGCATCGAGGCCCAGGTCGGAAAACCCCGCTCCGCCATTTATTCCCTTTTCCATCTGCCGTTCCTCTCGTCGTTCCGATACCGCGGTTCGAAACAGATCTAAGCCGGTTCTTCCCCAGAAGCGGACGACACCGATGGCCCCGCCTCTGGATCGGGCGTCTTCAGATCCGGTGCGGAAGTGGTCGGTGATCTCATCACCGAATCGTTCTCTGAACTCACCCGGGAGAACCCGGAGGAAAACCCTGGTCAGGTGGTATCCGATGCCCTTCACGACTGCCCGCCCTCCAGAACCATGGTGTCTTCAGCCCATTGAACGAGGTCTCTCAGTCGCCTCGCCTCTTCCGCGGCCTTCGCCTTTCCTGATGGGGTCAATGCGTAGGACCGACGTCGGTTCGATTCTTCATCGTCCCCGTCGGCGGTCGGAGGGACTTCGACGATGAGGCCCCTTCCGAGGAGTTGTTTGATGGACCGGTAGAGAGTGCCGGGGCCCAACTCCAGCCCTCCGTTTGTTCGCCGTTCCACCTCCTGCATGATCCCATATCCGTGGATCGGCCCTTCGGAGAGGGTAAGGAGGATGTGGAACTGGGCGGAGGTCAGGGTAGGGTCGGCTGGCGTCTCAGAGCGTTTGCCCGGGCGGGGATTGCGAGTTGTCATCTACTCTATCCAGAACGAGTGTATCCAAAGTGGATATAGTCTTTGACGTGGTTAAGGAGCGAAAGGTTTCACGTGCCCCGCATGAGAGGAGCTTTTAAGTTCAGCCCAAGATCTCCCCTTATTAGCAGGCTGAGGGTATGCCACGTCAGCTCACCGCAATCATGTTTGCCGACATGGTCGGCTATACTGCTCTGATGCAGGAAGACGAGCGGAAGGCGAAACTCCTTCGGGACAGACAGCGGGAGGTACTGGAAGCCCGCGTCGCCGAGTTCGACGGCGAGATCATCCAATACTATGGCGACGGGGCCCTCTGTGGATTCCAGAGCGCCATCCAGGCCGTTGAGTGCGGAATCGCGGTGCAGATCGACCTCCGCGAAGAGCCTCCGGTTCCGGTCCGGATCGGCATCCACCTCGGGGACGTGGCCTTCGATAAAACCGGTGTCTATGGCGATGGCGTAAACATCGCGTCTCGCATCGAGTCGCTATCCGTGCCCGGCGCTGTGCTGGTTTCCGGGAAGATCGCGGACGAGGTGAAAAACCAACCCGGGATCTCCACGGAGTTCCTGGCCGAAGCATCCCTGAAGAACGTCAAAGAGCCGCAGCGGGTTTATGCGACAACGAACGATGGTTTGGTGGTGCCTGGCCCGAGGGAGTTGAAGGAGTGGCCGAAGGTTCGCAGAAAAGTTGGAACAGGGGATCGGAGTTGGGTGAGGTGGGCGGCCGGTGCCGTGGTGATTGCCGGGCTGGTGGGGGCATATGCGTTGGCGACCGATGGGTCGGGTAGGACCGGAACGGACGAGGTGACATCAACCCCGCTCACTAGGGAGTCGATTGCTGTCCTACCCTTTGATTATATCGGACTGCCAGGGGAAAACGATTACCTGGGCGCATTTGTCGCCACCGAGCTCAGTTCGGCACTCAGCTTCGGGCCCTTCCTTCCGGTGGAGACGAGCTCGATCCAGCGCTGGATGGAAGGGCCGGAGGGTCGGGCCCTGGCAGGACGAGCCGGTTGGGAACGGATTGCCCTTGAAGCTGATGTAGGGTTGGTGGTTTCTGGATCGGTTACCGTGGAGCCCAATGGGGACCTCTCTGCGGCGGTACGTTACTTCGATCCTGAGACCGGAGTAACCTCAGAGCCGATTATCCAACCGGGAAATGTGAACGAGCCCGGGGAGGTGGTCATCGGTTTGGCTATCCAGATCTCTGAAGAACGGAGCGGTGTGGACCCTTCCTTTCTAAACGATATCCGGCCCTCTTCGTTCGAAGCCTTCCAAGCTTTCCAAGCTGGGAATTTTGAATTCCGCGCCGGCAACTATGCTGAGGCTGCCAGGTATTTCGAAGAGGCCACGGGAATCGACACCAGCCACGCTCTGGGTCACTACCGACTTTCTCAAGCAGCCTTGTGGGATTGGCAGTGGCAAAAGGCTCGAGATGCAGTCGATGAGGCTTGGCGGTTCAGTTCCCAACTCTCTGACGAGCACAGAGAACTCCTTCAAGCGTGGCGCGACTTTTTGAAGGATGACCCGAACTCGGCTGAGAACCTATATCGTCATCTGTATGATGAATACCCGGATAGCCAAGAGGTCCTGACGGGGTTGGGTTCTGTTCTCGCCTACTACAACTCCCTTAGGGGGAGACGGTCTCAGGAAGCGGTTTTTTACTTTGAGAAGGTGCTTGCGGCTGATCCAGACTACGGAGAGGCCAGGTACCACGTTCTCGACTATGCGGCCAGGGAGAGGAATGAAAGCCAATTCAACCGTTGGGTAGGGGGTGTGAACCCCAACGGCCCCCAGGCCTTACCGTTCCAGGCCGTGGAGGCTTTTGCTTTCGGGACCGCGGGTGACCAGGAGGAGGTACTTCGGAGGCTGGCAACTGCAGAGACCGATCACGTGGTTTTTGCGGCTGGGAGGGTCGCGACCGGTCTCCATCAGTTACCCGGGTCTGAGCGGATCGGACGACTCCTCCTCTCGCCGAGGGGATCGAATGACCACGTTCCGGCCGGCTACGCGCTGCTAGCCGCTCTAGGCTTTGCTCAGGGGAAGTGGGAGGAGGCTGAACTATCGCTCGTCCGCACTGCCGAGTTTGAAGAAGATTGGGCGTCGGAGATGAGGGCCCTGTTTTCCTTCTTTTTATCCGATGTTGCTCCTGGGCACATCTCCACGGATGAACTCTTGGGACTGAGTGACTCCATCCGTGCATGGCAGCCTGAGCCGTCCTCCGTCCCTTCCAATGCAACCCTCTTTGGCCCACACGCACTCTCCCACCAGGAATTCAGGTTGTACCTGCTGGGCCTGATTAGTGGGAAGACCGGTGACCCAGAAGCTGCTTCGGCGTACTCTGATTCTCTTCGGGCGTTCGGGCAGAGGAGGACAGCGGAAACACGGGCGCTCACGGCCTGGCTCGCCCAAAGCGTGGATGCTCACGCCGCATATTCCACCGGGGACTTAACGGGTGCTGAAGGAGGCCTGAGGTCTATCAACTACTTCCCCCGCTTCGAGTTCATATCGGCCTCCCCATTCTTCTCCCGAGCCCTCGATCGCTGGCTCATGGGGGAGGTTTTGGTGGAACTGGACCGGCCAGAGGAGGCCCTGGCCTGGTACAACACTCTGAGTGACGGTTGGGGTGAGTTCCTCTTCGCCGCTCCAGCCCATCTCCGCCAGGCACAGATCTACGAGAACTTGCCAGAGCCGCATACCGCTCAGGCGATCGCCCACTACGACGAGTTCATCCGGCTTTGGGAAAATGCGGACGACGACCTCCTGTACTTGGTGGAGGAGGCCCGCAATGCCCGGGACGCCTTGGCCGGCGGTAGGAACTAATGGAGGTCGGCGCCCCCGGCGGCCAGCCTACGGGGCTCAGCCGTGGTAGATCCCTCCTTCAGGCCCGTACCGTTCGATCAGCGCTTGTATCCGGGGGTGGTCGAAGACCTTCTCGAACTCGCGGGTGAACAAGGGAGGCACCGCCCGGACCCCTGGCACCGAAAAGACAGTCTCCAAGGCGTCTGCAGTCTCATCGGCCATCCCGAGCTCAGCGTAGATCCCGGCTACGGTCTCCAGGAGGTCCCGTCCAAAGACCGGGTCCTTTGTGATGGGCAGAATCTCCCGAACCATCCTGGCCTGTTCCAGGGCCTCTTTCCGACGTCCGAGAACGGCATACGCTCGGCCGAGAGTGGCATGGATTCTCGGGTCGCCCGGTTGTAGCTCAAGAGCGGAAAGTGAAATCTCAATGCTCCTCTCGTAGGCCCTCTCTGCTCGGACCGGGTCGATTTGCAGGTAGGTCCAACCTTCGATCAACTCCCGGGGAGCCCACCAGAATCCACCGAAGTCCAGGATGGGATCCTGGATCTTCTCAAACGCCGCAACCTTGTCCTCGGGCTCGGGCGTGATCATCCACTCGAAGAAATCTCTAAGTCCGTAGACATTCGATTCAGGAGGCAGTTTTGACAGCGCCTCCAAGGCAGGTCTGTAGTCCCCATTGTACCTCCACCTAAGCCACCCGATGGCGAACGTAGCCTCGTGAAAGTCCGGATAGGCTTCCATGAGCCTGGCCATTACCGCATTCGAATCTTCCCACCGATCATTTTCAGCGTAGGCCGTCGCCAGGCCCAGTTGTAGTTCGGGGTTTCGAGGATCCAGAAGGGCGGCCCTCTCCTTGCTCGCCAACGACCCGGCCCAGTCCCAGTTCCGCGTCTGCAGCTCGGCTTTGAGAGTGATGAGGGCTGCCCAACCTGGAGCGATCTCTTCGGCCTTGGCCAACGCCTCCATGGCCTCATCGTTCTCGTAGACGAGGTAGTGATAGAAGGATCGGGCGGAATGGACCTCCGCCGATTCGGGATCGATCTCTAGACCTCGCTCAGTAGCTTCCCAGGCTTCGGCCAAATGGCTGGGGTCACGGTCGTAGTAGAGGTAGAGGTAGCAAAGCGTGGAAGCCAACCCAGCGTGGGCCATGACGAACTCGGGATCCAGCTCGGCGGCCTGGGCATACATGGTCCGGGCGGTCTCCAGGTCATGAGGCTCCCAGCCTGGTCGGGCCAGCGCGTCTTCCCCCCGGCGCCAGAGGGTGTAGGCCTCCAGGTTGTCGGTTGGCATCTCGTCCAACCGGGCCTGATCTGCTGGGGCCAGTTCCGCCTGCAGAGCTTGAACCACCTGCTGAGCCAAATCGCTTTGGATGGCAAAAACGTTCTCGACCGTGAACTCCCGGTCGTACGTCTCCGCCCAGAGGTGTGCATCGGTCCGGGTGTCGATGAGCTGGACGTTTACACGGATCTGACCGCCAGCCCGCATCACGCTTCCTTCAAGGACTGAATGCACCCCCAACTCTTGTCCGATGGTCGGGATGGTTTTTTCCGTATCCTCGTATTGCATCACCGACGTTCGGGCGATGACGTCGAGGCTGGGGATTTTGGACAGCTTTGTCAGGAGGTCGTCATGGAGCCCGAGGGCGAGAAATGCTGCTTCCCCCTCAGCGGCTGTACTCATGTTTTCGAAGGGAAGTACGGCGATTGCCGGTCGCTCGCGCGTCTCCCCGGTGCTGGTGACCATCCTCGGTGTTTCGTTCGGGTCTCCGCCTGGGGCGAAAACCGCCACCGCTCCTCCAGCAATGGCCAGAACAACGGCTATCATCCAAAGCTCACCTGCAGTGACCCTCTGACGACCGGGTTCACCGTGGTACCAAGCCACTACGATGGTGATGAAGAAGCCGGCTGCCACCAGAATTGCCACCGCCTTTGGAATCAGCGACGGCCATAGGAACTGGTTGCCGGCGAAACTCACGATTTCCAGCAGTGCCCAAGCACCCGCGAGATAAGCCAGAGCCCAAGGCACGATGGCCCGGTCTTTTACCTGTTGAAGGACCGAGTCGGCAGGGCTTTCTGGGCGAGTATGGATGGGGCCGTCGGGCGTCGCCTTCGTTTCTGGACGAGGCGGCACCTTTAACCCTTCATTCGAGATTGCGTAAGCCGGGACCGGCTCCGCGACGTTTTTCAGGCTCACCAGACCGAGGGAGATCGTCGAGATGGAGGAGTGGTTCTTGATCTCGTCGAAAACCTTCCCCGAAACCGTCACACCGCCCGGGGCCGAGAGGCTTTCGATCCGAGACGCCAGATTCACCCCGTCGCCGTACACACCGTCGTCGTCATGGACGATATCCCCGGTGTGTATCCCGATTCTGAGTGGGGTAACGTCCTCTTCGCCGAGAGCCCGTTGGACCGAGATGGCGCATTCCACCGCTTCCACGGCGCTTGAAAAGATGCTAAGGGTCCCGTCGCCATAGTACTGGAGGATCTCTCCGTGGTGTCCTTCCACGGCGGAGGATATGAGGACCCGGTGTATGTCCCTTTGACGCCGGGCCTCGTCCTCATCTTCCTGCATGAGGGCGGTGTAGCCCACCATGTCGGCGAACATGATGGCCGCGAGCTGGCGCTTTCCCTTCTCAGGCATAGGCCTCCGGTCCGTCAAACCTCGGTTTATCCTGCCTGGTTGGAACGGTAAGTTCGTCTCGCCCGGTTCTCAAACCATTTCAACTATTGTTATCGGCCTATCCACTCGAGTAGATCGTCCCCGTAATGGAAGATCCCGGGGGTGCCGCCGGTGTGGACGAAGACCACCGTATCGTCCTCGTCGAAGTAACCTCTCTCTGCCAAGGCAATGAGGCCGGACATGGCTTTTCCGGTGTAGACCGGATCGAGAAGGAGGCCCTCTCGTCGAGCTACCATCCGTATGGCGTCCACGGTCCCGACGGTGAGCTTCCCGTAACCTTCACCCACGAAGTCGTCGAAGACGATGATGTCATCCGACTGAAAAGAGAGGCCCAGGCCCAAGGATGTGGCCGTCTGGGTGGCGATGTTTGCTACGTTCTCCTTGATGGATTCGGCTGATCCGGAGACGCTTATCCCAACGATCTTCGTTTCTGCACCGATGGCCGCTGCGGCCACGACAAGCCCAGCCTGGGTTCCGCCCGACCCCGTGGCTATCACCAGGTAATCCGGCTCCGCTCCCATCTCCAGCGCTTGCTGGTGCGTCTCGAGAAAGGCCTGGATATAACCCATGGCTCCAAGGGGCTGAGCCATGGATCCTCCCGTTCGGGACCCGCCCACCGACACGACGTAGGGGGTGTTCCCCGCCGCCCTCTCTTTCACTGCGATCTCCTCCGCAATGGCTGCTGGATCCGACCCTGGCTCCAGCAGATGGATCTCGGCACCCAGGATTTCATCCAGCAGGTGGTTCCCGTCCACCACCACCTCCGAGTCGTCGCGCTTGGAGAGGAGCAGCACGGCTCGCATCCCGAGCATGGTTGCCCCCGCCGCCGTTTGCCGGCACCAGTTGGACTGAAGACCACCCCAGGTGATAACCACATCGGCACCCTTGGCTTGGGCGTCCGCGAAGATGTATTCCAGCTTTCGAGCCTTGTTACCGCCGGTGGCCAGCCCGGTCTGGTCGTCTCTCTTCACCAGGATTCTGGGTCCTCCCAGGTCCGCGGTCATCACTTCCAGCTCTTCCAGGGGGGTCGGCAGGTGAGCCAGGGGCACACGCTCGAATCGCTGGGAGAGCCTCTGAGCCACGGCATGGGGGTCCTGGGGTGCCATCCCTGCCGGGCCGGCCGGCTGGGGAGTCCGTCCTCCGCCGCAGCCAATGACCAACATGAAGGGAAGAAGAAGGGGAACTCGTTTGGCTCGTAGGTCATGTGACCGCATGGCTACCTGCCGATTGGAGGCAAGGGAAGTCCTACGTCCAGGGTAGGGTGGGAGAGAAGGGGAAGGGTGGCAAGTCTCGTGGGGGGACTTCTGAAGAAAGCGGTGGCGGGCCCCTGTGTCAGGGCCCGCCAGCCAGATTCAAAGACCGGTATGACTCAGATCAGTGTGATAGACTCCGGGAGGTCCTCCCCGATCCTGGCGTACTCCTCATCGCTCAGCCGGAAGTCGATGGCACCGATGAACCCGTCCACCTGGTCCGCGCTCCTCGCGCCGACGATGGATCCTGTGACGGCGGGATGGTGGAGCGTCCAGGCTACGGCCACCTCTGCAGGAGAACGGCCGTGGGCGTCCCCGATCTTTCTCAGGCCTTCCACCAGCTCGAGGATCTGGGAGAACAGTGGCTCCTGGAACGGCGGAGATTTGAACTGCATTCGCCAATCGGTATGCGGAAGGGCCTCGTATCGTTTTCGGGTCCAGCTCCCGGTGAGGAGGCCGTTTTGCATGGTGGAATAAGGTAGGACCCCGATGTTGTTCTCCAGGCAGAACGGAAGAATGTCGTCTTCGATCTGCCGCATCAGCATGGAGTACGGGGGTTGGAGCGAGGTGATCGGGGCGATGGCCTGAGCCCGCTCCATTTGGCCTACGTCGAAGTTGGATACGGCGATATGGCGTATCTTCCCTGCTTCCTTTTGCTCTGCCAACGCCGTCCAGCCCTCCTCGAGGTCCGGATCCGGTGCCCCGATGGGCCAGGAGGGACGGTGGACCTGGACTAGATCCAGCACGTCCGCGTCCAATCGCCGTAGGCTGTCCTCGATCTCCTGTCGCACCGAGTCCGCTTTCAGACTGTGGATGGGGTTCTTCTCGTCATCCCATACGATGCTGCACTTGGTGAACACCAGCGGACGCTGGCTGCTGTCCATCTCCTTCAACGCCCTGGCGACAATTTCTTCCGAATGGCCCATTCCGTATATGGGTGCGGTATCGATCCAGTTGATCCCCTGCTCGACGCTCCGATGGATCGCCGCGATCGACTCCTTGTCTTCTTGTGGTCCCCAGCCGAAGACCCCGTCGCCTCCCATGGCCCATGCGCCAAGGCCAACGGGGGTGATCTCGAGGTCCGAGTTGCCCAGTGGTTTGAGTTCCATGGTGTCCTCCCTACTCGTCGGTTGGCTTACCCGCCGTCATCATCACAGCCTTCACGCCGTAGGCTTCCGCGGCGTTCTGTGTCGATGCCTGTTTGAACCGGAAGTGGGGCACCACGGCCGACTTCACCTTCTCAAAACCAGACTCCTCCAGAAGCCGGAACATCTCTCCTTCCAGGAGAGCCCCTCCGATTCAGCTGGCCCAGAGCTTGGGGTCATTCACGATGGATTGGGAAAGCTGCTTTCCACTCACGATATCGGTGATGGAGAGTCGACCTCCCGGCTTCAGCACCCGGAAAACCTCTTCCACAACCCGGCGCTTTTGGAAAGAGAGGTTGATGACCCCGTTGGAGATTACCACGTCAATTGAACTGTCCGAAAGGGGGATGTCTTCCATCTTTCCCTCGCGGCATTCCATCTCTGTTCCCGTGGCTGCAGCATGGGCTTGAGCCTTGTGACACATGCTGGGATTAAGGTCCACGCCGACGACTCTCCCGGACGGCCCGGTCTCCCACGAAGCGATAATGGCGTCCAGTCCTGCTCCGCTCCCGAGGTCCAAGACTGCCTCACCCTCCTGGATGTTCGCTCGGAGATGTGGGTTTCCCACGCCGGCGAATGACGACACGGCCCCGGCCGGGGCGCGGGCCAGCAGGGCTCGGTCGTATCCGAAAAGCTCGGCCGCTTCCCTGCCATGATAAAAATGGAAATCTGCCTCGGGATTGTCTGCGACCTCCTGGTACATCCGGATGATCTCGTCCTTGAGGACACCCTCCAAAGACGCCTGGGCGTCGATGGGATCGGTCATGGGGTCCTCCGGTGGGAGTGAGTTCTGTCATGAGCATGTTTTTCGTAATGCTGGCGCAGGAGGTCTTTCCCGTAGTCATTCCCGTTCGGGGTCCGGACAACTGCGTGGATATGTTGCCGGTTCGGTACTCCTGGAAGGAGGTGCCGCATCCCCACCGGGCGTTGGTGGTCGAACTCTATGAGGAGGACCGGGCTGTGGATCCGGTAGTAGAAGACGGCGTCGTCACCACTCCCACCGATCCAGGCGAAGTAGGTCTCGCCCAGGTGCGCCTCGACCTCCTCCATCTTCACCTTTGCATGGCCTTCCGGGAGGTTCCCCACGTAGAGGCCAATGAGATCCAGGAGCCTGCCTTGCTGCGAAGGAGAAAAGGTCGAGGCTGATACGCCGGCGTAATCGAGGACGATATTGTCCTTGAAGGCTTCGCTCAGCGTGTTGTTCCCTTCCTTGGAGACCTCCAGAATCGCCGCCGAACGCTGCTCCTCGGTCAGACTTCGGAGCATGGCGAGGCCTTGATCCTGCTCTCGTTCCATGATCCGGACACCTTTGAACTTCCCTGATTCGGCAAAAACCGGTTCGGATCCGAGGAAGAACGGGGTCATTACGACTTGATCCCCCAGGACGAAGTAGTTGATGATCACGTGGTGCCCGTCGAGTTGCCATCCCCACGGTTCGGTGGCAGACGGTTCGCCCATGATAGTGATCCAGTACAACCACTCCCCGTACTCGACGAAGTTGTTGTCGTTGAGCTCTCCCAGAGTGTGATTGAGCCTCATGATGTCCCTGGTCAGCTGGAGCCCTTTGGCGCTGAGGGACGCACGAAGAAGACCGATGGCGGCGTCACGCTGGGTTTCTGTCATCTCGTCGAATCCCGTGCCCTGGCGGACGTAAAAGTGTTGGTTCATCCATTTCCGCCACTCGGGATCATCCACGGCAAATACCGTTTTTGCGCGTTGTTCCTCCGTTAGAACCGTGAGGAAAGAATCGGCGGCGGCCCGAACGGGCCCGGTGGAAACCCCGGTCGATCGAATCGGGAAAAGGCCTGGGATGACCTCACCGTTCGTTGTCACGCCAACAAACGGGTGGGCCAGCCCGGCTGCTTCGGCCTGAGCCGACCTCTGCCGGAATCTCTCCATGATGTCCGTCTCTTGGGCCTGGCCGGGTGCGGGGGACAAGATACAAACAAGTAATGCGGCCACCGCGATCCCCCGAGGTAACCCTGGAATTTTCTCCATAGTCCTCGGCCTCAACTGCCTGCGGAGGGATCAGGAACCAACCCCAGTTGGGTCATCATGTCCATGGCGTCGAAGTAGACGTACTCCTCCGCCAGCTTCCCTCCAGCATACCGGGCGTGAGAGGCGCCTCGGATCCTCACGGACCTACCTGTCGGAGGAAAGTCACCTGGACCGGTGTTCGTGCCCTCGAACGTCCACTCGGCAAAGGACCGGTCCCCCTGGAACGTGACGTCGGTGATGGTGACCTTGGCATCGGGGAAGCTGGTCCGGAAGTCGCTGATAACTTGCTTCAGCTCTGCGAGACTGTCGGCATTGGAGGTGACGGAGGGCGGCGCCCGGCGAATGGTGTCTTCGGCGACGAACTCATCCAGCCCGTCCAGTCTTCCTTCGTTCCATCCGGCGACGAGGGCGTCGATGTTGGCCTGATACATGGGTACCTCCTTGTTTTGGACGACAAAGAGCCGCCTCGCCCGGGAGGGCGGGGGGGACTCCTTCAGCACGCTCGCTTGTAGGGGAGTAACGGCCCTCATATACGAGAGTCGTTGGTTAACTGTCAAGAACTATTTCTTTATGAAGACGTTCCGGGCCCAGGCCGGCCCGGTACTTGAGAACGGGGTGCCCAACCCAGACATTAGCCCTTCGTTCGATTCTCCAGCATCGGAGGTCCCATGGCAGAACCCGGAAGAGGGCCGGTTCTCTCATCCTTGCGGGGACCCTTAAGGGCTGTCGCCTCTGTGGTGCTGCCTTCTCCTGAGGCCTTGGACGAAGAGGGTTGGACCGAGGCAGAGAAAATCATCGAAAAGGCACTAGCACCCAAGCCAGCGGGCGTGAAGCTCCAGCTTCGCCTATTCCTCCGTGCTCTTAACCTCCTGCCCCTGGTCACGTCGGGTCGGACCTTCGTGGGGCTCCCCCGGGACAGGCGGGCGGCGTTCCTCAGGCGCCTGCACTCCTCCCCCATTATGCCCCTTCGCCGTGGGTTGTGGGGCATCCGGACCCTCCTGTTCATGGGCTACTACAATCAACCTCGGGTCCGTGAGGCCATCGGGTATGGGGCCGATCCATGGGGGTGGACGGCCCATTTCGGCGAACGACTGGAGGAGGGGAACCGGGCAGATGACGAATCAGGAGATGGGATGGAGGGCGACCAGTCCGGCGACCGATCAGGAGATGGGGCGGAGGCCGACGCATGAACACCGTGACCGCGGATGTTGTGGTGGTAGGCTCCGGGGCAGGAGGGGGAACCGTCGCGAAGGAGCTGGTTCCCTTGGTCCGACAGGGTAAGCGTGTGCTCGTACTCGAACGGGGCCCCCGCTTCCGAGACGAGGAGTTCGATGGACGTGAGTTGGAGATGGCCGAGGGGCTCTACCTGGACAGTGGGGGGTTCCTCACGGCCGACGGAGCCATGACCCTGGCCGTGGGCCAAGGGTACGGCGGTTCGACGGTGACCTACACGGGAACCTCCATGCACCCACCGGCTCGGATTATCGATGCCTGGGACGTGCCGGGGTTGAGCCACGACGATCTTCTTGGAAGGTCCAAGAAATACGCGGGGGAGAACAACGTTCACCTCTTTCCCGAGAAGGAGATCAACGACAACAACCGTCTCTTCTTCGAAGGGGCCAAAGCCGCCGGGTTTTCTCCCAAACAGTTCCCGGTGAACGTGAAGGGGTGCCTGGGCTCCAGCCTCTGCAACCTGGGGTGCCCCAACGGAGCGAAGCAGGGCACGCACAAAGTCCAGCTTCCGGAGGCCGAAGCGGGCGGTGTGGAGGTCATTACTCGAGCCGACGTGCTGGAATTAGGTGACCGGCAACTAAAGGTGAGGATCGGGCCGAAGTCCGCAGGGAAGATGGGTGATCCGCCCGAGTGGGAGCCCGGGGAGTATTTGGTGAAGGCTGATGTGGTGGTGTTGGCGGGAGGGGTCCTAGGGACGCCACCCCTCCTCCTCCACAGCGGGTTCGGTTCCCGCCTACCCAAGCTCGGTCAGGGCTTCACCTGCCATCCTGCTTTCATCCTGGTGGCAGAGCACCCCGAAGACATCACCAACGACGTCGGGCACCCCAAGAGTTTCCTCGTGGACCGAAGCGTGGAGGAGAAGTATGTCCTTGAGACATGTATGTACTTTCCCTTCGTCACGGCGAAGAACCTGACCGGATTTGGACCCGACCACGCCGTGTTCATGAACGCCTACCCTCGGCTCCAGATGATCCTGGTTCTGGCTTGTGACCGAGCCATCCCGCACAATCGGGTGACAGCCGACCGGGCCGGGAATCCCGTGGTTCATTACCGGTTCACCAAGGAAGTGAAGGAGGCCATGGCTGCAGCCACGCGAGCGGCTGCCCGGATCTTTTTCGCGGCTGGCGCCGTTCGGGTCCATGCGCCCCTGGCGGATCCGACGCGGGTGGAGAAGGCCGAAGTGGATCGGATCGACGCCAGGATCCTGGCCAAGTATTTCCTTCCGGGATCGGTGTCCGTTTCTGCGGCCCACCTCATGGGCGGTGCAGGGATGGGGATATCCATCGAAGATTCGGTGACGGACTCCTGGGGGAGGGTCCACGGCTATCCCTGGCTCAGGGTGGCCGACGCCAGCCTCTTCCCTGATGCCCTGGAGATAAATCCCTATCTCACCATCATGGCACTTGCCGACCGAGTAGCTGAAGGAGTCCTGGAGACCCTCTCATGAAGAAGACCGGAGCGTCCGTGGTGGTCCAGGCTCTCGAGGACGAGGGGGTCCCTTTCACTTTTGGGATTCCAGGGACCCACAACATCGAGCTCTATGATGCGCTAGCCGAGTCCGAATCGGTTCACGCGGTCCTGGTGACCGACGAACAGAGCGCGTCGTTTATGGCGGACGGGCTTTGGCGGGCGTCGGGGCGTTTGGGATGTGTGAATGTGGTCCCGGGGGCAGGCCTCACCCACGCCATGTCAGGGATCGCTGAAGCATACATGGACCATGTCCCGCTGATCGTACTCGGGTGCGGGATCCGTCGAGACACGGGTCGCGCCTTCCAGCTCCACGACGTGGACCAGCAGTCCCTGGTTAAACCCGTGGTGAAGGCCAGCTATTTGGTGATGAAGGCGGAGAACCTGTACGGGACCGTACGGGAGGCCTGCCGGACGGCCCGGGAAGGGGTGCCTGGGCCGGTGTTCGTGGAGGTTCCGGCCAACCTCTACCTGGTGTCTGGTTCGGGAGTTGGCCCGGTGCCGACGGACGGCGACCGGGAGGTCATGTCGGGGGATGATGTTGCAGAGGTTCCGCCGAGGGATGATGGTGCTGGAGGTTCGCCGGAGGCTGGGGCCGACTCCCCGGGCGGGACCGGTTCGGGGGATCTCTCTCCAGCCTTTTCCGCTGGCGTGGAGGAGGCAGCGAAGGCTTTGGCTTCTGCCCGGCGCCCCCTCCTCTACATCGGGGCCGGGGCGGCAGGAGCAACGGCAGAGGTGCTCAGGGTGGCCGAACTTCTGGAAGCCCCCGTGTCCACCACCTTCCAAGGCAAGGGCATTTTCCCGGAAACGCACCCGCTTTTTCTCTGGCCCGGATTCGGCGAGGCCGCGCCGAAGTTTGCTCGGAAGGTGGCCCAAAGCTGCGACGTCGTGTTAGCCGTCGGCTGTCGTTTTGCCGAGGTGGGTACCGGCTCCTATGGCCTGACCATGCCCGGTCCGCTTCTCCATGTGGACCTTGACCCGGGCGTGTTTGAGAAGAACTACCCGGCGGAGGTAACCGTCGAGGCCGATGCCAAAAAGTTTCTCCTGGCTTTGTTGGTTGAGCTGGAAGGTCCCGGCGGGGCAGGGGAAGGAGCCGGCGAGTCGGAGCGGAGGCCTGACCAGGAGCTTCGCCGGAGTATCAGGGTGGGGCATGAGGCCGTCTGGAAAGATTGGCTCAGAACCGTGGGAGGCCCCAGGGTGACCCCGGCCCTCCTTCTCAAAACCCTCCAGGAGCGGTTGGGTAGCGAAGCTATCTACACGACGGATAGTGGGAACGGGACCTTCCTGGCCATGGAGTGCTTGAGGTTGGACAGCCCCGGGAAGTTCCTCGCCCCGGTGGATTTTTCCTGCATGGGGTACTCCGTTCCGGCCGCCATCGGGGCCAAACTCGGCATGCCCGGTTCTCCCACCGTCGCCTTGGCCGGAGACGGAGCCTTCCTCATGACGGGGCTGGAGATACTGACGGCCGCCCAAGCCGAGGTCGGCACGATGGTGTATGTCCTGAGAGACAAGGAACTGGCTCAGATCGCCCAGTTCCAGGACACGGCCCTCAGCCGGAAGGTGGCCAGCAGTGTGGCGGACTACGATCTCAAAAGCCTGGCCGCCGGGGTGGGAGTGGCCTTTCTCGAGCTCTCTTCCGACAAAGACATCCCTGCCGTGATCGATCAGGCCAAGGCCATAGCTGAATCGGGGCAGCCGGTCCTGGTGGACGTGGCCATCGACTACTCACGAAAGACGTTCTTTACCGAGGGCGTGGTGAAGACGAACCTCCTGCGGCTCCCTCTCAAAGATCAGGTTCGGTTCGTGGGGAGGGCCATCAAGCGGAGGCTGATGGGATGAGGGTGTTTTCCTGCCCCTGGAGGCTCGGCTCATTCCACGAGGAACAAAGTTAGTGCAAGTGTTTAACGGTGGAAGTCCCCATCGCGTCGTATAGGAGCAAACGCGTGGGCCGCATCACCTGTCGCTGAGGATCTTATGGAACAGAGAAAGGCCGCTCTGACCGCCGTTTTGGCTCTTTCCGCATTACTGGCCGACCTGCCGACTGCCCTCTCCGCCCAGGCAGGGGCGCCTCCCCAGGAGATCAGGTCCAATTACTTCACCTTCAGCCTCACCGCGGGCGCTGGTGCGGTTGACAACAAACGTCGGGAGGACGCGTGGGACTTCGGTCCGGTTTTTGGGGCAAAGTTGGGGTTGACCCGCGCGACCTCGGCGGCGCTGCTGACCGTCGATGTCCAACCCTTCCGGGCCGGCCGAACGACCGAGGCTGGTGACTTCCGTGCCGTCTACATCCTCCCCACCTATGCCGTAGGGTCCCCGGGCCGACGGCTCGCCCTGGGGCTCGGAATGGGGGTTTTTGACCTGACATCGGAGTTCGGGGAGGGCACCCGGAAAATTGGCTTTGTGCCCAGCGTCTCCGGCTCGACCCGGGTCTCGAGGTCTTTGTCGATCGAGTTTGGCTGGAAGCGGATCCGGAATGTGGAGGGGCTGAAAGCGAGCCTCTACACGGTTCAGTTGGCCCAACGTTGGGGGTTCTGATCCGGCCCCAACCTTATTCCATTTCCCTGACCCGAACCCCGATTCCTTCCACGCCGGCCAGGAGCTTCACGAGCTCTTGAAGATCGGTTTGGCCGTAATGGTAGGCGTACAGGATCTGGGGCAGGAAAGCCAGGAGCAGGACCATCCTACCGGCTTATATTATCCCTCCCAGGCTTCGAGGAATTGGCTCCCGCCTTCTGCCCTGGCGATTATCTCCTCGATGATGGCTCGGAGCTGGTCGTACGGAAGGGTCCCGATGACCATCCGCCCGTTGATGATCATGGTGGGTGTGGATCGGATTCCGTAGGAGTACTCTTCGGCCGTCTTCTCGTACTCCTTCCCGGTCTGTATCAATTCGTGTACACGGGTTTGCGTGTCCGGATCGGTCATCCCTTCCGAGACGCCGAACTGCTCCCCCAATTCCCGGATCCAGTCCACCCGTTCGGCTCCCCGAGGCGGAGGCCAGTTCCCCCAAACGTGGTCGTAGATGTCCTTGAACTTCTCGGTATCGTAGGCGGCCAGGTAGTGGATGTTGCACGCTTCCGGATGGAGGTCTTTCTCCACGACGTCGTTACAGACGGCTTCCAGAGGGAACGGCTGGAAGACCACATTCATCTTCCCGGGGAACTCTTCCGCGAGTTGCCCGAGCTGATCTGCCAGCCTCTTGCAGTCGGGACAAAGAAGGTCGGCATATTCCACGATCTGAACCGGGGCTTCGTCGAACTCTTCGGTGGATTGGATCGCCCAGGTGTCCGAGAGAACACTAGGGGGCCCCACCTCGGGAAGGCTGAAGTATTGGTCGATTATCCGGGCCTGGACCCCGCCGGTTTGGGCGTCGGCTTTCGCTTCGTGGAAATGGGCGAAACCGTAAGCCCCCACCATGGTCACCACTCCGAACGTGAGCAAGTGTAGGATCGATGGCCGAGCCCACTTCCCGAAGAACCCTTTGGCATCTCCATCAATCCCGTACTTCCAGAAAAGGACGAAGCTGATGATGGAGCACAGGTAGAATCCGCTGCAGAGCAGGCAGAGGCTTCCCAGGACAAAGACCGAGTATGCGAGGAGTGTCACCACCCCGATCACATTGATGAGCGAGATGCTCTTGTTGCTCCGCTCGAACTTGGGCGAGGGAAACAGCGTGCCGAGCAGAACCAGGGCTCCGACGATGACCCCGAAGAAGCCCAGGGGCACCCCTCTGATTTGGGAGATTTCGGAGAACGCCGAGCTGTCACAATTGAAGAACGCGTTGATGTCGCAAAACGACCCCTCGAAGATCGTCTCGGGGAAGTTGGCTGCGAAGTAGTGCTCTATGGTCATGACGGAAGCCACGATCATACCCAGGCCCGAGATAAAACTCAGGATCCGCGGCAGCGTGACTCCGTTCAGGGTCAGGGATCGTTCCATGGAAAGCTCCATTTCGAGAATACCCGGAAATCAGACCACCATGACTACGGGGGTTTCCCTCTCGGGGCAAGATGACCGGGTGTGGCGGGCTCCGGCCCTTAGTTGTACTTGACGGAGCAGCCGTAAGGTTGGGTCGTTGGTTGGCTCACGGGGTTTCCCGCCATGGCTTCCGAGAGAGCCTGGACCAGGTAGTTGTGAGCGCCGTCGATATCCGACAGACGTGAGGACGGGCGGTCGTCGATGGCACCGTTGTAGAGAAGAGTGCCCTCGGGATCGATGACGTACATCTGAGGGGTGGTCCGGGCCCCGTATGCCCGGCCCACGTTGCCCTCCGGGTCAAGAAGCACTGCTTCGGCTTGGTTCCCGTTTGCCTCGTTCATTGCGGCCATCTCCGAAGCCACGTAGTACCCTTGCTCACCCGGTGCTGAGGAGACTACGGAAAGCCAGATCACGCCCTTTTGACCGTACTCGGCTTGGAGCTTCTGCATGTTCCCGCTCCCGTAGTGCTTTTGCACAAAGGGGCAGCCGTAGTTCAGCCACTCCAGCACCACCCACTCCCCGGCGTAGTCTGTGAGGGAATGTTCACCCCCTTCGGTGTCTGGGAGGGTGAAAGCCGGAGCCGGAGCTCTGATCTCCGGGTCCTGTAGCTGGGCACCGAGGTCCGGAGCCAGCTGGGGCGCCGCGAGACCTAAGACCAACAAGGCTGCAAAGACTCTCATCAAACCATTCCTATGTGTAACCACGGCCATGGGGCCGTGAATGTAATCCTCAAGTGCCGGATCGAACCTTCCGGGCCGAGAAAACCGGCCCAGAGCAACCGGGCCGAAGCGACCGGCCTGCGGCTGCCGACCCGGGTGTCAGGGTGAAAGAACCTCTTCCAGGGCATCCAGCACGATCTGTTCCGTGAGAAGCGCCGGAAGAATGTAGGGCTCCGAGCCCGATCCACCCCGGTAGAGCACGTATACCGGGACTCCACTTCGACCCAGGGCCTCCAGGGCTTCGGTGATTTCGGGATCGTACCTGGTCCAGTCCGCTTTGAAGAGGGCGACGTTCCGATCCTGGAAGGCCTGCTGGACATCATCGGTGTCCAACACGACCCGCTCGTTCACCTGACAGGTGAGACACCAGGCGGCCGTGAAGTCCAGGAATACCGGCGTTCCCTCGGCCAGCGTGCGATCCACCTCTGCTTGGGAGTAGGGAGTCCAGCCCTCGGTGACGGCCATGAGGGGGGCTTCCTGGGCGGCGCCCCGGGCCACCAGACCGATGGCGATGGCCCACATCACCAAAGACACTGCCCGGGCGACGATCCCGCTCCTTTTATCGGTCCTTTGCCACCTTCCCACCATCCATCCGGCGGACGTGACAAAAAGGAGGGCCGAGAGCAGATAGGTGGCGCCACCGATCCCCGTTTGCTGGCCGAAGACCCAAATGAGCCAGATGACGGTGGCAAACATGGGAAACGCCATGACATGCCTGAGCGTCTCCATCCACGGGCCCGGCCTCGGAAGTTTCTCCAAGAGCCCCGGGGCCAGAGAAAGAATCAGGTAGGGCAGGGCCATCCCGAATCCCAGGAATCCGAAGATGAGAAGGGTTTCCGGGATGGACCGAGTGAGGGCGAACCCTAGCGCCGCTCCCATGAATGGAGCGGTGCAGGGGGTGGCGATAAACGTGGCCAACACCCCTGATGCAAGGGATTCACCGGGGCTACCAGACTCGCCTATCCTGCCGCCGATCCGTGTGAGGGCCGCTCCCACCTCGAAGAGGCCCATCAGGTTTAATCCGATGGCGAAGAACAGGGCTGCCATGAAGGCGACGAAGGTCGGAGACTGGAGCTGGAATCCCCACCCCAACTGATTGCCTCCCGCCCTTAGAGCGATCAGAAGCCCAGCCAGGGCCAGGAACGCCAAGATCACACCCAGGGCGAACAGGACGCCCTGGTTCCTGACCTGAACCCTGTCTTCTCCACCCTGGCTGGCGGCCCCGAGAATCTTCAGAGACAGGATTGGGAAAACGCAGGGCATGAGGTTCAGAAGGATCCCGCCCAGGAATGCAAAAACCAGCGCGAGGGTCAGGGTGAAGCCTTCGGACCCGCCGGCCTGGGCCGCTCCCGAAAGGGCCGTGGCGGAGGGGTCAGCTGCCGAGCCGGCCTCCTGTGGAGGGGGAACCCCTTCCACTGCCGTTTCGACGAGGAGGCCCGACACCATCTCTTCCGCGCTCCAACTGCTGCCATCCTCGGCCTTCAGGATGCCTCTCAGGGTGGCGGCTGTTTCGGTGGCATAAGCGGATCGGGCCAATTCCAGGGTCAGGCTGCCCCCTTCCGCCACCATCACCTGGGCCGCCGCAGGTTCTACCACTCCCGCATCCCAGGAAAAGAAGTACACGGAGTCCGGGACAGAGAGGTTTTCGTCAGACGACTGGATCGAGAGGGTGTATCCCCCTTCGGTCAGATCGGCATTGGCCGTCCAGGACGGCACGGACTTCGGGAGGCGGGCCCGGGCGGTTTGAAACAGATCCGCCCATCGGGGGTCGAGCCCAGGGGTCCCTTCGGTTACCGGGAGCTCCAAGGAAACCTCGGCGAAGTCGGGATCGCAGAGGGCCTCGCAGATGAGCCATTCGACGTTGGCCTCGATCGTCACATTCCCGCCTGCGGGAAGGTCGACCGGAGGTGTGATTACCACCATGAGGGCCAAACCGTCGCTGTAGACATAATCCAAAAGGGGACCCGACCGGTACTGGGACGGAACTGGCCAGTGGATCTCACCCGCTTCGAAGCCGGAGGGGAGGGCCCAGTCGATCTCGGTAGGGAGCCCCGTATCTCCCACGTTGGGGAAGTAGTTGTGCCAACCGGGGTTCATCTCGAACCGGACTGCCACCGTGAATGGGGTCCCGGCTTGGATGCTGGACACCTCCGAAACCAGGAAGGCGTCACTTTGGGGGCTGTTGAATTCCTGTCCGGAAACGAGGTCCGGGGCGCCGGCCAATCCCAGAAACGAGAACAGGCCGGCCGAAGCCATCAAACCGACCGACGAGGTCGCATTCAGCCGCTGGCGAAAATCTCTCTTCAAGAAGCGCACGAGCGTCGTAAGCTCCTGATTGAAGTCGGGTTAACGAAGCCTGACGGAGAGGAGTGTACTGGAAATCGGGGGGGGATTCCAGGGCGGATGGGCGAAGGCCCGGATTCCGGGCTTCGGGTCAGGCGTCCCTGTGCTCTTCCAGGAAGTCGTCTGCCCCTTCCGGGAGGAGGAGACTGTCGGAGATGGCTGCGATTTCTTCGGCCTGTTTCCATACCGCTTCCAAAGCCTTCAACTCACCCTGAAGGGCTCGCCGCTCCTGTTCCTCGTGCAGCGCCATTTCGAGAGCCAGCCTGGAAGGTCGGGGCAACCGATGAACGATGCCGTAGTGCTTTTCCTTGATCGGTTTCCAAGAGCCGTCACCAACCGGTCGAGTCCAGATGTTGTCTGACTCGTCTTTCCTTTCCAAGGAGATCCGCCTGAGGAATTCCATGGGGTGACCGGCGTCCTCGATTTCCCGTACCGCGTCCTGGACGACGCCTTTTCCAGCCCCTGCCCGGTTGATTCCGGTGATGAGTCGGTTGGCGACCTTCACCGCTTCGGTCCCCTCCCACCGTTTGTCCAGCTTGCCCCGCTTGATCTCGATGACCCAGTCGTCGTCTTCCCCGGCGGAAAGGAGCTTGGCTTTTTCCAGATCGGGGGCCTTTAACTTCAAGACCTTTCCGTTCTCATCCTTAAGCCGCACCAGGGTGCGGGAGTTCCTGATGATGTTCACGAAGTTCCCGGACTGGCCCAGCAGAGCGCCGGAAAGCACACCGGTGGCCACTCCTGCTATAGCCACCGTCCCGACTACCGCTCCGACCCCGACTCCGAAAAGGACGGCTTTCTTTCGGCGCCGGCCGAACTGGTCCCCGTATCGCCACGCGGCAAATTCGGGACGCAGTGGTACGCCGATTCGAACCAGCTCGGTGCCTTCTAGGTGCCGAGCCATCCCGATGTTTTCGGATGAGGCCCGCATACGGGTGCTGTGAAAGAGCCTCTCACAGTCTTCGATGGCCTCCCACCGTTCCTCGATTGGGGAGAGGTTCCAACGCTCGCACTTCCTGCACACGACCCAGAGTCGACCTTTGGCAGAGTCGAAAGCCAGACGGCGACCCACAGGGAAATGCTCCACGAGCTGGTTTTCCCCGAGAGGTTGGTGGCAGAACATGCAAGTGGAATACATGACCAGACGGGTTCTCTCAAAAGACCGGCGGAAACCGCTTGTTCCCGCCTGCCTTGATTACGTCCCAAATCTAGTCTGTCTTCAGGGGTTGTCGGGAGTCACCCCCGCACCTGACACCTCCCTATCCAACCAACCAGAAAAAGCGCCGCTACCAGGAAGAGGGGGCCCGAGATGAGGACATAGGAAGAGATATGAAATTTGCCCATGCCCAGATGATGTAGAACAGGCCCGAGCCGGCGAAGGCCACGGCGCCGATCCATTCCCATCGCCAAGCCAGGAGAAGGAGTGCGAGCACCAAGACGTTGGGGATGAGGTGCATGAGCAGGGGCACCAGGGTCTGCCAGAAGGTGTGCCCTTCTCCGAAGACGTTCAGGGCGAAGAGGCCCAGGAAAAGGACATAGAGGATCGTGAGTCCTCCGATTCTACCGTCCCAGGACCTCCCTGGCCGCTTCCACAACAGCAGCAGAAGTGATCCCGAATTCTTGGAAGAGGACAGACCACGGCGCGGAGGCCCCGAACCGGTCGATGCCGACGGCCTTCCCATCGGCCCCCAACCAGCGCTCCCACCCCAGGGTCGTACCAGCTTCCACTGAAACCCTGGATGAGATCTCGGGCGGTAGCACCCGATCCCGGTACTCCTGGTCCTGAGCCATGAACAGATGCCAGCTCGGTATACTCACTACCCGCGTCGAAACGCCTTCGGACTCGAATCCGGCCCGGGCCTCCACGGCCATGTGGAGCTCCGACCCGCTGGCCATGAGGATGAGCTGCGGGGTGCCGCCGGTGGCCTCCTGCATGATATAACCACCCATCCGCAGATCCTCCGCGCCGTTGGCGTTGGTCCGTTCCAGACAGGGTATCCCCTGCCTCGTCAGGGAAAGGAACGACGGGCGGTCTTCCTGTTCCATAGCGACCTTCCAGGCGACCGCTGTTTCGGCGGGGTCACCGGGCCTGAGATCAATGAGGTTCGGGATGGCCCGGAGCGTCATGAGGTGCTCTACCGGCTGGTGGGTCGGGCCGTCCTCACCGAGGCCGATGGAGTCATGGGTGAACACGTACGTGACGGGGATCTCCATCAGGGCAGCCATCCTGATGGCCGGTCGCATGTAGTCGGAGAACACCAGGAAGGTCCCTGCAAACGGGCGAACGCCTCCGTGGAGCGCCATTCCGTTCAGCATCGACGCCATGGCGTGTTCACGGACCCCGAAATGGATGATGCGGCCGCCCGGGTTGTGAGCCAGCAGGTCCCCGCCTCCCTTGATGTCGGTCTTGTTGGATCCGGCCAGGTCTGCCGACCCTCCGATGAGATTCGGTATCCGCCCCGCCAGGGTTTGGAGAACGGTACCCGAAGAAACTCGGGTGGCTTGTGCCTTCTCCAGTTCCACCAACTCCGGAACGTCGGCGTCCCAATCTTCCGGTAGCTGTCCGGCCATGACGCCTTCGAACTCGGCTGCCTCGTCGGGGAACTCGGCCTGGTACTCACCGAACCGTTCTTCCCAGTCCTCCTGGAATTTCCTGCCCCGGATCTGACACTCGTCTCTGCACCATGCCAAGGCTCCCGGATCGACGTAAAAAGCATCCTGGGAGGGGTAGCCCAGGTTCTCCTTGGTCGCCTTGATCTCCTCCTCACCGAGAGGAGCCCCATGGCTGCTTTCGCTTCCGGCTTTGTTGGGGCTACCGAACGCGATCTGGGTCCGGAGAATGATGAGGGTGGGTTTTTTCGTTTCAGCCCGGGCGTCCTGAAGGGCCTTGTCCATGGCCGCCCGGTCGTTTCCGTCGCCCACCCGCAGAACGTGCCACCCATACGAGCGGAACCGGAGCTCCTGATCGGTGCTGGAGGCGAGGTCCGTATCCCCCTCGATGGAGATCTGGTTGTCGTCGTAGATCCAGATCAGCTTCCCGAGCTGCTGATGGCCCGCTATCTCTGCGGCTTCATGGGAGATCCCCTCCATGAGGTCGCCATCCGAGCAGAACACGTAGGTGAAGTGATCGACGATCTCATGCCCTGGCTTGTTGTAGCGATCGGCCAGCCAACGCTCCGCCATCGCCATCCCGACAGAGTTCGCCACCCCCTGGCCCAGGGGGCCTGTTGTGGTCTCCACCCCCGGCGTGATCCCGTACTCGGGGTGCCCCGGTGTTCTGGATCCCCACTGCCGGAACTCCTTGATGTCGTCCAGGCTGAGGTCGTACCCGGTGAGGTGGAGGAGGGAGTAGATCAACATCGACGCGTGACCCAGCGACAGGACAAAACGATCCCGGTCCGGCCATGTGGGATCGAGGGGATTGTGCCGCATGTGCCGGGTCCAGACCTCGTATCCCAGGGGAGCCAGACCCATGGGGGCACCCGGATGTCCCGAATTGGCTTTCTGAACGGCGTCCATGGAGAGGACACGAATTGCGTCGACGAGGTGCTGGTCTCGGGAGGGGCCTTCGAGGGATGGCATTCGGTTTGACTCCGTAGCGTGAAGAAGCCGCCCGGACGGATGATGTCCGAGGCGGCCTTCTTTCATGGTTCTCTTGAGGTCGGGAGTAAGGTCTTCATCCCACCACAAAGTTCAGTAGGCGATTGGGGACAAAGATGACTCTGCGCACCGTTGTTCCGTCCAGGTGTCGGGTGACGTTCTCCTGAGCCCGAGCAAGAGATTCCACCTCCTCTTGGCTCGAACCGGCGGGGGCCTCCACGGTGCCGCGGAGTTTCCCGTTCACCTGCACCGCGATCTTCACTGTTTCCTCGGCCACCTTCTGAGGATCAAAGGCCGGCCAGTTGGCTCCCTCGAACACCGACTGTTCGTTACCCAACCGCTCCCACAGCTCTTCTGCCAGGTGGGGCGCGAACGGGGCGACGAGGGGAACCAGAGCTTCCACTTCGGCCCGGACGGCCTGTCGTCCCCCGGCTCTGGCGGCGTTCAGGTACTCCATCATGGCGGCGATGGCGGTGTTGTACTGGAGGTTGGGAATCTGCTCGGAAACCTGTTTGATCGTCTTGTGTAGCTTCTGCTCCACCTGGGGATCGGGAGGGGTGTCGGGTTGGGAATTTGCGATGGCCGACACCACCGTATCGAACAGGCGGTGCAGGAACCCGAAGGGTCCTTGAATGCCCTCGTCCCGGTAGTCCCCGCCTTCCGCGAAGGGTCCCAGGAACATGAGATAGATGCGGAACGTGTCGGCACCGAACTCCTCGATGATGGGATCCGGCACGATCACGTTCCCCTTGCTCTTGGACATCTTGGCCCCCTCACGGATGATGAGGCCGTGCTTGCGGAACTTCAGGAACGGCTCCTCGAAATCCACCTGCCCCATGTCCTTTAGGGCCATGGTGATGAACCGCGCGTAGAGGAGGTGCAGGACCGCGTGTTCTTCACCGCCGATGTAGCAGTCCACCGGGAGCCACCGTTTGGTGATCTCCGCATCCATGGGGATGTCCTCATGGTCGGTGGACGGATACCTGAGGAAGTACCAGGACGAGTCTAGGAAGGTGTCCGACACGTCCGTCTCTCTACGGGCACCCTCACCACATTCGGGGCACTCGGTCTTATACCACTCTTCCACTCGGGCCAGGGGGCTCACCCCTGAGTCGTCCGGCTTGAAGTCTTCCAGTCTTGGGAGGACAACCGGGAGATCTGCTTCGGGGACCGCCACCGGGCCACACTTGTCGCAATGAATGATGGGAATGGGAGGGCCCCAGTATCTCTGTCGGGAGATACACCAGTCGTGGAGGCGGTAGTTCACCTGGGGTTCCGCCAACTCCCTCTTCTCCAGCCATTCTACGATGGCCCGGGCCCCCTCCCGCCAAGGGAGTCCATCGAAGTGGCCCGAGTTCACCAGGACGCCGTCGCCGACGTAGGCCTCCTCGAGGGGGGTGTCGGCGTCGTCCCCTGGGCCTGCGACAACCCTTGGGATCGGCAGGTCAAAGACCTCGGCGAACTCGAAGTCCCTCTGGTCATGGCCCGGCACCGCCATGATGGCCCCCGTGCCGTACTCGATGAGGACGTAGTCTGCGATCCAGATGGGGATGGGCTGGTTCGTGGCCGGGTTTGTACAGTAGCCCCCGGTGAACACCCCGGTCTTCGTCTTGTCCACCTTTTGCCGGGCAACCAGGTCCAGCTTGGCCGCCTCTTCCTGATAGGCCTCCACTTCGGCCTTCCGGTCGGGGGTGGTGATCTCCGCCACCAGGGGGTGCTCCGGGGCCAGGACCATATACGTGGCTCCGTTGACCGTGTCCGGTCGGGTGGTGAAGACCGAAATGGGTGGCGTACCCTCGGCGGGTACCCAAGCCGTCACCCCGGGGGGGAGTGGGCCCTCAGGTCCCTCCGTGGTGGTGGCCAACACCGGAAATTTCAGCGTCGCGCCCTCACTCCGACCGATCCAGTTCTCCTGGGCCTTCAGCGTGGTCTCGGACCAGTCGATGTTCTTCAGGTTGTCCAACAGCCGCTGGGCATAGTCGGTGATCCGGAAGAACCACTGGGCGATCCGTCGCTGTTCCACCGGCGTGTCGCAGCGCTCGCAGAGACCGTTGATCACCTGCTCGTTTGCCAGAACCGTCATGCAGTCCGGGCACCAGTTGACCGGCGCTTCCTTCCGTTCGGCCAGGCCGGCCTTGAACAGCTGGACGAAGATCCACTGGGTCCACCGGTAATAATCCGGCTCGGAGGTGTTTACCGTGTGATCCCAGTCGAACATCCCCCCGATTCGGCGGAGCTGCCGGGTGAAGTTCGCGACGTTCTTCGGGGTCAGATCCATAGGATTGACCCCCTGCTTCAGGGCGAAGTTTTCGGAGTGGATCCCGAAGGCATCAAACCCGATGGGTTCGAAGACCGCCTTCCCGGTAAGCCGCTGATACCGGCCGTGGACGTCGGCGCCGGTGAACGCATAGATGTTCCCTACATGAAGCCCCTCGGCAGAGGGATAGGGGAACATCATGAGGTTATAGAACGGCTCCTGAGCACTCCTGAACATCTCTTCGGTGAAACTGTTCGTTCCCCGATCGTCCCAGGCGGCCTGCCATTTTCCCTCGATCTCGCCGGGGGAATAAACGTCCTGTCGGTCCTGTTCCATCGAACTCTGGGTCCCTGGTTCAAGGGTCGGCACGGCGTTCGCCGCCCCGATTTCCCCGAAACGATAAACCGCCAAGTTAGTTGGGGGGGGTGTCGGGTTCAACGGCCTCGACGGAGGGATTCGAGGCCGGGCGGGCGAGGAAGGCCATACCTCTTCAGCTTCCTGGTGGTACTCCCCGGATGCTGATGGAATCGTCGGGAGGAAGGAGATCGAATGGATCTTCCACGGACTCCACACCCTCCTTGAAGTAGCCGATTGCTGCTCGGAGGTCGTCGTCGTGGTCTTTGAGGACCTGGGAAAATCCCCCGAGCCGGTGGAAGTAGCGTATGCGACCCATGAGGATGGCGTTGTTCAGGGGCCTGTTTACGAAACCCGCGATGAGGGGAAACTCCTCGGACCTTGGAGGCCCTCCCCACTGCTCCCTTTCCCGAAGGAGCAACGCTTCTCTGGCTTCGATCTTCTCCTCGACTGTGAGGGTCGGGGAGGAGTAGATCTCCTCCAGCTCGGACACAAAGCCGTTCAGGAAGGAGGAGAAGTTGTTGTAGTCGTCCACCCGGCGGATCGCCGTGAGGCAGTCGGGGGACTGGGGCGTCCCTTCCGGCCCGCAAAAGAACCTGATGGCCCCCGCTCGCCCCACGAACGTCGCGAAGCTCTCGTTGAATCGGACCTTGCCCGAGACGAAGAGATGATTGTGCGTGAGTTCGTGGATGATCGTGGTCACGAACTCCACATCGTCGTACTTGAGGAGCGTGGAGAGAATGGGGTCCGCGAACCATCCCAAGGTGCTGAACGCCGACGTGGTCCGGAGGTACGTGTCGAAGCCTTCCTCCTGCAGCTTGCGTTCGGCTTTTTCCCCACCCTTCTGGCTCATATACCCTTTGTAGGGTACCCGCCCTACGATGGGGAACCACCAGGTCTTGGACTCCAAACGGTCCTTATAGGCCGCTGAGAGGACCCAGGCCAGGGTATCGGATTCCAGTTGGGTGAAGCTGGTGTAGGAATCCCCCGCGTCCAGCCCGAGCTGGTGAATGGCGAAGGAACGGGCCTGTCTGGCCAGTCGGAGCTTGTGCCGGGTTTCCTCCGTCGTCTTTTTGTCGTTGATGACTTCGTCCAGAGGTCGCCGGCCCTTCAGGATCTTCATCTCCGCCCACCCGGCCTTGGCCAGGTACACCGGGGAGCATCCCGAGCAGGAAAAAAGGAGGAGGGCCATAGGTAAAAGAACACCTCCCACCAGGATGGGACGGGGAATGCGGCGGGCCCGGCCTTCGCCGGGCCCGTTCCGCTCGGGCTCTCCTCGTGCTCCGGTCAACGCTGGAATCCTTCGGTCTCTGGCGGCCGCCTAACGGCCGCCGAGGTTCCGGATCAGAGGGATCCCGCCCTCCGTCGGAACATAAACGACCGTGTTGTCGGGCATGGCGGTCAACTGTTGGATGTAGAAGAAGGTCAGGTACTCAGGCGTCAGGCCCTCGGAGATGATCCTCTGGGCTTCGGCGATACCCTTGGCCTCCTCAGCCTGCTGCCGGGCCCGCTCCTGGATGATCTCGGTCTGGAATGCCTCGGCAGCTACCTGCTGTTCCCGCTGGAGCTTCTCTTCGATGGCTTCCCGGACCCTGGGTGGCGCCTGAACGTCCCGGACGAAGACGTCGATAACCTCGATCCGGTCTCCGGCCTTGGCCTGGATCTCTCGCTTCATGTCGTTGGCTACTTCACGACGGTTGGGGGAGAAGATCTCGTTGATGGACTTGGTGGCCACGGCGTCCCGCACCCCATTCCGGACAGCGTTCAGGACAATACGGCTGGTGATCTGCCTTTCGGTCCCGATGCGCTGGTAGAGATCGGGAGCGTTGGCTCCGTCGATCCGGTACAGCATGGAGATCTCCAGATTCACATTCAGTTGTTCCGAGGTTTGGGCCTCGATGCTCTCGATCCCTCCATCGGTTGGGAAGGCCTGTTCCCGGATGGACATCTTTTCAATGGACGCGAACGGATTCACGATATGCACGCCCTGCCCCAGCGGGTTCTGGGACACCCGGCCCAGGAAGTGTTTGACCCCGACCTCCCCGACCTGGATGAGGACTACGGCGTTCATGACGGCCAGGCCCATTCCGAACAGCATGATGACGTAGGAAAGGAGTCGAACCGATCCGGTCTTTTCTCCCATGCTGGGAGCCAGGATTCTAAGCATCGCCCCGATTGCGATGACCATTATGGCCAGGATCGCTAGACCCATGACATTCCTCCTTAGGTGCTACAGAAAGTTGATCCGAGGACCCTCGAGCCTTAGATGGCGAGAGAGACCCTTATTCTCAGTACGAAAACCGACTGTCACGTCTTCCACCGATGGAGGCTCCCGACTGCCTCGACCAGGTGTGGATGTGCCTGCCTGACGCCGTCTCGACCGGCTTCACGGGTCTTCTGGGTCCGAGGAGCTCTTCTCAAAATCCGGCGCCACCCGGATCTCCACCAGGTCGGCCTCGGGGAGGATGTCCACCGGGATTCCGTCGGCTGCTGCTCGCAGGGCATCCGCAAGATCCTCCGACTCAACGGGGAGCGTGAGGTACCGCTGGCTCTTCTGTCCGTAACGGATGGTCACTTGATAGTTCATGTTGCTGAAAGGTACCGCTCTCCTTGGCTGGGGATCCAGATGGCATCTAAGGGGTCGAACCTTTGGGAGGGTTATATTCCTGGCCACGGACCCGTGGTGCTAACAACAAGGACCTCTGATGCGAACCCGATTCCTTCTTCTTCTCCCCCTGGCTTTGACGGCCTGTGGTGGGGATTCCGGGCCGGGAGGGGATGGCGACGCGGCCTCGGTTCCTGAAGAATCCCTCCGGTCTCCAGATTCCCTTCGGACCGCCGACTCTCTCTTCCTGCCGGATTCGGTGCCGCCTTCGGATTCCATCGGGGAGACTGAGTACGGCGGTGAGGAGACCCAACCTAGGGGCCGTCGGGCCAACGAGGCGTTCCCCCGGCCGGAGCATGTCAGGGGCATTTATTTGAACGCTTGGGCGTCAGGGTCCACGCGCCGTAGGGAGGCCCTAATCACCCTGGCCCGTCGCACCGAGGTGAATTCCTTCGTAATCGATATCAAGGACGCCACGGGGTATGTCAGCCACGCCAGTGAAGTTCCGTTGGCCCGGGAGGTGGGTGCCACCGGTGAGATCCGCATCCGAGACCTGCCGGGCATGTTGGAGCGCTTGAAGGAGGCTGGGATCTACCCCATCGCCCGCATCGTCGTGGCGAAGGACCCCCTCCTTTCGGACGGTCGGCCGGACTTGGCGATTCAGGACTCTGCCGGTGGGGTTTGGTTCGATCAAGACAGCGTGCGCTGGCTGAACTTCCACGATCGGAGGGTTTGGGAATACCACGTGGCCTTGGCCAAGGAGGTCGCCGCGGCGGGTTTTCCGGAGATCCAGTGGGACTATGTGAGATTCCCCGATTCTCCCGAAGCCTTCATGGGGAGGGCCGTCTTCCCGGGATCTGAAGGCCGCACCCGAGCGGAAGCTGTCCGAGGTTTCCTTAAATACTCAAGGGAGGCACTGGCAAAAGAAGGCGCCCTGGTAACCGCCGACGTCTTCGGCGTTACGACCTCTTACCGGAGAGACGTGGGGATTGGCCAGGTGTGGGAGTCCATGGTCGATCAGGTCGATGCCGTGCTCCCTATGGTTTATCCGTCTCACTATTGGCCGGGAAGTTTCGGGTACGAAACCCCCAACGCCTACCCGTACGAGATCGTCCGTAGGGCCCTCCGCGACGCTGTTTCCCGCTCGGCCCTTGTGGAAGGGGCGGGCCTGGTGCGCCCCTGGCTCCAGGACTTCTCCCTGGGCCAGCCGCCCTATGATGCCCCGGAGATCAGGGCCCAGATCCAGGCGACGTATGACGCAGGCGTGACGGAGTGGATCCTCTGGAATCCTGGTAGCCGGTACACCGAGTCGGCTCTCATGCCTAAGGGTGGGCTCCCCTCCTGGCTGGAGCCCGTGATGCGTGTGGGTGGGGAAGTCGTACCGATCTCAAAGCGATACGAGGTCCTGGGTGAGGCGCCGCCGGAGGGGGAGCCCACCCCGGAAGACACCCTGGTTTTTCCTGACCTCGCGGTCCCTGCCCAATTGGGCTTGCAGCCGGAAAAACCGCTGTCGGCGATTCCCCCTCCCGATACGGGGGGAGTGGTCGGGACTCTCCGCTGATTCCCACAAGGGGAGCAAATCCCCCAGCCTACCTTTCCGCGAATTCCCTCAGACGGCTGGTGCGAATTGGAGCTCATGGAGACGGGCATAGAGTCCGCCCCTGTCCAGGAGTTCTTGGTGAGATCCCATCTCCCTCAGTTCCCCGTGGTGAAATACCAGGATCCTATCCACTCCTTGGACCGTCGAAAGACGGTGGGCGATGACAAGTGAGGTTCTCCCTTTCATCAATTCGCTCGTGGCTTCCTCGATCTGAGCCTCGATTTCGGAATCCACCGAGCTGGTGGCCTCGTCCAGGATCAAGATGCTCGGGTCGAACGCCAGGGCCCGAGCGAAGGAAAGGAGTTGCCTCTCCCCGACCGAAAGGGAGGCTCCCCTCTCTCCCAGAGGTTGGTCGTAGCCCCTTGGAAGTAATCCTACGATACGGTCTGCTCCCACCCGCCGAGCCGCACTCTGGATCTGTGTGTCTCCGATCTCTTCCGAGCCCAGGCGGATGTTGTACCCCACGTCCCTGCTGAAAAGAAAAACGTCCTGGAGTACGAGGCCGATACGGTCCCGCAGGTCCTTGAGGCTCACGTCCCGAATGGGCACTCCGTCAAGAAGGATGGATCCTCGTTGGGGCTCGTAGAAGCGCATGAGGAGGTTGACCAGGGTGGTCTTCCCGGCCCCGGTATGGCCCACGACGGCGATCTTCTCGGCTGGATCGACCCTGAAGCTCACTCCCTTCAAAACCCAATCCGGTTCCCCGTCCTCCGTTTGTGCATATGCGAACCAGACGTCCCGGAACTCAATCTCCCCTCGGGTGGAGGCAGGGAGGGGAATCGGCGCCTTAGGATCGAGGATCTCGATATCCTCGTCCAGGAGTTTGAAGATGCGTTCGGATGAGGCCATGGCCCCTTGGAGAAGATTGTACTTCTCCGAAAGGTCCTGGATCGGTCGGAAAAAACGGCCGGCATACTGAAGAAAGGCCGTGACCACGCCGACGGTTACTGTGCCCTCGAGGATCGAGCTTCCTCCGTTCCAAATGATCAGGGCCAGTGCGATGGCAGTGAAGAGCTCGATGACCGGGAAGAAAAGAGCGTAGTAAGTGATGGATCGGAGATGGGCCTCCAGGTAATCCAGGTTTACCCTGTGGTGTTCCCGGGCGTCCTTTTCCTCCCGGTTGAAGAGCTGGACCACCCGGATACCCGTAAAACGCTCGTGAAGAAACGAGTTGATTCGGGCCAATCGAACCCGGATGTCCCGGTAAGCGCTGCGCACCCGGGCCCTGAACAGGAAGGCGGTCCAGGCGACGAATGGAAGTACGCTGAATGCCACCAGCGCCAGCTTCCAGTCCATCCCGAGCATCGCCGCCACGATGAAGGTCAGCGTGAAGACGTCCCCAAAGACGGTCACGATTCCTGAAGCGAAAAGCTCGTTGAGGGTTTCGACGTCGCTGGTGATACGGGTGATGAGGCGGCCGACCGGGTTCCGGTCGTAGAAGCTCAGATCCAGCCTCTGGAGCTTGGCGAAGATCTCCTTTCGGAGATCGTACATGATCCTTTGGCCCAACCAGGCGGTGAGGATCCTCTGGGTGTATTGGAGGAAAAAGCTGACCACCATGGCGCCCAGGAAACCCATAGCCAGGAAGGAGAGCAGGCGTCCGTTTCCGTCGGGGATCGCTTCATCCAGGGCGATTTTGGTGAGCCAGGGACCAACGATCTCCAGAGCCGAGGCTGCGGCAAGGATGAGTACGGCAGGCCCAACCAACCACCAATAAGGTGCCAGGTACTTGAGGAGGCGTTTCATGAGGCGGGCGTCGTAAGCCTTCCCCAGGGCCTCCTCTTCGTGGAGTTCGGTCTCCAGACTCATACCATTCGGGATTCCAGAACCGTCAGGACTTCATCCAGGGTCACGTCTGCGGCCTTCAGCGCCACCATCAGGTGGTAAAGCAGGTCCACGGCCTCTTCAGGAATCCGATGGCCGTCCTCTTTCGCCAGGGCGGTGAGAAGCTCCGCCGTTTCCTCTCCCAGCTTCTTGAGGCGGAGGTTTTCATTTTCCAGGAGCCTCACCGTGTAGCTGCCTTCAGGACGGCGAAGTGCCCGATCCTCCAGGCGCTCCCACAGAGCGGGGAGGACGGATTCCAGGTTGCCGTCGGCTTCCGGGTCGGACGCGTCCCCGTCCTCCTCCGGCAATTCCCCAAAACATGTGGCCTCGCCGGTGTGACACGCCGGACCAACCTGGTTCACCAGAGCGAGGAGGGTGTCGGCGTCACAATCCTCGTGGAGGGAAACCAGGTTCTGGAAGTTTCCGGACGTTGCTCCCTTGTGCCACAACTCCTGGCGGGAACGGGACCAGTAGTGCATCTGCCCGGTTTCGAGGGTTCTCTCCAGAGCTTCCCGGTTTGCGAAGGCCACCATGAGTACCGATCCCGTGCCCAGATCCTGAGCAACCACCGGCAGAAGGCCGTTTTCCCAGAACTTCAAGGAGCTCAGATCGTCCATTGTCCGGAGGGCTCGGTCCGTCATTTTTGGTTTTTGGATCATCGGATCTCCACGCCCTCCTGGGCCAACTCTTTCTTGATGGCACCGACTGTGGTGAGGCCGTCATGAAGAATGCCGGCCAACAAAGCTGCCGAAGCCTGCCCTTTATTGAAGGCCTCTCGGATATGGTCGGCTCCTCCCGCTCCTCCTGATGCAATGACCGGAACGGCGACGGAGTCCGCCACCTGGTGGGTGAGCTCCAGGTCGTATCCGGTTCGGACGCCGTCCCTATCCATGCTCGTGAGAAGGATCTCTCCGGCCCCGAGTTCCGCACAGCGCCGGGCCCATTCGACGCTGTCCAGATCCGTAGGGGTTCTCCCGCCGTGGGTGTAGGCCCGCCATGAGTCACCTTCCCGAGCAGCGTCGATACTGGCCACGATACACTGGCTTCCGAAGAGCTCCGCTCCTTCAGTGATCAGTCCTGGTCTCGCCACCGCAGAAGAGTTCATGCTGACTTTGTCGGCTCCGGCCCGTAGGAGGTCGCCCATGTCGGTCACTTCCCTGACCCCGCCGCCCACCGTCAGGGGGATAAAGAGAACTTCCGCAGTCCGCTGGACGGTGGCCAACAGGGTCCCCCGGCCCTCGGCGGAGGCGGAGACGTCCAGGAACACGATCTCATCAGCGCCCTCGGCTTCGTAGCGCCGAGCGAGCTCGACCGGATCCCCCACGTCGCGGAGGCCCTTGAACTTCACCCCCTTCACGACCCGGCCGTGGTCCACGTCCAGGCAGACGATGATCCGGGGTCTCAACATCGTGAGCCGCGTGGTTTGTGGAGCGAGGACCTGGTCCGTTCCCCTCGCTCTCCAGCCATCCGCTTCGCTCCTGGAAGTTCGCTCGGGAAAGGCCAGGCCCTCGCTCCAGCCCGGACCTCCGCGGCCAACTCTTCCTCCGGGAACGGGCGGTGAAGGCTCCCAACTGACACCATCACTCGACCTCCAAGGTCACCGACCCCTTGGTGGAGAAGACCGTGCCCCCCTCTTCCAGCGCCTGACGGAGAGCGAGGCCGAATGCCTTTACGGCGGCTTCCACCATGTGGTGTTTGTCCTTCCCCCGGACGACTCGAACGTGAAGGGTAGCCCCCATGTTCACAGCGAGGCTTTGGAGGAAGTGTTCGTACAACCGAGAGGGCAGGGGCCCTACATAATAGGGCCGACCTCCCACGTCCACGGCTGCCTCCGCCAACGCTTCATCCATGGGCACGGCCGCCCACCCGTATCGGGCGGCGGTCTCGGGCGTTTCCTTCCGGAGGGCGGTGCCGAGGCTTATCCCCACGTCCTCGATCAGGTGGTGGCGGAGGTCCCCCGATGCATCCAGCTCCAGCCCCAGCCCTGCATATCGGGCCAGGGTTTCCACCATATGGGTGAGGAACCTGTCGCCAGTGTCCACCCTGATCTCACCGCCGTTCCGATCGATGGACAGGGTGACTGTGGTCTCTTTGGTCTCTCTTTTGAGTCTTGTCATGATCCGAACTCTCTGGCGACCGCCTCTGGATCGAGGGTGCCGGTATAGATGGCCATTCCCAGCACGGCGCCGGCGGCTCCCGCCCTATCCAGGGCCCGGAGCTCGTCCAGAGTCGTGATCCCGCCGGAAACCCAGACGGGGTGGGTGGTTCCTTTGATGACTGCCGTCGCCGCTGGAAGATCGATGCCCTCCATGCGTCCTTCTCGACCCACGTCGGTGCAAAGCACCCCTGCCAGGGGAAGGGGTGCCAAGCGGTCGAGGAGTTCCTGCACCGGTAGATCCGTGGACTCGGTCCAGCCCCGCCTCAGCACGATCCCCTCCCGGATGTCTGCCGCCACCGTGACCTGATGTGGATACTCCTGAGCCAACGCCTTGAGCCAAGGTGTGTCGTCGATTGCTCGGGTCCCGATGATGACCCGATGTGCGCCCTGGGCCAGCGTTTCCTGTATCGCCTTCCGGTCCCGAACCCCTCCCCCGACCTGTACGGTGGCTTCCGTGCTCTGAATGATCTTCCCGATGGTGGACCGGTTCTCTCCGAGGGAAAGGGCAGCGTCCAAGTCGACGATGTGGAGAGTTTTGAAGCCCATATCCCACCAGTCGCGGGCCTGGGCCACGGGATCGGGAAGGGAAACCCTCTCCTCCTCGGGGATACCTCCCACGAGTTGCACGCACCTTCCCTCGCGAAGATCCACGGCCGGTGCTGCGATCATGAGACCTCTCCCAGGAAGTTCTTGATGAGCCTCAGACCGGGAGCCGAACTTTTCTCGGGATGGAACTGGACTCCCCAGGTTCTCCTCTTCCGGACCCCAGCGGCGAAGGACTCCGCCTCGTACTTCGTGGTGGCGATGACCTGACCCGGATCCTGGGGCTCACAGACGAACGAGTTGGCGTAGTAGGCCACCAACCCCTCCAAGCCTGAAAAAACGGGATCCGAGGTGAGTTTCACATCATTCCAGCCCATCTGAGGCACGATCCGGGAACGGAGTCGTCGAACGCTCCCCGAAATCAGTCCGATCCCTTCCCCCTCTCCTTCCTCAGACGACTCGAACAGGAGCTGCATCCCGAGGCAGATCCCCAGGCAAGGGTACCCGGCTTCCAGGGATTCCCGGATCCGATTCCGGCTCTCACCCAAGGACCGGACGGCGGCGCCGAAGGATCCTACACCCGGAAGGACCAGCGCGTCTTGATCCAGAGCCTCATCCCAACTGGTAGTGATCGTTACGCCGGCCCCGCCTGCCTCCAGTGCCTTTGCCAGGGAATGGAGGTTTCCGGCTCCGTAGTCGAAAAGAGAAACCCTCATGAAGGTGTTCCCCCGGGCTCCGGTGTCTCGAACAGCTGGTCGAGGGCATTCAGGAATCGCTGCATCATGCCCCAAGGTCCGACGGTGACCCGGAGGGCATCGCCGATCTCCGAAAGACCTCTGAACGGCCGCCCTGCGACGCCCCGGTCCCTCAAAGCGTTGTTGACCTCCACGGCGCCGGCGGGGTCGGTAGGGATCAGCAGGAAGTTCGCCTCGGAGGGGATGGGGTGGAGGCCCCTGACCTCCAGCTCCCGAACCAGGCGTTCCCGATTTTCCAGGGCTTCGTCTCTGGTGGCCATCGCCCAACCGGAATGGTCCTCCAGCGCCGCTACCGCTGCCCTCTCGGCCACCTGACTCACCTTGTACGGTCCGCGCGACTTCTCGACCTCTCGGACCAGGGCTTCGGGGCCCACCGCGAAACCCACCCTCAAACCGGCAAGCCCGTAGAGTTTGGAGAAGGTTCGGAGGACGAGGAGGCGGTCCCACGAAGGGGCCTCTTCCAGAAAGCTGTCCTGGAAAAAGTCGGCGTAGGCCTCATCCAGGATTACCAATGGGCCATCGGACCCACCAAGGGCCAGTAGGCCACGAAGCCAGTCCCCGTCCAGGGAGACACCCGTGGGATTGTTGGGCCTACAGATGTAGACGAGATCGGGCTCGTCCAGGAGGAGCCTCCCGGGATCGGCCTCCGCCAACTGCCAGTCCACGGCGTTCGACTCCATCCCGTTCATACGGGCGAAGATCCTCACCATGGAAAAGGAAGGTGAAGGATAGCTCATCCTCCCAGGGGGTAGGGTGGCGGCCCGGAATACTGAATCCAGGAGATCGTCAGAGCCGCAGCCGGTAACCACGCTTTCCTCCGGGACTCCGAATTTTCCCGCCACGGCTTCCTTTAGAGCCGAGCCGTAGACCGACGGATATCGGGAGAGAGCCTCGGGCGGCGCTTTCCTGACCACTTCCATGGCGGCCGGGTGGGCTCCCCAAAGGTTGGTGTTGTCACTCAGGTCCACCGCTGCCGGGATTCGGCCGGGATCGTAAGGCCGGAGGGGGCGATAGTCGTCCCGGGGGAATGGAGTCATTGGGTCCTCGACGGTTCCAGGGGGGCCATCCTGTCGATGGCTCCGGGTTTTGAGTCGTCATGTGGTTTGTTTTCTGGCCCGGGCCGCTTCCGCGTGGCCGGGAAGCCCTTCCGATTCCGCCATTCTTTCCACGGCTTCACTCATGGCTGAAGCCGCGTCGGCTGTGATCTCCTGCCATGTGTACATTCGGAGATAGTGGAGCGTGGAAAGGCTCGAAAACGAGCGCGCCAGTCCCCCGGTCGGGAGGACATGGTTCGCTCCTGTAATGTAGTCCCCGTATGCCACCGCCGCCGCCTGGCCCAGGAAGACGGTGCCAGCCGTCTGCGCCGCCTCCATGTCCGATCGCGGGTTGGCGGTGAACAAGGCCAGGTGTTCGGCGGCGTAGTCCCGTGCAAAACCCAGAACGTCCTCCCAACGCTCAGCGAGCACCAGGGCTCCTTGGGTCTCCAGGGCGGCCTCGACGATTTCCCTGCGAGGGGCTTTCTCTACCTCAGCAGCCAGCGCATTCCTTACGGCCCCCATCAAGGTTGAAGAGTCGGTGACCAGCGCCACAGCGGCGTCCGGGTCGTGCTCTGCCTGGCAGATGAGCTCCAGCGCGCAGAGTCGGGGGTCGGCGTCGGCGTCTGCCACGACCAAGACCTCCGAAGGCCCGGCCGGTGAGTCGATGAGGACATCCCCTGCCACCTGTCGCTTGGCTTCGGTCACATATCGGTTTCCCGGTCCAACGATGGCGTCCACAGCCGGGACCTGGTCGGTTCCATAGGCCATGGCGCCGATGGCTCCTGCCCCTCCCAGGGCGAAAAGCCGGGAAGCGCCACCGATGGCCGCAGCGGCCATGACCTCTGGAGGTGGCATGCCCGATGGGCCCGGTGGGGAGCAGAGGATCACTTCCCCCACCCCTGCCGCCTTGGCCGGGACAACGCCCATGAGAACGCTGGACGGATAAGCCGCCCGCCCACCGGGGGCATACACTCCCACACGTGGAAGGGGAACGGCCCGCCGACCAAGGGTAACACCAGGTCGGACTGTAACTTGCAGCTCCTCGGGGATCTGGGCCCGGTGGAAAGTCCGGATGTTTGCCGCCGCCAGTTCGAGGTTGCTTCGTAGTTCGGGATTCAGCTCGGAGAGGGCGTCCTCCCAACGGTCTCGGGGCACCTCCATCTCCTCCAGGATCACCCCGTCGAACTCCTGGGCCATGGCTTCAAGGGTCCGATCGCCGTCCTTTCGCACTCTTCCCAGGAGTTTCCGTACCAGCTCCTGGAGCTCGGGTTCGTCGGAGGGTCTCCGGTCGAACAGGTCCCGGGTCTCCTGGGCGGTCAGGTCGAATAGGTTCTTGTCGATCTTGAGGTTCATGGTTTTTGCCTCATGGCATCAGCCTCTCTATGGTCGAAACCAGAATCCCTTCGGCCCCCAGGGCCTTCAGCCGGATGATGGTTTGGTAGATCTGGTCGTCATCCACCACCGCGTGGGCAGCCACCCACCCGTCACCGTTCTGGATCTCCACGATGGTGGGTCCCGAGAGGCCCGGGATTACCTTCTTCACCTCCTCTAAACGCTCCCGCGGAACGTTGGCCATCAGATATCTCTTCGATCGTGCACGGATTACTGACTCGAGGGCCGTTACCAGTTCGGTGATCCTCCCACCCTTCTCGGGATCCTCCACGGCTTCTCGGTTGGCGATGAGCCAAGCTGAGGAATTGAGGATCGTCTCCACCTCCCTGAGGCCGTTCACCTTGAGGGTGGATCCTGTGGAAACGAGATCGACGATGACGTTGGCGACACCGAGGTGGGGTGCGATTTCGGCTGCCCCGGAGACCGGGGCCACCTGGATGGGGATTCCGAGGCCTTCGAAGAACTTCTTTGTGACCCGGGGGAAGGAGGTGGCGACTCGTGTGCCAGACTCTATCATGCGGGCTCCCCGGATCGGGCTATCCTCCCGGACCGCCACCGCCAAACGGCACGTCCCGTACTCTAGATCCAGAAGCTCCTCCACCGATTGTTCCGACTCGGCCACCAGATCGGCACCTGTGACGCCGAGGTCCGCCGCACCGTCGGCTACGAACTCGGAGATGTCCTGGGCTCGGACGAAGATCGCCCGGAATTCCGATCCGAGGTTGGCAACCAGGGCTCGGTCCACCTTCGAATCTGCCTTCAACCCCGCCTTCTCGAAGAGGATCAAGGTTCGGTCGGCGAGCCGGCCTTTGTTGGGAATTGCTATGCGTAACACTTTGCTTCTCCATAAAAAAACCGCGGCCCGTCGGGAACGGGCCGCGGTGGGGATTTTGGTTTGCTCAGGCTCTGGCTAGGGGCAAACCACCTCCGCCACACGACCCGTCGGGGTCGAGTGATGGTGATGATGGTGCCGAACCGTCGCCTGATATCGCATGGAAAGAGTCTAGATCCGGGGTGGCATTTCGTCAACCGGCCGAACCCCTCTCCCTCCACCGGGTACGTCCTCCCCTCGGCCCGGTTGATTCTGGAAAACTCCTGGGTATCCCGGTGAGCTTACCTCCGCTATGATCGTGGGATGGACCAGAAAATCCGAATCCGGGGCGCCCGGCAACACAACCTCAAAAACCTGGACCTGGATCTCCCTCGACGGGCCCTCACGGTCATTACGGGGCCGTCCGGATCGGGGAAGTCATCCCTGGCTCTGGATACTCTTTTCGCGGAGGGCCAGCGAAGGTACGTGGAGTCCCTCTCTACCTACGCCAAGCAGTTCCTGGATAGGATGGAAAAACCCTCGGTGGACCTGATCGAGGGGATCGCACCGGCCGTGGCCATCGAGCAGAAGAACCCCACTAAGTCCAGCCGGTCCACCGTGGGCACGGCCACGGAGGTTTTTGACTACCTACGCCTCCTATGGGCAAGGGTAGGACGAACCAGCTGCCCGGACTGCGGTGAGGAGGTTCGGCCGGATACCGTCTCCACGGCTGTGGACCGGGTGATGAGCCTTCCTGAAGGATCCCGCATCCTGGTCACCTTCCCGCTGAATCTCAGCGAAAGGGTTAACCATGCGTTGGTGGTGGAGAACCTCCTGGCCATGGGGTTCCTCCGAGTCCTGGCCGACGGGGAGGCGGTGGATCTCGGGGTCCAAGAACCTCAGGACCCGACCGTCCTGGGAGTGGACCTCACGGCAGCTTCGCGGCTTTTGGTCGTGGTGGACCGATTGAAGGTAGCGCCGAAAGCCCGGGATCGACTGGCTGACTCCATCGGGACCTCGTTTGCCGAGGGTGAAGGAGAAGCCGTGATCGTCGACGCCGGGGTAGGGTCCCGCGGTGACCTCTCGGAAGTCCTAGAGCTCACGGAGCACTTCCGGTGTCCACGGCACCCGGAGAGAGAATTCCCGGATCCCACTCCCCAGCTGTTCTCTTTTAACAACCCCTATGGGTCATGCCCGGAGTGCACGGGCTTCGGCGCCACCCTCGAATACGACGAGGATCTGATCCTTCCGAACCCGCAGCGGTCCGTCCAGGACGGTGCGGTGGACCCCTGGACCAAACCTCGGTACTTCCGAGAGCAGGGAGGGCTTCGGCAGTTCGCACAGGAACAAGGCTTGTCCATCTATGCCCCGTGGCACGAGCTGCCAGAGGACTTCAAAACCGCGGTCCTGTACGGAGGGAAGGGTTTTCGGGGGGTTATACCCTTCCTCCGGTCCAGGGAGCGGAAACGGTACAAACGGTACATCAGGGTGTTCTTGAGGCAGTACCAGAGCGCGAAGCCCTGTCGAGCCTGCGGAGGGTCACGGATTCGCCCGGAAGCACTGTGGGTCCGGGTGGGCGGCCGGACCATCGCCGAGGTGTCCTCCCTCCCTCTCGATGAGCTTCGCCTCTGGGTGGGCGGCTTGGAACTCTCTGATATTGAGGGCCGCATTGCAGAGAGCATCCTGCGGGAGCTTCAGTCCCGCCTAGGATTCCTCGTGGAAGTGGGCCTCGGGTATCTGACGCTGGATCGTCAAACCCGTACCCTCTCGGGGGGAGAAGGGCAGCGGATCAATCTTGCCAATTCCCTCGGCTCCAGCCTCGTGGATGCCCTTTATGTTCTGGACGAACCCACCATTGGCCTCCATCCCCGTGACACCGACGCCCTCCTCCAACTCCTGGCCCGGTTGCGGGATGTCGGAAACACCGTGGTTGTGGTCGAGCACGACTCCATGGCCCTTCGGGCGGCGGATCATGTCGTGGAGCTCGGGCCCGCATCAGGGGAGAAGGGTGGGGAAGTGGTTTTTGAGGGCCGGCCCGCCCAGCTCGAGAACGCTGACACAGTCACGGGTCTTTACCTTGCGGGGCGTGAAGCCATCCCTGTTCCTGCGGAGCGGAGAAGGGTCGACGGTGCCCGTCTGAGCTTGAGGGGAGCTCTGCTCCACAACCTCCAGAGCGTGGATGTGGAGATTCCTCTGGGAGCATTCACAGCCGTGACCGGGGTGAGTGGGTCGGGGAAGTCCACACTGGTTCACGACGTTCTATTCCGGGCCCTGGAGAAGGAGCTCGGAGGAGGGGAGACTTCGGCAAAGGAGCATCTGGGCGAGACGGTGGGAGAGTATGAAGCCCTGGAGGGTACGAGCCTGCTGGATGAGGTCGTCCTCGTCGACCAGTCACCCATCGGCAGAACGCCCCGCTCCAATCCGGTAACCTATATCAAGGCTTGGGACGAAGTCCGGAAGATCTTCTCAAATCTCCCGCTGGCCCGTCAAAAGGGATACGGCCCGGGGGCCTTTTCTTTTAACGTCGACGGAGGTCGCTGCGAGGCGTGCAAAGGGGCCGGCAGGGTGGAAGTGGAGATGATCTTCATGGCGGATGTCTTCGTGCCCTGTGAAATCTGCGGTGGGTCCCGTTATAAACCAGAGCTCCTGGATGTGGTGTTCAAAGGACTGAACGTGGCCCAGATCCTGGAGCTTACGGTGGACGAAGCAATACGCTTCTTCATCAGAGAGGACAAGCTGGGCCAAACCCTCTGGCACCTTCAACAGGTCGGCCTGGGGTACCTCCGACTGGGGCAACCGGCTCCCACCCTTTCCGGAGGGGAGGCTCAGAGGTTGAAGATCGCGAGGGAGCTGGCGGGAGGAGCCGGGAAAAAAGGAAGGAAACTGTATGTCCTGGACGAACCCACCACCGGATTGTCGGGAACGGACGTGAAAAAACTCCTCGCTGTCCTGAATCGACTCCTCGAGGCGGGCCACACCGTGGTAGTCATCGAGCATAACCTGGATCTCATCAAGACGGCGGATTGGGTCGTGGACCTGGGCCCTGGTGCCGGAATCCGTGGTGGCGAGGTGGTGGCCATGGGTCGTCCCGAAGACATCGCTCAGGTGCCGGAAAGTGTTACCGGACGCTTCCTGGGGTCTCTCTTGTGAGTGCCAATCCTCCCCTCTCCGTCCTGTTCCCTGTTCGAGACGGCCAGGCCGTGGTACAGAAGGCCCTGGAGTCCCTGGCGAGGCAGACATTCGCGGATTTTGAGATCGTGGTGGTGGACGATGGATCCACAGACCGGACGGGCGAGATCCTCCGTGCCCATGCCCAGGAAGATCCGCGGGTTCGCGTTTTTTGTACTGAACAGAAGGGAATCGTAGCTGCCCTGGAGCTGGCCAGGGCGAAGGCAAGGGGAGCCTACCTGGCCAGGATGGACGCGGACGATGGGGCTTTTGCCCAGCGCTTCCAAAGGCAGATGGACCTCATGCAATCCGACCGGCGGATCGTCCTTTGCGGCGCCGGCGTTGTCTACTTCCCGCGGGAGAAGGTTCGGGACGGGGCTCTTCGGTACGAGAGATGGATCAACGGGCTCGTGCGTCACGATGAGCTGGTCCGAGATCTGTTTGTGGAGTGCCCCCTCCCCCACCCCACGTTCTTGATGCGGGCTGATGCCGTGGGGCTCATTGGGGGTTATCGGGCCATGGGCTGGCCGGAGGATTACGACCTGGTTCTGAGGTTATGGGAAGGCGGGGGCCGATTCGAGAAGGTTCCGGAAGTGCTGCTTCGGTGGAGAGAGGGAGAGGATCGACTCTCCCGGACCCATTCCGATTACGCCGCCACAGCATTCAGGAAATGTAAAGTCCACTTTCTCCTCCGGACGCTTCTGCATTCGGGGCAGGGGGTAGCCGTTTGGGGGGCTGGGCCGGTGGGAAAGGCCTTCGCTCGAGAGTTGCTGGCCCAGGGCGGGACCCTGGCTGCTTTTGTGGACCTGGATCCGCGGAAGGTGGGTCAGACGATCCATGGTGTCCGGGTGATGACCCCCGAAGCTGCCCTCTCGTTGAACGGCGTTTTCTCGGTTGCCGCAGTGGGAAAAGGGGATGGAAGGGAAGAGATCAGAGGGGTCCTGGCCGCTGCTGGGCGCGTCGAGTTGGAGTCTTTTGTGGCCGTGGCCTGAGGGTTTTCGGCGGAGCCATTCCACCCGGGCCCGGACCCCTGGCAGAAGGGGTTCCGCCACGGCCATTTCCACCCCCTCTCCGCGGTTCCAAAAACCGCCGTTTCTCGTTATTTTTCAAGCACTTCAGAGTGATCAGGAGCGTCGGTTCACCGGGGCTGAATCCCGGGTCCACCCGGAGGCAGCCTGAGTGACGATTACGGCTCTTGATGGTCCCCTTTCTGCCAGTTTTCCCGACGGGTCCCTTCGGAGGTTCGGAAGGTGGTTCCCTGACCGTTCATCGATGAAAGAAGCGAATGGATAATCTGGAAAACGGAGACGTCCCAGGAACCTCGGGCATGGATGCCGGAGAGAAGGTTCTCCCCCGCCTCCTCGAAGACGAGATGAGGGAGTCGTTCATCGACTACTCCATGAGCGTCATCGTCCAGCGGGCTCTCCCTGATGTCCGGGATGGGCTGAAGCCTGTCCATCGTCGTATCCTCTACGCCATGCGGGAGTTGGGTCTCAGTCCCAGCAGAGCGTACAAGAAGTCCGCCACGGTGGTAGGTGAGGTGCTGGGGAAGTTCCATCCTCACGGTGACATGGCTGTCTACGACTCCATGGTTCGGATGGTCCAGGACTTTTCCCTCCGCTATCCCCTTGTGGACGGGCAGGGGAACTTCGGTTCGGTGGACGGAGATTCGGCTGCGGCCTACCGCTACACCGAGGCCCGGCTGAGGCAGTTGGCCATGGAGCTGTTGGAGGACATCGACAAAGAGACGGTCGACTTCGTCCCCAACTTCGATGGCCGCATCGATGAGCCCACCGTCCTCCCTGGGAAGGTCCCGAACCTCCTGGTGAACGGTAGCTCGGGCATCGCGGTGGGGATGGCCACCAACATTCCTCCTCACAACCTCAGAGAGGTGGTCAGCGCCACCACCGCGCTGATAGAAAACCCGGAGCTTCCCCAGGACGAGCTGGAGGAGCACGTCACCGGGCCGGACTTCCCCACAGGTGGCTTCATCTGTGGGACGGAAGGGATCAAAGATGCCTACCGGACCGGCCGCGGCCGCATCGTCATGCGGGCCAGGACGGAGGTGGAAGAAGTGAAGGGTGGGGGCGAGCGGATCGTTGTCTCTGAAATCCCGTTCATGGTGAACAAGTCCCGGCTCATCGAGCAGATCGCTCAACTGGTGCGGGACAAAAAGCTCCCGGACATCCGGGACATGCGGGACGAGTCGGATCGGGACGGACTGCGGATCGTCATCGAGCTCAAACGGGACGCCATCCCGAGAGTGGTCTTGAACCGTTTGTACAAGCACACCCAGATGCAAACGACCTTCGGAACTATCCTCCTGGCTTTGGTGGATGGGGTGCCCAGGGTCATGGGCCTCCGACAGATGCTGCTCCACTTCATCGACCATCGACATGAAGTCGTGGTCCGCCGGAGCGAGTTCGAGCTAAGGAAGGCGAGGGAGCGGGAGCACATCCTGGAGGGCTTGAAGATCGCCGTCGACAACATCGACGAGGTCATCAAAATCATACGAGGATCGGAAGACACCGAGACCGCCTCCATTGCCCTTCGCGCCGCCTTCGAGCTGAGTGAAAGACAAGCAGAAGCAATCCTGAACATGCGCCTGGCCCGCCTCACCGGCCTCGAGATGGAGAAGCTGGACACCGAGCTGGAAGAACTCCGGACCAGCATCGAGGACCTCGAAGGAATCCTGGCCAGTCGGGACCGACGGATGGGGATCATCGTGGAGGAGCTCGGCGAGCTCGCCGAGAAGTATGGGGACGAGCGCCGAACCGAGATTCTGCCCGGAGGGGTTATCCTCAGCGAGGAAGATCTCATCGTCGAGGAGGACATGGTCATCACGGTTTCCCGCCAGGGCTACGTGAAGCGCATCGAGATCGACGCGTACCGGGCTCAAAGGAGGGGAGGCCGGGGGCTACGGGGGATGGGCACAAAAGAGGAGGACTGGGTAGAGCACCTCTTTGTGGCCTCCACCCACGATTACCTCATGATCTTCACCCGGTCGGGACAATGTTACTGGTTGAAGGTCTGGGAGATCCCTCAGGCGGGCCGCCATTCCCGCGGCAAGCCCATCGTGAATCTCCTCAACATGTCGCTGGACGAGGATATCGCAGCGGTGGTTCCCGTCAGGGAGTTCAGCGACGACCTTTTCCTTCTGTTCGCCACCCGCAAGGGATTGGTGAAAAAGACGGCCCTCTCGGCCTATGGGAACATCAGGGCCGTCGGCCTGAACGCTATAAACATCCGCGAGGGGGACGAGCTCATCGACGTACGTGTCACCAACGGGGACGTGGATGTGATTCTCGGCACCCGCAGCGGAATGGCGATTCGGTTCGGCGAGCAGGACGCCCGTCCCATCGGGCGGGCGACGTCGGGGGTTCGGGGGATCAACCTGAGCCAAGGGGACGAAGTCGTCGGGATGGTGACCCTACGCCGGCCGGAATCCACCCTCCTGGTGGTCACCGAAGGGGGGATGGGCAAAAGGACACTGGTCGACGCGTACCGCCTCCAGCAGCGGGGAGGGAAGGGCGTGATCAATGTCAAAACGACGGAGAAGACGGGGAGGGTCGTCGCCATCAAATCCGTCGTGGAAACGGATGAGCTCGTGTTCATCACCCGGAATGGAGTGGTGAACCGTCAACGGGTAGCCGAGATTCGCACCATCGGCAGGGCGACTCAGGGTGTGCGCTTGGTGAACCTCGACGAGGCCGACCAGGTGGTGGATGTGGCCAGGGTCATCGCCGATGACGCCGACGAGATGGAGGAGGCTGACGAGCATCCGGGCATGGCCCCCGGGCAATGACATCGGCCTGGACCGAATTGGTGACCCTGGACGATGTCCGGGCTGCCGCCTCCCGCATCGACGGGATGGCACTTCGGACGCCTCTCCTTCCGTTCCCGGAGCTCTCCGAGAAGCTCGGGGGGGAGATTCGTCTGAAGTGCGAATCCCTCCAAAAAACCGGATCGTTCAAGATGCGGGGCGCCCTGAACTTCCTCTCCCAGCTACCACAAGCTGAGCTGGACCGAGGGGTTATCACCTATTCCTCCGGGAACCATGCCCAGGCCCTGGCTTTCGCCGCCCGGGAAAACGGCGTAAGGGCAGTGGCCGTCATGCCAACCACAGCAGCTGAGGTGAAGATCGACGGTGCGAGGCGCCTCGGCGCTGAAGTAGTGCTGGAGGGCACAACGTCGATCCAGCGAAAAACTCGGGCGGAAGCCATGGCGAAGGAGGAGGGGCTCACGGTAGTCCCGCCGTTCGAACATCCCTTCATCATTGCCGGCCAGGGAACGGTGGGTCTGGAGATCGCCCAGGAATGGCCAGAGGTGGACCTGGTCCTGGCCCCCATCGGCGGGGGCGGCCTCGTCTCTGGAACGGCCGTGGCAGTCAAGGCTCTTCTTCCACGGGCCACGGTGCTCGGGGTGGAAGCCAAGGGAGCTCCCACCATGCACGCTGCTTTGGAGGCCGGTGGCCCCGTGACCCTGGACGGGACCGACACGATCGCCGACGGCCTGAAGCCGGTCAGGGTGGGCGACTATACCTACCTTCACGCCCAGGACCTTCTCGACGGCGTGGTGCTGGTAGATGACGATGCCATCCTTGAGGCGACCCGACGTCTCCTTCACGACAGGAAACTCGTGGTGGAAGTCTCGGGAGCGGCCGTGGTGGGAGCCCTCCTCTCCGACCCGAGCCTGACGAGGGGTCGCCGGGTTGCCGTGGTCCTCAGCGGCGGGAATCTGGACCGCTCGGTCCACAACCAACTGAACGAGGGGCCATCATGACGCTGACCTCCGTCCCCGGGATCAGGGTTGGCCACGCGGAAGTGCCTGGAGGAGGGAGCGGGTGCACGGTGGTGATGGGCCCCTTCCGCGGTGCGGTAGAGGTCCGAGGGCTGGCTACGGGAACCAGAGAGTTGGGCGTCCTCTCCCCGCATCACCTGGTGGACCGTGTGAATGCCATCCTTCTAACCGGTGGATCGGCCTTCGGCTTGGCCGCTGCCGATGGGGTGATGGAGGCTCTCGCCGAGAGGGGAGAGGGGTTCGAAACCGGCGTGGAACCGGTACCCCTGGTGCCTGCCGCCGTGATCTTCGATTTGGCGCCGGGTGTTGAACGTCCAGGGGAGGCGGAGGGGCGCAAGGCGTCTGAGATGGCCTCTGGTCAACCGGTCCTTGAGGGTCGAGTTGGGGTTGGCGCAGGGGCGACGGTGGGAAAAATCCTGGGGCCCGAGGTCTCCTCTCACGGTGGGGTGGGGAGTGTGGCCCAGGAGTGGAAGGACGGCACCCTCGGGGTCCTGACGGTCGTAAATGCCCTTGGTGAGGTCCTAGCGGAGGACGGATCGGTCTTGGCGGGCCCCCGGGCTGCTGATGACGGCTTCCCGGGAACGGACCAAGCGCTCCTGAACGGCTTAACCACAAGCCCTGGACTGCCGGGTACCAGCACGACCCTCACTATCCTGGCCACCGACCTCCCACTATCCCGAGTGGACTTGGGGAAGGTGGCGAAGATGGCTGCCGGGGCCTATCCCAGGGCCATCTCGCCGGTAAATACCCCTTTTGACGGGGATCTCGTTTTTTCCGTTTCCACCGCAGTCGATACCCGTGCCTATTCGCCTGAGGACCTCCTCTCCCTTGGCGTAGCTGCTCGGATGCTGACGGAGGAGTCTATTCGGCGCGGGGTCTCATGAGACGACTCCTCCTCTTCGATATCGACGGGACCCTGGTCTGGGGTGGACCGGCGAAAGCGGCTTTCGAGTTGGCCATGGAGGCTGTCTTTGGAACAACCGGGCCCATAGGAGGACATGACTTTTCCGGGAAGACGGATCCACAAATCGCTCGGGAGCTACTTCGCCTGGATGGGGTGCCGGACGAGGAGATCGAGGCCGGGTTCGGTCGATTATGGGAAAGATACCTGGGGGAGTTGGAGGTAGGGCTGGCCGAGAATCCTATGAAAGTGCTTCCCGGCGTGTCACCTCTCCTTGAACACTTGAACGGCATGGACGATGTGGCTCTGGGCCTTCTGACGGGGAATATCGCGGAAGGAGCCCGCCTCAAGCTGGATTCGGTGGGCTTGGCGGGCTACTTCCGGGTCGGGGGATTCGGGTCCGACAGCGAGGTGAGGGAGGACCTTCCCGCCGTGGCCATTCAAAGGGCCGCCGAGGCGTGGGACCGGAACTTCCCGCCCGCCTCGGTGGTGGTGGTGGGAGACACGCCCAGGGATGTGGCCTGCGGGAAGTACGGTGGAACCAGGACTGTGGCTGTGGCAACAGGGCGGCACGGCGTGGAGCGGTTGGCCGCCGAGGAGCCGGACCGGGTATTGGAAAACCTGGAAGATCTGAGAGAGTCCCTCGAAGCTTTATTGGACTAAATGGGGCGACAAAAAAGGTCCCAAGATGGGACCCCGGATTCCGGGAACCAATCGGGGAGCCATCGGGGTAGGATGAGCTTTGCCGGGAACAAGCGGACCGGCGGTGTGACCGGAACAGAGGATACGACATGAGTGAAAGACAGGCGGGTGGGAGCCTCCGGGGGTTCTACATGGTGTTCGGTGCGGTGGCCCTCATCGGAATCGGAGCCCTGGGATATAACTTGGTATCGAAGGCCATGGGCACTCCGGCAACCACCCTGGTGAACCTGGAGGAAGTCCGGGACGACATGCGGCTCCTCCGGGACATGGCCGTCCCGGTGGTGAAGGGCGATCCTGAGGCACCGGTCATGGTGGTGGTCTTCGGCGACTACCTATGCAACCATTGCGGCGAATTTTCTCTGCGGGAACGGCCCCGCCTGGAGGAGGAGTACATCAGTACGGGGAAGGCTCGGTTGATCTTCTACGATTTTGTCCTGGACCCTACCCCTGAGGCCGGAGCTTTCCTGGCCGCCCGGGCCGCCCGGTGCGCTGGCGACCAGGGCCGATTCTGGGAATATCACGATCGTCTTTATCGGAGTCAGATCACCTGGGCCATGGAAAGCGACAAGCTCGGCAGCTTCGAGGAATACGGGGAGGACGTCGGGTTGGACGGCCGGGAGTTCAAGGCTTGCCTCAATAGCGACCGGTATGCTCAAGAGGTGTCGGCGAACTGGGAGATGGCCAGGGCCCTGGGCCTGGGCGGGACGCCGGCCGTCCTGGTTGGAGCCGAGGGGGGTATGAGCCGGAGCCTCCCGAATTATTATTTCGAGACCATCAAACGGGCCATCGAGGAGATTCTGAGCGAAGCCGCCGCCAACTGAGTGGGGAGCCAAACGTGAACCAATCCGAATCGGATGGGCCGGCTGCGGGCACGGCTGCTGATTCTGAATCCTTCCTTCCTCCTCGGAATCGGATGGCCCTGGCCATCCTCGCTCTTACTGGGCTTTTGGTCTCCCTCTACATGCTGGCTTATTCCTTTGGCCTCGTCGGCCAGCTCATTTGTGGCGTTGGCAACTGCGAGGCCGTACAGAGCAGCCCCTACTCCAGGATGGGGCCTATCCCTGTTGCGGCCCTTGGAGTCGTGGGATACCTGGCCTTGATGGCGTTCAGCCTGGCCGGACTTCAGCCGGGCTCCAAGGGATCGAGGTTAATCCCGCTGGCGCTCCTGGGCGGTGGGATCATCGGCGTGGCGTTCAGTGCCTATCTCACCTACCTGGAAGCATTTGTCATCCGCGCATGGTGTCAGTGGTGCGTGATCTCGGCTATCCTCATGGTGTTGGCCCTGCTGGCCGCCATACCAGAGGCGAAGCGTATCGGAGAATCCAAATGAGCAGCGACAAGGTGAAGGTACGACTTCTCTTTGCCGATTCCGGCACCTTCTATCAGATGGACCTGGACGTCCCAGGGGATTCCCTGGAGGGGTACGATCGTTTGATCGACGGGCTGCAGGAAGACGCCAATCTGCTGAAGGACACCTACCTGGATATGGATCGGCTCTGCGCCGCCTGGAGGGAGGGCGGCTAAGACTGACGGGCCCTGTCGAGTGTCCACTCCTCTACGATCGGCGGAGGCCATCGGCCGGCCCGGTACTCCGCTTCGATCCACCGCGCTTCCTCTCTGGCTCTCTTGGCCTGGGATTCCTCAACCCACCCCATCGCTTCGGCTTCCTGCAGCTGGTCTTCGTCCAGGATTGAGAAGGCTCCTTCCGCATCTATCCAGACATCCAGGAACAGATCGGTAGTCACCCAGACTCCTCCCGGCAGGAATCTGGGGGGCGTTAGGATATTGGCGTAGATCCCGGTGAATCCTCCGTCGGCCCTGTGGAATCGGCCAACGTCGTGCCACTTACCCGGGAAGGTGAACCAGACCGCATCGGATCCGGCTTCCAGGGCGATCTCATCGTGGATCAGGATAGGGGGATCGAAAGGGACCGATTCGGCCAGGGTGATCTTCACCTCGGGTGTGTCCAGGAGGAGCCTCTGAACGAACACCTCCCGGCGGTCAGGCGGCCGGAGATAGTCGATTCGAACCGTGGCCGGCAGTTCACTCACCGTTCGGTTCTTGGCCTTCCGGGTATATGGGCTCCACGAAGACGCGGAGGAGGCCGCCGCACACCGAGCCGGTCCAGGAGAGGGGGTCGTCGGTGAGATCCACCTCCACGATGACCGGGAGGCCTGTTTCCAGGGCTTTTCCAGCAGCCGTGATCACCTCGGCCTCCCCGCAGCCTCCCCCCACGGTTCCGATAAGGCCTTCAGCTGGATCCACCAGCATCTTCGCGCCGTTTTTCCTGGGCGTGGAGCCGCGGGTCGATACCACGGTGGCCAGCGCACAGGGCTTCCCTTCGGCTTGGGCCTGAAGAATCCCTTCGAAAATCTCCCGGTCTTCGTTGGTCATGGACCGCCTCCAGCATCCGTAGTGCCCCCATCATTCTGTTCGGGTTCGGCCGTGAAGCGCTCCAGGACTCTCTCCACCTCTCTCAGGGGCCGTCCGGACCCTCCCCGCCACTCCTCCACGATCTCTGCCACCACGCTGACCGCGATCTCGGCCGGTGTTTCGGCCCCGATGTCCAAGCCGATGGGGGCCCTCACATGAGCCAGGACCTCCCGCGGGAACCCCTCCTTCAGAAGGGCGCCGAAAGTAGCTCTGACCCTCCGTCGGCTTCCGATCATTCCGATATAAACTGGCAGGACCTCGTGTTGGAGGACCTTCCGGAGGCATTCGAAATCGTAGCGGTGGCCCCGGGTGACAAGGAGGACGTGGCTCCACGGATGTAGCTTGACCTCCTGAAAAGGGTCGGAAAAGTCCACGCGCCGGACGTCGCTGGCCTCGGGAAACCGCTCTCGTGTGGCGAACTCGGGTCGGTCGTCCAAGACCCGGACTCGCAGACCCAAAAGGGCACCGAGGGTGCACAGGGGTTGGGCAAGGTGCCCGGCTCCCACGATCACCATCTCCGCGGATGGGTGGTGGAGCTCCAAATAGACCGATGCCTCCCCCCCCTCTTCCAGGGGAAGGGGGTAGACGCCGGATTCCACGGCCACATTTCCCGAGAGTCCTTTTAGCGCCAGATCTCTCGCTCCCTCATCGGCCACCGGGTCGCCGAAAGATCCGATCAGCTTCCCCTCCCGGACCAGGACCCGCTCTCCGGACCTGGTTCCATCCGGGTGGGAGACGAGGGCCAGAACCGCGGCCTTCTCTCCGGCATCCATGGCCTCCAGCAACTGAGCCGACGCGCTTGCCAGTGTCAGAAAAGGGGTTTTTGACATTCCAGGGGAAGGTGAGTGTCCATTGATGAGCTCATCCGGGGCCAGCTGAAGGAAAAAACCTCCGGTAGTCCTCCGGCGTGTCGATGTCGGCCAGGACTCCTGGGTCCTCAACCGGAACCTCCAGTCGCTCCACAAGATAACGGCGAATGACCGTTCGAGCCCCGTCGGGCAGGTCTTCCTCCAGGAGTTCCGAGAACAGGGCCTCCCCCAGGAGTATCGGGTGGCCCCGCCTCCCCCGGAAACTGGGGACCGCAAGGGGCGGCCGTGCCTCCTGGAACCCCCTCAGGAGGGCCCGGATGGTCTCAGGCAAAAAAACGGGGTGATCGACCGGAGCGAGGAAAACGGCCGGGGTCCCCCCGGGGAGGGCCCGGAGGCCCGCCTGAAGGGAGGAGATGGGGCCGGGAGACGGATCAGGGTTCAGAACGACGTGGGCGCCGGAAAGCCTGGCCTCGGCCGCCACAGGCGAATCCAAGGTCCGGACCACAACCAAGGGAGGCTCGGCCCCTCCCTCCCTTAGACTCGAGATCACACGGGCCAGGAAGGTCACCCCCCCGGCGTCCATAAGCGGTTTGGGAGTGCCCATCCTCTGAGATTGTCCTGCGGCCGGAATGATTGCCGGGAAGGATTCGAGCATGGCGGAAAAGAAGGCGGCCCCCGGAGCTGCGCAAGCAACTCCGGGGGCCGGATCGATCTCGGAACCGATGCTCCGGGGTGAGCGTTCTCCCCGGGGGCCTTCCTAGAAGACCGGACGGACCAGCGCAGTCTCAGGGTTCAAGCGGACCTCAACGGGAGCCCCTCTCTCCACCGTGATGGGGAGGTTCCAGTACAGCTCCGTGTAAGCCTGCTCATAGTAGGCGTACACCCAGTACTGCCCAGGAGCGACGTCGGTGAGGGTGTAGCCCTGGGCGTCGGTAGTGTCCACGACAAAATCCAAGCCCGCTTCTTGAGCTTTGGCAGCGAAGACGTCAAAGATCGATGCAAACGCCTCGTCGGCCCATTGGTCTCTGATGATCCGCATGGAGTCCCGGCGCTGGATGAATCCCTCCTGCAACCCGGTGAACGTCCGGAAGGCTGCGTCCTTGGCCCGTTCCGCCTGGGCCACCGCCCTTTCCCGGTCCATGAACTCGTTGTAGAGGGTCACGTACCTGGACTCAGCCTGGTTGAGGGTTTCCAACTCATCACTGATCTGCTGGAGTCGGTCCCGGCCGGCTCCCCAGGCCGCTTCTGCCGCCTGCCATTCGGCCTGGGCTTCGGCGATCTCCTGTTGGGCAGCCAGGAGGTCCGGGGGAATCTCCGGCTCAGGGGTCGGAAAAGCCGCGGTCAGGGAATCGAAGACCTGGTCACGGTCGAAGGGAATGAACTGGACCTCGAGGTCGGCGATAGGTCGGGTGACCATGGCCCCTTCCATCTCCGGATCAGGGACCTCGAGCTCCGAAGTCACTGCCACCTGGCCGGGCCCGCAGGCTGATGCGGAAAGAGATCCGACCAAAACCAGAAAAAGCCAACTACGCCTCATAAGACACTCCCTAGTTCACTGTGTAAAAGCGGCCGGAAAGTAAGAATTCCCGCCTCCGCCATCAAGATCGGGAAGGCGGGCCTCCCGCCAGTACCGGGACAGGCACCTAGGGGAGGATGCTCCCAATAACGTAATTCATGGGGTTCACGGCGACACCGCTGACGTGAACTTCATAGTGCAGGTGGGGGGACGTGGAAATCCCCGTGCTCCCTACATTGGCGATGACCTCACCGCGCACGACCCTCTCGCCCCTGCCCACCAGCAGCTTGGATGCGTGGCCGTAAAGTGTCACGTACCCGTATCCGTGGTCGATCTCCACCGTATTCCCCAATCCCCTTCTCCAGCCGGCGAACGTCACCGTCCCTTTGGCCGCTGCCACAATCGGCGTGCCGGAGGATGCCGAGATGTCCACTCCTTGATGCGGGAGGGCTCGATGGTGGATGGGATGGATGCGGGAGTTGGTGAAGCGGCTGCTGAGGGTCCCCACCGTCGGCCAGATGGACGGCGTCGCCTCGAGGAGGTCGTTGTGAGCCGAAAGGCTGTCCGACGCCTCGGCTAGACTCTCGGAGAGCAAGCGGGCGCGGCGCTCCAGGGCGCTGAGGTCATATTCGACCGCGAACGCTTCATTGCTCAATACCGAGTCCAGCGGCCACAGCGGGCGACCCTCCGGGGTCTCCAGACCTGGACCCCCGATCCCAACCTCGAGGATCTCCTCGTCCATGGCGTCCAGGCCGGCCAAACGGCGGACCCGGCTGTCCTGTTCCCCCAGTTGAGAGATGGTGGCTTCAAGCCCGTCCACTCTCGATCGGAACCGCTCGAGTTCTTCCGTCAGGAGGGAGTTTTCTCGGGCCAGGTTTGTGGCGCGGATGAAGGAGCTCCCGTTAAAAAGAAGCAGCCCGGCACAGATCAATATGACAAAGGAAAAGAAGGCGAGCCCCCCGAAAACCCACCGTACGAACCGGGGTGATATCGTATACTGGCGGATCCCTTCCTGGTTTTCTCCAAGAAGGAGAAGTGTCCACTTTTTTTCGCTCATGCGCGGGCGACTCGTGGCTCCTGAACGTACACACCGACCCCGGGCCTACCACTTCCCAGAGCGGCGGTCGTGCGACCTCTTTGATGTTTGGAAAAACAACCTAGGCGAGATTCCCGAACGCTGTCAACCGGGGCCCGCCCCCTTTCCGCAACCCCCTTTTCATCACTTCGTCTGGAGGTCCGGCCTGGGAAACAAAGGTTCCCCCCGGATCACGCTGTTACCGCTTAAATCCAGGCTCAAAACCAGGCCCAAAGTCGGAAGTTCGGGGGTCCCGAGACGCCGTGAGAGCTCGCCCATCCGTTCCGGCATGAAGGGGTGCAGAAGGGTGGCGGCCACCAGTAGAGCCCGGGCCAATGAGGCCAGGGTAGCGTCCAGCTCCGGAGCCCCGGCCGGGTCCTTTGCTAGACTCCATGGGGCCTGGCGCTCGATGAACCCGTTGGCTTCCGAGACGAGGTCCATGGCGGTGTGGATGCCCTGATGCAGAAGCCCGTCGTCCATGACGTGCTCGTATCGTTCCACGGCCTTCTCGCAAGACTCATCCAGCGATCGGGGTGGGGCTGAAGGGACTACTCCTCCACGGTACTTCTCGATCATGGATAGGGACCGATTAGCCAGGTTTCCGAGGTCGTTGGCCAGCTCCGTGGTGTAGCGCTCGTCGAAGCGCTCACGGGTAATGTCACCGTCTCCGTTCCAGGGAACCTCCCGAAGGAGGTAATACCGTAGCGCATCTGGCCCGTGTCGGTCGATGGCCTCTGGAAGTTCGAATGTGACGCCGGCCGATTTTGACAACTTCCGGCCTCCATAGGTGACGAACCCGTGGGCCCAAACCGTTTTCGGGAGCTCGATACCGGCACTCAGGAGGAACGCTGGCCAGTAAATGCAATGGAAGCGGGTGATGTCCTTTCCGATGACGTGGACGTCGGCGGGCCATGTGGCCTGGTATTCCTCTCCCGGAAAACCGATGGCGGTCAGATAGTTCGTCAGGGCGTCCAGCCACACATAGACGATGTGGTCCGGGTCCTCGGGCCACGGCACCCCCCACGGCAACCGAGACCGAGACACGGAGATGTCTTCGAGCCCGCCTTCCAGGACCTTCCGGATTTCATTCCGCCGTATCTCCGGCTGTACCAACTCCGGTCGTTCATCCAGGAGTTTCAGGAGGGGCTCCGTGTACGCCGAAAGGCGGAAGAACCAGTTCTCCTCCTCCATCCATTGGACTTCCAGAGACGGATGAGTCGGGCATCGGAGCTCCTCTCCTTCCTCCTGAACCAACTCGTCTTCCGTCTTGTAGCCCTCACACCCGACGCAATAGTACCCGGAATAGGTTCCCTGGTAGAAGTCACCATTGGCCTCGATCAGTCGGATGATCTCCTGGACACCTCGGTGGTGCCGGTCCTCGGTGGTCCTGATGAAATCGTCGTGGCTGATATTCAGGACCTTCCAGGCCTCCGTGAACTCTTCGGCAATCGCGTCCACCCATTCCGCAGGGCTGACGCCAGCCGCGTCGGCGCTTTGAAGGACTTTTTGGCCATGCTCGTCCATCCCGATGACGAAATGGACGTCCTCGCCCTTCCGGCGATGGTATCGGGCGACCACGTCGGCCCCGATCTTTTCGACGGCGTGTCCCAGGTGCGGGGAGCCGTTGGCATAGTCGATAGCGGTGGTGATGTAGAACCGCTTATTCGGGTCCACGTTTCTTGTCTCTCTTCTTTTTCGATTTCTTTTTGTCGTCGCGTTGAGAGGACCGGGGTTCTCCGCCTCGTCCCATCTCGCCCCTCAACTCTTCGAGCGTGACCGTCCGGCGTTCCCCTTCCTGCCCCCTCAAGACGACACGCTCTCTCCAGATGTCCACCGACACCACCTTCTCCTGCCCCTGACTGGTGCGGAGCGTTTTCCCTTCTCTGGGGAACCGTCGCCGTGCTTCCACATACGTTTGATGCTCATACATCAAACAACACATCAGGCGGCCGCAACATCCTGAGATCTGGGCCGGGTTCAGTGAGAGCCTTTGATCCTTGGCCAACTGGAGGCTTACCGGCTTGAGCTCCGGAAGCCAGGTGGAGCAGCAGAGTTCTCGACCGCAACGACCCACGCCACCCAGAAGGGCGGCTTCATCTCTGACCCCGATTTGTTTGAGCTCGATGCGCGTCCGGAAGGTCCTGGCCAGATCCCGTACCAGCTCCCGAAAATCCACCCGCCGTTCCGCGGTGAAGTAGATGATGAGCTTCTTTCGATCAAACTGCCACTCGGCCTCGGTGACCTTCATCTTCAGGCCGTGACGCGTGACGAGAGTAGTCGCTTCGTCCCGGACTCTCTCCTCGTCGGTGCGGAGTTCGACCAGGCGATCGACTTCCGAGGGTTCGGCTATGCGGAGGATCCGTTTGTCCGGAGTCGGCGTGGCGCAGCCGCCCGAGGAAGAAGCACACTTGCGCTCGGCGATACTCCCCATGGCTGTGACTTCACCGAGGTCCTCGCCGCGGTCGGCTTCCACGAGGACGTAGGCGCCCGGTTCTACATCCAACCCCCGGTTGTTGTAATAATCCCGCCGGGTGCCCTTGAACCGAATCTCGACGAAGCTAGCCATGCCCTGGCAGCCCTGAGGAAGGCCTTGGGAATCCGTTGCCGGCCCCTAGACCTTTCCCTCCCATTCCCCGATGGCTTCGAACTTGGACTGGCGGTCCCGCACCAGGGCCGATTCGTCGAGCTTCTTCAGCTCTTCGTGGTGTTTCAGGAGGACTTCCTTCACCCGCCGGGCCGCCTCGTCCCAGTCTGCATGGGCACCGCCGGGGGGTTCAGGGATCACCTCGTCGGCAATACCCCGGGTGAAGAGCTCGTGGGAGGTGAGCTTCAGAGCCCGGGCTGCCTTCTCCCGCTCCTCCGCCGTCCGCCACAGGATCGCCGCGCACCCCTCGGGAGATATCACCGAGTAGATCGAATGCTCCAGCATCAGGATCCGGTTGGTGACGCCAAGCGCCAGCGCCCCCCCCGACCCTCCCTCTCCGATGACCAGGGAGATGACGGGGACTTTCAGGCGGGCCATCTCCCGCAGGTTCCGCGCGATGGCTTCGGCTTGACCCCGTTCTTCGGCCCCGACTCCGGGGTATGCGCCGGGTGTATCGATAAAGGTGATGATGGGCCTGCGGAACTTCTCCGCCTGGGACATGAGACGGAGGGCTTTTCGGTACCCTTCAGGGTGGGGAGATCCGAAGTTCCGCCAGAGGTTCTCCTTCATGTCGCGACCCTTCTGGTGGCCGACGACCATGACGGAGTCACCGTTCAATCGGGCCCATCCGCCCACCACGGCCCCATCGTCCCGGTACCCACGGTCTCCGAATAGCTCGACCCAATCCGTGAAGATTCGGGATATGTAGTCCAGCGTATAGGGCCGTTTTGGGTGCCGAGCCACTTGGACCTGTTCCAGCGGCGTGAGGTTCTGGAAGATCTCCTCTTTCAGGATCTCCAGCTTCCTGCCGAGGACCCGCACTTCGTCTGAGACGTCCAGTCCCTTCTCTTCGGCCGTCTTGAGAAGTCCGTCGATCTGTTTTTGGAGCTCGACAATGTCCCGCTCGAATTCCAGGTGTAATGGAGTGGCCAAACCGCACTCCCCTTTCCCATCAGGCTTCGTGGGGAAGACCTACTTCGGATTGATCCGGGTATTTTAACCGCTGCCCGGGGCCGGAGTGAAGCTTTCCGGCTCAGAGGTTCTGTCGAATGACCTCGAAAGGCTCCACGTCGGCGTAGCCCAGGAACCGTCCCCAGTACTGGGCAGTGGCTCTGGCCAAGCTGGGATGGAGGTGAGGCCGTCCCTCGGCCAGGTGTTGGTAATAGGTGAGGGAAGCCATCTTCTGATCCAGGAAATCCGACACGTCCTCGAAGTGGGTTGGACGGAACTCCAAGGTTGTTGTGGCGGCTTGATAACAGAGCAGGCTCGGGACTTCGGCCGTCGCGATTTCCGCCGCGGTGTAAACCTGCTGACGACTCTCCCTGACGTCCTGGAAGGACGGGGCGAACACCTGATCCGGCTTCAACATGTGCACCACGTCCTTGACCTTGATCAGGACCGTGTCCGAATCGGGCAGCTCAGGCGTGTCGTCGGCGGGAAGGTGGAGTTGGGCTCCCATTACCCTACAGGCCCTCTCTGTGGCCTGGACCCGCTCCTCCGCTTCGGTGCCCACGGCTCCGGTGGAGATGACAACCACATGCACGTCATCTCCCCGCATGGCCTGTTTCATCAGCGTTCCGCCGCACCCCAACTCTACATCTCCAGGGTAGGCGCCAACGGCAAGGACCACTTTGGTGCGGGAATCAGCTTCACTCTTGAGCTCCAGCAGTCGCCTGGTGGCAGAGATGAGCTCATCCCCATCAAGGGGCTTCTCTAGGTATTCGCCTGCACCTGCCCTCAAAGCTCCTTCCCTGTGGTCCGATCCTGGGTACCCGGATAGAGCGATGATCGGGGTGTCCGGCTGATGAGACTTACACGCCAATATGACTTCGATCCCGTCTCGGCCCGGGAGGTTGAAGTCGGTGACCACCAGGTCCCAACGGTTTGATTCCACCAGCTGGCAACCTCGGATTCCGTCCTGGGAGAGGGTGACTCGGATATCGCCGTCCTTCTCCAGGATCGTCCGGATGAAGGTCGCGTCGGTGAGATTGTCTTCGACGAGGAGGACCTGAGCTTTGTTTTCCACACCTTCGGACATGAATCGCGTTCCTTGAAGGGGCAGACAGAGATTCCTGGACTACATGGTAATGAATCGGCGGGACGCAGGCACGGAGTTTAAGTCCTTTAGTCCCCTTCTTTTTTGGGTTCCGGGACCATGAACCACACCATGAGACCCATGCCCAGAACCGCCATGGCTCCCAGAACGGTGTTGGAAGCGTATCCGAGGTCGGCGTAGAGGGGGCCCGCAATGGCTCCCCCCAGTCCGAAGCCGACCTGGCCCAGGGCCACGGTGAGGCTCATGAGAGAACCACGGTTTTGGTCGGAGACCAGAGCCGTGAGGAGAGCGGAGAACGGGCTGATCCTCATCGCCACCAGAACCATGGTGAAGAAGAAGAGTGGGTATGCGATCCAGTTGGCTTTCAACACCACCGTCGTAGCCAGCATGACGAAGAACAGCCCGACGCAGGAGAGCAGGACGATGAGCTTCCTGCCGATTCGGTCGGAGATTTTCCCGGCCTGGGGCCCCGTCAAAACGTTCGCGATTCCCCCTACGAAGAAGAGGCTCGCCACCTGGTTGGGCGAGAACCCGTGGCTCCCCTCGAGCCAGGCCGGGAAGTAGACCACGTAGACCGAAACGCCCAGGAACATGAGGAAGAAAGCCACTGAAGCGGCGGCGATCTCCTTTTGGCGGAGCATGGCCCAGTAGTCGGTAATGGCGCCCTTGACTGTCAATTGGCCTTCCCGCTTCCGTACGGGAGGTTGCGGGAGCCTGAGGAACAAGAGGGCGAAGGTCAGGCCCATGGTGCCGGCAAAGAGGTAGAAAGGCGCCTTGAACCCGAACTGGCCTGCCAGGACCACCCCCAGGGGGATCCCAAAGATCTGTCCGAAGGCCGAGCCGCTCATGACCCAGCCAAGGGCCCATCCTCGCCGGTTGTAGGGGAAATAATCACCTATGTAGGAAACAGCGGCACCGCTGAGGATGCCACCAGCTACTCCTGAGAACACCCGCACGGCCAGGAAGGAGAAGTAGTCCACCACAAAAAAATGGCAGACCAGGGAAACCGACATGATCCCGGTTCCCATCAGCAGGATTCGCCTCCGGCCAATTCGGTCCGAGATGGGCCCGGAGATGATGGCAAAGAGGCCCACCATGAGTGAGTAGGCCGTGATCAGGGTGCCGAGAAGGGTGTCGGCGATGGTCAACTCTTCCCCGATCTGAGGCAGGATCGGGGAGATGATCATGATCTGGCTGCTGGCCGAGAAGACCAGCAACCAGAGAGAGAGTACGATCAGGTAGGGCGAGGGCCGGCGAATCTCCAACCCTACGACGTTTCCTTGTGCACCATGTGGGCGCTCCGCTGTGCGGTGGGAAGGACTATTAAGTCCAGGATGTTCACGTGTTCAGGGGTGTTCACTACAAAGGTGATTATGTCCGCGATGTCGTCGCCGGTCAGGGGGGTGTAACCCTCATACACCGTCTCGGCTCGCTCCTCGTCACCATGGAACCGGACTTTTGAAAATTCCGTTTCCACCAACCCGGGATCGATACTTGTTACCCTGATTCCTGTGCCCAGGAGGTCCAGGGCCATTCCTTCGTTCAGCGCCTTCACGGCGAACTTCGACGCGTTGTAGACGGCACCTTTCTGATACACCTGGTGCCCTGCGACACTCCCGATATTTACAATGTGCCCCGAGTCCCTTTCCACCATTGCCGGGAGGATGGACCTGGTCATGTAGAGGAGGCCTTTTACGTTCGTATCGAGCATTTCCTCCCAATCTTCCACCAGTCCTTCGTGGAGGAGATGCAGGCCCAGGGCCTTCCCTGCGTTGTTCACCAGGACATCGGGTACGGTTTTTTCCGCAACAAGTTCCCTGGCGAACGCTTCAACCGCCTCCCGCTCACGGACGTCGAGGCCTCGAATTCGGACGGAGATCTCGTGTTCCGTCTCCAGCTCCTCTTTCATCTGGACCAACCTCTCCTCTCGTCGGGCACAGAGAATGAGGTTCGCTCCGTAGGAGGCGAAGGACCGGGCGGAGGCTTCTCCGATTCCCGAGGAAGCGCCGGTGATGAGGACGGTCTTTCCCTTGATACGGTTCATGATCGTCATGTCTGGGTGGGGGTTACGGGATCGAAACGGGTTCCGGGGGTCGCCCCGCAGGAGGACGACACAATGTCCCATGAGAGCTTCCATATCACAAGCGCGACGGGGTCAGGTTGGTTCCCGGATCACAATCCTGGCTCCTCGCCGAAAAGAGGTGAATCTTCAGGATGACGGCTCGCCCACTTTCAGCGACACCCTTCTAGGGCCCATGACCTACCGCATTCTCGCCGACCTTCTCGTGGCCGTCCATCTGGCCTTCGTCCTCTTCGTGGTCTTCGGGGGGGCGCTGGCGTTTTGGCGGCGGTGGGTGCCGTTCTTCCACCTCCCGGCGGCGGTGTGGGGCGTTTTTATAGAACTCTCAGGCCGCGTTTGTCCCCTCACGCCCCTGGAGGTCCGTTTCCGGCGCCTGGGTGGGGAGGCCGGATATGAGGGAGGCTTCGTTGAGCACTACCTCATCCCGATCCTCTATCCGTCCGGACTGACTCGGGAAATGCAAGTCCAACTCGGGATCGCCGTGGGTTTGGTGAACCTTCTTCTGTACGGAGCCCTGGTTTGGAGGGGCAGGCGTTTAAAGGGCGGGGGCCGGAGGAAGGTCTGAGTTGGCCTGGTCCGAGAAGAACAGTCCGGGCCTGAGCGAGATGCAGAGGAGGATCGGGGCCAGGGCATCATCCATGTCGGTTTCCCACCGGTACTCTTCCAGGAAGTATTGGTGGAGCCGTTTCACGCGGGTGTCCCATACCCCCTGAGCTTGAAGGCCGATGGAAGCGCTGAAGTTGCTGAGGGCCAAACGATTGGATCGCACCGGTCCGTCCCAGGGTTCGGGAAGGTTCCGGCGGAAATACCCCGGGGGGTCTACCCAACGGCTGTCCATGGCGGTCAGAGCCCGTTCCCGGAGGGCCATCGCCCAGGTTTCATCAGGGAAGAAGTGGGTGATCCAGAGGAGAAGCCCCAAATCTACCCCGTGATCAGGAGCCAGGGACTGGTAGCTCTTCAGCACCATGCCCTCCAGCTCTTCGATTTCGGGTCGCAACGCGTGTTCCCCCACCTGGCGATACACGGCCAGACCCAAGAAGACTTCCAACAAGCCGGGCCCAGAGCCTGGGAAGGGGTGAGAGAGGTCCTCCTTCATTCGAGGGATGATCCCCGCTCCAGGCCGGACGAAGGGGGCATGGATCTCCCTGACCAGAGCCAGGGCCCTATGGCGGTATTGGGGGAGGACCTGGCCTAATCTGTGGAGCGCATATACCCACAGGGCCAAGGATCGGAAGGTTTGCCCTTGTCCGTCCACCCTTTCCGCTGTCCGGATTCCCTTCCTCCTGCCCAAGACCCGGTCCACCTCCTGGGCCACCCATTCCGCCTCGGCAAGTACCCAGTCCTCTTTGAGGGTATGATGGAGGGACGTCAAGCAAATGACACCCAGGGCGTCGGTCCAGAGGTCCCGGGGTCCGTGGGGCCAGATGCCATAATCCCTGACCCACCCTAGTCTGTCCAAGACCAGTTCAAGGGCACGATCAGTGGGTATGGCCTGAGCTGACACGGTCTGCCTCTCGTCGAGACGAAATGCCCCCCAGGTCCGTGAGAACCCGGGGTCACAGATCAACTTGCTCCGCCATCTACCGCAACTCCCGTACCTTTCTTGGTGAAGGGGCTTGCTAGTTGCCCGGAACCGGCCGTTATTCAGCTTCTTCGGGGCTTTCTTCGAAAACCACAAGGGGGGGACGATGTCCGGAACCGGCGGAGTGAGACATTTCGTTTGGGACAAAATGGAAAAAGAGAGGGTCACCGACGTCATCCAGCGGAAGGTGATTTCGGGAGAACGAGCCATGTTGGCCCAGGTTTTCCTCGAAAAGGGGGCCGTGGTCCCCATGCACTCACACGAGAACGAGCAGATCACCTACCTTCTCCAGGGTACCCTCAAGTTCTGGATCGGCGAGGGCAAGGAGGAGCTGGTCCTCCGGGCCGGGGAGGTGCTGCACATCCCGTCCATGGTTCCTCATCAGGCCGAAGCCCTCGAGGACTGCCTGGACGTAGATGTTTTCAGCCCGCCTCGGCAGGACTGGCTCGACGGGACCGACGATTACTTCCGGAGGTGAGGCCTAGGTACTTCGGACACATTCCGGGACTCAGGAGCAGACAATGGATTTCGGACTGAAAGGGAAGGTGGCTCTTGCTGCGGCCTCAAGCGCCGGGATCGGGAGGGCCGTGGCAAAAGCCCTCGCCGCCGAGGGAATGGACCTCGTTATCTGCGCGCGAACCGAAAGTTCCTTGCGCGAGGTACAGGCGGAGCTGGAGGCGGCGGGATCACGAGTTCAGGCAACTCCGGCCGATCTGACCGATCCGGCTGGGGTGGAACGGGTGGTTTCCCTGGCCCATGACAGCTTCGGGCGTGTGGACGTCCTGGTAACGAACACCGGCGGTCCGCCGGCCGGCCCTTTTGAGGCCCATACGCCCGAGGTGTGGGAACAGGCTGTGCGGCAAAACCTGTTCAGTGTCCTCAACCTGGTTCGGGGGGTGTTGCCGGGCATGCGTGCGCGTGGCTGGGGTCGGATCATCAACGTCACCTCCATCGCGGTCAAACAGCCGTCCGACAACCTCATTCTGTCCAACGCGGTCCGTGCGGCGGTGACGGGATTTGCCAGAACCTTGGCCACGGAGACTGCCAAGGACGGGATCACCGTGAACAACGTCCTCCCGGGTTTCACCCGGACCGATCGCCTCACGGAGCTGGCCATGAGACGAGCCGAGATAAAAGGCGTGGAGCCTGAGGATATTTGGGAAACCTGGCATGGCGAGATTCCCATGGGGAGGGTAGGGGAACCCGATGAGCCGGCATCCCTGGTTGCTTTTCTGGCCTCCGAACAGGCGAGCTATATCACGGCCCAGTCCATTCCAGTGGACGGTGGCTGGATCAAGTCCCTTTTTTAACATCACTGAGCAGAAAGGGGGAGCGGCTCGCTCCCCTGACGTAACACCGGTTCAGGGCGAATCAGGAGAGAACCATGTCCACAGGACTGACGGGGGCTGACTGGATCTGGAAGGACGGCGAGTTTGTCCCCTGGGCAGACGCCAAGACACATATCCTCAGTCTGGCGGTCCAGTTCGGGTCGTCTGTTTTCGAAGGGATCCGTTGCTACGATACTCCGTCCGGGCCCGCCATCTTTCGCCTGGGCCCTCACATGAGGCGGCTCCTCGACTCCTGCAAGATCTATCGGATGGCCCCCGAGCGGAGCCTCGAGGAGCTCACGGAAGCCTGCCGGGAGGTCGTCCGGAAAAACGAGCTCAAAGATTGCTATATCCGCCCAATGGTCATCCGTGGCTACGGGTCGGCGGGGCTGGATCCGTCAGCCAGCCCTGTGGAGACCTACATCTGCGCATGGCCCTGGGGGACCTATCTGGGGGAAGGGGCGCTGGAACGAGGGGTGGACGTCTGCGTTTCCAGCTGGATGCGGGCCCACCCCAATACGTTCCCCGTTCAATCGAAGGCTGCGGGCCACTACAACGCGGCCCAGCTCATGAAGATGGAGGCAATGGCCAACGGGTATGTGGAGGCCATCGCCGTGGGCCCCAATGGCCTCATTTCGGAAGGAAGCGGCCAGAACGTATTCCTGGTACGGGACGGAGCTCTCCTGACCCCCTTCCTGGATGGAACCAACCTCACTGGGATCACCCGTGACAGCGTGATCAATATTGCCAGGGATCTGGGAATCGAGGTAAGGGAGGGGCTGGTGGCCCGGGAGGCTCTCTATACTGCCGACGAGCTCTTCTTCACCGGCACGGCCTCCGAAGTCACCCCCATCCGGAGCGTGGACAAGATCGTGGTTGGAGAGGGGAGGGCCGGGCCTGTGACGCTATCCATCCAGAAACGGTTCCTTGAGACTGTCCGAGGTGAGGCGCCGGACGAGTGGGGCTGGCTGGACCCTGTGTTCTGACCCATGGCCGACCCACCCAGGCTGAAGAGGCTGGACCTGCGGATACGCCGGTCGAAGCGTTCGGGCAAGATCGTCCTGGGTGCGGTCTTGGTGGTTTCCTTGGTGTTCGGCCTGGTGTTGATCCAGGCGTTGCTTCTGGCCCGAGAGGCTGGGAGGCAGGACCTCGTTGTCAGAGCCTGGGTCGGACTGGGCCTTCTGGCGTGCCTGATTCTATTCTCGGCGATCCTCACTCGACGCCAGCACAGGATGCTGGAAGAGGCCCGGGAGGATCTGGAAGCCCTGGTGGCTGAAGACCCGCGGCCCTGACCGCCGTTCGGGTCGCTTTTGGTGGTTGGTCGGTTCCGGCCGGGCTCTCTATCGAGGGGGCCAGGGGAAGAAGGAGTTCGTCCGCTCCATGTACTCACGGTATCCTTCCCGGCGCTCGGCCAGTGCCCTTTCCAGCATGGGGACTCCCGAGACCTTCATGAGGAGGAAGGTCATGAGGATTGGGCTGAAGACGGTGATCCACCCACCGGGCGTCGCAGCGGCCACCAAGAAGAGTCCCCACCATATGAGAGAATCGCCGAAGTAGTTGGGATGTCGGGAGTATCTCCATAGGCCTTTGTCCATGACCTTCCCTTCATTCTTCGGGTCGGCCAGGAAGCGGCGAAGTTGACGGTCCGATACCGATTCGAATCCGAACCCGACCACCCACACCAACAGCCCTGCGAGATCTAAGGCAGTGAGTCCGCGGGGTACGGGCGGAACCTGCGCCACCTGGGCCGGGAGGCTGACGGTCCAGATGAGGAAGGCCTGGAGGAGGAAGACGGTCAGGAGGCTCCGGCGAGGGAAGGTCTCCGGACGGTTGGCCCGCATGGCGGCATACCGGAAGTCCTCGCCCTTCCCCCACCTCCTCGCACCGATATGCACGGCTAGACGGGTACCCCACAACACGGTCATGCTGGCGACCAGGAGTTTCCGGGAGGGATCACCGTTCGCCATAATGAACGAGGTGATGGCCAGAAGGGCGCCGGCGGCGCCCCACACGATGTCGACGATGCTGGCGTCTTCGATCCGGACGCTTACCATCCAGACTATGGCCATCAGGACGCAGGCCGTGCCGAGGTTGATGGCCAGGATCGAAGCTAGGCTTTCCATAACCGAAATTTGGGCTCCTTGTGGGGACCCAGAAGGATGGATGGAAAAGGTTGGGCGGTAAAGGGGACTGGGTCGTTCACAGGATGATCAATCTTCTGGAGGTGAGATGGGAATCAGTCGAAGAGAGTTCGTAGCGGCGTCGGTGGCGACGGGGGTGGTAGCTGCAACACCCGCTGCTATCCTGGGAGCACCTGCCGTCCATCCATCCGGGAGAGTCCGGCCTCTGGTGGTCTCGGACATAAGCGGCTACCGCTACAAAAACGGAGGCCCGGAAAACTCGGTAGAGAGAGCTTTCCGCGGAATCACAGCCGGCGAGGACGTGTTGGACGCCCTCATGGCTGGCGTGAATATCCCGGAGCTCGATCCGGAAGAGTCAGGGATCGGATATGGGGGGCTTCCCAACGCCGACGGGGTGGTCCAGTTGGACGCCTGCTGCATGCACGGACCGAAGAAGCAGGCCGGGGGTGTGGCTTCCCTCGAGGGCGTGAGGACTCCGTCCCTGGTGGCGAAGGCCGTGATGGAAAACACGGATCATCATCTTCTGGTGGGAGAGGGAGCCCAGAATTTCGCTCGCCAGCTCGGGTTCCAGATCGAGGATGACTTGAACACCCCCAGATCCAGGGAGCGATGGTTGGAGTGGAAGAGGCGAATCGATCCGGAACACTTCTTGGATCCTGTCAAACGGAGCCGAATCGGCTACTCCGTGGGAAGGGAAATGGTGAAGGAGGGACTCCTGGACGCCGATTCCTTCTGGGGCACGACCAACTGCAATGCCATCAATGTCCAGGGGGAAATCTGTGGCGTCACCACGACCAGCGGGCTGGCGTGGAAGATTCCAGGCCGGGTGGGGGACTCGCCGATCCTCGGGGCGGGTCTTTACGTGGACGACGACGTGGGGGCCGCCGGGTCCACCGGCCGGGGAGAGGCGAACCTGTACAACCTCACATCGTTCCTGATCGTCGAATTCATGCGGCAGGGTAAACACCCGAAAGACGCCGGGATGGAAGCACTCCGGCGCATCAAATCGAACACCGTCGAGCACAGACTCCTGAACGAGCAGGGCGAGCCGAACTTTGACATCCGGTTTTTCGTCTTAAACAAGAAGGGGGAGCACGCCGGTGTGGCCATGTACGGTGCCCGGGAGAATCAATATGCCCTTTGCACGGAAAATGGCTCCGAGGCGAGGCCGCTGGATGGGTTGCTGGAGGGATCTCCCGACAGCTGAGGGGAGGGCACGCCGATGGTGGGTCCCCGCGGCTCACGGGGCCCCCCGCATGAAGAGACCACGGGGCGGATAGTTGGAGGGATCGTTGACGTGAGCGGTAAGGAGAATAAGGGCTATCGGAGGTGTCTGTTCTGCCACACACCCTTCTCGGACGGGTGGCGGTTCGGGACCCTCCCGCCTGCATGGAGGCTGGCATTCGATTCTGGCCGAGGTCGGATTTGGGTGGTTTGCGATTCCTGTTACCGTTGGAATCTCTGGCCGCCCGAGGACCAGGGCGGCGCCCTCTCTGCCCTGGAGAGGGTGGCCCGGGACAGGGGACAGGTCCTCGTCCGAACGGAGAACATCACCCTTCTGGCCATCGGCGAGATGATCCTCATTCAAGTGGGGAACGCCACCCTTCAGGAAAGGGCGTGGTGGAGATACGGACGGGACGTCCTGACGAGGGAGAAGGCATACCGGAGCACCGGCGCAAAGCTGAGCGCCTACGCCTACGGGGCATTGGCGGCCGTGGCTGAGAGCGTGGGCCTGGGGGACCGGAACTTCAAGGTCCGCTTCGAGGAAGGGATGACCGCCGAGGTGCTCCGGTGGAGACGGTTTGGATGGGCGGCTTGGTTTGGACGGTTGAAGTGCCCGTCATGCGGGAGTTTTCTGCGGGCTGCTCGGTTCGACCTCTCGTGGTGGTTCTGCCCGACGCTGGACGAGAATGGCCAGCTGGCCCTTGGTGTCCCCTGTCCCCGGTGTGACCCGTGGACTCCCGAAAAGATCTATCACCTTCAGGGTTATGAGGCCGAGAGCGTGCTACGGCGTGTACTGGCGTATCAGAACATCACCGGGGCCGGGGAGAAAGCTGTGGAAGAGGCCGTCCGAGAGGTGGAAGGGGCAGGGTCTCCCGACGCCTTCATGGAATCGGTGCTCAGGGACGGGCCATTTCTCAGGGAGCTGACCTTCCCGCAGGCGGTGGCCCTGGAAGTCTCCCTTAACGAGGGGGTCGAGCGGAGGGCCTTGGAGGCTGAGGCCAGGGGCCTGGAGTTCATGTGGCGCCGCGAGGAGGAGCTGGCCCGGATCATGGACGAAGAGCTGGATCCCCGTGGCCTTCGATCAAAGTGGAGGAACAGGGTCGAGGGAGGCCCACCTCCCCCAGCCGAATGATCCTGGGTACCCCGGGCTCCTTTTGTCCTCGTTTGGATCCCGGGGTCGCCGGTGGGGGGAAGCCAGCCTAATTTGCTCCCCCGCACCGAGCGTTGCCACCGGGGTTGTGGGTGGATCTCCCGCCCCTTACCGGGGTGAAACCGGTGGGTGAAGATGTTTCGTAAGGATCGAGGACCGACGTGGGCCCCAAGTTCGCCTGTCGGGGCCAGAAAACTGTTGAGGTCTAGGACGAAGATATGACCCCCTGGGTCCGCCGGCTTCTCATTGCCAACGTTGTTGTCTTCCTTCTGACGTCCTCCGGGACCATCGACGGAGGCCGTTTGGCGCTGGCTCCGGGATTCATCCTGGTTCAGCCCTGGGGTGTCTTCACCTACATGTTCGTGCATGCCAACTTCATGCACATCCTCTTCAATATGATCGGGTTGTTTTTTTTCGGGCCCCGGCTGGAGCTCCAGCTGGGTTCCAGGTCATTCCTGAACCTCTACATCATCTCCGGCCTGGGTGGGGCGGCTGCTTCTTTCCTCTTTGCCCGATACGGTCTGGTAGTCGGGGCGTCAGGGGCGGTCTTTGGTGTCCTCTTGGGCTTTGCGTACTTCTGGCCGAGGGAACGGATTTATATCTGGGCCATCTTGCCTGTGGAAGCCCGATGGTTGGTTGGGGTCCTGGCGGCCGTGGCCCTCTACAGCGGGATCTCCGGGTCGGACGCGGGCGTGGCTCACTTCGCCCACCTGGGAGGTTTTGCCGGAGGTTACGCCTATCTGCGCTGGAGGAAGAGGAAGTATTTCCAGCAGTGGAAACCCATGGCCACCCCGAAAGACCAACTGGCCAAATCCGTTCGCAGAGGTGGGGACGGCAGCGCGCTTCGGCGTTGGAAGGCGATTCGTGTTGAAGACCTCCACGAGTTGAATCGGGAAGAGGTCCAACGTCTTTTACAGAAGGCGAAGGACGCTGGGGCAGGAGCTCTCACGCAGGAAGAAAGGGCCATGCTTGACCGGTTTGCGGCTCCTCACTAACTAGTTCAAAAAAATGGCCCCCTGGCACCGGAAGAGGTGCCCCACCAACTTCATTCGCGATCTTTCAAGAACGTTTTCGATAAACCCTGATTCCATCTAGAACCGGGTGCGAGCTATGGTGATGCGTTTAAAATGGGCGGTTTCCATTTTGGTTTTGGTGGTCACACCGCTCTTCGGATGTGAAGGATCGAACGACGGCGAGGTGGCCGACATGGTGCTGGTGAACGGGAAGGTCGTGACAGTCGACGCGACTTTACCGGAAGCCGGCGGCGTCGCGATCAAAGGGCATACGATCCTTGCCGTGGGTACCTCGGATGAGGTCGCCGAGTTTATCGGCCCCGAAACCCGGATCGTCGATCTGGAGGGGCAGTTGGCCATCCCCGGCTTTGTGGAGGCGCACGGCCACTGGATGAGTCTGGGCCAGTCAAAGATGGTTCTGGATCTCAACCAGGCCCGGACCTGGGACGAGATCGTCCGCATGGTGGGTGAGGCCGCAGCCAATGCCGAGCCAGGGGAATGGATCCTCGGCCGGGGCTGGCACCAGGAGAAATGGGACGAAGTCCCGATGCCCAACGTGGACGGAGTTCCTCTCCACGCATCGCTGACGGCCGTGTCCCCTGAAAACCCGGTCGACTTGGGGCACGCCAGCGGACATGCGGCGTTCGCCAACGCTCTGGCAATGGACTTGGCCGGAATCGATGCCACCACCCCCGACCCTCCCGGCGGGACCATTGTGAAGGACGCCACCGGTCAACCCACGGGCCTACTGCGGGAAACGGCCCAGCGCCTGGTCGATCGTGCCATCGCCCATTCCCGTGAGGGATTGAGCGCTGAAGAGGTCGATGCGGAGGCCCGGGAAGCGGTCCGCCTGGCCGGCGAGGACGCTCTCTCGAAGGGCGTGACCAGCTTCCACGACGCCGGCGCTGACTTCGCAACCATCGACTTCTTCAAGAAGCTCGAAGGCGAAGGGAACCTCCCGGTTCGCCTATACGTCATGGTTCGCCGGGAGTCCAATGAGGACATGGCCGAGAGGCTCCCCCAATACAAGATGCTGCCCGAAGGGAACGACTATCTCACCGTTCGCTCCATCAAGCGGCAGGTCGATGGTGCCCTCGGAGCCCATGGGGCCTGGTTGCTGGAACCCTACGAGGACCACGAAAGCAGCGGGCTGGTGTTGGAAACCCTGGAGGACATCATGGGGACGGCTCGGGTGGCCATCCAACACGGGTTCCAGGTGAACACCCATGCAATCGGGGACAGGGGGAACCGGGAAATCCTGGATCTCTACCAACAAGCATTTGAAGAGGCCGGCGTCATGGGTGAGGATCTGCGGTGGCGGATCGAGCACGCCCAACACCTCCACCCCGACGATGTCGGCAGGTTCGCAGAGCTGGATGTGATTCCCTCCATGCAGGCGATCCATTGCACCAGCGACGCGCCTTGGGTTTACGAAAAATTGGGGGACGAAAGAGCTGAGAGTGGTGCCTACCTGTGGAGGGACCTCATCGATTCTGGGGCGGTGGTGAACAACGGCACCGATACGCCGGTGGAAAACGTGGATCCGATTCCCAGCTTTTATGCCTCCGTGACGCGCATCATGCCCAACGGTGAGGTTTTCTTCCCCGATCAGGTCATGACGAGGGAGGAGGCGCTGCAGTCCTACACGCTGAACGGAGCCTACTCGGCGTTCGAGGAGGACGTGAAGGGATCCCTCACGCCCGGGAAGTACGCCGATATCGTGGTCCTCTCCAAGGACATCATGACGATTCCGGCGGAGGAGATTCCCACCGCGGAGGTGGTTTACACCATCGTGGGCGGCGAGATCAAGTATCGGCGGGAGGAGTAGCCGGGATCGTCAGAACGGTTTGTAGTTAGCCAGGTAGGCTCCGAGGAATGCGAGGACCGGAAGGATAAAGAGGAGGTTCCGGGCCAGGGTTTGTTTCCGGTAGGGAATGGCCACAAGGCCACCGAAGACCAGCCAGAGTCCGAGCTTTGTCCATATCCACCCGGGGAACACGCCGTCGGACTCCAGCTCGAGCCTGGCCAGGAGACCAAATCCTCCCGTCAAAGCCACCAGGGCCCCGAAGCCATGTAGGAACATGAGAGTCCGGTGGTTTTTGTTGTCCTCTTTGGCATGGCCCGCGGCCGCGTGGGCCGCCATTCCCCCGAGGCCCGCCAACATGGAAAAGATACCCAGGAGGTGGATGAGCTTGTAGGCCAGGTATGACATGGTTGGTCCCCTCTGAGTCCAAACGCAGTTTCCGAGGTTTATCCGGGATCGACTTGAGAAACCGGCACGGCGCCATTGTGGCTACCCGCGGGCTCTGTTAGCGTGCCAGGTCATGACACGACTCATCGGTTGGGTTGTCCCCGGCGGTATCATTTTGGCTGCGATCGTGGCTCTGATTCTCGGCTTGGGGCCCGAGGATTTCACCGCCATGTTGGGTGAGACCTACCCATGGGTGGCCTTCGGCATCGTTCTTCTGCTGGGAGCTTTTTTTCATCGTAGCAGAGTAGTCCTCTTCGTATTCGGCCTCAGCGCGATGTTGCTGGTGTTCTCCCAAGCCACAGCAGACCTGACAGGGTTCTTCCTGGTCGGGACACTCCTTGTGGTTTCCATGGGGATCCTGGCCCTTTCCCAGGACCGGGGGGTGTTCTCCACCGGGGGCTTGCTCCAGATGATGGTCTTCCTGGTGGTGTTTCTTTTCGGGATGCTCCTCCTCGAACTGGCTCCGGGCGACCTCGCGTCATTCCTTGCTCTCATGCCCCTTCCCCCGGGCTGGTCCGAGTGGTCTGGGTTGCCGCAGCCGGTGCTTCTGGCTTTCGCCTTCGCTGTTCCCACCACTTTGGTTGCCGCGTTTTTCAGGGAAGGGCCCGTGGAGAGGGGGATCTTCTGGAGTCTTCTCATTCTGGCCCTGGCCCTCCGCTACGCCACCGATCCGGGATTAGTGGGTGTATGCTTGACCGGGGCGGGTCTCGCGTTGGGCCTTTCGGTTATGGCGACGTCCTATGCCATGGCGTATAAGGACGACCTCACGGGACTCCCAGCCAGGCGCGCTCTGCTGAGGGACCTGAATGGAATCTCCGGCGAATATGCCGCGGCCATGGTCGATGTCGACCACTTCAAGAAGTTCAACGACAGGTATGGCCACGACGTCGGGGATCAGGTGTTACGAATGGTGGCGGCTCGGCTCTCGAAGGTACCGGGTAGGGGACGGGTCTACCGGTATGGCGGGGAGGAATTCACGGTGCTCTTCCCCGGAAAGAACATCCAGAAAGCCTTACCTCATCTCAAAGAAGTCAGGCGATCGGTTGAAGATGCCACCTTCACTCTACGGAGCTGGCGAAGACCTAGGAAAAAACCCGTGGATCCCAGCGCCTGGCGCGGCGCCGGCAAGCAAAAGCCGAAGCTCCTTTCGGTCACCATCAGCATTGGGGTAGCTGACTCGTCAGGTCGGGACCCGTCTCCCGAGACGGTCCTCAAGAAGGCCGACCAGGCACTCTACCGAGCCAAAGAAGGGGGAAGGAATCAGGTTTCCAAATGACGGGCCCCGGTGCCTGATGACTTCCTGGCTCTGAACTGGCGAGGCGTAGGTTGCTGGTTGCTCTCTCCGGCCTTCACCAGAGACCACCGGAACGCGGGCGGGCCCATGAGCTGATTCACGGCGATCATCGCTATGATCACCGTTGCCACCGAGGTACCCCAGATCGGGAAGTTCTCCTCAATTTTATTTGCGATACCCAGGGTCACTCCCGCCTTAGCCAGGAATCCCATCCAGGCATATCGCCGGACCACCGGCGGATCTCCCACCAAGCGTGCTGCGGAGTAGGTGCTGATCCATAGCGCCACCACCCGGGCGAGGATAATGGACGTCGCCAACACCCAGGCCGTTTTCAGGGCAGTGATGTCGAGATCGGCGCCGGCGATGGCGAAGAACAAGGCATAGACCGGTAGGGAATTCACCTCCAGAGCGTGTAGGAGCCGCCGACCCTGGCGGGAGAAGTTCTGCACATAAAATCCGGCGGCCATGGCGATGAGGATCTCCTCCAAATGGAGGTGGTCCGCCAAGTAGACGGAGAGGAAGGCCACTCCGAGGACGAATAAGATCCGGTACGCCCGGATTTGCCTAAGGTAGATCGTGACCAACCAACCCATGGCCACACCCAAGGCCATGGACCCCAGAATCTCCAGCAGGATTTGCTGAGCTTTGTCGAGGCTGAATCCTCCTGCCGGGTCCACGATGGCCGCCGAGAAGGGGATCAACACCGCGATCAGGATCAGGATGATCACGTCCTTGAGAACCGTGATGCCCAACACCGTGTCCGTGAGAACCCCCCTCGCTCGCTCCTCTGTTATGACGGCGACCGTCGTGGCCGGGGACTTGGCCACGGCAACCAAGCCAAAGAGGAGTGCCACGGCGATGGCTACTGTGTCCGGCTGACCTTGGAGGAAATCGATGGATCCGCGGGCCAGGAAGACTGCCGCCGCCACGAAGAAAAACATGACGATGATTTGGGAAGCGGTGATGACAACGATGCTTCGCAGCCGTTCCCGTAGGGATTCGATTCGAAGCTCCCCGCCTGCCGACAGGGCAATGAGGGCCAGGGCTACTCCATTCACGAACCGGAACTCTTCCACCATCTCCACTGTGAGAATCCCGAAAACGTATGGGCCAACGAGGATCCCTATGACCAGATAGCCCGTGATCTGAGGGAGCGAGATGACCTTCGCCGCTCTCCCCGCCAGGTATGAGGCTAGGAGAAGGAACCCGAGAAAGAGCGTCGCGGACCCCGTTGCGGTTCCTGGCGCCCGGAGCAGGCCCAGGGCGTGGGTCACGGCAATGAACGCTATGAGGGTAAGGACTCTGGCCATTTTGCCCGGTTTTATGGGGGTATGCCCGATGACCCAAGAGTAATGCCCCTGGCCGGCCGTGAAAATCGGATCCTGGACCCACCCTGGTTTTTTGGGAAAAAAAAGGGGCCGAAGCCCGGCGACATTTGACTCTTTTATAGGCAGGAGCGGGGACCCTCCCCAATGGAGGGACCCCGCCGAATTATCGGGGTAGGGTTTGCGGTTGGCTTACTGCCACTACCAACCTGGGGATAGGAGAACCAGGTCTGGATCGGCTGGATGACCTGATTCCCGAGGAAATTTTCTTCTATTCTTCTCCCTTATCCGAGTCTCCTACTCTTCCCCCACCGTCACCAAGGTGTCGTTGGAGTTCCGCGTAGGGTCCCGATGAAGGTGGAAATAACAATTCCGGCCTACGGTCTGGCGAAGGAGGCAGCGGTCTCTGAAATGGATCCCACAACGGAGACAAATGCCGTCCCGGGTCCGTCCCTCTTTCACCATCCGCGTCGACAGCTGATCCAGGAACTCGGCCGTGTCGGCGAGCTGGTCCTGGGGCAAGGATCCGAAGACCTCTTTCAAGACCTGGGCTGTTGCGGCCTCATATTGGGCCAGAAGGGTTCGGCCTTCCGTGGTCAACGAGAGCTCCACCGCCCTCCGGTCCGCGGCGGCTTCTGCCCGGCGGACGAGGCCGCGGCGGACCAGTCGGTCCACGGCTTTGCTGGCGGCTGCGTTGCTCACGGCAAGGAAGTCGGCCACATCTCCGATTCGGCGGGCGTTGGTCCTGGCCACAAGCTTCAACACCCGCAGTTGGGAAGGCGTCACCCTGTCTTTCGTGGATTCCTTTAGCTCCTCCTCCATCCACTCATCAATGGTGGTGGAGAGGATTCGGACGCTGCCAAGAAAGTCGTTGATGATTCCCACTGTGGTTCCCCTTGCCGCGGAGGTTCTGCTCCCCGGAGCGGTGTGCCGCTCCACATTAACGGCCATAAATATTATCACCGTTAATTAAGTCGGCAACACCCAAGATCGTTAACGGGTTGTGGCAAGGTCCATGCCCGGGGTATTTCGGGGGTTGTGGATCCGCCCTGGAAGGAGCGGAAGCCTGATTGGAGAGAGGGGTGCGCCCATGCCAAAAGTGGAAACGGGCTACGTCGATGATGGGTTACGGCGGCGCGGCCCAATCTTCTTCGTTGGCCCTCCTCGACGTAGCTTTGGCTATGTGGTGACCTCGCTTCGCTCGGTCGTCTCGCAAGCTCGGCTCGGAGCGCCGCCTGGAACCACCGACCTCCCCCCGCTCCCTTGAGACAATTCTGCCGACGATCTGTCCCGGCCTTGGGACATCGGACGACAGATCGGAACGAACCGCCTCGGGAAAGGAGAGAGACTGAATGAACTCTGGGGACGCTTCGAAGGTCCTGGTGGTGAATCCGGGATCCACCACCACGAGGGTTTCCCTCTTCTCGGGCGGGACGGAGGAGCGAACCGCCACCCTTTCGGCTCCGGAGTCCGACCCGCTGGCAGGTTTGTGGGATGAGTTCCCTGCTCGCCTGGAGGGGATCGTCCAGTGGATGGAGAGGGAAAGGGTTCGAGCGGGAGACCTCTCTGCCGTCGTTGGTCGAGGTGGGCTCCTTCG
>JANQDZ010000022.1 GCA_028278645.1 Longimicrobiales bacterium | reverse complement strand
TCGGAGACCTCCTAGGCACTTTGAAGGATGAGTTGGGCCTGTCCGGCGAGGTGGGGATGGAGGCTCTACTTGGTTTCGGTGATTTGCTGCGGGCTCCTGAACAGGTGGGGGCCGCCGACGAGCTCGACGCGGCGGTGCTGCGGGAGTTGGTGGAGGAAGCGGCGGGGGCTGCCAGGATCACAAGAGAGGAAGAGGGTCGGCGCCTCCAGGATGACCTCACCGGTCGGTTGGATGCGATGGGCGAAGGATTGGACCTCATTGAAGGGCTGGCTCCCGGGAGGCTTTTGGCCGAGCGGGACCGACTCCGGACCGCCATCGAAGAACTCAGCCAGCTCGACGAGGTTGACGAGGATCGTCTCGCCAAGGAGATCGCATACCTGGCTGAGCGATGGGATATCAACGAGGAGCTCGTCCGGTTCAAGGCCCATCTGGTGGCGTTCAGGGACACCCTCGAGAAGAATGATGGCGCTTCGGTGGGGAAACGTCTGGGGTTCCTCGTACAGGAGATGCACCGGGAAGCCAACACCATCGCTTCCAAGGCCAACAACCTCGAAATCGGGCACGCGTCCGTATCCATTCGGGAGGAGATCGAGAGGCTCCGGGAACAACTGGAGAATGTGGAGTGACTGAAGGGCCTTCGACTGCTTGGCCGGTGGTGCTCTCCGCCCCCAGTGGGGTAGGAAAGACCACAATCGCCCGGGCCTTGGTGGAAAAAGAGGATGACTTCGCTTTTTCCGTATCGGCCACAACTCGGGAACCGAGACGAGGCGAGATCCACGGCGTGGACTATTGGTTCCTCTCCGAAGCCGAATTCCGTGCGAAGGTGGATCAGGGAGAGTTCGCCGAGTGGGCTCCAGTCCACGGCGACCTTTACGGGACGCCAAGGAAAAGCCTGCTGGAAGCAGGCCGTGGCGGGCGGCACGTGGTCCTGGATATCGACGTTCAAGGGGCCCTTCAGATCCGGGAGGCGGTTCCCGAAGCGCTTCTTCTATTTATCTTACCACCATCGGTGGAGTCGCTTTTCCGGCGCCTCACAGGTCGCGGGACCGAAAAAGAGGGGACACTTCGCCGCCGGCTGAACACGGCTCTACACGAGCTGGAAGCCGCAGCAGCTTTCGACTTCTTCGTCATCAATGAGGACCTTGATGCGGCCATCTCGGAAGTTCGGGACCTGGCCAGAACGGGCAAGGCGCCCCCCGGAGGGCCGTCCGGGAAATTGGAAGACGCAAAAGACCTTCTGGAGGGCATCAACGCCCTTCTGGAGCGGGATCAGTTGGTAGAGGACAATTAAAAGGACTGTTCGACAATGCGAGTTTTCACTCCAGACGAAGTCGCCAAGAACACCTACTCCAAGTACTTAGGAGTGTTGGTGGCGGCCCGCTATGCCCGTGAGCTGAACATCCTTCCTCGGGAAACTCTCCCACTGGGGCAGGAAAAGAAACTGACGACCCGATCCCTCGAGGCTCTGACATCCGGGCAGATCGAGTTCCGTCTGGTGAAGCGCCGCCGGCGAGAGGAGTAGGGGACGATGAGCGTCCGGGTTCTTCATCCTAGGCGGCCCTGGGAGGGGCGGAGGGTGATCCTGGGCGTCACGGGCGGGATCGCAGCGTACAAATCTGTCCAGGTGGCCCGGGACCTCACTCGTTTGGGGACCCGGGTCGATGTCATTATGACCTCCGGCGCCCAACGCTTCGTTCAGCCCCTATCCTTCCAGGGGGTGACCGGGCGGGAGGTCTTCACGGACATGTTCTCCGGGTCGGGCGCGGCGGCCCACATACGCCTGGGGCTGGACGCTGAGGTCCTGGTGGTGGCGCCGGCCACGGCGAACTTCCTCTCCAGGGCAGCCCAAGGAGCAGCCGAAGACCTCCTCTCAACCACCCTTCTGGTCACACGGGCGCCGGTGATCCTCTGTCCCGCCATGAACGAGCGGATGTTCAGTCACGCTCAAACCCAGGCGAATCTCCGGCACGTGCAGGAGGCTCTGGGCTACCAGGTTTCCGGTCCTGCCCGGGGACCGTTGGCGGTGGGAGAGGGAACAGGACACGGGCGGATGCTGGAGCCGGGGGAGATCGTCCAACAGGTGGGGAGAGCGTTGGGCACTGAGTCGGCCTGGGATGGCCGAACCGTCGTGGTTACGGCAGGACCGACCAGAGAACCCCTCGATCCGGTTCGTTTCCTAGGGAACCGATCCTCAGGGAGGATGGGGTTTGCCTTGGCGTCCGCGGCCTGGCGGCGGGGCGCGTCCGTCAAGTTGGTGACCGGGCCAACGGCTCTTCCGGATCCGGCAGGGGTCCAGGTGGTTCGCGTGGAAACGGGAGAGGAGATGAAGGAAGAAGTGCTTTCCGTTCTCCCGGAGGCAGACGTGTTGGTCTTCGCAGCGGCCGTATCCGACTTCAAACCGGCCGATGCCAACGATCAAAAGCTGAAGCGGTCCCGGACGGGCGATAGCATGGAGATCCGCCTCGACCCAACGGCGGACATCGCCCTGGAAACAATCGAGGTGCGAAAGACCGGCGCGGTTGCACTCGGCTTCGCTCTGGAGACCCAAGATCTCCTTCCGAACGCACGGAAAAAACTGAAAGAAAAAGGCTTTCACCTCATCGCTGCCAACAGCGCCACTGAAGAAGGTTCGGGGTTTGATGTGGACACCAACCGGGTGACCATTCTCGACACTTCCGGAGGAATGGAAGAGCTTCCGATCCTGCCGAAGGAAGAGGTGGCTGAGAAGCTCTTGGACCGGCTGACCCGTTTCCTCCAGGACGGAGCGTGACGGACCCCCGACCCTCCCCTGGCCAGGTGGCCCGCTACCTCCGACAGCAGGGGGAACTTGGTGGTTCCGAGGTCTTTCTTGGCCAGTTGACCAGGCAGGAGGCCCTCGGCCTCACGGATATCCCAGCCGGGAGACCCGGACCCGGACCCGGACCCGTGGCCGGAAGCGTGCCCCGGGACTACGAAGCCCTCCAATCAGAAGCAATGTCCTGCCAGAAGTGCGCCTTGGCCGGCACCCGAACCAAGGTGGTGTTCTCAGACGGGAACCCTCAGGCCCGGCTCATGGTTGTGGGTGAAGCACCGGGCGCCCACGAGGACAGGACCGGCCTGGCGTTCGTTGGCCCGGCGGGCAAACTGCTGGATTTACTCCTCGCCTCGGTCGATCTGAGCCGTGAAAGCACTGCCTATATCTGCAACGTCCTGAAGTGCCGTCCCCCGGGGAACCGGAACCCCCTGCCGGTGGAGATCGACGCATGTACGCCGTTCCTCCGTCGCCAGATCGAGCTCATTCGCCCGGAAGCCATCCTGGCAGTAGGGACGTTTTCGGCCCAGTTTCTCACGGGCAAGGCGTCTCCCCTAGGGAGACTTCGGGGAGAGGTGTATAGTTACCAGGGAGTGCCCCTGGTGGTGACGTATCACCCGGCGGCCTTGCTCCGGAATTCCAACTGGACCCCAGCAACGTGGGACGACTTCCAGCTCCTCCGCCAAATCATGGACGAGGCCTGACCAGTCGACCTGATTCAGGAAGGACCGCTTGACCCGTGAACGCTCCTGACCCCATGGCCGTCCAGTCTCCACCGGCATTCGACAGACAACCACCCTTTTCCCCCGAGGCTGAGGTCTCGGTCCTGGGTGGGATGCTCATCGACCGCGACGCGGTGGCAAAGGCCGTGGAGGTGGTTCGGGATTCCATGTTCTATCGGGAGGCCAACCGGCGGCTGTTCCGAGCCATGACGCGCCTCTTTGAGCGGGGTGACGTCATCGACGTTATCACCCTGAGCGAGGAGCTGAAGAAGACGGAAGAGCTTGATGCAGCAGGCGGCCTCCCGTACCTGGCCGAGCTCCTCGACGCCGTCCCGACCGCGGCAAACATCGAATACCACGCGAAGATCGTCAGGGAGAAAGCCCTCCTGAGGAACCTGATCGAAGCTGCCTCCAGGATCATTCGTGACGTGTACGACCAGGGTGAAAAAGAGGTCGAGGAGGTGTTGGACGAGGCCGAGCAACGGGTATTCCAGGTCGCCCAGAGCCACGACCGGACCGGTTTCGTTTGGATCAAGGAGATCCTCTGGCCCACCTTCGAGCACATCGAACGCCTTCAAGAATCGAAATCGGGGATCACCGGAGTGCCTACCGGGTTCACCGATATCGACCGGATGACCTCGGGCCTCCAAAAAGGAGACCTGGCCATCGTGGCGGCCCGGCCTTCCATGGGGAAGACGTCCTGGGTCCTGAACGTCGCCCAAAACGCCGCCATCGAGCACAATACCCCTGTCGCCATATTCTCGCTGGAGATGGGGAAGGAGCAGCTGGTTCAGCGGTTGTTGTGCTCGGAAGGTAGGGTGGACAGCCAACGGCTCAGGCGGGGGGAACTTACGGCCGACGAGTACCAGCGCCTGGCTGCGGCCGCAGGGCACCTTAACACCGCCCCGCTCTGGATCGACGATTCCCCCGGCTCCAACGTCCTCGAGATGAGAGCCAAGGCCCGAAGGCTGAAAGCCGAAACAGATCTCGGGCTACTGGTCATCGACTATATGCAGCTGATGGCTGGGCACGGCCGGTCCGAGAGCAGGGTCCAAGAGGTCAGCGAGATCTCCAGAGGCCTGAAGGCCCTTGCGAGAGAGCTGGAGGTGCCTGTGGTGGCCTTGAGTCAGCTCTCCAGGGCCCCGGAACAGAGGACCGACCGGCGCCCCCAGCTTTCAGATCTGAGGGAGTCGGGATCCATTGAGCAGGATGCCGATCTGGTCATGTTCTTGTACCGGCCTGAATACTACTTTGGCCCGGTGGACAAGGACGGGAACTCCCTGGAAGGCAAGTCAGAGTTGGCTATCGCCAAACAGCGGAACGGTCCAACCGGCTCGGTGGATCTATTCTTCCACAAGGCCTACACACGTTTCGATTCCGTCACGTCCCAGGAGCTCGAGGAACCCGGCACGGGTCCCATGCCAGGAGACCCCTTCTGAGGGCAACAGGTCGGCCTTGAACACTCCCGAAAAAGGACCTTTGCCTGGACTCCCCACGGTGGGGGTAGCCATGCCCGCTGCAGGTTTGGGGCAGCGAATGGGTGGGGTCAGAAAGCCCTTCCTCGAGCTTGCCGGAGAACCGGTCCTGCTTCACTCCCTTCGGCCGTTTTTGGCTCACCCCCAAGTGACGGCTGTGGCTGTGGCTCTTGGAGCATCCGACCATCAAAAACCTCCTGGTTGGCTCCTCGAGCTGGACCCCAGGGTGGAACTCGTCGTCGGGGGTGCCTCAAGGAGTGAATCGGTCTGGACCGCCCTTCAGGCCCTTCCTCCTTCGCTCGATCTCGTGGCGGTTCATGACGCAGCCCGACCCTTGGTGGACCGGAGTACCATCGACCGATGCCTGGAGGCCGTGGGACCGGCCCGAGGGAGCGTGGCGGGATGGCCGGCGGTGGATACGCTGAAGGCCGTAGACGGCCACGAGATCGTGACCGAAACCGTTCCTCGGTCTAAGATCTGGCATGCCCAGACTCCTCAGGTCTTCCCGCGAGATCTCCTTTTCCGCGCTTACGAATCGGCGATGGGTGTAGGTATTTCGGACACGGATGACGCGGCCCTGGTGGAGAGGGTGGGGGGAGAGGTGAGGATGGTCCTGGGGAGTCAGGAGAACCTGAAAGTGACTCGACCTGAGGACCTGCCCCTTGCAGAACACTTCCTGCGGCAAAGAGGCGGGTGATGGGCCCGAGAGTGGTGGAGATGAGGTACGGACCGGACCCAAAAGCCTTAGGAGCGGTCGTGACCCACCTCCGAAGCGGCGGACTACTGGCCATGCCCACGGAAACGGTCTACGGATTCGGCTGTATCCCTGAAAGCGCGCCCGTGAAAGAGCTCCAACGCCTAAAGAGCCGGGGCACGGGGAAACCATTCCTCCTCCTCGTGCCGAGCAGGAAGTCGGTTCCGGAGCTTCGGTGGGGAAGTGACGCTCGGGACCTGGCCGAAATTTTCTGGCCTGGGGCCCTCACGTTGATACTGGAGGATCCCGAGGGTCGTTTTCCGGAAGGGGTGCGGAGTGATGGAGGGGGAGTGGCGATCCGAGTCAG
>JANQDZ010000007.1 GCA_028278645.1 Longimicrobiales bacterium | reverse complement strand
GGTGGGTTGGGGGCCAGGAGAGGTCCGAGGTTTTTCAGCTAATCCGCAAAACCTTGGCACCCCTGATCTTCCGGGACTTCAGCTCCTGGAGTGCAAGGTTGGCGTCCTCCAATGGGTACTCCTGAACCTCTGGACGAATGGGGATTTTTCCGGCAAGCTCCAGGAATTCGGCCACGTCACTTCGGGCCACGTTGGCGACACTCTTGATCTCTCGTTCCATCCAAAGGTCGTTCGCATAGTCCAAGTCCAGGAGGACCTCTTTGTCGTGATCTTCCTTTCGAATGGCGTTGATCACCAGCCTCCCGCCGGGTGCGAGATTCCTGAGTCCTTCCAGGACAGGTCCCCAGACCGGGGTGGTGTCGATGATTGCCGCCAATCCTGTCGGGGCACGATCAGCCGTGTCACCGCTCCAGGTGGCACCCAATTCCAGAGCGAACCGTCGTTCCGATTCGCTTCGCGCGAAAACAAACACCTCCGTATCCGGGCAGGTGTGCCGAACCATCTTCAGAACGAGGTGACCTGACGCTCCGAACCCTGTGAGCCCCAAAGGCTGGCCGTTTCGGATGTTGGTGAGGTTGAAGGAGCGGTAGCCTATGGCTCCGGCGCAGAGAAGGGGTGCGGCTTCAGCATCGGTGAAGGCCTCCGGGATCCGGAAGGCCGACGACTCGGGTACGGTGAGGTACTCGGCATACCCACCGTTTACGTCCCTTCCAGTGGCTCGGAAGTCCTGACAGAGGTTCTCGTTACCGACTTTGCAGTGGGTGCATTGGCCGCACGAGTCGAAGATCCACGCCACGCCGACCCGATCTCCCATCTGGAACCGCCCCGCTCCGGATCCTCTTCCCTCCACCACGCCCACCACCTGATGGCCCAACACCACCGGAAGGGAGGGAGGAGGGGTCCGCCCTTCGATTTCGTCCAATTCTGTGTGGCAAACACCGGACGTCACCACCCGGACCAGGAGCTCTCCCTCTCCTGGATCCGGATCGGGAAGGGTGGCGAGGCGAAGGGGGGAGGATCCCTCCTCCATTGGGCCCAGTGCGTCCAGGACCATGGCTCTCATGATTCACGCCTCCACCGGGACGGAGGGGTTACCCCGCTTCCGGCTCCTCTCGTCAGCTGGCTGATTCCTCCAGAACGGCGGTCAGGAGGTCATAGAACCGGCCAACCGAGTCCACCTTCACTCGTTCATCGGGAGAATGGGGGAACTCGATCTGGGGGCCGAAGGAGATCATGTCCATGCCGGGGACCATCTCTCCAATTATCCCGCACTCCAGTCCGGCGTGGACCGCTTCGACATGGGGATTGTTCCCGAGGACGCGCGTGTGGACGGATTTCACTACCTGGAGAATCCTGGAATCCAGGTTCGGCTTCCATCCTGGGTACCCGTCGTGTTCGTCCACCTTGGCGTCAGCTTGGCCAGCCACGGCCCTGATCTTCTGCCGGATCCAGTCCAAAGCTGTGGCCACCGACGATCGGGAGCTCATGAGGACGGTAAGTAGGTCCCCCTCCGACTTCGCGGCGGCGAGGTTGGTGCTGGTTTCCACCAGACCCTCGATATCCTGGCTCATGGCCACCACTCCGTGGGGCAGGGCCACCAGGAGATTCAACACGTCCCATGAGCAGAAGGTGGTCCAGACCTCTGACGGAGCGGGAGCCTCGGTGATGGTGAAGTCCATGTTCGGCTCCACCGTGGCATACTCACCCTTCACAGCCTCGTACTGGGTTACGATCGCTTCCGTGAATACCTCGACCTGGTCCTCCGGCACCATCACGGTGGCCCAGGCTTCCCGGGGAATGGCGTTGTGCTTATTCCCTCCCTGGAAACCGGCCAGGAAGCCTGGCGTGCCGTGGGAGATCCCATGGATCATCCGCCCGAGAAGTTGGACCGCGTTCCCCCTTTGGAGGTGGATGTCGATTCCCGAATGTCCACCTCTTAGACCCTCCAGGCTCAGCTTGAGAGTGACGCAGTTCTCTGGGGCCGGGATGGTGTCCAGGGCCAGACGGACCGTGGTGTCAGCCCCTCCGGCGCATCCGACCGTCACCGTGCCTTCTTCCTCCGAGTCCAGGTTCAGGAGCGTTCTCCCGTCCAGCATCGATGGGTCCAGGCCCCCGGCTCCGGTCAGGCCCGTTTCCTCATCGATGGTGAAAAGGAATTCCAGGGGACCGTGGTCCAGGTCGGTCGCCTCGAGGATTGCCAGCATAGCAGCGACGCCGATCCCGTTGTCGGACCCCAGGGTCGTGCCGTCCGCCTTCAGGTATTCGTCGTCCATGACAGGGCGGATGGGATCAGTATCGAAATCATGGTCGACATCGGAGTTCTTCTCGTTGACCATGTCCAGATGGCTCTGAAGGATGACGGCGGGAGCGTTTTCCTTCCCGGGAGTCCCGGGTTTCTTCACCACAACGTTCCCGGTTCCGTCGACCAGGGTTTCGAGGCCGTTCCGTTCGGCCACCGAAACGACGAAGGCCCGAATCTGGTCCTCCTCCTTAGAACCCCTGGGGATCGTGAGGATCTGGTCGAAATGTGCCCAGAGAGCTTTTGGCTCCAGGTCGGCGACAAAGGTCATGGTCCTCTTCTCCTTTTGAGGCCCAGGGTTATTTCTTACGAGACTGGAACACTAACCGGCTGTTCAACGAATTGACAGAGCCTTTGGGCGGAGGCTACCGTCCCCGCCGTCGTCGTGTTCTGAGTCGGCCCTGGAAAAGCGCACGGCTCCAATCGTCGATCCCACCTTCCGAGAGCTGAACTATGGAAAAAAAGCCATTCGTTCCGTTCGTTCCGGCCTCCCGGTCCATGGACGAGTTGACGTTCAAGGCCCTGTTCCTCGGTGCAATCATGGCCGTGACGCTGGGGGCCGCCAACGCTTACGTGGGTATGACGGCCGGTCTCACCGTTGCGGCGACCTTCCCGGCCGCGGTCGTGGCGATGGCGGTCCTGCGGATATTCCGAGGGACAATCCTGGAGGAGAACATCGCCCGGACCACGGCCTCCGTCGGGGAGGGTTTGGTGGCCGGAGCGATCTTCACCATCCCGGCTTTTATCATCAGCGGAGCCTGGGAGGACCTCCACTATCTGGAGAGTACCGCCATCATGCTCATCGGTGGTGTTCTGGGTGTGCTCTTTATCATCGTGCTCCGGAGAACCCTGGTGGTGGAGGCCGACCTGCCTTTCCCTGAAAGCGTGGCGGCTTCGGAAATCGTCAAAGCGGGGCAGGGGGGACAGACCGGTGCGGCCTATCTCTTCGCCGCCATGGGCTTGGCGGGTGGTTGGGAATTCCTGAAGAACCTGAACGGCATCCAGCTGATTCAGGACAGCGCTAGCCGATTCTTCGCATTCGGCCGCTCGTCAATCGATATCCTCCAGGGTCGGGTCGAGTACACCGGCGGCCTGTTAGGGGCCACGCCCAGCGCTTCTCCGATGCTGATGGGTGTCGGGTTCATCGTGGGAACGCGGATCTCCTCGGTTCTTTTCTCCGGAGCCGTCATGGGGTGGCTGCTACTGGTGCCCTTATCGGTGTTCCTGAATCCAGGCCTGGGGACCTTGATAGGTCCGAATGAAACCTATGGGGATCTGGCGACAGCCGTTTGGCTTCAGCAGGTCCGGCCGTTGGCTGTGGGAACCATGATCGTGGCAGCGTTCTATACCCTCTGGTCTTTGCGTCAATCTCTGATTACCGGGATCGGCCGCGCCCTGAAGAACATCGGAGCGGCCGCCGGGGGTGAGGAAACGGACCGAACCGACCTGGACCTGGACCTCAAGAAAGTCCTGGTGGGCATCGGCGCCACGGCTGTGGCTTGCTTCTTCCTGTACTATCACTTCTCCGGATCGGCGGTTGGTTCGGTGACCCTCACCGTGGTCATGGTGATCCTCGGGTTTTTGTTTGCGGCTGTCGCCGGATATCTGGTGGGGCTCATCGGGTCGTCGAACAACCCGGTCTCAGGGCTGACCCTCAGCGCCCTCCTGATCGCGGCCGTGATGATGGTCGTTCTGGGGGTGACCGATGTGAGGGGGGTGGCGGGCGTGCTGGGTGTCGCTGGTGTGGTCTGCTGCGCGGCGGCCATCGCCGGCGACATGATGCAGGACCTGAAGGTCGGCCACATCCTCGGCGGTACACCGTGGCGAATGCAGATCAGTGAGCTGATCGGGGTCATATTTGCTGCTCTGGTATTGACCCTGCCCCTTATCGCTCTGCACAACGTTTACGTCATCGGGTCGGCTGAACTCCCGGCGCCTCAGGCCGGCCTCATGGCCCTCATGGCCAATGGGATCGTGGCAGGGGAGATGGCATGGCCACTGGTGATCGTGGGGATGTTCTTCGCGGTCGGCCTGATCCTCATCAAAGCACCCGCCCCCATGTTGATCGCGGTGGGGATGTATCTGCCGTTCGAGTCCACCTCGGCCATCTTCGTCGGAGGCCTCGTGAAGTGGATCTTCGAGCTGGTCCTGAAGCGGAAGGGTGCCACGGAGGAGGAGAAGGCCAGAGCCGAAAACACCGGGATCCTCGTTTCGTCCGGGTTCATCGCCGGAGAATCCCTCATGGCTGTGTTCCTGGCGATCCTGGTGATTGGAGCTGACAAGTTCCCGGCTCTGCTCGCCTTCCAGAACTTGAACTTCCTTGAGGAGCCGAGCTATTTCCTCAGCCTGTTCGCCTATGTGATCGTCCTCGGGATGCTGGTTTGGCTACCCATCAGTCGCATGAGATCTGAGGGGCTGCCAACGACCCACTTGGACCACTGACGAGGCCGTGGGACGCCGCCGAGATAAGACTCGAGAGGAACAACTGGAGGGGGTCAACCTTTTAGGGTTGACCCCCCGGCGCGTGGCCGAATGGGAAGAGGCCGACGGACGCTTGGTGCTGCTAAGGCCCTACCCGGATTCCGTCGGCCTGAAAGGGGCCCTCGACCGATTCTTCCACAGAATGTCCGCGTCCCGCATACGTCTCGACGAGATCGGGGCCTTTGCATGGCTGCACTTCGACGGGGATCGAACCGTGGCCGAGGTGGGGGAGCTCCTCAGGGCTGAATTTGGAGATCAGGTTGAACCGGCGGAGGAGCGCCTTGGTCACTTCGTGTGGGTAATGCGGAAAGAGGGATTCCTGATCTACCCGGATTGGGACGACGGGCCCTGAGGTCCCGACTTCTCCCAGAAACCGGAAAGAGTTTTTCAGCGTAGTAGCTGGGGAATCCTTGAGCGGTTTTCCTCAACAACCCCCGTGCTTCCATGTTCGACTCGTTCCTCCACAACTTTCGCGTTGCGATCCGGTCCCTCCGGAAGCGTCCCTTGTTCCTGCTGGTCCCCCTGCTATCCCTCACCATCGGGATCGGCGCAAACACCGCAATCTTCAGTGGCGTAAGCCGTTTGCTCCTCCGGAACATGGAGGGGGTGCCCAACGCCTCCAGAATTGTGGAGATCGGCGGCGGCCGGGACGGGAGCAACAGTCTTACATACCCCGACTTCCTTGCCCTTCGGGAGGAGGCGGATCCCCTCCAGGAGATCGCCGGGTTCGACCTCCGCATCATGACTTTCAGCAGAGAGGAGGCCGGAGAGCGGGTCTTCGGTTTTCTGGTGTCCGCCAACTACTTCGAGGTCCTTGGGCTGCAGGCCGCCATGGGGAGAACGTTCCGTCCGGAGGAGGATGAGGGGGCGGATGAACACCCTGTTACGGTGCTGAGTTACCAGTTCTGGCAGAACCATCTCGGGGGGGACCCGGATGTCCTCAACTCAACGGTTTATGTGAGTCGACAGCCGTATACGGTCGTCGGAGTGGCTCCGGAAGGGTTCAGGGGTCATATGGCCCTGGGCTCCCCGGACCTCTATGTGCCGTTGATGCAGGCCCCTTCCATGAACGAAGGGAACAACTGGTTCGACCTACGGACTACTTCCTGGTTCCAGGCCATCGGACTCCTTCGTCCGAGTGCCACCCTGACCGAGGCCGATGCAGCCGTGAAGACAGTCTATCAACGGTTGGCCGAAGAATTCCCCGACTCGAACCTGAACCGAACCGCACTGGTCAGGAAGTACGGGTCACTTCCGGCCGTGATGAGGGGTCCGGCGGGAATGTTTCTGGGCGTCCTCATGGCTTTTGTGGGGCTGATCCTCCTTATCACCTGTGCCAACGTAGCCGGAATGTTCCTCGCCAGAGCCACCGCCCGGCGAAAGGAGATCGCCATTCGGCTATCGGTGGGGGCGTCCCATGGGCAGATAGTCAATCAACTGCTCGTCGAGTCGGCAGTGGTCTTCCTGGCGGGGGGCGTGATGGGTGTCCTCGTCGCGCGATGGGCCCTGTCGGTCCTGGCGTCAGTGAATCTCCCAGCCCCCTATCCCGTTGCGTTGGATATCAGCCCGGACTGGTTGTCCCTGGCCTTTGCAGGGGGCCTGACCCTAATCACCTCTCTGGTCTTCGGACTCCTGCCGGCCCGCCAGGCCCTGGACCTCGACCTCCTGAGCACGTTGAAGGACGAGAGTGGACGCTCAGGATCGGCCGAGGGCCGGCTGCGGCGGTGGTTCGTGGCGTCTCAGGTGGCTTCGTCGCTGGTCCTGCTGGTGGCCGCGTCTCTTCTCCTCCGCGCCCTTCAACATGCGGGGGAGATTGAAACCGGCTTCAACGCGGAGAACACCTACCTCACGTTCCTGGACCTGAAGACGGAGGGGCTTTCCAGAGAAGAGGGGGCGGTCTTTCAGGAGGAGCTCCTCAGCTATTTCGACTCCCAGCCGTGGGTGGAGTCGGTGGCCCTCGCCATCGATCTCCCTTTGGACCTGAGCTCTAACTCCACCAGCGTTTCCCCCCTCGGCTGGACTGGTGGGGAAGGGGGCCGGGACTACTTCTCGGCCGGGTTCAACTATGTGACGCCGGACTATTTCGAGACCCTCCAACTTCCCCTTGTGGCCGGTCGCGGGTTCACACCGATGGACCGGTTCGGGGCTGAAACGGTGGCAGTGGTGAGCAGGGCCTTCGTCGAGCGGGTATGGCCCGGGGAGGTTGGAGTGGGTCGACAGGTCAGGTGGGGAGGACCGGACGATCCACCCCTGACGGTCGTGGGAGTTGCCGAAGACGTTCAGACTCAACTTCTCACGGACCCGGTTGAACCGTTCATCTATCGGCCCCTCGCCCAGTCCTACTCGGCATCAACGAACCTGGTGGTTCGCACCCGAGCTGAACTGGGCCAAGTCACGCAGGGCTTACATGAAGGACTCCGAACGTTGGATCCGAACATCTCTCTGTCACCGGTGATTGGCCTCCAACAGTTCAACGATGTCGGGATCCTCCCCCAACGGATCGCGGGGGTACTCTCTACTTCTTTAGGTCTTTTGGCACTTCTGCTCTCGGGAATGGGTGTCTACGGGGTCATGGCGTACTCCGTGACAAGGCGAACAAAGGAAACCGGCATTCGCATCGCTCTCGGCGCCGAACCGGGCCGGGTCCTTAACACGGTTCTGGTGGGTGCCTTCCGTCTTGTCCTCCCCGGACTCCTCGTGGGCGTGGTCCTCGCCATCGGAGTGGGCTTTCTGCTCCGGAGCCTCCTCCTCGGAGTGAGCCCGGCCGACCCGGCTGCACTGACTCTGGTTTTTTTGGCTTTGGCTGGGATGGTTCTCGCCGGGTCGTTTTTCCCGGCCCGTAGGGCATCACGAATCGATCCTGCGGACGCGCTCCGCTACGACTGAGAAAAGGAGTGCGATCGACTGGGGTACCTCACTACATTCCCGCTATGAACGCAAAGAACACACCGAAGCGCTCCGGCGCGGACCCGGTCTCGGGCAGAGAAATGGCGGACGCCCTGGCGGACGTCCTGCAAGAACAGAAGGAGAAGGTCGCGAAGCGGAAGGAGGCTCCAACAAGACCGGAGAATAAAACCTCCCCGGCGGTCTGGGTCGCCTTTGCCCTTTTCACGGCGATCTCCGCCTACGTCTGGTTTGGCTCTCCGGCTTGGCTCAGTGCGGATCCTGACCCGGTTCCCCCCTCCTTGGCGGAAGCCGGCCTAAAAATGGAGGTCTTCTATCAGGCCGTCTTGGTGGAGGACTTCCTCGAAGCCGAAGGGCGACTGCCTAACGATCTGGCTGAGGCGGGGGACCCGTTCTCCGAGGTTGAGTACGTGAAGATCGATGCTCGAACCTATCGTTTGGCACTAGCCGGGTTGGGAGAAGCCTCGGGTGTGGAGGTGGAATACCTTTCCACCGATCCGCTGGACTCCTTCCTGGGAGACGCCCCTCGACGCATCCGGATGGGAGGTTGACCATGGCGACGGGTAAGGAGTGGGGCAGGCGGCGAAAGGCTCTCGGAAGAACGGGATTCACCCTTGTCGAGCTCCTCACCGTCATGGCGGTCATCAGCATTTTGGCCGGAATTGCGTTGCCAAAATTCCGGGGAGCCATCGTAAAAGCTCAGGCAGCCGATGTGATTGGTGATCTGAACGTCATCAAGGTTGCGGTGTTGACCTATCAGTCCGAGCACAATTCATGGCCGAGGGACGTTCGCAGGGGGCGGGTGCCTCCTGAGCTCGTGGAATACCTCCCAGAGGGTTTCACCTTCGTGAAAGACGACTACACCCTGGACTACGACAACTGGTCCAGAAGAAGGCGCGGGCCTTTCAACATAGGACTCACCGTCATCACCCGTAATGACCTTCTGGGCCTCACCGTTGTGAACATGTTGGGGAGGAATGCGTGGACGAACGGCCGGCGGAAGTTCACATGGGTCATCGACGGGTGAGGGGGAGAAACCAGCCTACTCCCACTCGATGGTTCCCGGCGGCTTCGAAGTGATGTCCAGCGCTAACCCCGACACCCCATCCAACCTCAAAATTGAGGACCGGAGGTCGTCCAATACCTCTTTAGGCAGGGGATAGGGTCGGGCCGTCATGGCCCGCTCCGAGGTCACCGGTCGAAGGATGACTGTCTCACCGACCTCATGACTCAGCTGTATGGGCACCAGGACCGTGGGGCACTGCCAGATATCGTCGTAAAGCCCATGCCGTCGAAGGGCGTCCATCACGAGGTGGTCAGCATCACGTAGTGTGTCCAATCGGGCCCGCGTGACGGTAGCCCGGAGCGGCATCGCCACCGGCGGACTCGAGTCCACCAGGTTCCAAAGGCACCGGTTGATACCCGGGACTTCTTTGGTAACCGCGGATGCCGCTTGGATAAGGGTGTCCCAGTCGGCTTGCCCGGTGAGGAGGACCGGATGTTCGTAGGCCCGCAGGTCGGCCTTCACTCCCACGGAGCGGATGGGAAGGAGCAAAGCCCCCAGTCCGAAGCGGGTGCCGACCTCGGAAACCTCTGGTTCCGCCGTTTCGAAGCCGGTCGTATCGGCCTCGCCGGTGTTACAGAGAAGACGGACGCCCAACCCGGGACCGGGGAAGGGGTGCCTCCAGAGGAGCTCGTCAGAAATCTCGAGACGTTCGCCCAGCTCCCGAACCTCCACCTTGTACAGATCTGAAAGGGGCTCAACGACCCGTCCTTCCTCGATCATTTTCTCAATGATGGGGACCCGGTTGTGGTGGGTCTTGATGACGTCGGCCCGCTTGGTCCCTCCGGTCTCGATGGTGTCGGGATAGATGGTCCCCTGACCCAATAGGTGGTCTTCGATCCTCAATTCCCGTGCGGTTTCCTGGAAAACTGACACAAACGTGTCACCGATAGCACGTCTCTTTTCTTCCGGTTCCACCTTCTCCGAAAGGGCCCGAAGGAAGGTGTCGCTGGCATCGACGAAGTGGAGGTGTTCGCCCAGCCCCATCTGGCGGAAGCGTTCCAGGACCCGGCTGCTCTCATCCTTCCGCATCAGGCCGTTGTCGATGTGGAGGAGGTGGAGTCGGTCGGGGCCCAGGGCCTTCCCGAGCACCACTGCCGCGACCGTGGAATCAACCCCACCTGAAGCCAGGAGAAAAACCGATTCGTCCCCGACCTGGGACCGGATCCGATCCACCTGTTCTTCGAGATACTGTTCCATGCTCCAGGACGCCTCGCACCCACAGATCTCGAATAGGAAGTTCGAGATCATTTCGGTTCCGTGGACGGTGTCGTCGACTTCGGGATGGAACTGGAAGCCGTACCGCTTCAGTGTGTCGGACCCGATGGCCGCAAAGCGGTGAGTCCCCCCGCCCGTCTCCGTATACCCGAGCTCCTCGAACTCCGGGCCGACGGCGGCCACCGAATCATAGTGGCTCATCCAGACCTGTTCCGATGGTCCAAGCCCGGCGAACAATGGGTGGTCCCCTTGGAGCTGGAGGCTCGCCCTTCCCCACTCCCGGCCACCATGGACCACCTCCCCGCCGTAGTGCTTGGCAATCTCCTGGTGGCCGAAACAGAAGCCCACGATGGGGATGTCCAGGTCATAGATCCCCTTGGTATAGTCCTGGTCCTCCCCGTGGGAAGAGAGGGCAGGGCTTCCGGAGATGATAATGCCCTTGTATGGGTGGAACGCCTCCACCGGGTCCTCGGGTTGACGGATTTCGGCCAGGACTCCCAATCGCCGGATCTTGGTCGCGATGAGGTGAGCGTATTGTCCGCCAAAATCGATTACAGCGATGGTGTCGTGTTGCATTTAGCTCTCTGGATCTCGTTTCCGGGCGAAGCCTCGGGTGGCTGAATCCAGGAAGGATACGAAAAAGAACCCTCCGAACCCAGGGGTGCTTTTGAGTTCGGAGGGATTACGCCATCGCCCGGTCCCCCGGTGGGGTCAGATCGGGCTCTGTTCCTCTCCTTCCTCCTCCCCAGGTGGGCACCGGGCCAGCCAGAAATGGCCCAAAGCCCAGGCCAGGGCAAGAAGCACGACGCCGCCGATGGCCAAGAACCTCAACTGGAGCCGTACAATCTCGTCGACCTCCTGCATCAGGGTCACTCTGGTACGCCCGATGGCCAGATAGCCCTCTGTCCCACCTTTGGCGCTTCCCAACTCCTTGACGGCGAAGAGTCGCTCGATTCCGTCGAAGTCGATTCCGGGTACGATAACCGGGTCCCCGCCGTCCGGTGGACCCGGGAATTCGCTCCCGGCGATGGCGCCAACGGAATCAGCCAGGGTGAAATCTCCGGCCTGGGGGAGCCGCACCAGTACTCTCCGATCCGGATCCAAGACCGAGAAGGTGTACCCGTCCGGGAGGGCCCCTCCCAGAGGCCGAGTAGCCAGGGAGTTCAAGTCGAGACTCGTGGCGAGAATCGGCGCGGACCTCCCCTCTTCCCCCAACGGTAGTGCCATTCCCAGGACAGGCTTTCCGGTGACGCGGCCCAGGGTGAACTCACCTACGGAAAAAACCTGGCTGGACATCGCTCGGACATAGTAGGCCCGGTCGCCGAGAAAGAGATCCGTCTCGGGGGTGAGACTCCCACAAGCCATGTAACCGTCCACCCCGATCACGGTAATGATGGTGAAATGGTCCGCATGCTGGAGGACTCTAGCCAGGTGTTCGGTGCAGGCTGGAAAACGGGTGGAGCGGATCTCCTCGAATTCCGACAGGGTACCCAGGAAAGTCTCACCTTCAGCGACGAGGCGTTGATATTCCGTCGCCACCGCTTCCGCCCTGCGGATCAGCTCATCCTCTTTTGCTTCTAGCTGGAGGTTTCTGAATTCCCGGTTTGCGAACCAGAAGATTCCGAGAGCCGGGATAAAAGCGAGGAAAACCAGGATCAGCAGTCGAACCTGCAGGCTTCGTGAACTGACATCGACCATGCTGGCCTCCTAGAAACAAAGAGGCGGCGGGCCTACACCCATCGGCCCGAACTGGATTGAGGATAGGGTGCCCTTGGGACCCCCGGCAAGCCTCCCCGGACCCGCCCCTTTCTGATTTGGCCCGTTCCCTGCCAGATTAGTGCCCGACCCAAGCCCATCAACGGAGGTTCGTATGTCGGAGTTGATTCGGATCGCTCGCCCTTTCTTTTTCGGATTGGCGTTGTTCGGCCTCTTCTCAGCTGCGCTGGCCACACCCGCTTCCGGCCAGGGGACCCGCATGCTGAGGAGCCCCACTGTCTCATCTTCTCAGATCGCGTTCGTGACCGCCAATGACATCTGGATCGTGGACCGAGACGGGGGAGAGGCGCGGCGCCTCACCAGCGGAATGGGAGGCGAGACCTCCCCCCATTTTTCTCCGGATGGCAACTGGATCGCGTTCACAGGACAGTATGAGGGGAATACGGACGTCTATGTGATTCCTGCGAACGGTGGTGAGCCGAGGCGCCTCACTTGGCATCCCGGTGGGGACGTGGCCGTCGGGTGGACTCCGGATGGATCGAACGTACTCTTTCAGTCGGGCCGCGAGGGTCACCCTACCGCCTCGACGAAGTTTTTCTCCGTTCCCGTTCGAGGTGGTCTCCCGCAAGCCCTCCCAATCCCCAGGGCCACCACCGGTGGAATCTCCGAGGATGGCAGGTATGTCGCCTATCAAGAGATCGGTTTCTGGGATCCAGAATGGCGGAACTACCGTGGAGGGCAGGCGCAGCCGATCTCAGTGGTGAGCTTGGAGACCTACGAGAGGGAAACGCCACCTTGGGAAGGCGAACGACAGATGTCCCCCGTCTGGATGGACGGGATCGTCTACTACATCTCCGAGCGGGACTGGGCCGCGAACATTTGGTCTTGGAATCCCCAATCGGGCGCGGAGACCCAGCACACGTTCCACGTCGACTTCGATGTGAAGAGCTTGGGTGCCGGGGATGGGGTGGTCGTCTATGAACAGGGCGGTTACCTGCATGAGCTAGATCCGTCCACCGGGGATTCACGGCAACTGGTCATCGACGTAGCCGGAGACATGACCTGGGCTCGGACCCGGTGGGAAGATGTGCCCGCTTCCGGTCTCCGGGACGCCCGTCTGTCTCCCACGGGGAAAAGGGCTTTATTCGAGTACCGTGGCGATCTATTCACGGTCCCAGTGGAGGAAGGCAGTTGGAGGAACATCACCGGGACAGCGGGAGTTGCCGATCGCCACGCGGTCTGGAGCCCTGATGGCGAGAAGATCGCCTGGTTCAATGACGACGGCGACGAATACGCTCTGGTAGTTGCCGATCAAGACGGGTCCAACCGCCGGCGGATCGAGATCGGCGACCCGACTTTCTTCTTCGTCCCCACCTGGTCGCCCGATGGTACCCGCCTGGCGTTCACGGACACGGACTATCGCGTCCTCATCCTGGATCTTGAGTCGGAGGAAGTGACACACGTGGATACGGATCGGTACGCTCATCCCGAGCGATCCATGAATCCGGTCTGGTCCCCCGATTCCCGCTGGATCGCTTACAGTCGGAGGCTGGACAACCAGCTCAGGGCCATCTTCGTGTACAACATCGACTCCCGGTCCACCCACCAGCTGACCAACGGCATGGCCGACGCCATCAGCCCGGTGTGGGACGCATCAGGGAAGTACCTCTATTTCCTGGCCTCCACGGACTACGGGTTGAATACCGGTTGGCTGGACATGACCTCCTATGATCGTCCGGTTACCCGGGCTCTCTACCTTGCTCTCCTGCAAGCCGATGAGGCCTCCCCATTCCTGCCCTCCAGTGACGAAGAGGGCGGGGGCGATCAGGAGGAGGAATCGGAAGCGGATTCTGTCGCGGTGACCATCGATTTCCCGGGTATGGATAGGAGGATCATCAGCGCACCGGGTCTGCCGCCTCGAAACTATGTGGGCCTGGCCGACGCTCCGGACGGGCAGGTCTTCGTGGCCGAAGCACCGCCGCAGGGTCCCGGGATCCAGCTGAAACGGTACAGCCTCGATGACCAGGAAGCCGAGGACTTCTTGGACGGCGTGACCTCGGCCACCGTATCCCACGATCGGAAGAAGATTCTGGTGAGATCGGGTGCGAACTGGTCCGTGGTGAATGCCACCGGGCCTGCCCCACGGGACGGAGGTGATCGGTTGTCGACGGCCGGGATGAGGATCCTGGTGGATCCGAAGGCCGAATATGCTCAGATGCTCCGGGATGGATGGCGGTTCATGCGGGACTTCTTGTACGTCGACAACACCCACGGGGCCCCTTGGAACGACGTGTGGGACTGGTACAGCGCATGGCTGCCGGATGTACGTCACCGGTCCGACTTCAACCACCTGCTGGATATGCTCTCCGGTGAGGTGGCGGTCGGTCACTCCTATGTTCGGGGTGGCGATTACCCGGGTTTGGATGGGCCAAGGACCGGGCTTCTCGGCGCGGACCTCGAGGAGGTCGATGGCTATTACCGGATCTCGAAGATCTTTACAGGGGAAGACTGGAACCCAGGCCTGGTTGGTCCTTTATCCATTCCGGGCCTGGGTGTCGAGGAGGGGGAATACCTCGTAGGAATCCAGGGCACGGAGTTGGCGGCACCCATGAACCCGTTCGCCCTCCTCGAGGGGACCGCGGGTCGAACGATCTCGATCCAGGTCAACTCCACCCCGAGCTTCGCCGGAGCGCGAGAGGTTCTGGTCAGGCCTGTGAGCAACGAAGGCCAGCTTAGGACCTGGGCCTGGGTAGCTGGGAACCAAAAGAGAGTCGATGAGCTGAGCGGCGGTCGGCTCGCTTACGTTTGGCTTCCCAATACAGGCACGGGCGGGTACTCGTATTTCAACCGCATGTACTTCGCCCAGCAGGACCGACAGGGTGTGGTGATCGATGAACGGAACAACGGTGGCGGATCGGCGGCGGACTACATCATCGAAGTCCTGGCTCGGGAGTTGACCGGGTATTTTAACTCCCGCGCTGGGGACCGGAAGCCATTCACTCAGCCCATGGCGGGACTCTGGGGGCCCAAGGTCATGGTCATCAACGAGCGGGCCGGCTCGGGCGGTGACCTCATGCCGTACCTCTTCCGATTCCGGGGAATCGGCCCTCTTGTCGGTACGAAGACCTGGGGGGGGTTGGTTGGAACCTGGGACACTCCGCCACTCATCGACGGGGGGAGATTCGTGGCGCCGCGGGGTGGATTCATCGACGTGAATGGCGAATGGGCAGTCGAGGCTGAAGGCGTGGCTCCAGACATCGAAGTGCTGAATGACCCCAGGTCGGTCATCGAGGGCGGTGATCCCCAACTGGAGGCTGCGGTGGCTGAAGCCCTTCGTCTTCTCGCCACCCAGCGGGTGGAGCTGAAAGCTGAGCCGCCTCCGCCAATCCGGTACCGCAGACCCGGGGGCGGCCGGTAAGGGACCCGGGAAGGATCCGGTGAGGGGGCCCGAACGGGAAGCTCTTCGGGCCCCCCTGTGTAGCCCCGGTTCAACTCCAGCTCGACACAAAACAGGCCATCGGATCGTTTCCAGGGTACTACCTGAGTGATCGGTCTGTCCCTTTCGGGTGAGGTGTGATGAAGAAGGTTGCTTCGGCCTGTGCCCTCTTGGTGGCGGTGTTGGCTTCCCAGGGTTGTTTACAGGATCCCGTTTCCGCCCCGGGAGGCGGGGATATGCAGATCCTCCTCCATGTCACCGGAGGTTTCGCCGGGGCTGATTACACCGTCCTGCTCGACGGGAAGGCTAGGTCCTTTGTCGGGGTGAGGTGCGTCAGCCTTTGTGATTTTGATGACGGGGAAACCCTCCAATCCCTGACCGAAGACCAGGTGATGTACGTATGGAACCTTTTCAGTGACGCCAACATCCACGCATTGGACGGCGAGGACTTCGGAGTTCAGTGTTGCGATCAGTTCTACTTCGCTTTGGACTACCGTGACGGGGAGGGAAGAAGCCGGGTAAGAGGTAGTTCGGAGGTCCTGCCCGCTGAGCTAAAAACCGCCTTGGCCACGGTCCAGGGGCTGGCTTCGGGGATCCTGCCAATTATCGTGGATTTTGACACGGACCCCTCCCAGTGGCCTGGCGACGCCTTTCATATCCAAGAGGCTTCGATTCATGGCCATACGCTCCAGATCCGCCTCAGCTACGGCGGGGGGTGCAGGACGCACGATGTGAAGGTGATTTCATGGGGTGGCTGGATGGAGTCCGACCCTGTCCAGAACAGGCTCTTCCTTTCCCATGAAGACTTCGACGATCCCTGTGACGCCTGGATCACCAAAGATTACACGTTTGATCTTATCCCCTTGAAGATCGCCTATGAGGGGAGCTACGGGGTGGGCCAACCTGGAGCGACAACCCTTATCCTCCTTCTGGAGGATCCCATGCTGGCCAGCCCCCTTGGAGCCCGGAGTCTGGAGTACGTTTTCTAACCGACTCCTGGACCCTCTCCGAACACAACCTCCAGGGTCTGGTCGGAGCCCCGATCGGATTGGAGTCCGAGGAACGTCTGCATGGAATCCGTTCCGGGCTCCCCAACACGGACCGTGTAGCTTCCCGCCTCCGGGACAAATGGGGAGAACCGCTGGCCTCGAATCCTCAGGGTATAAACCACCTCTCCGCCGGCTTCGTTGATCACCTGGATCACAGGATTCTCCAGCCCTGAGACCTGGACCGTGGGGAGGTACCCGTAGGCCGAGCTCCCGAACCCGTCCTCCTGGTGGAAGTGGACGGGCCAACCGGCATAGGGTCCGTCGCCGGCTCCTGGCTCAGCCCATCGTGGCCAGGCCTCCAGGCTCACCTCCCGCGTGGCCCGGTTGAAACGGGCTATGCCGTACCCGGGGGCTCGGTCATGGAGGTTCGACGGGTCCCGACCCCATTGGGCCGGGTTGGAGACGGCAAAAACAGTCATGAGGTTCCCGAACCCGTCCTGGAAGTCCCCGGTATAGGGCGGGGCGTCCGGATCTCGGTTTTCTCCGGGGAAGGGTGGGTACCAGCGACGAGGCCAGAAGTTGGCCACGGAAGGCACGCAGAGTGCGTATGGGCCGTCGCGGAAAGCCTCTACCCCGTACTGGACGGTGCTGGCCAGATGTTGGTCCCCTGCGAGGTGGACCGCGAACCCTTTTCGCATGGCACGGATGGCCCGAGCTCGGCCCGACGGTGGCCAGCCGTTGGAATCCATGTCCGCCGCCATCTTGTCGCCTTCTACATACTCCCCGGGCGTCGGGAGGCCCAAGGACGGGATTACCGACCCACTCATGGCATCGGCTGGAATGGTCGCAACGTTTCCGAAGATGGTTTGGGAGAGGACGACCTTCATCCAGGTGCCCCCTGCCCAGTCAGCCGCCCACTCCTCCAGGAAGGCCTCTTGATCCTCCCCTAACAGGGAGGCTCCCGGAGTATCGGCACCGACCTTGGGATCAAAGTCGGGGTTTTGGGCCCACCCGTTCCAGACGTCCGCTCCTGGGACAAGGAGCTTGGGGGGTGACTTGAACTTCCGGTCCTCCAGGACGGCGAAGCTGATTCCGGCGTAGAGGACATCGGTGTAGTACGTCTCGATGCCTCCGTCGAGGGGGGTGGGATGCCAGGGGGCCGGAAGGTGAGAGGCCTGGGTGTGTTGGACCATATTCACCCAATCCGGAGGGAGTTTGTACCCTCCTTGATCCTGGGCGGCGGCCCCGGCGAGCCCTGGGGGCGTGGCTCTCCCGCCGGCACCCCAGACGTTGCCATGGAAGACATCGTGGTCGTCAGGGATGGCCACCGAGGGGACGTCTCGAGTCAGGTCCCGGAATGCCCAGAGCCAGAGGTACCACTTGTACAGATAGTCCTCATAGGGGTGACTGAAATCAGCCCGGGTCGGGCTGGCACCCTCATAGACCTGATCCCCGCTGAAGAAGAGGAAGTCCGGATCGTGCTCCTGGACGTGGGAGACGATGTCCTCATGGGGGAACCAGATGTTGGTGTTCCAGTCGTAGTCCCCGCCATCCACCCCCGGGCTCGCCACATTGTGGTTTCCCGTGAATGCGGCGACCACCACCTGGTCTTTGTCCGTCGGCTCGGATCGAATCCGTCCGGTGAATGCCAAGTCCGCCTTGTCTTTTCCATCCCCATCGGCACCAGGTCCACGAAGGATGAGGCGGTAGGGGGTATCTCGACCGCTGTTCCATTCCTGCACGCTGATTGTGGCGGTGAAGCTGGGGGCCATGACCGGAGCCGACCCGATCCTGGTCCAACCCGCCTGTTCTGCATGGACTTCCATCACCACCGAGTCCTCAGTGGCCCCAGGGGGCCCCGGCCGGATGGGGGCCAGGGGAAAGAGTTGGGCCGTGAGCCTGAGGGTCCCACGGCTCAACGTGTGTTGGGCCCCCAGGACGGGGCCTAGCCCTCGATCCGCATGAGATTCCCATCCCGAGCCTTCAAGCTGGACCCGAGAGAACCATGTCCTGGCGGAGGTCGCTTCTCCGGCATGAGAGACCAGGGCGACTCCGCCGGCTAGGCGTTCTGGGGGAAGCCATGGCACCACAAGGGTGATCGGTTCCTCGTCCCCTGAAGAATCCCGGGCCTCGATGACAAGAGACATTCCCGGGGCATCCTGACCCTGCAAGGTTTCGGTGTCCGGCCGGTGGTCGATGCTGGCCTCCTCGACTCGAATCCGGAGCCGGTAAGAACGGGCGTTGTCGAGAGTCCCCTCACTGCTGGAGAGGACCGCATTCCCATTTTCGAAGTCCCTGACAAAAAGCCCGCCCCGATCATTGATCCCCACAAAGAGACCCCCACCCGGACCGGGACTGTGGTGGACCAGTGCGGCCCGGCGGTAATCGGCTCCTTCTCCCCCCGCCCCCAGGAGGAGGCCCCCGGAAAGAAAGTCGCTCTCTTCAGCAGTGGATTCGGAAGATCCCTCCGGAGCGTCAACGAACCCAAGGTCCACCACCGCCAGGACGGGACCGACCGACGGAGCCAGCCTCCCAGTGAGGATGTGGGCGGTCCTCATGGGTAGGTCGTTGTAGGCCTCGAGCCTCCCGCCCAGAATGAACCAATCCTGGACCCTGTTCACCCACAGCTCCTGGCCGGGCCAGGGGCGGTCCGGTGTGCCCTCCCAACGGAGGTCCAATGAGGCGGCGGATGGCGCCTGGCATGCCGCGGCCAAAAAGAGGAGGATAAAACTGAGAACGGAGGTTGTTGATTCCAGGAGCCCTCTCGGTTGGATGTTCCAACTCCTTTGGGGGATCGAGCGATGTGTCATACTACGTTCTCCTCGAGGACCAAGGCCCCTTCGGCGAATCGATGGAAGGCGAATCTGGTCAAGTCCAGGGTCTGGTAGTCTCCGTAGAGGATCAACTCCGAAATACCTCGGCCGATCCCCGGGGACTGTTGAAGCCCGTGCCCCGAGAACCCGTTCGCGAAGAGGAGGTTCTCCACCTCCGGGTGCGGGCCCAGGATGGCATTCTGATCGAGGGTATTGAAGGCATAGTGGCCTGCCCAGGACGGTCCCAACCGGAGGGAATCCAGCGCAGGTACTCTATGGGCCAGAGTCGGCCAGACCGTGTCGTGGAAGAGCCCATACTCCATGTCCAGATCCAGAGTGTCCGGGTCCAGGGCTTCCGGGGGGGACACCCCACACAGGAACCCGTCGCCCTCGGGCCGGAGGTAGACACCCGACGGGTCGATGAGGAGAGGACATCCGGGGAGCTTCGCAGGCGTTTGGATTCTGTATACGAAGCGCTTTCGGGGTCGGACCGGGAAGTCGCTGACCCCTGCCAGGCCCGCCACCTCTGCGGCGTAGGGTCCAGCAGCGTTCACCACTTTTCCTACCGGAACAGATCCCGCTTCGGCCAGGCTGGTTTCCTTGACGTGCCCGCCGGACATCAAAAACCCCATGACCCGGTCCGTCAGGTATTCCACTCTTTGGGATTGGGCTTTCTTTCTGAAGGCCTGCAGTAGGGAATGGGGGTCCAGCCAGCCTTCCCCGCTGGCGCCGAACGAGCCTGCCGACAGGTCCGAGACGTTCATCCACGGAAACCGGTCGGCGAGGTCTTCCGGTCGCAGGAGGTGGATGTCGGCCCCCGAGCGTTTCTGCCTCTCCAGGTTCTGTTCGAGGATTTGGAGCCCTTCCGAGGATGCCAGGAATAGGTACCCCCGTTCCTCAAATCCCAGATCCGGCTCGTCCGGCCCTACCGCGAGGAGGCGAGGCGCTTTTCGGAAGAACTCGGCTGAGAAGAGGGACAGTGCGATGTTCTCGGGGGTGGAAAACTGCTGTCGGATTCCGCCTACCGATAACGCGGTGGAAGACCGGGCGTAGGTGGGATCCGGTTCCACGACGGCAATCTGGAGGTTCCTGGAGTCTTCGTTGGCCGAAAGGAAGTAGGCGAGGGAGCTGCCGACTACCCCGCCTCCGACGATTAGGACGTCATACCCGGGCATGCTCTTCACTCGGCCTGATGACGGCAAAAACCCCCCAGGCCAGGCAGGCCGACGCAAGAAGGCGTTGAAAAAGCATCACACCCGGATAGCCGGTGTCATAAGGGATCAGCAGAACAAGAGCCGATATGAGAAGGGCCCCGGTCAGGAATTGGCGTCCAGGTTTTTTCATCCCCCAAGGGAGCCTGGAGGCCCACCGGAGCCCGAGCCAAGCCGAAGTCCACCCCAGGATCAGGCCAGCCAGCACGTCCGTTGGCCAGTGGACGCCCACGGCCACCCTGGAGACTCCCACCAGCACGACAAACCCGAGTCCCGAGAGGGGAAATAACCACCTCCGTTGAGTCATGGCCCAGATCCCGGCCAGGACCGCGGCCGTTGCGGTATGGCCGGAAGGGAACGCCCCACGGCGATGGCCGGGACCGATGACCGTCACCAGCTCTTCCGACAGCACCCCCAGGGGACGCGGAAGAGTCCAAGTGCTTTTGAATATCCGGAGGATCACCACCATGAGGAGTGCGGCCAGAAGGCCTCCCCAAACCCTCTCCGGGTTCTTCCGAACCCAGAAGAGCAGGAGCACCGCGCATACCAACCCATCGCCAAGGATCGTCGCGTGGGCCCAGAATCCGGGCCCGGTGAAGGATGACAGATCATTGAAGAACAAAAAGAGACCCCGTTCCCAGCCGGCAAACTCCACGGCCAGAAGGAGGGCCAGAGCCAGTACCGGGGGCCCCGCCACCGCCCACATAGGGGCTTTGATCAGGGAGTCGGTGGTTCGCGACGCACCCATAGTCCGGGCCTTACTCCAGGGCCCGGGCCAGCACGATCCCACCCTTTTGGAACAACACTTCCGTCGGGATCTCCAGCCGGTCCAAACGAGTGACCCGGGTGAACACCACCTCGCCGGGCTCCGGGGCCCGAAGCGGCGTGATGTCTCCGTAGTATAGCGCGAAGCTGGGCATATCCAGCCGCCACATCACCACGTCCCATCCCTCGGCCCGAGCCAGGTGGGCCGCTTCTTTCGTCGGCCCCTGCTGGATGTGGCCGTAGGCGGGGAAGAGGGCGAAAGCCAGGACGGTGGAAATGACCAAACCGGCTGCCATGAGGTGCTGCCAGGGTTTCCATCGTTTGAGGAAGAGCAGGGCAACCACCGATGCCAATCCCACCCCGGTCCAGAGTCGATACTCCCACCCAAGAGCCTCCGGAGCCACGGTCATGATGGCCTTCGTGAACTCGTCGGTTACTCTCGGTTCGGCAACCTCCCAGATCCACGGGAGGAAAAAAATGAAGGCAGCCAGAAAGACAGCCGGCAGGAGGGCCAGGAAACGACTCTTGAGCTCAGCTCGGTACCGGGCCATGAGGAGGAACAGGGGCGTGGCGCCATAGAGCAGGTAGTGGGGCAACTGAGTGCTGGACACCGAGAAAAAAAGGAACACGAACCCGAACCAGAGCCAAAGAAAGAGCTCCAGATCGCTCTTCGTCGCTTTTCGGATTCGACCGAGGGTTTTGAGGAGAAGGGTAGTGTGAGGGAGGACTATGAGGAGGGCCACCGGGACGAAATAGAATAAGACGCCCCCATGGCCCTCCATGGTGTCAGCAAATCGGCTCAGGTTGTGGCCCAGGAAAAACCCGTCGATGAAAGCCTGTCCGTCCCGGGCGTAGATTGCCCAGTACCAAGGTCCGGCCACGCAAAAGAAGATTGCCCACCCCACCGGGCTGAAGACCGCCTTGAGATACCGAACCAGCTGGCCCCGGACCAGAGCCAAAAAGAACGCGGCGGCCAGTGGAATTGCGACGGCTATGGGTCCCTTGGTCAGGAAACCCAAGCTGGCCCAGAAAAAAACCCGGTACAGAGGCGCCCTACGCCTCTGCTTCCAGAATCGGTACAGGTCGAAAAGGGTAAGGGCCAGAAAGAGATTCAGGAGCGCATCAGCGGTGGCCGCTCTCCCGATGACCATCACCCATAACGAGGTGGCGGTGAGGACACCGGCCACCCATCCGGTGGTGTCGTCCCACTCTCGTCTGGCGAATGCCCAGACGAGCAATACCCAGAGCATGGCGGCAAGGGCAGAGTGGAGGCGCAGTCCCTGTTCGTTCCAGCCGAGGATGGAGACGCCTACCGCCTGGAAGTAGTAGGTGAGAATTGGCTTGTCGTACCTCGGTTCGCCGTTCAAGGTCGTGGAGATGTAGTTCCCGCTCTCCACCATCTCCCTGGTGGCTTCGCTGAATGCGCCCTCGTCCCGATCGAAGAGGGGTGCTTCTCCGAGGTTCGCGAAGAAGCCCATGCCGACGGCTGCGGCCAAAAGGAGCAACGGTCCCCGTCGGCGCCAGAAACTCAGCTCTGGGAGAGACTTCGGCATTCCTTTAGGAGCCTGGGATCGAAGATGTGGTGTCGGTGGAGCCCGGACCCGCTGCGTGGCCCACCTCGCCGGCCCAGACTCTTGAGGCTTCCGGTTGGGTTCTTACCACGTACGGCTTGGCGTTGGAAGACTCGAAGTAGGTCCGGGTAAGGAGCTCCCCCACGACTCCCGTGGTGATGAATTGCACGGACGCGATCACCATCACGATCCCAACCAGGAGCAGTGGACGGGTCCCGATGTCTTCACCCAAACCGAACTTCACCCAAGCGAGGTAGGTCAGGATCAACCCGCCCACGGTTCCGAAAAAAAGCCCGATGGATCCGAAGAAATGCCCGGGCCGGGTCCAGTACCGCATGAAGAAATGGACCGAGAGGAGATCGAGGAGAACTCGGAAGGTTCGGCCCAGACCGTATTTGGATTTTCCAGCCGTTCGCGGCCGGTGGTTGACCACCTCCTCGGAAATCCGTTTCGGAGATGTGGATGCCGCGAACCAACCCGGGATGAACCGATGCATTTCGCCATATAAGCGGACGCTCCGCAGGACCGATGCACGGTACACCTTCAGACTACAGCCGTAGTCGTGAAGCCGGACACCGGTGACTCTCCCGATAAGCCGGTTTGCGATCAGAGAAGGAAGCCGACGGAGGAGGAAGCCGTCCTGGCGGCTCTTCCTCCATCCCACCACCAAATCCAGCTCCTCTTTGACCAGGCGACGCGCCAGCGGGACGATGTCTTCCGGATCATTCTGACGATCGCCGTCCAAAGTGACGATCAGGTCTCCGTCGGCAGCGTCGATGCCCGCCTGCGTTGCGGCAGTTTGGCCGAAGTTCCTTTGGAGTGCCACGATCCTCACATGGGCTCCGTGCCGGCTTTGTGCCGCGCCCATGCGGATGAGGGTGTCGTCCTCGCTGCCGTCGTCCACCAGGACGGCCTCCCAACGCCAGGGGGAGGACTCCATCGCCTGGTGGACCTCCCCTAAGATTCCTTCGACGTTCTCTTCTTCGTTGAAGAAGGGGATCACTACCGAAAGTGTCGGAGTTTCCGGGGTTCGCTCTTCACCCATAGCTGTGGTCGTCATGTCAGCAAGATACAAAACCCCTGAGCGGGGCCGCACCCCCTTTTCCGATCAGGCTTCTAGGAAGTTGTGGGGCTCTTATCCGAATCGTGGCTAGGGGAAGGGATCAGGCCCGCCACCGCTCCGGCAAGGATCGACACACCTAGAACGAAGAGGTGCAAGTTTACTGCGGCCTTGAGTGCCGATTCGAGGCTTATTCCCATGGGGGCCAAGCCGGCCACCACGCCGGCCTCGTAGGTCCCAGCGCCCGCCAGGCCGTGAAAGGGAAGAACGCTGGAGAGCTCTCCGGTGGTGCTTCCGACGAGGGCGGACGAGAAGGGCATCGGCTCGAAAGCCGTCAGGATCCACGCCAGAACCAGGAGCTTGCTGGACCAGTTCAGAGCCGTCCAAGTCCAAGTCCTCCAAAAAAGAGCGGAAGACGAAGGGAGGCCGCGGATGGCCTCTCTTGCCATGGACGCCAGGCGGGACGATCTCTTTTCCAGCTTCGCCGCCAGCCGGGGCTGAACGCGGAAGAACAGGTATGGAGTGGGGGCGATGCCGATAACCAAGAATGCCGCCGCGCTGCCCTTAAATAGTAGGAGCCCTGTGACCCCGAGGAGGAGCACAAAGAAGAGGTCGAGCAGCCTGAGATACAGTAGGGCCGGGATGGATTGTGAGAATGGGACCTGGAACCCCTTTGCCATGAGCACGGGGAAGGACGCCTCACCGGTACGCATCGGAAGGAGGTTGTTCAGGAGGTTATGGACGAGGACGATACGGAATGTCCGAGGGAACAACCCCAAGGTGACCGGCCGGAAATAATGGTGGATACGGATGGCCCGAACTGCATAGGTGATCAATACCAGTAAGACCGCTCCAGCCAGCGTCCCCGGATCGACTTGGAGCCAGGGGGCCAGGAGGGGTCCCCAACCCACCGAAAAGTGAACGAGGGCTACCAGGCCGATGGTGAGGGTGACGCCAATAACCCAACCGAGCCAAGCCCGGGTCCCGTCTCGCGGTTTCATGCCCTGGCCCTCCGGTAGCGGATTCCCGATCTAGTCCTGAGGGGGCATACCGTAGGCTTCCCACTCTTCCTTGGCGGGTCCGTAAACCCCGGGGACCTTCAGACCGGCCTGCCGCATGAGAACTGTCATCTGACCCCGGTGGTGGGTTTGATGGTGGAGAATGGCGGAGAGGCTTGCCCTCCTGGTCCACATCTCTCCGTACATCTCGTCTTCCACGTCCAAGTCCTCGTCGGTCCACGTCGATCGGACTTCGTCGGAGAGGGAGTTGGCCGCTTCTTCGAAGCGTTCGGTAATCTCGGCGGCTGAATCTGGAACCGGATCGGTCTCGCCAGGTCCGGTGATCTCCAGGCCGGTCCTTCCCCCCATTTCCGGGAGGGTCTGGACAATATGCCAGGCGACGCGTCCCAGGGTACGTCCCTCGGCGGTTACCCGCTGTTCCAACGATTCGTCGGTAAGTTGGCGGTAAACCTTGAGCGTCGCCTCGATCTCGTAGGCCCAGCCGTCAAGGAAATCATCGATCTTCCTGTACATGCTCCCCTTCCTCCTTTGTGGGTCGCCTTCCGTCACTTCAGAAAAAGCCTCACCAGGTTGGTGACTGCACTCACGGTCCCCGTAAGGACTGTACCCCATGCCAGATCGACCAGAGCCACGGGTCAGTCGCCAGAGTTGATCGGTGTCCCGATGAGCTCCATTACCACTGCCGCCGTTTCCTCGACCGCTCTGTCCGTCACATCCAGCACCTCACATCCGAGCTCCGAGTAGAGGTTCTGAGCGTACACCAACTCGTCCTGGATTCGGCTGAGGTCGGAGTAGTCTGTCTGGCCCGGCAAGCCCATGGCTCGCATCCTGAGCTTCCTGATGCCGGCAAGCTTGGCCGGAGAGATGGTCAATCCCACGATCCTCCTCGACGGGACCCGGTGTAGTTCAGGTGGGGTGGCGACCTCTGGGACCAGGGGCAGGTTCGCCACTTTCAAAGCCCGGTTGGCCAGGTACATACTCACAGGTGTTTTGCTGGACCGGCTCACCCCGAGGAGAACGACATCGGCGTTTCGATACCCTTTGGGGTTCTTCCCGTCATCGTGGTTCACCGCGAACTCCACGGCCTCCACACGCTGGAAGTACTGTTCGTCCAGCTTGTGGATGAGCCCCGGCTCCAGGAGGGCGGATTCCCCCGAGATCTCCTCCAAACCCTCAAGTGCGGGGCCCATGATGTCCACCAGAGGAATCCCGTGCTTGTCGGCCTGTGCTTGAATGAGGTCTCGAACTTCGGGAATAATGACCGTAAAGATGATCATGGTCGGCTGGTCCCGGGCGGCTTTCATCACCTCCAGAGCTGCGTCCGGGGTTTCGATGTGGCTAAACCGCCTCAATCCGACGTTCCCTTCAGGGAACTGGCTGAGGACCGCCTTGGCAACCAGTTGGGCGGTTTCGCCCATGGAATCCGAGACCACGTAGACCACGGGGTTGCGTTGCACGTTCACTTCCCGGTTGAGGTCTGACTCGAGATTTGGACTTAGGATAGGGCATCGCTATGAGGTTTTCGAGGTCCATCGGTTGGATTTGGTGTTTTTTTTGAGCCGACGTACCCTTGCCTGCCATCATGCCGATGGCTTTCTTTCCGCTATGGTCAGCTCCGCTCCCCGCCCGGAAGGTGATCCTTCCCCCGCCGACTCTTTTGTGACCCTCCTCAGTGAGCTGGGAATCACCCACGTGGTAACGGTCCCCGACAACACCTCTGCGCCGATCCTCGCTGCCCTGGAAAAACCCTCTGACCCGGAGCGGTCCCGCCGGGAAGAAAGGGTGCCAAGGGTCCTCTATGCTACACGGGAGGGGGAGGGGATCGGCCTGGCCTCGGGCCTTTGGCTCGGGGGCGGCCACCCCGCGGTCCTGATTCAGAATACGGGGTTGTTGGAGGCTGGGGATGCCCTTCGAGGAACCGCTGCCCGGATGGGAGCACCGATTCTGATTCTGGTCACGTGCAGGGGCTACTCAAAAGCTCGGAAGGCGGGGATCGAGCCCTCCGGTGCGCCCATGAACAGGGAGATCTTGGTCCGTAGTGACCTCGATTCGGTTGCCCACATGACCGAGTCTACGCTTCGCGCCTGGGGGATCCCTGCCCTCGGTCTCGGAGACGCAACAGACCTGACTCCCGTCCGTGAAGCCCAGATCATGGCCAAAGAAGACGAAAGACCCGTGGCCGTCCTACTGGACGCCGTTTTCGGGTAAGAGGTCCCCATGCTCACGAAAGACCAGCTCCTAGGACCGTTGGTTGCGCTTCGAAAAGACGAAGTGGTCGTTACGAGCATGGGCGTGACTCGGCCCTGGGGGCGGATCTCAGACCATGACCTGGATTTTGCGTCAGCTGACAGCGCCATGGGGCATACGGCCGACCTCGCGCTTGGGATCGCTCTTGCCCAGCCGTCCCGAAAGGTCATCTGCCTGAACGGGGACGGAAGCATGCTCATGAACCTGGGGACGCTGGTGACCATAGTGGAGTCCGGCGCCAAGAATCTGGTCCTATTCGTACTGGAGAACGGCAGGTACGAGATCACGGGAAACCAGCCGGTTCCCGGGGCAGGAAAGGTGGACTTCCCCGGGCTGGCCCGGGCTGCGGGGTTCCCGAGGGTGTACTCGTTCAACCGAGACGTGGGCTACGAAGCCACATTACCGGAGATCCTCACGGTCGACGGACCGATATTTGTGGGTGTTGGGATGGAGAAGGGGTCGGAAGGCCCCATCAGCCGGAGCGAGCGTGAGGAGGCGCGATATCTGAAGACCTCGTTGGCCCACTGCGCCAAGGAGTTCCGGAGGGCCATCACCGGGTCCTGACTGCCCCGCCACCGCTGCTCCCCTTCCAGGGTGGACTCCGATCTGCCCCATCCCCTTTTCCCCGCCGCTTCCCAACCCCATCATGGGTCCCAGCCCATTCAGAAGGAGGAGTCATGAAGTCCGTTTTTCGAGATATCGGTGGGGCCGTTCTTTTTGCTGCCGTATCCCTCGCCTCACTCCCCACGATGGCGGATGCCCAGAACTTCCGCCCCCAGAAGCCGATTCTCCACGGTAAACATTGGGTCGCCATCACGGGGAAGCCCATGGCGGCAACCGCTGGGGCCAGCGTCTTCATCAAGGGCGGGAACGCGGTTGATGCGGCGTGCGGGATGTTGGCTGCCACAGCAACCATGTGGGACGTCCTCAGCTGGGGCGGAGAAACCCAGGCCCTCATCTACAATCCCAACACCGGAAAAGTCATAGGGATCAACGCGCTTGGAGCGGCGCCCACCGGGGCGACGCCGGACTTCTACAAGAGCCAGGGATTTCGGTATCCACCTGCCGACGGTCCCCTCTCGGCGGTGACCCCCGGGACTCCCGGCGGGCTGATGGTGATGCTGGCGGAGTATGGATCAAAGAGCTTGGCGGAAGTCCTCGGGCCGGCCATGGAGATGGCCGCCGGTTACCCCATCGAGGCTGACGCCGTGCGGCGCATGAGATCGGATAGAGAGCTGATCCGGGAATGGAAGTACTCCCGTGAAGTCTACTTCACCCATCCAGAGGATGAGGACAATCCCGCTCCAAGGGTCGGTGAGATCTTCAAACAGGACGACCTTCTGGCCACCCTGGAAAAGTTGGTGGAGGCCGAAGCCGAGGCGTTGGCTGAGGGAAAGAACCGAAAAGAAGCAATCTACGCTGCCTACGATCGTTTCTATCGAGGCGACATCGCCCAGGAGCTCGTTCGCGGCACACAGGAAGAGGGCGGGCTCATCACCCTGGAAGACCTGGATCAGTGGCAGGTTTACATCGAAGAACCCGTCTCCACGAACTACAAGGGGATCGACGTCTATAAGCTCACCTCTTGGGTCCAGGGGCCGGTGATGCTACAGGCTCTGAACATGCTCGAGGACGTGGATCTCAAGGGGATGGGCTTTAATAGTGCCGAGTATCTCCACACGATTTACCAGGTCATGAATCTGGCTTTCGCAGACCGGGACTTCTACTACGGCGACCCCTACTTCCCTCCGGAAGAACCCATGGCGGGGCTCCTCTCGAAGGACTACGCCAGGAGCCGGTTCGCGGAGATCGACTGGACCATGAATGATCCCGACGTCCGCCCCGGGGATCCGTACCCGTTCATGGGCGCCGAAAATCCCTTTAAGGAGTACTTGAACGCCTGGACGACCACCGGTGGAGAAGGGGACCTGGACCATATGGCTCCCGGGGACAGGACCCCGTCCCGGAGGGGGGGAGGCGGGGACGAGTGGGTGGATAGCCGAGATCTCTATGAGGAAGAGCTGTATACAGGCACCACCTCGATCCAGGCAGCCGACGAGGAGGGCTGGGTCGTATCCATCACCCCCAGCGGGGGCTGGGTGCCAGCCGTCATCGCAGGGCGGACCGGCATCGGTCTCAGCCAGCGAGCCCAGAGCTTTGTCACCGATCCAGCCGACAACCCTTACAACGTGGTCGAGCCCGGAAAACGGCCGCGGGCGACCCTCACACCGGCTTTGGCTCTCAAGGATGGAAAGCCTTTCGTCTCCTTCGCGGTTCAGGGGGGTGACGCGCAGGACCAGAACCTCCTGCAGTTTTTCCTGAACATGGTGGAGTGGGAGATGAACGTTCAGCAGGCCACCGAAGGCCCCAACATGAACAGCAACCAGATGCGGGGGTCCTTTGGTGAGCACACTTCATCTCCCGGCCGGATGTTGGTGCACGATTCCGTGCCGGAGGAAGTAAGGGAGCAACTGCGAGAGATGGGTTATCAGCTCCGGGTCTCGAGCCGCACATCGGGGCCCATTAACGCTATATTCTTCGATTGGGTGAACGGCGCGTTCTGGGGCGGATCCAGCAACCACGGAGACGATTACGGGATCATCTGGAATTGAGCGGACAGGCTGAGCCTGCTGGGCCATAATCCCGGTAAAAAGTAATGACTTCTCCACTCCTTACCCGTCTCCGGACGCAACTCCAGCGTTCGGAGACGGTTGCTCCTGTGGCCCTGGCCATGACCGTAGGTGGGTTGGCTGCGCTGGGCGCCATCGTGCTGCGGTGGCTGATCCGTGCGGTCCAATGGGTCTTTTTCGATCAGGGCGGCCGGTTGGGCTCGGCCTTCCAGGGCACCTGGGCGGAACGAGCCCACCTCCTGGTGGCTCCGGCCATTGGCATGGTTGTGGTCTCATGGATCGTCAGGCGGTGGGCGCCGGAAGCCCAAGGTCACGGAGTCCCGGAGGTCCAATACGCCATAAGGAAGCTCGGAGGTCGGATCCGGTCCCGGGTCGCCGCAGTAAAGGCGGTTGCGTCCGCCATATCCATCGGCTCCGGCGGCTCGGTGGGGCGCGAGGGCCCCATCGTTCAGATCGGTTCCTCCCTGGGAAGCACGGTAGGGCAGGCGGCGGGGTTGGGCCCTGACCAAACCCGGATCATGGTTGCCGCGGGGGCCGCGGCAGCCATCGGGGCGACCTTTAATGCCCCCATTGCCGGGGTGATGTTCGCCATGGAGGTGATCCTCGGCAGCTTCGCCGCTCGGTCGTTCGGCCTCGTGGTCATCGCTTCCGTGACCTCCACCGCCATCTCTCAGGCCGTTCTGGGGCGGGAACCGGCTTTCCGTTTGGTGGAGACGTTCACCTTGGTGAGCGAATGGGAGTTCCTCCTTTACCTGGCCCTGGGCGTATTCACCGGCCTGATCGCTCTCGCCTATGTCCAAAGCGTCTACTGGTTCGAAGACTCTTTCGAAGCCTGGACTCTCAACCCGACCTCGAAGGCGCTCCTCGGGGGGCTGGGTGTTGGTGCTTTGGGATACTTCGGGAGCGATTTGATTTTTGGGGTCGGGCACGAGGGTGTCGAACTTTCCCTCCAGGGCGACCTCGCTCTGGGCCTCATGCTCGGCCTGGTTGTGCTCAAGATTCTCGCGACCTCCATCACCCTCGGGGCAGGGGGGTCCGGCGGGGTCTTTGCCCCTGCCCTCTTCATCGGTGCCATGGCCGGAGGGGCCTTCGGAAAGGTGGCCAACCAAGTGCTTCCGAACGTAACCGCACCTCCGGGGGCTTACGCACTGGTGGGAATGGCCGCCCTCTTCGCTGCCGCCGCCCACGCCCCCATCACCGGCATCATCATTCTTTTCGAGATGACCGACAATTATCGGATCATCCTCCCTCTGATGTTCGCGGTCGTGGTCGCCCATCTCATGGCATCCGCCATCTACCATGATTCCATCTACTCCATCAAGCTCCGGCGAAAAGGCGCCTTGACGGCACCTAAACAGGAGGCGGGAGTCCTGGATCTCCTTCTGGTAACCGACGCCATGTCTCCCGAGTTCGAAACCGTGTCGCCTGACCTGACCCTCGAGGCCATGGCCGAGGTAGCCCGGGAAGGGAAGGTCCGAAGCTGGTTGGTTGTGGACGAGGCCGAGGCCCTGCTGGGGATCCTCACGGAGACGGATCTGGAAAGGGCCATCGTGGCGGGGAGTCCGGAGGGTGCCACTGTGAGGGAGATCATGACGGTCTCTTTGACCACGTGCACTCCTGGAGAATCCCTCCGCACAGCGTTCCGCCGTTTTGCCAACCGGGCGGTTTATCAAATCCCAGTGGTCGAGGAGGAGGATCCGCGGAAGGTGGCCGGCGTTCTTCGACGAAACGAGATGCTGTGGGCGTTCAAGGAACTCTCAGACGAACATCAACGACTTCTGGAGCGGACCGGGGCCGAGGTTACGCCGCGACACGGGGAATCCGTACAAATGGAGGTCCAGGTCAGGGAGGGCCAGGATGACCTCTGCTTCCGGCGGGTCCGTGAGATCCGGCTGCCGACCGGGACGCTGATCGTCCTGCTTCGCCGAGGGGAAAGGGCCGTGGTTCCAAGGGGGGACACCAGGGTGGAACCCGGGGACGTGCTGGTCCTCCTTACCACACGAGACCAGGAATCCGCCGTCCGCTCATGGGTGGGAAAGCACTGACGGGTCCACTACTTCCTACCGATCAACAAAGGTAGGGACAGGAACATGGCGATGCAGATCCCCATGGCCACATAAAAAACCCGATCCATTCCGCCCCAAGCAAAAACGGCAGCCATGATCAACGGCCCCAATGTCTGGCCGATCCGCAATACCATCCCGTTGGCTGACATGAAGATGGCACGGTGTTCGGTGGGAGCCAGCCCTGCCAGCAGGCTCATGACCACGGGGTAGTTCATCCCCTGCGCCACACCGAAAAGAGCAACCGGGAGAGCTATGAGCCAGTGACCTGGCAACATCGGAATAGCCAGGAAAGACAAGGCATATAGGGCGAAGGCCGTCGTGATCAGCTTCTCGGATGTGGTGTGCTTGGTGAGGAACCTCAGGGTGGACGCCGTGACGGCGGTGGACAGAGACCCGACGCTCATGATCAGGCCTATGGCAAAGGCCGTCGATCCGAAGCGGTCCGACAGATGGAGGGGGATGAAGGTGGTATAAGACCCGTAAAGGACGATGAAGGTCATGACGGAGACCAGGTACAGGCCGACCACCTTCCGGTTCTTCATCCCGGCCAGGGCCTCCCGCAGGTAACGACCGAGGCCATCCCCAGGGTCCACATCGACCGACTCCAACCGGAAGAGCACGGCAGCAGCTACTCCCAGCCCGACGATGGGCAGAGCGAAGGGCACATACCAACCCAGGGCCGCCAAAGCCCCTCCCAAGGAAGGGTAAAGGGCCGTCCCGATGCTCAGAACGGAGGCGTTGTACCCCATGGCCTCCGTCCTCTGTCTGCCGCTGAAGAGGTCACCGATGAGGGTGGCGTTTAAGGAACCCAATGACGCTGCTCCTACTCCCTGGAAGAACCGGAGGAGGAGCAGGACCTCGAAGTCTCGGGCCAGGGAACAGGAGGACCCGGCCACGGAGAAGAGTAACAGGGCCGGGACCAGCACCTTCTTCCGCCCGAACCGGTCGGCCAGGATCCCAAAAAGGGGAGTGAGAACGATGCCCGGCATCGTAAAAACGGTGATCAGCAGGCCAACCGCTTCGGGAGCCACCTCCAACTCCCGAGCCACGTTGGGGAATACCGGGGCGACGGAGGACACCCCGAGAACGGCAAGGAGGGTGACCCCGAAGATGATGTTCAGGTTGGGATTGAGAAAAAGGGGCCGCTCCTGAGGAGCCGAAGCCATCAGTCCACGCGGTCCATCATGTGGTCGTATCTCAGGAGGACTTCCCGGAAAGCGATCTCTTCCGCGGCGAGGACAAAGACGGTGGAGGGTAGCCCTTCGGTTCGCTTCCTCAGTTCAGCGTAGTACTCTTCGAACTCGCCCTCTTCCGGCCGGGCGATCCCCATGAACACCAGGTCGGCGTCCGCCGAGGATTCCTGCAGGATGTCGAAGAACGGCTTGCCGTTTGATGCCAGAACGTGGGGCTCAGCGCCGGTTCGGGTCCTTTCCGCCATGGTGGCGAGGTTTCTTCTAGCATCCTTCGCCGCTTCTTCGTCTGGAACCACCATCATCAAACGGACCCGGGCCTGTCTCCACTGCAGACTACTCTGGAGGAGGTAAGCCAAAATGAGCATCAAAGCTCCATTGGCCTGGAGTCCACCCCACCAGATGTCGATCGTCTTCCGATCGCCGAATCCCTTTTTTTCATCGTCCCGCACGATGAGGACGTTGCGCTTGGAGAAGTAGAACTTCTCCACCATCCGACAGTAGGGTCCCCGGTGTTCGGTCTCTTTGGTGTCTCCGAGGAGGATGGTGTTCGGTACGAGGGTCCCCAGGCCGTAGGTCTCGACCAAGTGCTCCGATCCGGCGAACGGATCTTCGGCGGACACGACCCGTACCAGGGCCCCGACGCCTCGCTTGGACAGGAAGTCCTGGATCCCGGTCTCCAGGGTCTGTTTCCGCTCCCTGGTGACGTTGTCACTCCCCAACACCGTGGCGACGGTGAGAATGCCGCGGTCGTGCGTGAATGAAGTGGCCAGCTCGACCAAATGCCACCTCCTCATGGGCGCCCCGGACAGGACCAGCAGGTGGGGGCGCCAATTTCGGGGATCGACGGGCTTCTTGAGTCGCATCAGTCCGGCTCGGGTCAGAGCCAGCCAGATCCCCATCCTCACGTCACCCCAAGCCGCCTCCAAACCCCTGCGCTCCAACCATAGCAGAATGGCGAGGACAAAGACCACAGCCACCACGGTGGCAGCTGCGTTGATGAGGAACATCACGATGACGCAACCGGCGGCTCCCAGGAGCGAGAGGGACCAATGCACCTTGAACAGGGGCCGGAACGATGGACTCTGGAGGAGTTTCTCTATGCCCGCGGAGATGTTCAACACCCCGTAGGTCGTGAGGAAGAACATTGTGAGAACCGGAGCGATCACGTTCAGGTTCAAAAACCAGACTGCGGTTAGGGCCAGGCCCAGCGTTACGATGGTTCCGGCCCTTGGCGAATCGTCCTCGCCCGTTCCCGCACCCAACCAGTGTAGTTGTTTCGGTAGGATTCCGTCCCGCGCCAAGGCTTGGAGCACCCTCGGAGCCCCGAGAATGCTCCCCACGGCGCTGGACAGGGTGGCCCCCCACACCCCGAGAAGGACGGCCGGACCCCAAAGGGCCATCCGTTGCATAACCATGGAGTCGGCGATCAAGGCCCCCCGCTCTGCCCGGAGAACGAGCAGGATCGGGATAATCATGTAGACCAGGTATCCAACTCCGATGGCCGCAAAGGTCCCCCTTGGGATGGACCGTCCGGGGTTTTCCAGGTCTCCGGACATGTTCACACCCGCCATGATCCCGGTCACGGCTGGGAAGAACACGGCGAACACCACCCAAAAGTTCTCCCTGGTATGGGTGATCTGGATTCCGGTCTCTACCGACGTGTTCTCAACAGGGTGTCCGAAGATCAGGGCGAAGAGGGAGAGGGCGATGGCCCCCATAATGAAGTACTGGGCCCGGATCGCCGTTTTTGTGGACCGTATGGCCAAGGCCGCAACGGCCACGGTCGTAAATAGGCCGACCGCTTTCTGGTTCAACATCGGGAACACTTCGACCACGCTCTCCGCGAATCCCACGGTGTAGAGGGCGACGGAGAGGCCCTGGGCCAGGAAGAGAGGAATCCCGATAGCCCCCCCGGCCTCGATGCCGAGGGAGCGGCTGATCATGTAATAAGCCCCACCAGTACGAACGCGTTGGTCCGTGGCGATGGCGGAAATGGAAAGGGCTGTGAGGAAGGTGATGGAGGTGGAGAGGGTCACGATGAGGAAGGTGCCGGCCAGGCCCACATTTCCAACCACCCACCCGAACCTAAGGTACATGATGACCCCGAGGATGGTGAGGATGGAGGGTGTGAAAACCCCTCCGAAGGTTCCCAGGCCTCCTGCCTTACCTGGGGCTACTTCGGCCCGGGGGGGGCTGGACGAAGGCGGGCGGTTGTTTCGCAAACCTGATCAGCCTCCTCTGCCTTTGAGGGATGTCGCGGGCCCGGGACGCGGAAGGTTCCTGACGGGGCATCCACCCGGTGAAGTTGCCCCCCGGTGCGGGGGGGATCAAGATTCCTTCCACTTTCACGCGACTCCTCTTCCCGGAGCTCACGACGATGGCCCTCGGCACCCAGGCTCTTCTGGCGGTCCTTCCCATCCTCCTCGCCGGGGTCCTCCTGGTCGGTTTCAGGGTGCCGGCCAAGTGGGCGATGCCGGCTGTTTACGTCTCTGCCGTCGCGGTGGCGGTGGGAGCCTGGCAAATGGAATGGGTCCGAGTTTGGGCGGCTTCGATACAAGGTCTCTTTCTTACCTTCGATCTCCTGTTCATCATCTTCGGAGCCCTCCTCCTGCTGAAAACCCTCGAGAATTCGGGTGGAGTGGCGGCCATCCGCCGCTCGTTCCACACCATCAGCGATGACCGACGGGTCCAGATCATTCTCCTAGGCTGGTTATTCGGCTCCTTCATCGAAGGCGCTTCGGGGTTCGGAACGCCAGCGGCGGTCTGTGCACCCTTGATGGTGGCCATGGGTTTTCCCGCAGCGGCCGCGGTGATGATAGGGATGATGATCCAGAGCACGGCCGTGACGTTCGGGGCGGTGGGGACGCCGGTCCTGGTGGGGGTCCAGGGTGGCGTCGGTGGGGAGCTTTTTGAGGCTCAAATGGCCCTGGCGGGCATCGAGATGAGGGAGTTTTTACGTCTGGTGACCGCCCGGGCCGTGGTGCTGCACGGAATCGCCGGTACCCTCATGCCGACGTTCATGGTCATGATGACCACGCGGTTCTTCGGGAGGAACAAGTCCTGGTCGGAGGGGCTCTCTATTCTTCCTTTCGCTCTCTTCGGCGGCCTAGCTTTCACCGTGCCATATACGCTCACGGGCGTGCTTCTGGGACCAGAGTTCCCATCCCTTCTCGGCGCCCCGGTGGGCCTCGTCGCAGTCACTTTCGCCGCCAAAAGAGGGTGGCTGGTTCCCAAGGATACCTGGGAGTTCCCCTCGGCGGAGGCTTGGCCCACCGAATGGGTGAGCGGCCTCGAGGTCGGGACCGTGGAGGGAACAGAAAAGCGGAGGGTGTCTACGTGGGAAGCCTGGGCCCCCTATCTCCTGCTGGCGGTGCTTCTTGTCCTTTCCCGACTGCCACAGCTCCCAGTGGGGGACTGGCTCCGATGGGTCCGCCTCCCGTGGGAGAACATCCTCGGGACCGGGATCTCCGCTACCACGACACCGCTATACCTCCCTGGGTTCATCCTGGTTGTGGTCGTCGGTCTGACCTTCTTCATGCACCGGATGTCCGGAGGGGCTCTGATGAAGGCGATAAGTGAATCGAGTAGAGTTCTTGTGGGAGCAGGATTTGTTCTCGTTTTCACCGTTCCCATGGTCCGGGTATACATCAACTCCGACATGAACGGGGCGGGATTCCTCTCCATGCCCGTCGCCATGGCAGACTGGGTTGCCACAAATGTCGGACAGGTCTGGCCCATGTTTGCGGGGGTGACGGGAGCTCTCGGAGCGTTTATCGCTGGATCGAATACGGTCAGTAACCTGATGTTCTCCGCTTTTCAGTACGGCGTAGCCGAGCGGCTCATGATCTCCGGAGTCCTCATAGTCGCCTTACAGGCCGTGGGGGCCGCTGCCGGGAACATGATCGCAATACACAACGTGGTGGCGGCGTCTGCCACGGTCGGCCTCTTGGGCAGGGAAGGCGCGACCCTCCGTAAGACCATCCTTCCCACCATCTACTACCTCTGTGTAATCGGAGCGTTAGGGCTCCTAGCGGTAAATGTCCTAGGGGCCGGGGATCCTCTCCTCGGTTCTGGTAACCCCCTATCGGGGCCCTGACCACCGATCCCAGGATTTTGCAGGAAAACCAGGTATAAACTCCTGGGTGAGGGCCGAAAAAATCCTTGACCTAAAAAGATCAAATACGCATATAAGGTGCGGAATCCCCGAGACGCCCCTTTGCTGGAGAGGTGCGTTCAGTCTTTCCCCACATATAGGAGGTTTCCATGCGGAAGTGTGTCGTACTTTGTGTTGCGGCCCTCGCAGTTCTTTGCTTCTCCATTCCTAGCCAAGTATCGGCCCAGAACGTGTTCCTGGGCGGCGGCTTGACCATACCCACAGGGGATTACTCTGACTTCGGAGATGGAGACGGAGCGAACACCGGTTGGATGGTTGAGGCCGGCTTCGGGATCCCTCTCGGTGAGGACGGGCTCTACGGGTTTGTCGATGGTCTTTATGGATCCAACAGCCACGAGCATGAGGGGGATAAGACCAACCTCCTCGGTGGTTTTGTTGGCCTTGAGTATCTGATCGGAGAACCCGGGGAAGTGGCCCCCTTCATCTTCGGTGAAGTGGGATTCCTTCAGCATAAGTACGTGTCCGATCATGACCACGGCGACGAGAGCAGCACTGGAGTGGCCTTCGGCGGTGGTGCCGGACTCTCCTTCCCATTTGGCGAGAGCTTGAGCGGGTGGGTCCTCGGTCGCTACATCATGGGCATGACCGGCGACGACGAGCACGACGAGGGTGACACGACCTTCCTCGGCCTCATGGCCGGCATCAGCATACCGGTGGGTGGTGAGGGGTAGGGGTTAGGCCGGGACTCGCGCCGGTACCGACACAACCAAAGAGGGGGGCTTCTTGGCCCCCCTCTCTCTTCTTGGATCGGTCCGACTTCTCTCGTGAAGGTCAGTCTCCCGAGATCTCTCTGATGGCGAGAATGGCCTCGTGATTCACGGCCATTCGCTCGATGACCTCTCCGGTGGTTGGCACCCGGGCATCCCATAGAGGAAGAAAGGCCCAGTTGGCGTCCAGGTAGTCCGACATCCGCTGTTCTTCTGCGATGTTCAGATCGACCGTGAGCTCGGCTCCGTCCACCAGGTGGAGTTCCACTGGGCGGCTGGTGTTGGTGGGGATTGTGGCGGTCGAGACGTGAAGGGTGCCGTCCTGCGGTATCAACCACACGACGTTCGAAAGACGCAACGCCAGGTGGTCCACAGGTGGGTTCTGGCCCGGACTACCGCTGGTGGATACCGACGTGAGGTTGAGAAAGTACTTCTTGGTGCCGAGGAAGTGGAGCAAGGAGAGGCCTTCCGGTATGTGGATCATCCCGTCGAGAGACTGTCCGCCCCTGAGACGCACACGGACGGCCTTCTTTTCTAGGTGCGACGGGCCGCGAGGAAAAGCGCTGTTGGTCATGGCTCTTTTGCCGGAACGAGGTGTATCGGTTGGCTTCGGATCATCCACAGAGTGCGAGACCCCCTGCAATTCAACGTATATCAGCCTGCGCTGGAATCGCAAAGGGAATCAGCGCTCCCCGTTCCAGAAAACAGGCTTGGCATCCAACCGACAAGGCTGGCATGTTTAATAAGAGGCTTGTCTTCGAATGGGGTGAATCCCAGATTCGAAACAGATGTTTACGGTCCGTCATCCTGATCTCAATGGGCGCGGTCACGTCCTAAACGCAGAAACAGGAAAGCTCTTCGGGGGCGAACTCCCAACATGTCACTCAGAAGGAAGATCATCTTCCTCTTCGGCCTCCTGGCCATCGTTCCGATGCTTGCTCTGGCTGCCTTCAGCTATTGGCATGCTCAGAACCTCATTAGGGGTTCCATGCAGGAGCAGCTTCAAGAGACGGCTGCCTCCGTCGTCACGGACCTCTCGGCCGGTCGTTTGGCCATTCGATCGAGCCTTCTCGAGTTCTCCCGAACCCTCGAAGAGGGCGTGTTGGGGATCGAGTCACCCACCGATCATTTTCCGGCGGCGAGCCTGGGCCAAGACCTTGAAAAAGCGGTTTATGTTGGCGTGAGGGGTGACGATGGGGCTCTTAGGCTGCTGATCGGGGCTCTGCCGGAAGCCGAGACTCGATGCGAGGCCGGGAGGGCCTCTCGCCTGCTCAGCTTCGCGGAAGGCCTCCCTCTAACGGCTGGGGGTGGCCGCGTCGAAGCTGCGTTCTGGTTTTCTGACATCTCCAACCCGAGATCCGGGAACCAAAGCCACGCATTGGCCGTGTTCGACCAAACCACCGGCTCTCACCTTCTGGCTGACGGGTGTGACGATCTCCAGAACTGGCGGACCGCGTTGCTGGCCAGTGGGCTTTCGGACCCGGAAAACCCTTCCGGTCCTTCAGGTACCTTCCATTTCAGAGATCCTGACGGGGTAAGGGCGGGAGCATTTGCACTGACCGAGGACCAGGAGTGGACGGTGGTGGCCACCTCGTCCATGGCTGGCTTGTTGGGATCGATGCAGCGCCTGACCCTGCTCTACTGGGCCTTCGTGGTTCTCCTTGGCATCTCGACCGCTTTTGCATTTTCCATCATTGTCGGCCGCTTCACCCGATCCCTCTCCGGTTTGGTGCAAGCCGCAGAGGAGATCGGGTTAGGGGAGCTGGACCCCTGGCTCCCCGTACCCACTTCGGGTGAGTTGGGCCAACTGACCTCCGCTTTTAATCGGATGCTTGCCCGAATCCGCCGAATGATGAAACAGGTGGACCAGAGTGGCCGGTTGGCGGTGGTTGGACAGCTCTCTGCGTATCTCGCTCACGAGATCCGAAACCCACTGAGCTCGATCAAGCTCAACCTACAGCGGCTTCGGCGATGGACCAGGAACGGGAGCGTGCCGGAATTCTGCCTCGAGCCGCTGGAAATCAGTATCCGTGAGGTGGAACGTCTGAACGCGGCGGTTTCGGGTGTGCTGGAGCTGAGCCGGCCGGAGGATTCGCCAAGGGAGGTCGTGAGCCTTCACCACCTCGTCGAGGAAGCAGCTGATTTGGTTTCTTCCAGATTTCGACGGCAGGGTGTCATCCTCGATCTTGACCTCGATGCTGGGGGGGATCTCGTCCTGGTCCGGCCGGGGCAGCTGAAAAGCGTCGTCTTGAACCTCATGGTCAATGCGCTGGAAGCACAGCCGGATGGAGGATCTCTCGAGATCAGGTCGGTCCTCCGCAGGATCCCGGACCTCGGGGGCCCTGCTCTGGCGCTACACTTCAAGGACGAAGGCTCGGGTGTGTCGCCGGAAATCAGAGACCGGATTTTTGAGCCTTTCTTCACGACCAAGTCCGGTGGAGCAGGGATCGGCCTGGCAATGGTGATTCAGTCGGTACAAGCCAACGAGGGGGAAGTCCAACTGGCGCCGTCCCTGGTTGGTGAAACCGGTGCGGAGTTTATAGTTTCCTTCCCGTTGGCCCAGGCGAAAACCGAGCCCGTTACGATCCCATATCCTGGATTGGCTTCGGAAACCGACCTTGCAGTTGCCGTAGGCCAGACTGGGAACCCGGTCCCGTCCCGTCTCGCGGCTTCCAAGCGCCTGTTGACGCCTGGGGGGTTAGGCGCCGTATTCAAGGTTTCCCGATCCGACCCTGAGGAGAAATCTTGACCACTGCTCGCATCATGCTCGTGGATGATGACGAGGACCTCTGCCTAACACTCGGTCCACATCTCTCCGACCTCGGTCATGAGGTATTTGTAGCCAAATCCGGTGAAGAAGCTCTCAATCATATAGCGGAATTCGACCCCGAGATCGTCTTCTCGGATGTCCAAATGCCCGGGATCGATGGCTTCGAACTTCTGGCCCGCCTCCGGAAGTTGGTTCCCGACGTGGACGTGGTGATCATCACCGGATATGGCGGTGTCCAGGGTGCCATCGACGCAATCAGAGATGGAGCTGCCGACTATCTGCTGAAACCTCTCGATCTGGACGAGATCGAGGGCGTCATCGAGCGGTGCATGGAGGATCGACAGGTCAGGGGCGTGGCCGAACCTGTTGAAGAAGAAATGGCGGCGGCCCCAGGTGGGCTGGTGGGCCGGAATCCGGCCATGCTCTCCGTCTACAAGACCATCGGTGCGGTGTCAGCCACCAGAGCCGCAGTCCTCGTCTCCGGTGAAACGGGGACGGGGAAAGAGCTGATCGCCAGGACCATCCATGGTAACTCGGCGGAGGCGAACCAACCTTTCCTGGCGGTGAACTGCGCTGCAGTCCCGGAGACCCTCTTGGAGTCGACGCTTTTCGGCCATGTCCGAGGAGCGTTCACCGGCGCCTCTTCCGACAGAAGGGGGCCGTTCGAGCTGGCAGGATCGGGTACGATCTTCCTCGACGAGATCGGTGACACCAGCCTCGCCCTCCAGGCCAAACTCCTTCGGGTCCTGGAAGAAAGAGAATTCTACCCGGTGGGGAGTGAGCAGCCGCTTCATACGGATGCCCGGATCATCGCCGCCACAAACAAGGATCTCGAACAGCTGGTAAAAGAAGGCGGGTTCAGGGAGGACCTCTACTTCCGCCTCAGGGTCATCGAGATCAGAGTGCCGCCTCTCCGGGATCGACGGTCTGACGTTCCGCTTTTGGTTCGGCACATTCTGGCGAAAGCCGCGTCAGAGCTCGGAAGGCAGGTCCCGGCGGTTTCGAGGGAAGTCATGGCCGCCCTCCAGGCAGCGGATTGGCCCGGAAACGTTCGGGAACTGGAGAACGCCCTTACCCGGGCCTTGGTGATGTCGCGGGGGCCCTCCCTCTCTCTTCACGATGTGGAAGGGGACCACTGGGCCCCACCCTCCGATCTGGAGGCTCGCGGGGAGCGATCGGCTGACGTGGTCCCTGAGAAACCGAGCCAGAAGGAAGAGGACAGCCTAGCCGCGGTGGAGCGCCGCCACGTTCAGAGGGTGCTCCTGATGACCAAAGGGAATAAGAGTGCCGCTGCCCGGATTCTTGAAGTCTCCCGCCCCACTCTGAACCGAATGATCAAAGATTACGGGATTATCGTTCCATAATCGGCTGTAAACCACCTTTACGGGACCCCTGGAACGGTAGTTTACAGGTCCGGCTTCAGCTACCCTGCAGAAACTCTCCTAAAATCTTGTAATCAAAAGACTTAGGTGTGATTGGCACGCCTGGCCCGGGACTTGCCCCCAGTCGTGTCGTTCCTAGGGTTTCGACCCGATTGGAATCCCATGCCGGCCTCCAACCGGCCGGGCAACGGAGGGGACCACGGTGGTTTTCCTCCCAACAAAAGTCGGCCGGATGGCCGAAAGGAGAGCTGTTATGCTGCAGATGTTCAAGTCGTTCTGGACCGACGAGTCTGGACAGGGCCTGGCCGAGTATGCCGTGCTCATCGCTCTGATTACCCTCGCTCTGATCGCCGTGATTACGCCTTTCAGAGAGGCAATCATGGAAGTGTTCCGGCGGGTTACCACGGCCCTGCAAGGCGTCTGATCGAAGCCGATAAACCACCGGCTGGGGGGGGCTCCCCCCCCCCCGCTGGTTTCGGCGCCCACCAACAGAACCACTAAACAATGACCCCTCTCGCGCTCTTGAACGTTTCGGTCCTCACGGCCCTGGTTGCAGCAGCGGCCTACATGGACCTCAAAGAGCGCCGAATCCCCAACGCCGTGACTGTTCCCGGGCTCTTTGCCGGGCTCACCATCGGGGCCCTCATGCAGGGAGGGTTTCCCTCCGCTGCACTGGCCGGCTCCGCGGTGGCTCTGTTGATCTCCCTACCGCTCTATGCACTGGGGGGAATCGGGGCCGGGGACGCGAAGCTCTTCACGGCTGTTGGAGCCTTTGTGGGGACGGGGGGCCTCCTCTCGGTCTTCATTTATGGCGGATTGGCCGGAGGAGTTTTAGCCATCGCGAATGCGACGAGGCGAGGAGCCATCCTCGGCCTCGTGCTGAACACCTGGAACCTCCTGCTCCACTGGATCACGCTCGGTAGAGCCGGACACCGAATCAGCCTCGACAGTCCGAATGCCCACTCTGTCCCGTACGGGGTGGCCATCGCCGCCGGGGCGATCTTGGCGCTTCTCTTTCCCCTGTCGGTTGCAGGGACTCCGTGAGTCCCGCCGGCCACCGGTCTGCGGAGTCTCACAGACGGATCGAACCTGGACCTTTTTGTCCAGTTTTTCGCATGCAGCAGGATTGAATCGGAGTCTTCCGAATGAAGAATACGCGAGTGCTACTCATCTTCGCTTTGGCTGCCATCTTCGGGCTGGCCGCCGGCTACTCGGCCCTGAACTACCTGAGGAACCGACCTGCGGTGGTGGAGGTGACTCCGGGGGGCGAAACGGTCTCGGCAGTTCTGGCTTCTCGGGACCTCGGTTTAGGGACGGTTTTGGAAGACTCGGACCTCCAGGTAGTTGAATGGCCGGCAGAAGCGGTCCCCATGGGACTCGCTAGCTCAAAAGAAGAACTGATAGGGCGAAGCCTCATCGCCGAAGTGAGGGCGAACGAGGCCGTCCTGGCCACAAAGCTTGCCGATTCCGACCAGGTCGGAATCATCCCCCTCATTCCCGCCGGAATGCGGGCTGTGAGTGTCGCCACGGATGACGTCATCTCGGTCTCCGGGTTTGTGACACCCCAGACAAGGGTGGATGTCATCCTCGTCATGCAGCCGCCGGGAAGCTCGGACGTGATGAGCAAAGTGATCCTCCAGAACGTCCAGGCCATCGCGGCGGGTGAGGAAATCCGGAAGTCGGAGGACGGGACCCCCGTCAGCGTGCCGGTGGTGACACTTCTTGTGACGCCGGCTGAGGCCGAGCGTCTCGCTTTGGCCGAGCTGGAAGGCGACATCCGGTTGGCCCTTCGAAACACCCTGGACATCGAGGCAGTCGAGACGCCGGGTGAGAGGTCCTCCAGGCTTTTCGCTGGAAGCCTGAGTAGGATTCCGCGTCCTGCATCCCGTGGCGTAGTGAGTGTGCCGACGGTGCAGGAGAGCATAATCGAAATCTATCGGGGCGGCGCCAGGTCCCTGATTAGGTACTAATCCGATGAACGAGACCTTCGGAAGGAGACAAATCCGTCCCATGACCACTAAACACCAGAACGTGCGTGGGTACCGGGCGAACTGCGGCTTTGGGCCCAGCGTCAGGGTGTTCTTGATTGCACTTCTCCTGTTGAGTGCTCCAAGCATCCTCGCTGCTCAGGACCTGGTCCAGACCGCCCCTGAAGGGACCATCACGATCTCCCGCGGCTCGACCGCCATGCTCACTCGACCGGACAGCATTACGAGGGTGGACATCGGAGATATCGAGATCGCCGACGTGAATGTCTATCCGCCGAACCAGGTGGCGATCTATGGGAGAGGCGTGGGCTCGACGAGCCTGATCGTCTGGGGTCGAACGGGTCCTCCTCGGCTCTATGCCATCGAGGTCACCGCGGACGTTCAGTCTCTCCAGCGCCAGATTGACGAGCTCTTCCCTGGGGCCGGCCTAAGTGTTTCGAGCACCGGGTCCTCGGTGGTCCTTTCGGGTGAGGTGAGAGATCCGGCCATCATCCGGAAAGCGGAGGAGTTGGCTGCCACGCAAGGGATCCCGGTGGTCAACAACGTTGATGCCCCGGCGCCCGAGCAAATCCTCCTCCATGTGGAGTTCGCAGAAATCAGCCGATCTGTGCTCTCCGAAATTGGTGGGGACCTGGTCCAGATTCTCAATCCGGAGAATCTCGGGGACGCCCTCGACTTCGATGACGACGACATCCATGCCTTCCAGAGCGTCTCCGAGGGGTTCGTCACTCTGGCGATCCAAGGTGACGGGGCAGGTTTGGACGCGGTGATTCAGGCTCTCAAGAGCACCGGCGAGTTCCAGAGCCTGGCCCAGCCGAACCTGGTGACCCGGGAGGGTGAAGAAGCGTCCTTCCTGGCGGGCGGAGAATTCCCGTTCCCGTCGATTCAGGCCGGCGGTTCCAATGCCGTGACGATCGAATGGAGGGAGTTCGGGATTCGCCTGAATTTCACCCCGAACATCACCAACTCGGGCAACATTCGCCTTCGCGTGGCTCCCGAGGTCTCTTCTTTGGATTTCGCCAACGGCCTCACTTTCCAGGGCTTTGAGATTCCGGCCCTCCTTTCGAGGAAGGTGAATACTGACGTCGAGCTCCGGCCTGGCCAAACCCTGGCCATCGGGGGATTGCTCGATAACACCCTTCTGAACGACGTGGACAAGATTCCGCTCCTGGGGGATATCCCGATCCTCGGATTCTTCTTCCGGAAAGAGAAGAAGAGGCAGGACCGGACGGAACTCCTCGTCCTGGTGACGCCTCACGTCCTGGATACCGACAATCTCCCTGTTCAGGCTCTCCCGACTGGGAACGCAGAGGACTGGAACTGGGACGCCCATATCCGGAAATGGATCGAGGAACGCAGCCGTGGTAATGGCGGTGGCCGTGGGACAGGACCCAACGGCCTGTAACCCGGGAGCCTGAGCGTTTGAGCAGTAGCGGAAGTCACCCTTGAAGCCATCCCTCCGTGGGGATGGGGAGATTCGAAGTTGTTCGATTGCGTGTTGATTTCATCCGACGAGGGCTTTCGCCACCTGGCATTGGGGATCATCCGTGAGCCCACCAACAATGCCAGGTTGGCTCTTGATATACAGACGCTCGCAGACGGTCTCGATCAGGAGGTCGTCCAGCAGGTGATGCAGGCGAACCCAGATGTGATCTTCCTGGATCTGGGGGTGGAGCCTTCCGGAGCTGGGGGCATTCAAAGCCTCAGCCAGGAGGTGCCAAATGCCGCGCTGGTTGTTGGAGGGCCGGCCCTGTCCGCTGAAGGCCTTCTCGCCGTCATGAGAGCCGGGGCCTCTGAGTACCTCCCGCGACCCTTCTCCCAGACCGAAACTCTGGAAGCCTTCCAACGCACCGTGAAGCGAAGGAAGGTCAAAGCCCCCGGGCAGGCGCCGACCCTCGGGAAGGTCACCACTGTTTTCAGCGCCAAAGGGGGTACGGGGGTCACAACTGTCGCCACAAACCTTGCCGTGGCCCTGAGGGTATTGACCGGTAAGGAAGTTCTTCTCGTGGATCTGGCTCCGGGGTTGGGGACTGCTTCGGTCGCCATGGGAGTCCATCCGCGATACACCTATGTGGATGTCGTTCATAACTTCCATCGCATAGACGAGGAGCTCTTTCTCTCCTTCCTGGAGATCGACGACTCCGGGGTCCATGTCCTTGCCTCTCCTCTTTCGCCCATGGGTGTCAATGAGCTCTCTGAGGAGGAGATCCGGTCCCTCATCGGCCTTTGCAGGAATCAGTTCGACTATGTCGTGGTCGACGGGGGTAGCTATCTGTCCAACCGCCTCGGGAGTGTCCTCGGGCTCTCTGACGAGCGGCTTCTTGTGGTGACCCCGGAGCTACCGACCCTACGCAATCTCAAGCAAGCGTTGGACCTCTACGGGCGGGAGAACGGGAAAGAACCGCCGAAGTTGGTGCTCAACCAGTACCGAGACGGCCTAGGACTGACATCCAGGGACATCGAAGACGGACTGGGCCATCGGCTCACCCTCGTGTTGGACAAGGACGACCAGAGGGTCCTCCAAAGCATCAACGTTGGCCGGCCAGAGGTGAGCGTCGGGAAGTCCCGCATCGCCAAGAAGATCTTGGACCTGGGAAGAAAAGTTGCCGACGCCGAAATCGCCGCCGAACCCCGAAAAGGGTTCCTGAGCAGGTTCAGGGGGTCCGGAAAATCGGGTGAAAAGACAGGAAAGAAGGCTAAGTGATGGAGCTCACGAACGGAACGGACAGGTCTCAGACGCCCAAAGAGATGGCGGAAGTGAAGGGGCGGATCCATCGGAGGCTGTTGGAGCGGTTGAATCTGGCGAACCTGGAGATGGTGAGTAAGGACGAAGCCATCGAGACCATCCGTGAGGTAATCCAGGATCTTCTCCAGTCGGAGGCCCTTCCGGTCGCATTGAATCTCCGAGAGAGAGAGGTCCTGGCTCAGGAGATTCTGGACGAGATCTTTGGTCTGGGGCCCCTCGAACCTCTGATGAAGGATCCGGAGCTCTCGGATATTCTGGTAAACACGTACGACGACGTCTGGGTCGAGCGGCTAGGGAAACTCTACAAAACCGACATCCGCTTCCAAGATGATCGCCACCTCCTCCAGGTGATCGATCGAATTGTGTCCGGGGTCGGCCGGAGGATCGACGACTCCTCTCCAATGGTGGACGCTCGACTCCCCGATCAATCCAGGGTGAACGCGATTATTCCCCCCCTTGCGGTGGATGGCCCCCATTTGTCTATCCGTCGGTTCAAGCTGGATGTGCTGTCAGGGGAAGATCTGCTGGCAAAGGAGACCCTGAACGAAGCGATCCTGGAGGTATTGGCCGGGGCGGTGAAGGCGCGCCTGAATATCCTCATCTCCGGCGGCACGGGGGCCGGGAAGACCACTCTCCTGAATGTCCTTTCTTCCCATATCCCGGCCGACGAACGGATCGTCACCATCGAGGACTCGGCTGAGCTCCAGCTGCGTCAGCCGCACGTAGTTCGACTGGAATCCAGGCCGCCGAACGTCGAGGGTAAAGGTGAGGTCACCACACGATCCTTGGTGATCAACTCCCTCCGGATGAGACCGGACCGGATCATTGTGGGAGAGGTCCGAGGACCCGAGGCCGTCGACATGCTCCAGGCCATGAACACTGGGCACGACGGGAGTCTGACGACCCTCCACTCGAACACGCCCCGGGACGCGCTGAATCGGCTGGGTACCATGGTCTCCATGGCGAATCTGAACCTCCCGGATAGGGCGATTCGACAACAGATCGTCGGCGGGATTCAGCTCGTGATCCAGCTGGCGAGGCTTCCTGACGGGACCCGGAAGATCGTGTCCATCTCGGAGATCACCGGGATGGAGGGTGAGGTCATCACGATGCAGGACCTGTTCGTCTACGAGCAGCAGGGGATTCGGGAAGACGGGATGGTAATGGGTCGATTCAAGCCCACGGGGATCCGACCCAAGTTCACCGACGTCCTGAAGGCCCGGGGCATAGAGTTTGACGGGGCGACTTTCTTCGATGTTGAAGCGGCCGGTGGCGGCGGGCGCCGGGCGCGGAGGTTCTAGCCATGATCGATCCCATCTGGGTCCCTGCGATCCTCGTATTCTTGGCCGCGATTTTTGGGACCTTGGCCTTGGCTCTGGTCTCAGAGGGCCTTCGGAACTGGCACCGACGCCGGCAGATCGCCAAGCGTGTGAAGCCGGTGCTCAGGGGTACAAAGCGTCGGAACCCCGGTGTTCACGATCTAATCCGAAGCGGTGGAAAAGGTGGGGGCCCGCTGGGCTTCCTTCTGAGCGTGACCCCCGGTCGGCCCAAGCTTGTCTCCCTGCTGGACCAGGCCAGGGTGAACTGGAGTCCTGAGACCTTCCTGATCCTAGGGTTGGGCATGGGTTTCACCTTTGGGGCTACCGCGTTTCTCCTGACCGACAAGCTGTTCTGGGCCGCTGTGGCAGCTGCTGGGGGACCATTCCTCCTCTACGTTTTCGTGGCGCACAAGAGACGGAGAAGGTTCCGACAGTTCGAAGAGGAATTCCCCGCGGCCATCGACCTCCTTACCCGGGCGATCCGCGCCGGCCATCCTCTCTCGTCCTCTCTGGGAATGGTGGCGGACGAGGGTCCGCCGGAGGTCTCGACCGAGTTCCGACAGGTGTTCGAAGAGCAGAGGTTCGGGATTCCGTTCGACGAAGCCCTCCTGGGGATGGTGGATAGGACCGATATGGTCGATGTCAGGATCTTCGCCATCGCCATCATGGTGCAGCGGGAGGTCGGGGGTAACCTGGCGGAAACCCTGGAGAACCTGGCCCATACCATTCGCCGTCGGTTCTACATACGTCGGCAGCTTCAGGTTTATACCGCTCAGGGCCGACTGACTGGGTACGCGCTTGCCGCACTTCCCCCGCTCCTCGCCTTGGGCATCTACAGCATGGATCCGGAATACATGTCTCTGCTGGTCACCCACCTTTTTGGGCAGTTCCTGCTCGTCACTGCACTGGTACTGCAAGTCATCGGCGCACTGTGGATCAGGAAGATCATCAGAATCGAGATTTGATGGGGGATTGTCCGTGTTATACTTGATCGCTGCAGGAATCGCATTGGCCGTGGGCCTGATGGTGGTGGGTTTGGCAAGCCTCCTCCCGGCCCAGGCCCGGCCCTCCCGGACCCGATTGGGAGAGCTGGGACTGCAGCAGGCTTACGCCAAAGACTCCGTCGCTCGGCGTAACCGGGCGCGGAATCAGGTGAAGGACCTGCTGGCCTATTTGGGCCAAAAACTCCAGACTCCTCAACGCCAGTGGAGTCCGACCAGAGCCCGGCTGATCCAGGCCGGATTCCGGCATCCCACGGCCCTCCCCGTTTTCCTCGGCGGAAGAATCGCCGCCGCCGCAGCCCTTTATTTCTACGGTGTTTTGGGCGGATTGGCGCTGGACGTAACGGGTGCGGAGGCTATCCTACTGGGCCTGACCGGAGCGGCGGCAGGATGGGTCGTGCCGAACTTCCTCCTCAGCGTAAGGCTGACTAAGAGACAGAAAACCATCCAGAAGATCCTCCCCGATTTTGTGGATCTCCTGGTGATCTGCGTGGAAGCGGGCCTCGGGTTGAACCAGGCCCTCCAACGGGTTGCCGAGGAATTGAGACACGGTGGCGAGCTACTGACCACCGAAATATCCCAGATGAATCTCGAGATCAGAGCTGGAACCCCACGGGATCAGGCTCTTCTCGCTTTGGCTGAGAGGACCGGGGTCGCCGACCTTCGGTCCCTGGCCACGATGTTGATCCAAACCGACCGGTTCGGAACGTCCATTGCCGACTCTCTCCGAGTCCAAGCAGAAACGATGAGGACCCAGCGGCAACAGCGGGCAGAGGAAGCTGCGGCGAAGACTACGATCAAACTGGTATTCCCGCTGGCCCTTTGCATCTTCCCGGCCATGCTCGTCGTAATCCTGGGCCCGGCCATCATTCAGATCGCAGCCGCTTTCAGCGACCTCGGAGTCTGATCGGTATGCGGATTACGAACCGAACCCGGAACACGTCCCTCGGCACGAGTGTGGAACGAGCTGCCACATTTTTGAGTCGGCTCCGTGGCCTCATCGGTCGCCCGGAACCGAGGCCGGGTGAAGGAATTCTCCTGGTCCGGTGCAACGCCATCCACACGTGGTGGACCGCTTTCGACCTGGACGTGCTTTTTCTCAATGACCGAGGACGAGTCCTCAAGCTGATCCAAGGCTTGAAACCTTGGAAGTTCACCCGGAGGGTTGCCGACGCTCACTATGTCCTAGAGGTGCCCGTAGGCACCATTGCCACCTCGGGAACCCAGGTGGGAGACCTCCTCACATGGCGGGATCCGGCACCCTATTCAATATCCGCCCTTCCCCCAAGCCATCGCGAGAGGTCTTTCAACTCCAAGAACAGATGGAGCCGAAGCAGATGACAGCCACCACAGAAACCTCTGAGACTACGGCAGGCGGTATGGGACCTGGACGGCCTATGGACCCATCGGTGCCCGCCCCGCCGGCGCCCCAGACTTTGGAGGAGACCGGCCTTTCGGCCTCCCAGGTACTGTCCCTGACTTTGAAGACCCTCTTCCAACAGGGAGATCTTTCGGGCCAAGAGATCGCTGAGCGAGTGGCGCTGCCATTCGTGATTATCGATGACGTGCTCCTGACAGCCATCCAAAGGCACTTTGTAGAGGTGCTGGGTGCTGAGGGGCACTCCCGGGCGGGTTACCGCTTCGCCCTTACGGACGAGGGCCGTACCCGAGCGCAGTCAGCCTTGGCCGCCAGCCGTTATGTGGGGCCGGCGCCGGTGCCCTTGACCCAGTTCCGTCCTTGGGTCCGGAAGCAATCCGTCATGGACATGCGGATCTCTGGCGAGGCCCTGGGAGAAGCCTTCAACGATCTGGTTCTTTCCGATGATGTCACCGCGTCGTTGGGGCCTGCGGTGAACTCCGGCGCTTCGATCTTCCTTCACGGCGCGGCGGGGAACGGAAAGACGGCCATCGCCGAGCGGCTCGGATCCATTGTCTCGACCGAGATCTACATCCCGTACTCCATCATTGTCGACGGTCACATCATCGTGGTCTTTGATCCGGTCTACCATGAGCGGACCTCCGATGCGGATGACGACGAGGAGAATGGGACCGGCCTGGTACGGCAGTCATTCCCATATGATCGCCGGTACATTCGGATCAAGAGGCCGACCGTTTTTGTGGGCGGTGAGCTCACCATGGAGCAGCTCGACCTTCAGGTAAGTCAGTACTCTCAGATTTACCGGGCTCCATTCCAGCTCAAGGCAGCCGGCGGGGTACTGATCCTGGACGACTTCGGACGCCAGCGGATGACCCCTGCTGAGCTCCTGAACCGTTGGATCGTCCCGCTCGAAAAGGGCTTCGACAACCTGACGCTGGATACGGGGGTACGGTTTCCGGTTCCGTTCGACTGCATCCTGATCTTTGCCACCAACCTCAATCCCAGGAACCTGGTGGACGAAGCCTTCCTTCGGAGGATCCAATTTAAGGTGGAGGTACGGAGCCCGGACCGGGAGGCCTTCACCAGGATCTTCAGAATGAACTGTCAGCAGACCGGGATCCCGTTCGAAGAAGCGGCGGTCGATATCCTCTATCGGAAATACTATGACCCCCACGGTATCAAGCCCCGTGGGTGTCATCCCAGGGATATTTTACACCACATCACCTCGATCTCGTCCTATGAGGGGCACATCCCCTCCCTGGAACCGACCCTCCTTCAGAGGGCCGCAGAGGCTTACTTCCTCGTCATGGAAGAGGAGTACCAGCCTGGGATCGCCCCGATTTCCTCAAAAAGGTGAGAATGAAGATGCCCACGAACTCCAGCGGACCTTCGGACTTGAACGACCTCAAAGGCATGGAGGAGGACCGTCTCCGTCAGCGCCTTCTCTCCCTCGAGAGGGAGGCCGATTGGCTCAGGTCCCGTGTCCGGCTTCTGAGCATCGGACTTCTGGTCACGTTGGTCCTGGGAGCTATTGGAGCCTTCAGCCAGGGGATTCCTGGGATCGGAAAGAGGGATCTGGCCCTCGGGACCCTCACCACCGAACGTGTTTCCCTGGTGGATGCCCAGGGCGTGGTCCGGGGCGAGTGGCGGGTTGATGAAGAGGGCAATAGCCGGATGGCGTTGATGGATCGTAGAGAACGGTCGCGGCTGAGTATGTCCGTCCTGAGCGGCGGATCTCCCGGACTCTCTCTCATCAATGCAAATGGGAAAAGCCGTGCTGCCCTCGGTCTGGCCGAGGACGAGAGCACGAACCTCGTGTTGGCCGATGGCGGTGGTCTCCCCAGGGTCGTTTTGGGCCTCTCTACAGGAGATGCCGCCCAGTTGGTATTTATCGATGCAAATCAAATGCCCCAGATCGCATTGGGGTTGGATGAGATGGGATTGGCGAATGTGATTCTGCCGGAGGACTCCCCCCCTGAGGGCTCCGGGGCGGAAGGCGGTTAAAGAAAGGATCGAATCATGACGTCCGAACCACCGCGCATGTATTACAAGTCCGTTGCGCAGGGTGAGGTGGAACCGGAACCCGAAGTCAAAAAAGAGCCGGGGAAATACTCGGAGGTGATCGACGGGATCTTCCTTGTGCTGACTTGGGTCATTCTTGTAGTGGTCCTGGCAATGTGGGCAGTGGTGGGGGCCATCTTCTGGATTCCCCTCTTGGTCCGTTCCATGCTTCGGTTCTGCCTTAGCCTCATCGAGGCGATGTTCGAAGGGCACAAGCCCGCTAGAGCGGCGGGAATCCTTCGGGATGCCGTGAGTTTCTACCGCCGGGGTTTCGTAATTGCCGTGGAGGTAGTGACGCAGGAGAAGGTGAATTACGATGACGAGGGCCCGGTCACCGAGAACAGGCTCCTCTGGGAGTTCCTGTGGGCTCTACTGGTTTGGTACTTCCTCTTGCTTCTCTTTGGATGGATTCAGGCTTCGCCTCTGGACCTCCTGGATTGGTTCCTCTCCATCCCCTGGACCGACCATATCCGGTCACTGGTTGATCAGTTCACAATCTGACGTCCGGAATGATACCAAAGAAGAGCGAGCCCAAATTCTCTGGGGTCGCTCTTCTTATTGTCGGTTGTCGCGGGGACTATTGGCCCCGGTGCCGGTCTATCCCTAGCGGGTCCCTCCCTCCGCGGTATCCGCTTTTCGCGGGAAGTGGGGAAAGTCACGAGAACCCCAGTCCCGCCATGAGCCATCGAAGAAGAAGGTCTCGTACCCCAGCATTCGGGAGATCATGTAGTTCACGCTGGCTCTCAGGCCAACCTGACAGTAGGTGACCACCGTGTCACCGGGATCCGCCCCGGCCGCGACAAAAAGGTCTGAGAGCTCGCCCACCGGGTGGAACAGGGGCCTTTCCGCGGATTCCACCAGGTCCTCCCAGTAGAGCTGCTTCGCACTCGGTATATGGCCCGGGTTGAGCCTGCCCCCCAACCCACCGTCCGCCCCCGTGAACTCATCGTCCGGGCGGGCATCGACCAAGGACAAGTTGTCATGGCCGAGCCGAACCAGAATCCAATCCGCGGTCACCAATCTCGAAGTGGGCGGCTGCAGGGTCAGGTATCCTCTGGTGACGCCGGGACGCTCGGTGGAAAGAGGCCGGCCCTCTTCCTTCCAAACCTGGATCCCGCCATCGAGGAAAAGGGGTCCCGAGGCCCCCGCCCCCACCACGTCCAGGGTCATCCACAGGCGGGCAGCGACCATGGGGTTACTGCCGTACACCACTACCGTGCTCCGGTCCGACACGCCCACAGCAGACAGAGCTTCCTGGATCTCACTTAAGTCCCTCAACTCCACACCCACCCCGTTTTTTCCGTCCCAAGCCACTCGATCCATCAGAAGGAGGCTCGCCCCGGGGATATGTCCCTGGTCGTACTCGGCTCCGTCGGTGCTGGCGTGCAAAACCACCAGGTCGGGGCGGGAAAGATTCTCTTCCAGCCAATCTCCAGTGACCAGGACCCGGGCCTGCTGGGCGTGGAGGGGGGATGCAAGAAGGACGCAGAGGAGGAGTGGGACGGGGGCGTGGTTGCGGAACATGGAGACCTTCCAGGATTCAGGAAAAGACTGTTGGGAGGCTACTCGGGACTTCTGAGGGACTACACACTCATCGGCGTGAAGGGGCCCGGAGGGCTTTGGGCCGGCCGTCCGGGCCCTACTTCAAATATATTCCCCTTTTTTCCCGACTCCCAAGAGTTTTCTTCTCTCCTGGAAACGTATGTTTATTTCCAGTCCAACACCAGGCTTTCGATGAAGAACTCCATCATCCGATCGCGGTTGAGGCCGGCGTGTCCCCGGTCAGGCCCGACCTGGACCTCGAAGTGCTTTCCGGCTTCTTGCAGGGCAGCGATGAGCTGGAGGGTGTTGGATGGGTGGACGTTGTTGTCGGCGGTGCCGAAGAAGAGCATGAGATCCCCATCCAGCTTCTCCGCCCAGAGCATGGCCGATCCGGCGTCGTATCCCTCCTGGTTTTCCTGGGGGATCCACATATACCGTTCGGTATAGATGGAATCGTAATTCCGCCAGTCCGTCACGGCCGATGAGGCTGCCGCCGCCTGGAATACGTCCGGATTCCGAAGGAGGGCCATTGAGGAAGCGGTTCCCCCGTAGGACGTCCCATATATCCCGGCTCGGCCCGGCTCCACATAGGGCCGGTCCCAGAGGCTCCGTATCCCCGCTGCTTGATCGTCGATTTCCAGGGTGCTGAGCTTCAAATAGATGGCGTCGAGGAAACGTTTGCCCCGGCCTGAAGCGCTCCTGGAATCCATGGTTACAACGAGGAAGCCGTATTCGGTGAGGGCGTTGGGAAGTGTGAAAGTCTCCCGCGCTCCGGTGGACCCTGGACCGGCATAGACGCTCACCAGGATCGGGTAGGTCTGGCTGGGATCGAAGTTCGAAGGCTTGTGGAGCATGCCGTGAAGCTGAGTCACGCCGTCAGCGGCCGGGAATGTGAACATCTCCACCTTTTCCAAGCCCAGTTCCTCGAAGCCTGTCATGTCGCTCTCGGCCAACTCGGCAACCACCTCTCCGTTCCCGTCCATGAGGCGGGAGAAGGGTGGGGTGTCATGGGTCTGAGCCACATCAACGAAGAAGTTGCCGTCGGGGGATAACGTGACAGAATGGTTATAGGCCGGGTCCGTCAGCCTTACGTCTCCCCTCCCATCCAGGCCCACACGGTGCAGCTGCATCTTCATGTGGTTGTCGCCATCGCGGGCCATGTAGTAGAGCACGCCTCCGTCCTCATCGACGCGAACGATGTTCCCGACATCAAATTCGTGATCGGTGAGTGTGGCCAGGAGCTCGCCGCTCAGGTCATAGAGGTAGATGTTCCGGTAACCGGTCCGTTCGGAAATCCAGAGGAATCTCTCCCCGTCCTCCAGGTATCGTCGCGGAGGATGATTCATGACCCAACTCGCTGGCCATTCCTCCCGGACGATGACCCGGCAGTCACCCGACTCCGGATCACATGCCGAAAACTCATTGATGTTTTGGCGTCGGTTGGTTCTCTGGAGGGTCAGCTCGCTCCCGTCGGGGGACCATTCGATCCGGTAGACGTAGTGGCCGATGACGTCGTTGGTGAATGGTTTGCCACCTCGGACATCGATCTCCGTGGAGGTCTGTGTCGCAAGGTCGTAGACAAAGAGGTCGACTACAGGGTTCGGTGCTCCAGCCTTTGGATAAGCTTCAATGTCCAGGCTGCTCTGGATCTGTGTCTGGTCCATCTGGAGGTAGTAATCCTGGACCGGACCCTCGTCGAAGCCGTAGTAGGCCAACTTGGTTCCGTCCGGGGACCACCACATGGCCGTGTTCTGGTTCAGCTCTTCACCGTAAACCCAACTTGCCGACCCGAACTTGATGCGCTCCTCCGTGTTTCCGGCGGTGGTGACTGCGATCTCGCCTGTTCCGTCCGGCGCGCTGATGAAGAGGTTCCTGTCCCGGTAGAAAGCTCGAAGGGTGCTGTCGGGAGACATGGCTGATTCATATTGGCGGCCACGGGCGGGTCGGTTCCCGCCTCCAAACCGGCCTCGGGCTCCAGAAGGTTGAGCCTGACCCTCTACGGTCCTCAGACTCCCGGTCCTCACGTCGTACTCGTACCTCTGTCCGGCCCGGGAGTACTGGAAGGACTCACTGTTTTCGGCCCAGGTCACCGACAATGCACCGGTCACCATGGAGCCCCTGATCTTGGGGGCCATTTCCTGGTACCGAGCATACCCCGGCATCGAAGGCAAACGGTCTTGGCCCTGAGCGGCGGTGGTGGCTGTTGCCAGAAAGGCCAGAACGGCCAGCGAGCAGAAGCTGAGAGTCCGGGTGTGCATAGTCATGGTCTCCAAAATCCGTGTGGATTCTCTTTTGAACCGATGGAGGGCCAAGGATAGACATCCACCTGAGGGTCAGGCAACGGGGCCCCCCGCTATCTCACGACCAATCGAGCCACCCGACCGTCCGGTCCCACGGCCCAGCCCGTGGGGTTCTGGAGGAAGGCTCCAGTTCCTCCCTCCGTCTGTAGAGGTCGCCACCGTTCCGGACTGCAGGCCTGTCTCCTGATAATCGCCTCCAACGACAATGGCCGAGGTCCCGTCCCTTCCCCAGGACCAACGGGAGGACCACAACGATACCACTCCGGATTCTCTTCATACGCCGCTCACGACTCCAATGACTTCCGTTAGGATCCACCAGGACCCGACTGAGAGAATGGCCAGCGGGATTACCCAGCGCACCCAATGGTAGAGGAAAATGTCTCTTCGGCCGGGAGGGGCCCCGTTCTGGATCCATTCCTGGAACACATTGGCCCGCTTCATCCCCCATCCCACCGCCAGGACCGCAACCAGGACCCCAGCGGTTTGGGCTCCCGATCCGAACGCCAGATCCCAAGGGACGAAGATCCGCATGTTGATCATCGGTGGTATGGCCAGGAGGAAGACGGACCCGGCCATGACCCACGTGGCGCCACGTCTGCTCAGAGAAGTGTTATCGGTCAGACCGGCGATCAGGACCTCGAACGCCGCCACACCTGAGAGAAAGGCCGCGCCTGCCAACGCTCCGAAAAACACCGTTCCGAATACCGCACCCCCTGGGATCTGCCCAAACACCTGGGGGAGGGTTTCGAAGATCAGGCCCGGCCCGGAGCCCGGCTCCATGCCCAAGGCCAGGACAGCCGGGAAGATTGCCAACCCTGCCAACAGGCCGGCCGCAGTATCCCCCCCGACGGTCCAGATTGCGTTTTTTCCCAGCGGGTCGCTTCGGTTCAGGTAGGAGCCGTACACCACCATGAACGTGCCCCCGAGGGCAAGTGAAAAGATGACCTGACCCAGGGCGGCCATGGCTACCGTCGGCGTTATGTCGGAAGGCTGGAATTTGAGGATGTACCACTGGACTCCCTCACCGGCGCCCGGAAGCGTGAGTGACCGGGCGATGATCAAGAGGAGGCCGAGGAAGAGCAGGGGGGTCAGGACGGTGCTGGCCTTTTCGATTCCCGATCTAAGGCCCTTCAACAAAACCATGACCGCGGCCAGGACGACAGCGCCCGTGAGACCGAGCTGAAGGAGGAGGGATTTCCCGTCGAATCCTTGGTTCGGAGGGAGGATATCGGATCCCGAAAACGGAGTGCCCATGGGAGCCAAAGCCCCGGAAACCCCGTGAAAAACCACCCAGCCGATGGCGTTTGTGTAATAGGCCGTGGCTGCCGTCACTGTGCAGAAGAAGAGCCATCCGAGGACCTTACCGCCGGGGAGGCCCGCCCGATGGAAGGCTCCCACCGTTCCCCGCTGAGTGTGCCGACCCAGGGTCCATTCGGCCATGAGGGCCGGGATCCCTATCAGGAGGGCAAAAAGAAGGTAGAGGAGGACAAAAGCGGCGCCTCCGAACCTCCCCACCATGTAGGGGAACCTCCATACGTTCCCGAGGCCCACGGCCACCCCCACCATGGTGGCCAGAAGGGAAAGACGTGAGGAGAAGGTCTCTCGCCTCACCATGGAACCCTCATCCGGTCAGGTCCTCGATGGCTTCCAAGACGCGATCCACGTCCTCTTCGTTGTTGTAGAAGTGCGTGGAGGCTCGAAGGCCTCCCACGCCAGATGTGTACCGCTGGGCCAGGTAGATCCCACGTTCCAAAAGGGAATCCAGGAGGATCCGATCTTCTTCCGGTGAGTCGTACATCCGAAAGATCGTGATGCCCGAGCGGACCTCCTGATTGTTCTCTCCCGGCGAGATGACCCGTGCTCCAAGCTCCTCCAGGCCGGAACGAAGCTGCTGGCCGAGGCTCAGGATATGCTCTTGAATGACCGGGAGCCGGAGCTGGTTGATCTGCCCCAAGGAAGCGCCGAGGCCAATGGCTCCGGGGTAGTTCGAGGTACCGGCGATCTCGAACTTTGCGGCGGTTTGTTTGAAGTGCCAATCGGAGTAAGGGCTGATGTCGGGTCTTCGGAAATACTCGCTCCAGCCGCCCTCAGGATCCTCGAGGGCGAGGTATCCCCAGCTGTCTGGCATCAACTCGCCTAAACAGTTCGGGGACACGTAGAGGATCCCGCAGCCGAACGGGGCATTGAGCCACTTGTGGCCGCCTGCCATCAGGAAATCCACCGGGGTCTCTCGCACGTCCAGGCCACACGCGCCCAGGTGTTGGATCGCGTCCACGACCAGGTAGACGTCTCGGGCTCGGCACATATCTCCCAAAGCCTTCAGGTCGATGCGGTTCCCTGAACACCACTGAACCGAAGACACACAAACCACTCGTGTCCGCTCGGTCATGGCTTCTTCAAAGTGATCAGCCGTTAGGTAGCCGTTTGTGCTTGTCGGAACCGGCACGATCTCGATCCCCATGGATCCTTCCTTCATTTTCCAAGGGATGGAGACCTGCAGGTACTCAGTGTCGGCGATGAGGACCTGATCGCCCCGTTCGAGTGGTATGGCGTTCGCCGCGATGTTCAGCCCATGCGTTGTGCTTTCCACCAACGCGATCTGATCTCGGTCCGCGTTCAGCAGCGCAGCGGCCTCGTCGATGGCCAGGCCTCTCATCTCGTCCATGACCATGTGGTGCCGCGAAGCGTCGGCCGATCCCGGCTCGATACAAATGTCCAGAAACGCTCGGATCGCTTCGTAGGTCGGCTGCGAAATGAGAGACACCGCAGCGGCGTCCAGGTAGACTAGGTCTTTCGTGGCCGGGAACGTCTCTCGCGCTTGGGCTAAAACCTGAGTCATGGGAAAGTCCGGGGTTTAGTCAGAACCTCAGGGCGTACTGGACCTTCAGCATCAGCTGGGTCGCGTCGAGAGCCCATCGACTCGGTCGATTCATGCTGCTCCCGGGATAGTCTGGGTCATCCGACCGGTCGATGACGTTGTAGTTGTAGACCAGGAAGAGGTCTCCCAAGGGATGGAAAGTCCACCGGAGCCGGGTGTTTGTCCCAAGCTTTTTTGAGTCATCGTCGTATTGGACGAAACTGGTCAGTTGCAGGTCGGGTGAGAAGTTGGCCAGAACCCGCAATCCGTAAAGACTCTGGTCGAAATCCCCAGCCTCGAGTTCCCCGATATTCCGCGTGGCGGTAAGGTCAAAGATCACCAACTCGGAAGGTCGGACCCGGACCTTGGCCTCTATCTGGTCCAGGGATCCATCGTAGAACGATCCGAACCACCACGTCAGCTGCCCGCTGACGGCCCGCTTCGATGCCATCTCCCATTCCAGGCGATATCTCATGAAGTGGTACGAACCAGGCTCGATCACCACACCGTCAGCGATCTCGAAGGGGTCGTCCAGCCGCTCACCCTCCGGGTTCACATTGATCTCGATCCGGTCTCCACTCTCCAGTCGCCAGTTGATGGGCGCCGTGAAGAACCGATAACTCTCCCAATCGCCGTCCAAGTCCAGGATCAACATGGGGCGGAGTTGGTGGTTCATCATCCGCAGCCAGGACAACGAAGACGGGTAGAGCTTGAAGCTCATTCCTCCGAAGAGCTTGTTGATTCCTCTTCTCGGAACAAAACCCATGGCGGGATCGAACCCATCCCCGATCCGGAGAAAGGTCAGGGCGACATCCCAGGTGTCGTTTGGGTAATCCACCTTCGCCCCGAAAGCAGTCTTGTCACCGTCCAAGCCGTCACGATCCGTGACCAACCCCCAAAACCCGGCTATGAGGTTCTTCGAGCCAAACAAACGCGACGTCTGGTAGGTCGCATCAGCCCCGACCATGTAGCTCCCTTCGAGTCCCGACGGATCCCCGAAGGTGGCCAGCAGACCGAGGTTCGATTCTTCCAGGACGTTTTGCCTGACCCTCATGGCGGCCATGGTCGTACCTGGGACCAGGTCGTCCACCTCTCCGGTTCGGGTGACCAACGCGCCGTAGTTGGTGCTTCCAGCCTTCCCCGACACCTTTCCCCCCGCCTCGAGGGGGACGGCTTCCCCCTCAAAAAGGCCGATCCTTCTGGTGAAGAACGGGACCACGTCGGAGTGGTAGGGGGAAGACATTCCGATCCCGAAATCAAATATGTCGGATCCCTCCAGGAAGAACGTCCTCTTTTCGGGGAAGAAGAGGGGAAACCGGGTGAGATTGGTCCGGCGGGTGTCTACCTCGGTTTCGGCGAAATCGGTATTCACGGTCACCATCGCCGTGCTGTTGCTACCCAACCGCTGGAATACGTCGAGGCTTGGCTCGAACGTCCCCTCCCAGCTCCCGTTCTCTCCGGCCTTCTCCCCACCCGTAACGATGGCAGGCCTGATGGTGAGGCCAGCTCCGGTATCGAAGGTCGGGAGATTTGTGAGGAGACCAGCCCGGCTGGTTTGGGCGATCTTCGCATCCCTGAACGGACTGGCCCACCGACTCACCTCCTGGAGCCGCTCCACCCGCCGTTCGACGTTGAAGCCCCACCGATCCAGCGATCCGTCGAAGGTAAGGCTCTGGAGGGGGATCCTGATCTCCGCGTACCACCCTCCAGAGTCACGGGAGGTGGTCGCTTCCCACACCGCATCCCATTGGGGATCCTCTCCCTCCCCTCTGCGGGCCACCAGCGCGTCGTACCGGGCTCCACCCGGGTTCAACGCGAAAATGTACCCGGTCCGTCCATCCAGGAACGGGTCAAACACGATTTTGATGTAATCCTCGGCCTGGAGCTCCGGATCTCGTGCTTTGGAGGTGCTGACGATCCCACCGGGATCAGGATCGCGAGCCTCTACGCCGATGAAGAGGTCTGTTGGGCTGGCCAACGCCACGACTCGGGTCTCGGCCTTCAGGTCACCCCCCTCGAAAGGCTCGATCATCGTGAGCCCTTGAATACCTGGGGCGGAAGCCCAGACCGACTCCGACAGGACACCGTCAAGCCTGAGATCGTCGCTAACGCGGCCCACCGGAAGGGAGGGCCGTGTTTGGGCTCCTTCATCTTTTGCTGGCTGGGCCACCACACCGAGGGGTGTAACCAGGACGGAAACCAGGAGGTTCAGAGTGAGGAATGGAAAGGCGAGAGCCGGTCTGCTTCGGATCATGTCGGGGGTTGGGTGGAGGTGGTTTATTGATGCTCGCGACATGGAGGAGGGCCTCCTGGCCCGGATAGGCAAACGGTCCGCCAAGATAGCGTCGGGGGTTGGGGAAGGGGAGGCGGAACCTGATGTTGACATATATAGATCTTCTATATATCGTAGATCTAAGTAATCACCCGTAGTAGGATGTCGAGCCACCATGACCCCAAAACAACCCCGCCTGGGACCCCAAAGCTTCGCGAAACATTTCAACGAGGCTTTGCTCCTCTCTGCCCTGGAAAGTGGCCCAAAGCACGGCTATCAGCTGGCCTTGGACATCGAGGAGAGGAGCGAAGGGCGGTTCGGCTTCAAGCACGGCACTCTCTATCCGATCCTCCACAAACTGGAAAAGGAGGGTTTGATCGAGGGTGCATGGTCCGACGAAGGGGCCCGTGGAAAACGCAAGCGCTACCAGCTCACGCGCGATGGCGAACTGTATCTCCGGGATCTTCGAAGAGCCTGGAAGGGGTTCATGGGCTGTTTCGCGGAGGTCATTCGGGAGGAGGGATCATGAGCCGTTTCACCCAGTCGCTTCTGGATGCGGACGCCCGGTTGAATGTACCGGAGCCAGCCAGATCCAGAATCCTTCTGGAGCTTGCTGCCGACATGGAGGACCTCCACCGGGAGTACCTGGGCCGTGGGCTCTCGGCGGACGAGGCAGATCGGGAGGTTTTGGAGCACTTTGACCTTTCGGATCAAGCGTTGATCGAGCTGGTCCAGGTCCATGATTCCCCACTCCAACGATCCTTGGAGAACCTCTCTGGACCGGTTCGGGGACCTTGGTCTCGCATGCTCATGGTCATTCTGGCGCTCTTCGTGACGGTGGCTTCCGGGAGTCTCCTGTTTCGCGGGGAGCTGTACAGAGACGCCAGCGGATTGGTTTGGATCCTCATGCCCATCCTTGGGCTCGGGTTGGTCATCGCCGCTGGAAAGGGCCATCGGCTGTTCCGGGGGAGCGACACGTGGAGCCCAGCCCGTCGGCACAGCCTTCTCAGACTCCTGGGCCTGGCCGCAGCCATGATCGTGGTGGCTGGCGGTGGGCTCTGGTTCGAATTGTACAGAAGCGCACTTCGGATCAGAGCGGTACCGGGAGAAGCCTTGATCCACCTGGTAGGGTGGCTCCACATGGCCGCAGCGACCCTTGTCATCGCCTTGTCGGGTGCCCTTGTCTTGGGCTTCCTATGGTTCTTCCTCGAGGCACAGGTGAGGCGGCAGGAGCTGGCCGCTGCCGCTAACCTGTTGGAGGGAGTGTGATGAGCGCCTTCCCGACCGTGATCCGACTCTCTGGGATGTTCGGTCCGGCCCTCACCGTCCTGGGCCTGGTGGTTGTGGCCCTCTCCGTAAGGGCGGCTTTGGCCGTGAACCGGGGGCGGGGCACGAACGGGCTCGATCCGAAGGCTCGGATCAATCCGGTCCTGTTTTGGGGAGCAGCAGCTGCTGTTCTCGGGTTCCTGGGCCAGTGCCAAGGGACCTATCTGGCGCTGAACGCCATCATCGCTGCGCCGGAAATCTCCCCCCAGGTGGTGGCTGAAGGGTTCGTCATCTCGTTCATCCCGACGCTGTTCGGCTTGGGGATCCTGGCCTTTGCCGGAGTTGTATGGGCGAGCCTCCGGTTCCTCTCTCCGAGCTCTGGTCTTCGCACTTTGCAGGAGAAGAAACAATGATTGACCTGATCCGTTTTTCTGGACCATGGGGGATCTTCATCACCCTCCTTATTGTCGTGAACCTGGCGTTGGCAGGGTGGAGCCTTCTTTCCATGCTCAGCTCAGATCAAAGACCTGGGCCCGGCGTGAAGCGCCGCATCGACGCAATCCTCTTCTGGGGGGCGATAGGGGCTGTCGCTGGCGTCCTCGGCCAGGTGATGGGGATCTATCTCGCGCTTCAAGCCATCCGGGCTGCACCGGAGATCTCACCTCCGGTGATCATGGAAGGGTTTTCCATCTCGTTCCTCACCACCATCGCCGGTCTCTTCCTCCTCCTGGGGTCCGGCGTGGTTTGGATGGGCCTCAGAGCCCTCTTCAGCAGGAAGATGTTGGCCGGCGCTCCTGCTTGAGGTGCGAGATGTTGGCCGAGGGACCTATTCAGATCCAGAAGACCGAGGCCGCCCGGAGGACTCTCCGGGCGGCCGTTTCCAATCCGATCTAAACCCTACCTTTCATCCCCCTAATCGATAGCTGAAGCCCAGCAGGGCGACCGGACGCCAGATGGGCTGGTCAACGGCCTCGTCGGCATCGTCATAGGTGTAGTCCTTCCTTGGGTTTACGTCGTCTCCGTCAGGGCTATACGAGGTGTCGTGCCCGCTCAGCCGGGAAGAGAAGAAGTACTCCCCGCCCCCCGACACCAAGAGACTCATTTTCGGGCCCATTGGGAACTCGGCCTCCAAGCCCGCACCCAGGCCCCAGTGAGCGCTGGTGACATCGAAGTCTTCGTTCCCCCCGACGTACTTGAAGTTCGCTTTGAACCGGGTGTAGCGGATCCCGCCAAAGAAGCTCGTCCGGGGACCCATCGGGTAGATTCCATCCAAACCCAGGTCCATCGTCGTCCCGGCCTCCTTTGGCGTACCACCGGTCGCGTCGTTGATGAAGATCCGTCTCGCCGCTGGTGCGCTGCCTGGCTCAACACCGGTCCTGGCGATCCGGAAACGAGCCTGTAGGGGGAATCCCTGGGCGAAGTCTCTGGCCAGAGCGAACCCTTGAAGGCTCAGCCCGTCCTGGAATCCGATGAAACCGCCGACGGAGAATCTGGAGGCGTCCTGAGGCCGGAGCTGAGGCCCGGGGCTCACGTCGGAAGTGCTCCCGTGAGCTGACTGACCCGCAGGATCAGCCCTCACTTGTCCGTCAGCCGGGGACCCGAGTGCCAAACCCAGGAATACACATAGGATGGTGAGAACTGGACGCATCGTGCCGCTGCTCCTGTTGAGTTTCGAAGGGAAGCACCGGCCGGTGGAGAGCTACAGATTCCTGACACACCGGTGCGCAAAGCGCACCAGGCTGCCACTTTCGTGCCAAAGGAATAATTCTCGAAGCGAAAACAACATATATGTTTACGCCCTCCGGAAATCCGGAATCTGTTGCAGGGCGGTGGAATCAAATGCCGGCCCACCCCGAGGGGCGGGCCGGTTGGGCGTGGGTAGGGATTCGGGAGGATCAGAGGTTGCCGAAGAGGCTCTTCCCGGAACTCAAAAGATCGCTGCAGGCGACACACACCCGCTCGGACATGTTTTCTTCAGCCTTCTTCAGGTAGCTCCGGGGGTCGTAGGTTTTTTTGTTCCCAATCTCCCCGTCGATCTTTAGCACCCCGTCGTAGTTTTCCATCATGTGGGCTGCGATGGGGCGGGTGAACGCGTATTGGGTGTCGGTGTCCACGTTCATTTTTATGACACCGTAGTCCAGCGTCTCTCGGATTTCCTCGAGGAGACTCCCGCTCCCGCCGTGGAACACCAGGTCCATCTCGGCGTCGTCCCCGTATTTGTCGATGACGGCGGCCTGCCCGTCCTTCAGAATGTTCGGCCGGAGTTTTACTGCCCCCGGCTTGTAATGGCCGTGTACGTTCCCGAACGTGGCGGCAAAGGTGAAGCGCCCGATCGTGTGGAGGGCCTCATACACCGCCATCATGTCCTCCGGGGTGGTATAAAGCTTGTCCTCGGGCATGTCTTCCGTTCCGGCGGCACCATCCTCCTCGCCGCCGACGACTCCGGCCTCGACTTCCAGGATGATCTCGTGCTCGGCGCAGAGCCGGAGATACTCCTGGGAGATCTTCATGTTGTCCACTAAAGGGAGGATCGAGGCATCCAACATGTGGTTCTGGAAAAGGTTGTTCTCCCCCCGGACTCTGCGTTGTGCCGTGGCCTCGATCAGAGGCTTGAGAAACCCCTCCGCCTTTTCCGGTTGGCAGTGATCGGTGTTCAACGCGATCAGGATGTCGTATCGCTCAGCGAGCCGATGGGCGGCCTCGGCCAGAACGATACACCCGAACGCTGCATCCTTGTTCGCCAGCCCGGATGCGAATTGGCCGGCGCCGGTGGAGAACTGGATGATGCCGTCCGAGTTCGATTCGGCGAAGCCCTTCATGGCGGCGTTCAGGGTGATGATGGATGTGACGTTGATGGCTGGGTAGGCATAGCCTGCCTGCTGAGCCGCGTCGAGCATTTGTCGAAATTGTTGTGGCGTCGCGATGGGCATGGCTTTTCCTTGTGAGGCGGGTTGGTATCCCTCGACAAAAAGTCGAGTCGGATGCCGATGATGTAGGCGGGGAAGGGGGGTATGTCAACATGGACTTCGAGGGCTAAAACAGTAGGCTCCACCTTGGCTGCCAGTGCCTTCGGTTCCCTTTACGAAGCCGGGACCCGTCTTTAGCTTTTAGGATCCTGATGGACTGGTTGAATCCGGCCCTTTTGGCCGGATTTGGTGTCCGTGGAGAGCGTGCGAGTAGGGATCGCTGGCGGCCCTTTCGAGGGTTGCTGGAGGAAAGTCCGAGCTCCAAAGGGCAGGGTGCCGGGTAACACCCGGGCGTCGCGAGGCGACGGAAAGTGCAGCAGAGAGCAGACCGCCGATGGCGGCGCGCGTTCGCGCGGGTCGCACAGGCAAGGGTGAAAGGGTGCGGTAAGAGCGCACCGGGCCGCTGGTAACAGAGGTCGCATGGCAAACCCCACTCGGAGCAAGGCCAAATAGGGGACGAGGCGTGGCCCGCGCCATTTGAGTCCCGGGTAGGCTGCTTGAGGCCGGCAGTAATGCCGTGTCCCAGAGAAATGATCCCTCCCCGCTGACGCCGCTGCCGTGAGGCAATGCAGATGCGGCGGACAGAACTCGGCTTATTCCGCGCGCGACCCACATGATGCGCCCGTAGCTCAGCTGGATAGAGCGCTGCCCTCCGGAGGCAGAGGTCACAGGTTCGAATCCTGTCGGGCGTACTAAGAGAAAACCCCGGGGCTTGTCCCCGGGGTTTTCTGTTTGTTTGGCTGGTACGGATTCGTCCCTTTTGGTTCGAACCGAGCGGCCTTCGAGGCTGGTTTATTCCGGTTAGGTGTTCCGCGAGATGAGCGAGGAGGCGAAGCCCCGCAGCTCCATCGCGCCGGGCGTACTGGAAGAAGCCCCAGGGCATCAGCCCTGGGGCTTCTTCGTAGCACAGTGGTGTGCGATGAGAACGCGCAGCGTTCGAGCCGAGGGACTGCCAGGTTGGGGTTTTTCCTGCCGCATGACCCCGAGACGGCCGAGGCTGACAGAGTCAGCCGCAGGCCCATCCTGTCGGGCGTACTAAGAGTGAGTCCAAGCCCCCCAGTCGGTTACGGCTGAGGGGCTCTCCTTTGGGTGCTGACGACTATGGCCGACAACTCCCCATCCGATGTCTGTGGGTCCACTCTCCTCTGTGCTGGAGACAAAGCTAGAGGCGGTTCAGTTTCATGTCGCTCTCAACCATTTCCGGCAGGCGTTAGACAGTTTCGCACGAGGGAACTTCGAAGCGGCAGGTGGCTCTATCGGGTCTTTTCTTCAGAACCGCCTGCTTGAGGCCTGTGACCGCCTCACGGGAAGCAGGCCGAGTGAACCAAGAGCTGCCCTCGACCGCTTGAGAGATCAACAAACCCTCGACGAAGGCCAGTGGAATCTACTGCGGGGGTGTTGGGCAGGGGTCCAAGCAGTTGCGCGGCACCAAGGGGCTTCCAATGATGAGTTGGCCTTGCTGCGCCTCCACGTTGCGACTGCCGCAGGGAAATACCTGGTCAACCTCATCTGACCAGGTGCACGAAGACTCGCCGCGCAGTTTCCAAACTAGAGGTCAGCTCCCTATATCATCCCCGAACTCCTCAAGGAGGGCATGGAAGCGAGGATGGGGGAGGAGGCAGTTCAACGTAGTCTCGGCCGAGTAACCAGGCCTCTCAACGAATGCCCCTCAGGATCATGCCCCCTTTTCCCACAACGAACAAATCGGTGTTCGGTCCTACCCAAACGCCATTGAGAACGTGGTTAGTCAAGGTGGATCCGACTTGCTTCCACTCACTACCGTCTAACCGGAGGATCACGCCGCCAAACCCAACCGCGAACACATTTCTGGGCGATGCGCCGTAAACCCCATCGAGCCCCTACGGGGTGCCGCTCGCCAGATGGCTCCATGCCGTTCCATCGTGGTGGAGGGCCAAACCGTCGTCACCCACCGCGAACTCGTCGTTAGAGGAGGATCCCCACACGCCCTTGAGTCTCTCCGTAGTCCCGCTCTCCATCAAACTCCAGGTTGTCCCACTAGAATGGAGGATCGTGCCCCAGTTACCCACCGCAAAGATGTCGCTGGAGGACGTGCCCCAGATTGCCCGGAGTCTCTGTACGGTTCCTCTAGCCATCTGGCTCCACGCCGTTCCATTGTTGTGCAGAACCAAACCGCCGTCCCCCACCGCGAATACGTGGTTGGAGGTGACCCGCCCCGCCCATTATCCCACCTAGAGTGTTAGTTCATAGCTCCCGGTAGTTGCCCCCGACCTTGATCCACTAGGAGCGATGGTTTTGAAGCCTCTCCGGGCTTGGCGTAAGGTAAGCGCCGGCCTCTGCCTGGGCCGGCGTAGAACGTCGCTGTTGTATTCATTCCGTGAACCGCACTTTCTTGCGCATAACCTCCTCAGTTCATATGATCAATCTGTTCAAATTGAGATAGATCTGAGGGTTCTCCTCCACCGACTCGGAAGGCTCCATGAAGCGTGATGCCGCCGTTCTCGCTCTGTTCTTTTCCGTCTCCTGTGAACCATCAAGTTTCTCAGCCTAAACAAACCCTGTCTCCGTCGCCCCGAGTCTGAGGATTGTTGATGCCGCTTATTGGGTTGCTAAGGAGGCGTTCTACTGGCCCCCCTCTCCTCGGTCGAGCCAGAGTGCTCGGGGGTCTTCGATGCCACCCATGAGCCAGCTTCGGAGAGCTGGGTTTCGGATAGCGAGCTTGGCATGAGTTCACCTATTGCCAGCCTCTCCACAACCACCGGATCTGACTCGGAGACAGTGCGTTTCGTACTGGAAGGCGAACAATGTATCATCGATTACCTACAGATCTCCCCCCGCACCCGGTAGCTGCCCATCCGACCACCGGCTCCGTGGGAGGTATTGAGTTGGCACCTGCGGCGGTAGACCTATTCTCATCCGGCGACAGACTAGGGAGCGTTGAGGCCGACCAATGCATTGCACTGAAGGGTAGGCGGACCCTTCAAATAATGTTGAGGATTGAGAACAGTGCTTGTCTTTCGTTCCGGCGTGTTTGTGGTCTCGGAGTTCGCAGCAAACTCCGGCTCCAGCACTCCCTAGCTTCCCTCAGCGGACCAATCCCAGTCAGTCGAAATCAAGCCTCAGTCCGCAACCGAGTTGAATCCAGGTCTTTTGACGTCCCTTCCCAGAATGAAGAGGGGTTTTCGGCGATCCGAGCAAGGTGAGACATCGAATGAGACTATTGGAAAAGTTGGCGAAGGCGGTTCGTACACCGCCAAAACTGTTCGAAAAAGGGGCGGAGAAGGAAGCCCTTGATGCCTTCGGGGAACTCGCCAAAGAGCTCAAGGCTGTGGAGGCTCCAGTCCTTGCTGAACTCGATTTGGGCGAGATCCAGCGTCTCCTTCGCAAGGCTGGGTCAGATCGAAAAACCGAAGGTGCCCGGGCAAAGGAACGGCTGGAGGAGATTTTTGAGTCCGGACAGAAGGTACTCGAAAAGGCTGAGGATCTCAGAACTCAAGCCGAGAAGGCCAGAGCGATCGCACATCAGCTTGAGATTCCAGGTGATGCTGAAACAGGAACTGTCCTGAGGACGATCATCGAGGCCTATCGCGAAGAGAACGTGACGCTAGAGGGGCGTTTCAAGTCTGCCGTCGAACTGACAAGGGCCTCCGGTACTATTCCCATACATCATGAGATCAGACCAGTTCCGCGAGTCAGATCGCCATGGGGAAGGTTCCTCTCAAGGGTCCCTGGTGGACCGAATGAGTTGTCCGCGATAACTAGATCCCATTTAGCTGAAATCCACCCAGAAGCCATCGGGATCTTAACCTCCTCAGAGTTCCTGGAAGAAGGCAAACGCTCCCCCGGAGACCAGGAGAAAGCGGAGTCGACCGAAGAGCCCGAGGTAGAGGAGGCATCTGATGCCTGATGAGAACGGAGGGTTTCTTGGTGCTTGGCTAAAGGCTCTCTCGGAGTGGCCTGTGGAGTTGGCCAATCCTGCTGGGAGAAACCATCCAGAAGTGGATGAAGTGACGTTTTATGACTTTGGCAGCTTCGTATACGCTCTGGATCCGTGGGGGGCTAGGACCCCACTCACGACTGATCACACAGGGGAATCACGCTTCCCCCCCGCCGGCGCGGGACAGACGGACAACTCGATCGAGCAGGATTCACTCGGGCCTGAGGCCATCTCCTGGCTTGGGGATTTCGCAATCCAGCTCATTGCTGAGGTCTTCTCTTCAGCAAGGGAACTGGTAGGGGGCGCATTCAACGAGGAAGAGGCCAAAACTCTTCTCGGGCGTATGATCACGGTCACAACCACTAAGCTAGTGGAGGCCTACGGCTTGGAGAGAACACCTCTGAGGCGGGATCAAATGGCCATTCATTTTGTGGAGAATGCCCTCACCACTCCGATCGTTGATCGCTTCGCGGCCATGAGCGAGATGCAGAAGAACAGGTTCTTGGTGGATTTCGACCAAGAGATAGTCGGATGGGTGGCCCGCTCCAGTATGCTAGACCGCCCCTGGACCGGCGGCTATAACCTGCCGGTTTATCATGTAGGGGCGGAATGGGATGTGATGGACGGTACCCCCAGTTCATACCATGAAACCTATGACCAAGGTGAGATGTTGGCCTGGGAAGCCCTGGGATACTCTCATCACCTTGCCATGGAATTCCGCGAACCTCCGTTCATGGCCCCGGGAGAAGTGGTCTACGAGACGGTCGTAGGAGGCACTAACCACTACCTTGTAGAGTCACTTGAGGTGAAGCATCACGCCAGTGCTTCTCATCGAATGGCCTGGCCGACTAGCCTACTTGGAGGAGCCAAAGCGTTACAGGAGATACTCCTGGAGAAAGCCGACGAGATCCTTGCAGAAGCCCCCGGGGCCGAGGAGAATGCAGAAGAGGTCCTTTCTTGGCTGGAAGACCTCCTCTCCGGGCTCGGTAAGAGCCTGATCCCAGGAGGCGGGGATGCGAGCTTGGGCCTCCTTGGCCACCCACACGGCCGGAGCCGGTCCTCCCTTGGACAGGCCGGAGACCCTCAGAAGGAACAATACGGGTTCTTACCCTATCCCTATCCATCAATCAACCTCGGACTTCAAAGAGTCTATCGCCAGGAATGGCGTCCAATCGGGATTGCAGAAGGGGACTTGGTCAAGACAATTCCTCTCGGGCCAGGTCAAACGGAGAAGGTGGTCGTACGGCAGTTGAAGCGAGAGAGGGTAACCCGACGCGCTGAGGAAGCTTCAACTGAGGAGACGACCCGCGAGACTAGGATTCAGACCACAAACGCCAGTGAAGTGGTAGAGGAAGCAGCTAGAAGCTCAAAATGGCATGTAGGTGTTTCTGCACAGACGTCTGGCGAGTTCGATGTCCTTTTCGCTGACGGACAGGCCAGCGTGACTGCAGAAACGGACTACGATCGCCATTCCTCAAACTCCAGTCGCAGTACAAAACGACAGCTCGCCGAATCGATGCAACGGGCAGCCGTGAAGCTTCGTCGCGAAAAGCGTCTGGTCGTTGACACTGAGCAAGAGTTCGTTTACGAGGAAACTCGCACGTCAGAGATCCGGAACCCCAACGACTCTCTTCCTGTCACCTACTACTACTTTACCCTTCAGCAGCAGTACGAAGTCTACACATATCTTGCTTCGGTGGAACCGGTCTTGCTGGTCGCTGAAGAATTGGTATCTCCAGAGGAGTTGACCGTAGAGTGGGTCCGAAGACACGGATGGATTTTGAGTCGGGTCCTCTTAGATGCTTCTTTTTCGGACATTCTTGGAAAGCTCAACTCTCGGTCAGTTGGTTCTCTCAGGGAGGAATTGACCTACATCAGGGAAGAGATAGACACCATCAAAGCAGCCCTGAAACATGCTTACAGTGAAGCAGCATTTGGTAACTTAGGGTCTGGGACCGTTGGAGAAACCTACTCGCGTACCCTGGACGCGTTCCAAACTGCGATTCAGTCTGGCCGTGAGTTGGCCACGGAGGTCTCAACTCTCCTTGAAGAAGCCAAACGCTTTGGCAGGCACCTTGCTGATAACATACTCCACTATTCCAGGGCTATCTGGTCAGCGGAGGATCCAGAGCGGCGGAAGATGAGGTACTGGGATTGGCAATGGCCGACCAGGTTTCGGCGTGTGGAAGAAGAATCTGAACCAGATGACTCCACCGGAGGATGGAGGATCAAGGGCCGATTCGAGCCCATTCCTGGATCCGAGGCTCCCCTTTCGGAGCTAATTGATCCTTCTGGGCCCCTAGGGTTCACGGGCAACTACGCCATTTTCCGGATTCGAGACACGTTGCTGACCGCTGGCTATTCCCAACTGCTCTGGCAAGTTGCTCGACCCTACTTCGGGAATCCGGACCTGAAGGTCACCGGGGCCGTGGCCGGTGCCCGGGTCTCGTACCCGGACCTATACATTGGAGCAAACTACGACATTACTCGCGTGGCGGACTCACACATCAACCCCGGTGACTTTGAGATCACTCGGACATTTCTCGGTGAGGAGGAAAAGGTCCCAGCGGAAGGGCTAGACATTCGTCAAGAAGAGGTGAGGGGCACCGAACTTGGAGAGAGAAAAACCCTGACGGTGATCTTGATAAAGGATGATGGCGTGGAGATTGCCTTCGTCGATCCTCCTGCGAAGGACACGACCTTCTCTGTGCGAAGATCGGAAGTCGAACTGAGGGATCCGGAGCTCCTTGCGCTCCGATTGAAGTTCCCGAGGAAGACTGACGACGAGCTTCGCGAACGGTTGAAGGAAGAAAACACAAGGCTTGTATTGGTGGACACGGGGAACCTGAAACTAGATATCGATCCCAAACCCCTACTTGAGCCTTTCAAACAGCTCCATAGACTTCTGGATGTCGCGCTGGTAGGCGCAGAAATTGATCGTCGTCACAGGCTCCTAGAATCGGCGAATCTTAGTGATCCCGATATCGAGAAGTTGGTTGTCCTAGGAAAATGCGACCTTTCAGCCATCCTTGGTGGTAGCCAGACGGAAGATCCCCCGCCGTGATGGACTGCTTGCCTTTATCAATCAGAATGCGAAGAGAGGATGATCTCCTCCATTTATCGGAAAGGACTTGAATGCAGGACGGCCAGAGCTCCGATGAAGAGCGCGGTACCGCCCCTGAGCAGAGGGAGGTCGGTGAAAGAGGGACCGGGAGTGCGGCCTCACTCCAGACTTGGTTAAAGAGGCACGACTATATACAGAAGGCCAAGCACGGCTTACGCGGCTTGGAGAAACCGAGAAAGAGGAAAAGGTCCAAGAAATCCAAGACGGCCCCGGCCCCGCCCAACGGAAAAGACGGGGAGGATGGGGAGGACGACTCAAACGCCCCGATTCGATGGTCCGAAGAATCTTATGATGATGCGGTGGAGGCGATTGAGGACCACCTGCTTGAGAGCTGGCTCCTAATTAGGGGTTGGGGATACACCGAAAAACGGTTAGTCCTCCGAGTCACGGATGGGGGCTTGTTCGTCATAAGAGACGAGTTTAAGAAGACGATTCACTCGTACGTGACTGTCCCCGAGGAGGCTGAAGGGATATCTGAGGAACACTATTCGGTTTGGTGCAAGACAAAGCCAAGAATGAAGATAGCGCTCTTTAGACTCTATTCCGTGAAGGAAATAAGCGATGTAGAGAACCTGGAGGAGGGAGTAAAGGCTTTTGTCACTCTATTGGCAGGGACCTGGAGAGAGCTGCTTCTTAAAAGGCCGGAGAGGGTGGTTCAGTCGCTCACTCGTCTTCAGGGAAAGATGCGTAGGCAGTTTCTGGAAAAGAAGGACCTTGCCACGATATGGGCTGCTGCCCGCCGGGGTGGGCCAGATGACATTCAGGAAGTAATCTCTTGGGTTTGCTTCATCTACTATCGTCTTTGTGAAGAAATCCAAAACCCTGATAGAGTCCGGCGGATCCAGCCGATTATCTTCTCAGAACTCTTCCCGCCAAAAGGGGAAGGCGAAAGCGATTTCACGCTTGAGGCGCGCGGTGCCCTAAATACGCCCTATGGTGCGGCTGCCAAGCATCTAGGGCAGCAGAGGAAGACGAAGAGAGACCTACAGTCATTCCCGAAACGCTGACCAAAGCACTTTTGGCTCGGCTGGTTCACCGGTAGCACATCGAGGGTTGAGCCGAAGCTCCTTCGCTCGTACCGCGTGGCGAGCCATCGGGCAAGGCTGGATTCAGTTCCTGGAGCGGGATCCGTGGTCACGGGGCCTCGCCGATGGAGGACTTCGGTGGGCAACACAGAGGCTAGGGGCGCGAAGGACCCTTGGGGGGTGACCGGTCTGCCGATAGCAGTTGTTGGTTAGGCTGCCTTTGATCCGCCTCCAATCCTTATTCAATGGAATCCATCCTCCTCGCCTGAGTCAAACAGCGGCACGATATGTGGATGCCGGAGCCGGGCGGTCAGGCGGATCTCATCGAAAAACCGCTCGGTGCCGAGCGAGGAGGCTACTTTGGGGCGGAGCACTCTTACGGCCACTTGCCGGCCATGCTTCGGGTCTTGGGCCAGGTAGACAGCAGCCATCCCGCCGCGACCGACCTCCCGCTCGATCTGATAGCGGTCAGCGAGTGCAGCCTTGAGGCGCTCCTCGTGCTCCATGTCGGATGAACCGGTGAGAGGGGACCGCCCGTGCGAGCCCGGTCAGCCACCGGGGAGAAGGGTGTGTTGCGGATAGGGAATGGGCAAGAAAACTGGCTGGGCACGTACCATAGGCGGAACTCAGGTCCTTGGCTTCCCCTCGCGCTTCATCGGTTCCTTTCCCCGCGTTGGGGGATCAGGTCACAATCCGGGAAAAGAAACCGACGGATTCCAAGGGTGGCTGGCCAGCGGTCCGAGATGGAACACCCAATCAGGTCAGCGTTCTTCAGCGCCCACGAGGGTCTGGTTCTGCCCTCCGGAGGCAGAGGTCGCGCGTTCGAGCCGAGCGGGCCCGGCAGGAGGAGCCGAGCCTTCATGCGATTCCCGCTAGACGAAGGAGGACGTTGTGGCCGGCTCCGCCGGGTGGGATCGGCCCGCGGGTGCCCCGCGCCGCGCCTGGACCGGATTGAATATCACTCGGCCCTTAGGGCCTCCACAGGATCCACCCGGGTGGCTTTCCTGGCAGGGAAGTAGCTGGCAGCCAGGGTGGCCAGGCCCAGGACGGCGACTGTACCCAGCAGAAGGGATCCGTCGTAGAGCTCCGTCTGATAGAGGAGCCCGTCCAGGGAGCGGATAGCCAGCGAGGCTAACCCGAGGCCGATGGCCAGCCCCACCCCGGCCAGACGAGCGCCGCGACTGAGGACATCTTTTACGACCTCCATCTGCCCAGCCCCCATGGCTACGCGCACCCCGATCTCTGCCGTCCTCTGTGCCGTGGCGTAGGCCAGCACACCGTACACGCCCACCAAGGCCAACAACCCGGCCAACACCGCCAGCGCTGAAACCAGGAAGGCCTGGAGGCGGGGGGTGGCCACCGAGTTGGCGATCCGGTTCTCCAGTGAGGTGACGATGGGCGCAGGGACCGAAGGATCGAGCTCGTTCACCAGGGCACGGATGGCCGAGGCGAGGGCCTCGGGACCGACCCGGGCCTTCACGGCGACAGTGACCCGGACGCCTCCAGCCTGGGTCAGAGGAGCGTAGTACTTCGGGCGGGGGTCTCGGTCGAGGCGGGTCCGGACGTCCCCGACGACTCCCACGACCGTCATCCACTCCGGGTCCCGACCCTCCCGAGTTGGCCCTTGGATCCGACGCCCGATGGGATCCTCCCCGGGCCAGTGTTCCCGGGCCGCCACCTCGTTGATGATGGCCACCGGTTCCGAGTCGGCCTGGTCGGTCGCGTCGAAATCTCGGCCGGCCAGGACGGGGATGCCCAGGGTGGTGAAGAAGTCGAGGTCCACCTGGTTCAGCTGCAGGTTCACCTCCTCCTGACCCGCCAACGTCTCGATGGTGGTGTTCGAAGACGAGGTTCCTCCGACGAAGGGAAGCCGGGTGGCCTGGGCGGTCCCTTCCACCCCCGGGAGGGCGCGGAGCCGGTCGCGTAAGAGGTCAAGGAAGGAGTGTCGCTCCCCCTGGTCCCCATACGGATCGTCGGGAAGGGCCAGGGCGAGGGTCATCACATCAGAGGGATCAAAACCCCGCTCCTCGCCGTTCAGGCGCCAGAAGCTCTTGACCAAGAGCCCGGATCCCAGGAGGAGGACGAAGGCCAGCGCGATCTCGGCGGAGACCAAGCTCCCCTGGAGTCGCCTCTTCCTCCCCCCCTGGGTGCTCGAACGTCCGCCGTCCTTGAGGGCTTCCGAGAAGGGGGTCCTGAAGGCGCTGAGGGCCGGAAGGACCCCGACAAGAAGGGCCGTAACCAGGGAAGCCCCGAAGGAGAACAGGAGAACCCGGCCGTCCAGGGTCACTTCGTCGGCCCTGGGGAGTCCGGCGGGGAGCCAGGCCACCATGGGCTCGAAGAAGGCCACGGCCAGTCCCAGTCCCAGCACCCCACTGAGCAGGCACAGGGTCAGGATCTCCACCAGGGACTGACGAAAGAGTCGGCGGCGACCAGCGCCAAGCGCAGCCCGGAGAGCGAACTCACGGCGGCGGGCCGTGGCCCGCATGAGCATTAGGCTAGCGACGTTGGCGCAGGCGATGAGGAGGACCAACCCCACGGCCGCCAGAAGGATGATCAGGACCGTATCCACGTTGCCCACGACCTGGGAAAGGCGGGAATTCAGGCGAACGCCGAAATGGTTCTCTCCACCCACCTCGTCCTGGACGCGCTGGGCCAGCGCCTCCATTTCGCGTTGGGCCCTGGCCAGGGGGACGCCTGGTTTCAGTCGCCCCACCGCCGTGATGAACTGGGACCCCCGGCCAGACTCCTTCTGGGCATCGGGGTATCCCGCCCAGAGGTCCCAGGAAGGATCCGGGAAGTAGAACCCGGCAGGCATGACGCCCACTACCTCGTAGATCTGGGCGTCCAGGTTGAGAGTGCGGCCGATGACCTCGGGATCCCCGCCCAGGCGCGTCTCCCAGAAGCCATGGCTGAGGACCGCCACCCGGGGCGCTCCGACCCGGTCGTCAGCGCCGACGATCCACCGGCCCAGGAGAGGTGGGACGTCCAGAGTGGGGAAGATCCCCGAGCTGACATCTATCGTCCTGACCCGCTCCACCTGGCCACCCAGATCCAGGTTCCGAACAAAGCGGGAGTACCCACCCACTGCCTCCAGCGGCTCGGCCATCTCCACCCAGTCCTGGAGCACCGGATAGGACACGGGGAACTGCCACCCCAAGGCCTGGAAGCGAGGGTCGGGGCGGTCGAGCCATTCCTGGTTCACCTGCCAAATGTTGACCAGTCGGTCGGGCTCAGGGTATGGCAGGGGCTTGAGGAGGACACCGTTCACCACACTGAAGATGGCCGTGGTGGCGCCGATACAGATGGCCAGCACGCCTACGACCGTTGACGATAGCGTCGGGTTTCTCCGGAAAGCCCTCAAGGCCAAGAGAACCTCCCTGATCACCGACCTGATCTCCTCTCGGGAGCGATTCCCGTTTGGCTCAACCGCCCGGTTGTCCCCTCCGGGCCGTACGCCCCGGAGCCGCCCCTTCATTTGCCAGAAGGGGATGGTCAGGACCTCCCACCACAGTTTCCGTCTTGCGGGTCCGGCGCCCTCCCTGGCGACCCGCTGCCGGAAGCTCTCCAGGAGGTCTCCTTCGATCTCGAGGCGCCAGGCTGCTGGTGAGAGGAAGCGGACCAGCTTCAAGGCAAGCTTCGGCGGCTCGTTCATTTTCCCGTCCTCCCATCCATGACCACCGGGCCCGCCTTCGCCCAGAGCGTCTCCCGTTGTCTTCTGGTTTCGGCCAAGAGAGCCAACCCGGCCGGCGTGAGGATGTAGTGACGTTTCCTCCGACCGCCCCGGACGGGAGTGGGCTCACCGAGACGAGAGGTCACCAGGCCCCTCTGCGAGAGACGGTCCAGGGCGGTGTAGATGGCCCCCATTCCCGAGTTCCTCCCTGCTTCTTCAAGGAGAGTATTTTGGATCACCGCCCCGTAGGCGTCGTCCCCGGCCGCCAATACGCTCAGAAGCACGAGCTCTTCAAATTCCCTCAGGCCCTTCAGCCCCATCCGGCACCCCCTCTGGTCATTGGTCTGCGTTCCGCTACCGGCTCAGCCCACCACGCTTCGCAGGTTTCCTCGATTATTACTGCATCAAAGAAAGAAATCAAGTCACGGAATGAGACGCCAGGCAAGAAGAAAAGGTTGCCAGCGGTGGCAGGAAGGGATTGGCGTCAGTCCCAGCGGCCCACACTCCGAGCCACTAGTGAGGAGTTCTGCCAGCCTTCAGCCGACGGGGCAAGCCGACGGACAACGCCGTCGCCGAGTCGTTCTTGGCCGGCCTGAGGCGTGAGTGTTTAACGTTACACTGGTTCAGGGATCTCGAAGAGGCTCAGGACCAACTGGAGGGGTGGCGGGAAGACTACAACAACGTTCGACCCCACAGCAGTCTGCGGGATCTACTTGGAGAGAGGCCCCGCCCAAAGGCCCATTGCGCCGGAGCCTACCTGCAGTTCTGCCTGTTCCCTCGAGCGACCTCATTCTATGTTGCCGTGTCTCTTGTAGATCCAAACAACATGGTCTCCGCTGGAGGTCAGGATATGAAGATCCTCCGCCTGATGTTGGTCGGAACCGTTCTTTTGGCCTTCCTCCATCCACGCGGTCTGGAAGCCCAAACCCCCACTAACTCTTTCGCTCTTCAAGGCGCCAGGGTGCACACGGCTGCAGGCCCTCCCATCGAGAATGGTACGGTGGTCGTTCAGAACGGGAAGATCACAGGGGTCGGAACGGCTATCCCCGTCCCGGCCGGGGTCCCTGTCATCGACGTGACCGGGAAAACGGTGATCCCTGGCCTCATCGATGAACATTCCCACCTCGGCACCTACGATTTCGGAGACGTGAACGAATTCACAGAGCCCATAGGCCCGGAACACCGGGCCCTGGATGCTCTGCATATGGAGGTGAGGGATTGGTATGATGCGGCCATGAATGGAGTCACTACCATTATCACCGGCCCAGGGAGTGGTGAGCGAATGGGGGGGCAGTCCATCACCATCAAAACCTTCGGAGAGAAGCTGGAGGACCGGATCCTGAAGGAAAGCCGTGAATTGAAGATGGCCATCAACGCGCGTAGCCTGTCCCACATTCCCACCATCCGGAGCATGTTCTATCAGGCCCGGGAGTACATGGAGGAATGGGATGAGTATGAAGCCGGCGATAAGACGGAGCCCCCACCCAGGCGGGATTTACGTCTCGAAGCCATCGTTCCTGTCCTGAAAGGGGAAGAAAAGGTTCGGTGTCATATCCACTATGCCAACGACATGATCTCTTTCCTCAAGCTCAAAGACGAGTTCGGGTTCGATCTCACGTTCATCCACAGCTCCGAGGCCTACAAAGTCGCCGACGAGATCGCACGCCGGAACGTTCCGGTGATCACGCTTCCGCTGGGAACCCGTATCGGTGTCTCGGATGACCTGCTCTTCGGGAATACCCTTCTCTATGAAGCAGGCGTGATGGTGAGCCTCCATTCCGACCACCCGGTGGTTCACCAAAAACTCCTCAGGATTAATGCTGGGATGGCCATCAGGTATGGCATGCCGGAAGATTACGCCCTGAAGACCGTCACGATCAATCCAGCCACCTCCAGCCGTATCGAAGACCGGGTTGGAAGCGTCGAGGTGGGAAAGGACGCCGATCTGGTGGTCTTGGATGGCGTTTGGTACGAGCCGAGCACCCGAGTGGACATGGTCTTTGTCGATGGGGTTAGAGCTTATGATCGGGCCACTCAGGACCAGGCCAGGGAGGAGAACTGAGATGAACAGGAAACGACTGATCCAATTGGCCCTCCCCTTCGGAGTCTCCTTCTGCGTTCTGTGTCTCCTCCCGTCCTTGGCCCCGGCTCAGGGAGTTACAGCCATCCAGGGCGGTACCGTTTTGACCATGGCCGGTCCAGCCATAGAAGACGGTACGGTTCTGATCCGAGACGGGAAGATCCTGGAAGTTGGCCGGGAGATCACGGTACCGGCCGGGGCAAGGGTCATCGACGCCTCTGGAAAATACGTCATGCCCGGTATCATCGACGCCATGACCTACTATGGGATCCGGCCTTTCGAGCTCAATGATGCCTCGAATCCCATCACCCCCCAGAACCGTGTGATTCAGGCGTTCTACCCGTACGGAGATTTCATGCGGGGCACGACGGGCGTTCAAAAGGACAGGGATCTCATCAGGGGAGGGGTTACCGCCCTCTACATCGCCCCCGGAGACCGGCAGGTAATTGGTGGCCAGGGAGCGGTGGTCAAGACGTGGGGGGATGACCGTGACTCGATGATCCTCCGCGAGCCTGCAGCCATGGATATGACCATCGGGGAAACAGCGAAAAGAGAAGGGCAGAACCCAACGACGAGGATGGGCATTGCAGCACTGGCGCGGAAAACCCTCATAGAAGCCGAAGCGTATGAGGAAACCCTCGGTGAGTTCGAGCGAAAGAAGGCGGAGGGGGACGAGGACGCGTCACCGCCTAGCCGGGATCTTGGTAAGGAAGCCCTGGTGAAGTTGCTGAGGAAAGAGATGCCCGCACGCATCGAGGTGGACTACCTGGATGACATAAGGACCGCCCTCAGACTCGCCGATGAGTTCGACTTCGACCTGATCCTCGACAGTGGGCTGGGGGCCTATAAAATCCGCGAGGAATTGGCTGCCCGTGACATCCCCGTCGTTCTCGGCCCACCCACGCACCCTTTCATCACGGGTGGCGAAGTCAGCATGACCGCTGACCTGTACAACCTCATGAGCGAGTACAACGCTTCCCTTCTCGTCGAAGCGGGGGTGAGGGTCGCGCTTGGTAGCTTCGGGTTTGGATTTGGCTCCATGGGGAGGGCGACCCAAGGGCGATGGCTCTTGATCGAAGCGGCTTATGCCACCGGATACGGCCTGTCCGATGAAGACGCCCTCAAAGCCGTGACGATCCGTCCGGCCGAGATACTAGGTGTCGCCGATAGGATCGGGAGCCTGGAGGTAGGGAAGGACGCCGACATCCTGGTTCTCGACGGGTATCCGCTCCACGTGAAGACATGGGTAGAGAAGGTCTTCATCAACGGCGTGCTGATACACGATAGAGCCGAAGGAGATTGAGGTCCCAGGGCGGACTCCATCCCTGGGAGACAGCGGTGTGATTCTCTCGGACGCTAGTACCGAGACTCCTTATCGAGCACGAAGACCGTCACCGTCTCCCGTTTCACGCCATCGTACGCCGCCGAGTTTTCCACCTGGGAAGTGATGACTACACGTGGCTTGCTTTCTCTCCCCTATTGAGTGAAGGTCTCTCGGCCCTTGAATTCGACTACGGCCACCTCGAACGGTTCATCCCCGATGTTGGACGGCAAATGGACCGTCGCGTCTCCGCATCCGACGTCTCCTGCAGAGCCACCGGCATCCACGATCTCTCCGCCAGGCATCTCGAACTGGCCGTCCGCGTCGGTGAAGTAGAAGACGCAGGTTGCCGGATGCCGGTGCATGACCGATGCCTCACCGGGCCCGTATCTGACCCGGAGTACTCGAACCTGCTCGTTCTCAAACTCCACCGAGTAGTGCTGGGGATCGGCGGCTACTGCGCCGGGGGCCTCCTGCGAGCTGACGTCGCCGTTGCAGGCGACCAGTCCGACAACCGAAAGGGTGATAAAACCTGCTGCTACCAGAAACCGAATGTTAACCTCCCGCCTGGTCAAAGGGGCATTCGGATCAACCCCGGCCGGGCCCAGAGGGGGGAACGGGAACAACGCGACGTGTGCGTCCGCTGGGGGCGGGCGCGTCGAGGCACATCCGTGAATGGCCGGGGAGTCCGAACCCCAATACCGACACAGAATACCCGCGTGTCAAGAAATATTTCTTAGCGAAACTAAGTTTGGCCCAGTTTTACTGGGTTTCGCGTGGCTACTCCTCCCGGAGTACGGCCATCGGATCCACCTTCATGACCCGGAGGGCTGGGATGAGGCTGGCGAGAAACGCCGCTCCCACCAGCACTGCGGAGCCACCGCCCACGGCAAGGGGATCGACGGGGCCAATACCCACCAGGATACTGCCCATGAGGATCCCAAGTGGGATCGCTAGAGCCAATCCGAGGACCAAACCCACAACGGTCAGGAACATCCCCTCCCAAACCAGAGATCGGAGGACGTCACCCCGGGGAGCTCCTATGGCCTGACGGATGGCCATCTCTTTGACCCTCCGGCTGACCGCGAAGGAGACGATCCCGAAGATCCCGATCCAGGCCAAACCCAGCGCGAAGAGGCCGGCCCAAGAGAGCAGCTTCGAAGCGATCTCCTGTCCAATGAACCGGCCTCGAATTGCTTCCTCATACGTCTGAGCCGGGATCAAAGGGACCTCGCCGGGTCCCAGCGGCAGCTCCTCCCTGAGGATGGGGACCATGGCGGCTGCGCTGGTGTGCCCCTTTACGTGGACAATGGCCCGTGACGCGTAGTCCTGCTCATAGGGGATCCAGATGAACGGCCCCCGCCTCGCGCCGGGAATGGTCTGGTTCTGGTCCCGGACAATCCCCACCACCTGAAACGCGGTGGGCGGCGCCGGTGTCGGGGTGTCGACCTCCCGGCGTTCCAGCATGGTGAATGTTTCCCCGAGGCCGTCACTTTCGGGCCAATATCGGCTCACGAAGGATTCGTTTACGAGCGCGACCCCCGGTGCACCGGGTCCATCGGCGTTCGTAAACGACCGGCCCCTCAGGATGGGGATCTCCAGCATCTCGGCAAAGCCCGCGGTGATGGAGGTGTACGAGCTCACGACCGGGCCCCCGTCTGGGTTTTCAAAGCCCGGAATGTCCAGCACGGCTCTATCGGCGAGATCCAGGACAGAGCCTTCGGCTCGTCTGGCCATCTCGACGTTTTCTACCTCTGGGAGGGCCTCCAATCGGGCTTCCGTCTCCTGTGCGAACCGTACGGCTCCTCCAGGACCGGCATACTCCGGCCCGAGCTCTTTCCACAGGATGGCGACCCGGTCGGGGTTAAACCCCATGTTCAGCGTCGCCCCCTTCTGGACCGTCCGAAGGAACAGGCCGGCTCCAATGAGAAGAACCAGAGAGGTGGTAACCTGGCCGATCACCAGGAGATTCTGGAGGCCGAACTTTCTGCCCCGTACCCCGTTCCCACCCGCATCAGCCTTCAGGGCCGGGACCAGGTTCGGGTTCGAACCCCGCAGTGCGGGAGCCAGCCCGAAGGCTATGGCCGACCCAAGTGCGATGCTGAGGGCGAAGGCCAGCACTCGGCCATCCAACCCGATATCGAAGGCCAGGGGTACGTCCAGGGGGAGGGGAAGGGCCGCCATGAACTCGGAGAACCACCAGGCCAGAGCCAGCCCGCCTACCCCTCCGGCCAGGGCGAGGATGAGACTTTCGGTCAGGAAAAGCCTGGCCAGGCGGCCTCGGGAAGCGCCCATGGAGAGACGGATTGCCATCTCCTGCTTCCTTCGCTGGGCACGGGCCAGGAAGAGACTCGCCACGTTGGAGCAGGCGATCAGGAGAATCAGGAAGGCCCCTCCCATCAGGATTGCCCCCAGGCCGGCCAGGGCTTTTCTCGCATCGGGGGGTAAGCTGGACTCCTTCTCGGGTAGGGCGGTGAAGGTCCTGGGATGCCCCCTGTCATCGGTCCACGCTTCAGGGAACTCTTCTCCGAGACGGGAAGCGATGAGGCTCAACTCGCTTTGGGCCATTTCGAAGGTTGTTCCGTCCCCGAGGCGGGCCATGATGTTACAGTCATGGTCCCTCCGGCTGGCCAGCTCCTGGGGGGTGGCATGCCAGATGCCCTCCGGGGTCCCGAGGGGAACCCACCCGCTCACCTTGAGACGGTTCATGCGGCTCACCAACCCGGGTGGACCCACCCCGATGACCGTGAAGTCTCGGCCGTTCAGGTCCAGGGTTTGGCCCAAAACACCCCTGTCCCCCCCGAACCGGTCTATCCATTCCTCATGGCTGAGGACGATGAGGTCCAGGGCTTGGCCGATCTGAGTCTCCTCGGGGAGGAACCCCCGCCCCAGGGGCACTGGGATGCCTAGAACGTCGAAGTAGTTTCCCGTGACGATCTCCACAATCAAACGATCCGGGGGCGAGTCCGGATTGGACGCAGGCGGATCGAAGGTCAGGAACCCTGCCCGGTAGGCCACCAATCCCTCCAACGTCTCGGACTGTTCCTGGAGGCTCAGGAAATCTGGGAAGGATGATTCTCCATACAGGCCTCCGTGATCGGCCGAGGTATACACGGCCACCAACCCGTCGGGGTCGGCCAACCCCTCGGATTCCTGGAAAAGGAAAGCGTTGACAAGGGAAAACACTGAGGTTGATGCCCCGATCCCCACAGTGAGGGAAAAGACGGTGACAAGTACGACGATGGGGGTTTTCCGAAGGCTTCTGAAGGCGAAGCGGACGTTCCGAAGAGGGTTTTGCATGAGCATGGCTCCGGAGGGCCTGACGGATCGAGGCTTGTGGGTGATTCGGGAAGGACGGAGGAAGGAACGGATCCTCCGGGCTCGTCGACGGAGGAACGGCCAAGAGGAGCTGAGGACCTGGGCCCGATACCACCGTCGAGCCTCCCGTAGGCCTCCGGCACCCCCGGCGATTTCGGCGAACTCTTCCTCCAGGTCGTCCAGGACGAACCATCGGTCCTCGGGATCGCAGAGGACCCGGACCAGGAAACGCCATCCCCTCGGGGTTTGGGGCATCACGACTGCCCTCCGGATTGGGGAGCCAGGTCCAGACCGTCCATCATCCGGCCCAGCATGGCAGCCGAGTGTTGAAGGGCCTCCTCACCTTCGGGTGTGAGCTGGCAGTGCTTCCTTGCCCGGCCACCCTGCACCGGCTGGGGGTCCGAGATCTCAAAAGCCACCAAGCCTTTCTCCCCGAGCCGAGCCAAGGTGGCATAAAGAGCCCCGATTGAAACCGGCCTCCCGGTACGCTTTTGGATCTCCTTCCGAATCGACGCTCCATAGGCGTTCTCACCTAGCTGTGCCATGGCGAGCATCACATAAAGTTCGAACTCGGCGAGGAACTTGCCCGGCATCACCACGTCCTTTCTTCTACAAACGAATGGATACCTCCCTACGAAGGGGCCTCCGTGTTGGTTTCAGCACAGAAACGCATGCGTAGAGTTTGTTCTACAAATGAATCTATTGGTCGTTCCTGGGGCTGACAATCAACGGGGTCTTTCGGGTTTGCGACCAGGCAAGTCTTGCGATTCCGCAGGGTATCCACGAGGTTTCAGGAACATCTTCATCCCTAAAATGTTTTTCCCCGAAGGCTTCCCCTGGGCAGGAAAGGGGTCCTGGAGTCGTTACTTCCCGACCCGGGTCTAAGGCTCAAAACCCCTCCACGCCGGGCCGACGTCTTCGGTGGCAGGCCACCCTTCCAAAGCGGAGTGCGTCATGAAGGCAGCGGTTGTTGAAGCGTTCAAGGAACCCCTGAAGATCTGGAACGACTGGCCGGATCCGGAGCTGGGACCGGACGATGTCCTGGTGAAGGTGAGGGCGAACGGAATCTGCCGGTCCGACTGGCACTTGTGGCAAGGGCATTGGGACTGGGTCGGGTTCTCCCCTCCGCTTCCCGCCGTTTTGGGTCATGAGTCCGCCGGCGAGGTGGAAGAGATCGGGTCGAATGTGAAGCGGTTTCAGAAGGGTGATCGAGTCGTTTTCCCCTTCGGCCAGGCCTGTGGTCATTGCGATACTTGTGCCCAGGGCGACCAGCATGTCTGTGAGAATCTGGCGATGTCCATGTTTCGGGGTGCCGGAGGCTTCGGGGAGTACACCATCGTGACGAATGGGGATCTGAACCTGGTTCCTCTTCCCGATGGCATATCGTTCGTGGAGGGAGCCAGCCTCGGGTGCCGGTTCATGACGGCGTTTCACGGCATCACGGCGCAGGGGAAGGTCGAGCCCGGTGAGTGGGTGGCGGTCTTCGGCTGCGGTGGTGTTGGGTTGGCTGCCGTGGATATCGCCAGCGCCATGGGGGCGAATGTCATCGCAGTTTCGAGAGGCCAGGAGAAACTGGATAAGGCCATAGAGCTGGGGGCTGTCCATGCCGTCCAAGCCGGGGAGAACACCCATGAGGAGATCCAGGAGTACACGGGCGGGGGTGTCCACGTGTCCGCAGAGTGCCTGGGGACGGCCGCTACCTGGATGCCGTCCATTCTATCCATGAGGACCGGAGGCCGTGTGGTCCGCATGGGTATGACCGGGAAAGATGAGCAAGGTATCCTTCCCATCCCCGCAGATCTCATCGTGGCAAAAGAGCTCACCATCGTCGGTTCCATGGGAATGCAGGCGAGATGTTATCCCGAGATGCTCCGAATGGTAGAGTCGGGGAAAATCTCCCCATCAGCGTTGGTGACCCAGGAGGTACCTCTGGAGGGGGTGACCGGCGTGTTTGAGGAGATGACGGACTTCAATACGCTCGGGTACGCCGTGATAAGGAATGACTGAACCTTCAGCTGAAACCGAAGACGGAGGAGGGCCCCCCGACCGAACCGGGGGGCTTTTTCCGTTTGGGCCGACTTCTGGACCGAATACGACCTGCGGCCGGTACTACGTCTGGAGCGAGAGTCTTCCTACTTTCCCCACGAGGGAAAGGCATCACTTGACCGGGGAAGGGACGTGCTGCTCAAGAAAGCTGCCTCGATTGTTTTGCTGGGCTTGGGGGCGACCGGATGCACCCTCGTCGGGGGTTCGGGCCAGGTTGATTCCGGTCCACGCCCCCCACCCAATCGTACCCGGACCGAACCCCCGGTGGAAAACTCCGGGGAATCGACTCGGCCTCCGGCCTCGCCAGAAGAAGGTGAAGACGTTGCTGGAGCCGTCGTCGCCACCGCTTTTGATGCCATCGGGTCTCCCTACGTTTGGGGCGGGACCAACGCCAACGGCTTCGACTGTTCAGGCCTGATCCAATACGCCTATGGTCAGTACGGGATCGATCTGCCCCGGATAAGCCGGGACCAGCTTCGTCGTGGCTCTCCGGTCGAGGTACGAGTCGGGGCCCTGGAACCCGGAGACCTGTTAGGTTTTTCTGCGGTAGTGGGCGGGGAAGCTACACACGTGGGGCTCTACGTGGGTGATGGAAGGTTCATCCATAGTAGTTCCAGCGGAGTCAGGGTCTCGAACCTGCGGGAGCCGTATTGGCAGCAGCACTTCATGGCGGCCCGGCGAATCGTTCGCTAAAGCAAGATGGCCCGGGAATGGGCGTGATGGAATCACGGAGGTGTAGGTGGGTGAGATACTGGGTTTCCTTTTGATCGTTTCCGCCATGGGATGGGGAACGGCCTTTTTGATTCCACTGGCCCGCAAACACTACCGGGACCTGGACAAAGGGGTGGCCACCGAGGAAGGGGAGGCCTAGTGGGTAGATGGGGCAGGTTCCTCACCTTCGGCCTTCTCCTCGGGTGCTCGAGCCAGGGGCCGGCACCGGCTCAGAACCCGGCACCAACCCAACATCCGGCTCCGGCGCCTGACCCGGCTCCGATATCGGACCCGGACCCCGCCGCGAGCATCGATGTCCTGGAGCTGACAATCGACCGGATCCAAGCCGACTATGCGGCAAGGAAATACACGGCCGAGGAGTTGACCCGGGCTTTCCTGAATCGGATCCGTCGATACGAGGATCGCTACAACGCCATCATCTCGCTGAACCCGAACGCGGTCTCGGTGGCTGCTGTCTTGGATACGGAGTACGAGACCAAAGGGCCCCGGGGACCTCTCCACGGCGTCCCTCTCGTCATCAAAGACAACCTCGACTACGCCGGTTTGGTGACCACGGCCGGGTATTCGGGGTTTTCCAGTGCTACCGGTGGCGTGGATATGATCCCGCAGGACGATGCCGCTGCGGTTGAGCGCCTCAGGGATGCGGGTGCCATCATTCTCGCCAAGACGAACCTGCCGGATTTTGCCGGTCATGGGACCCGAACCAAGAGCTCGGTGGCGGGCGTTACGCTGAATCCCTACAACGTGGCCAAGGCGCCTGGCGGTTCCAGCGGTGGGACCGCCACTGCAGTGAACGCTAGTTTCGCTGTTGCCGGATTGGGAACTGAGACCGGCGGCTCCATCCAGAATCCCGCGTCTGCCCAGGCCCTGGTGGGAGTGAAGCCCACCTTCGGGTTGGTTCCCCTGGAAGGTGTGGTGCCCATGAGCGCCACTTACGTAGACGTGGTTGGGCCGTTGGCCAGGACCGTGCGGGATGCGGCGGTGCTCCTCGATGTCATCGCGGGGCCCACCCCCGAGGACCCTCGAACCGAGGCGGCGGACGGGCGAGTTCCCATGACCGGGTATTTGGCCGGTCTCAGCGAATCCTCGTTGCAGGGAAAGCGCTTCGGGTTGGTGGGAGAGGGGTGGAGGAGCTCATTTCTCCCACTTGCCCCTGAGACGGAGGCTCACTACAAAAGGGCCATCGAGGCCCTCATTGCCCAGGGTGCTGAGGTGGTGGAGGACCCCTTCGAAGGGAGCGGTTTCATCGAGAAGTACTCGGAAAGGCGGGGTACACTTTCTGGCGGCGTGGACGAGATGGCCGAGTACCTCGCAGGCTTGGGAGAGGGAGCTCCGTTCAACAGCATTGATGAGTGGGAAGCCCTTTCCGGGCAGAGGTTCCGGGGGGGCGGACGGCAGGGTGGAGCGTCTTCAGGGGGCCTGAGGGCCGTCCCCGATTCTATGCTGATGCGTATGAGAGAGGCTCGGGAGCGCTCCGACACGGCCGGACCCCGGCGAAGCTTCCCCGAGTGGCGGGCGGAGATCCAGGAGCTGTTTCGGGAGGTCCTCTCCAACCACCGCCTCGATGGGCTTTTCTTCCCCCAGGCCGGGGCTCCGATACCGGACCTGGTCCAGGATCCCGACCGACCTGATTACAATCCGAACAATCATCCCGAGCTTCCCAGCAACATCATCAACGATATGGGCCTGCCCGTCGTCACTCTCCCTTTTGCATACTATGAGGATGGGACTCCGTTCGTTCTCGCGTTTATCGGAGACGCTTGGACCGAAGGTGAGCTCCTCTCTTTCGCCTTCGACCTGGAGCAGGCGACCGAAGGCCGGGTTCCCCCACGGTTAGAGGGAGGGCCGGGGGGCTGAGATGTGGCTGAAGGCCTCCTGGTTTTGGTGGCCCTCTCCTCGGAGGACGATACCTGGCTCCTGGACCCTTGAGCCTGACAATGTGACCCCCGCGAACGTCCTGCGGTCTTGGTGGGTATAGAATGCGGGCTCGGTATCCCGGCCCCTCCTTTATGGTGAAGTCACCGCTTCTCGAGGTAACACAAAAATGAAAAACTCCGTGTCGGTTGTTTCGATCCGATTGCTGGTTCTGACGATGGTCTTTGCTGTTTCCGGATGCGCCTCCATGTCAAAAACCCAGGAGGGAGCCGCCGTCGGTGGCGCCGCTGGTGCGGTCCTGGGGGGCATCATCGGGAATCAGACAGGGTCTACGGCCAAGGGCGCAATCCTCGGCGCCGCCATCGGTGGGGCTGCAGGGGCCGTTATCGGGAGACGGATGGACGAACAGGCCGAAGCGCTGGAGGAAGAGCTCCCGGGTGCGGAAATCGAGCGAGTAGGGGAGGGCATCCAGGTCACCTTCGACTCAGGGATCCTCTTCGACTTCGACTCCTATGCCCTTCGGCCGGAAGCCAGGGAGCACCTCACGAACCTGGCTGCCAGCTTGAACGAGTACCCCGATTCCGAAGTCCTGATCGTGGGTCACACCGACTCCTCGGGAGCCGACGACTATAACCAGAACCTCTCGGAGAATCGGGCGAATGCCGCGGGCAATCATATCATCCGAGGTGGGGTGGCCCCCAGCCGGGTGAAGATGATGGGCCTGGGAGAGACCGAACCCGTTGCCTCCAACGACACCGAGGGCGGAATGCAGCTCAACCGTCGTGTGGAAGTGGCCATCTTTGCCAGCGAGGAGTATCGGAAGAAGGTGGGAGGGGGAGGGAGCTGACCCGAGCATAAGCAGCGTTCGGTTCGCCCGTACGGCTGCCCCAACCCCGGCCCTCTTTTCGAGTGGGCCGGGGTTTTTTGGGCCCGGTCTGTCTCGGGAACCCTTCGGCCTTATCTTCCACCTGCTGATATCAAATCCCTCTCGGGACCACCCGAAGACAGGCTTTAGATGGAAGACCATAACTCTGACCAAAACCCAGGCGGGATCCGTCCCCCCGGAGACCTGAACCCACGCACGGGCCCGTCTCTCGACTTCCCCGACAAACCCTTTGGGGAGATGACTCCAGGGGACTATGAAGCCATCGGATTCATGGCGGGCCTGGAGGTCCATCAGCAGCTCAAAACCAAGTCGAAATTGTTTTGTCGATGTCCCGCCGGGCGTCGGGTCACCCGAGTAGACGCCGAGGTGCTCCGACACATGAGGCCAACCCTCAGCGAGTTGGGGGAGTACGACGGAACAGCTCTCATGGAGTTCAAGACGAAGAAAGAGATCGTTTATCTCCTCGAGCGGGGGACTGTATGCACGTATGAGATGGACGACACTCCTCCCTTCGAGATCGACGAGGAGGCGGTAAGAATCGCCATCGAGATGTCGGAGCTCTGCAACCTGAACCTGGTTTCGGAGCTGCACGTCATGAGGAAGCAGTACCTCGACGGCTCTATCCCCACAGGTTTCCAGAGGACCGCCATGGTGGGCCTGACCGGATCCATACCCTTCAGGGTGCCGAGTCTGGGAGTCGATCGGGAACTCTCCATCCGGCAGCTCTCTCTGGAAGAGGATTCCTGCCGGGAGGTGTCGGATGTCGGGCACCGGATTACCTATCGAACCGATCGCCTGGGAATGCCTTTGACCGAGATGGTCACGGAGCCTGAACTGCTGACCCCGCAGGAGCTCCAGGCCGGTGCCCACCTTCTTGCCCAGCTTGCACGGACCACCGGAAAAGTCCGGAGAGGCCCTGGGGCAGGACGTCAGGACGTAAACGTGTCGGTGGCTGGGGGCCGGAGGGTGGAGATAAAGGGTGTCCACCATCATCGCCGCCTCCCGCTTCTGGTCCACACAGAGGCCTTCCGTCAACTGAACCTCCTCCGGGTGAAGGCGGAGCTGGAAAACCGCGGCGTCACGGCAGGAAACCTCCAGGAACCCCAGGAGGGTCCTCCTTGGGACACCTCACCCCTGGTTTTGGATGCCGGAGCGGTCCTGGCGGATACGTCCTTCTTTCCCGTTCGAAACGCTCTCTCCCGAGGAGATACCGTTTGCGCCGTGTTGCTCCCTGAGTTCGCCGGACTGTTGAACCATGTGACCCAGCCTGGATTCACGTTCGCATACGAGATATCCGACCGCATCAGGGTGATCGCATGCCCGGTCCACGCCCCGTTCATGACCCACTCCGAGGTGGATCGCGGCGGGCTCATCAGCCGCCACTGGAAGGTCCTGGAGCGCGCGTTCAGCGCGGGGCCCGGTGACGCCATCGTCGTCGTTTGGGCTCCGAAGGAAGACGCGGCGACGGCCGCTCGAGAGGTCCTCATCCGGGCTAGGGAGGCGCTGGAAGGGATCCCGGCAGAAACGCGCCAAGCACACGTCGATGGGACGAACGGGTTTGAGCGAATCCTACCCGGGCCGGACCGGATGTACCCCGACACCGACACGCCGCCCCTGCCCATACCCGACACCATGGTGTCCGAGGTACGAGCTCAGCTCGCAGAGCCACCGTGGGATCGGCAGGAGCGATACCAGGAGTTGGGCCTGGACGAGCGGTCGGCGGCGGTTCTCTCCGTGGCCCAATGGGCTGACCTGTTCGATCAAGTGGCACCGGATGCCGGTGAGACTGCCAGGCGTCTGGCGGGGGCCCTGGAGAAGCGGATCCCCTATCACGCCCGAAAACAAAACGGCGCAAAGCCTCGGACCCCTCAGGAGGTCCCCGGCCCGGCCCGAGTCTCCCAGCTTGTCAGGGCCCTGGAGGACGGGAAGATCCGCCCGGAAGGCCTTGTGCGGGCCCTTGACGAGACCCTCGCCAGCCCTGACCGGGAAGTTCCGGACGTTCTGGACCGGTATCAGCCTGTTCAAGACGACGATGACGAGTTGGCCGAGGCGATTTCGGAGGCTGCGAAGAAGGTCGGGAGCCTCAGGACGGCCTCCGAAGAGGGGGTCCTACGCTGGGCCATGGGAGCGGTCATGAAGAGGTTCTTCGGACGCTTGGATCCCGAACCAGTTCGTGAGCGACTCCTCACCGCCCTTGCCCAGGAAGGGGCGTCCCCGGCCGATCACCAGGGTGGGGGATCGAACAAGGCAGGGGAGGGGGTCGAATGAGCGCCGCGCAGAAGGATCCGTACCGCGGGTATCGTGGCCCCGCTCGCGAGGTAATGAAAAAGTTCGGGATCACGGTGTGGTGTGAGGTTCGAGCAAAAACCACTCGCGGCGAGTTCGAGGGTCTCGTTCTTCCCCGCTCGGAGACGAGCGACGAGCTCCATTTGGTGCTAAAGCTCACCTCGGGCTACAACGTCGGGATCAGGCACGACACCGTGCTGGACCTGACGAAGGTGGGGTACCGGGAGGCCCATTATCAGATTCCGGAGAAGGAATTCCCGACGGATGCCGGCCACCCGGAGGTCAAACTCCTCGGGACCGGCGGCACCATCGCGTCGCGTTTGGACTACCGCACAGGGGCCGTCATTCCGGCATTCAGCCCGGGCGAGCTCTATGGGTCGGTCCCGGAACTGGCGGAGATCTGCAACCTGGAGACTGAAAAACTGTTTGGGGTGTTTTCCGAAAACATGGGCCCCGAGCAGTACCTGATCCTTGCGGAAAAGACCGGTGAGGCCATCAAAGAGGGCTTCGACGGTGTGGTGATCGGACATGGAACCGACACGATGCACCACACGGCTGCCGCTTTGAGTTTTATGGTCCAAAAGCCCCCGGTTCCCATCATCATGGTCGGAAGCCAAAGGTCCTCGGATCGTCCGTCCTCGGATGCCGCCCAGAACCTCATCAACGCCACTTGGGCTGCCGGACATGGACCCATTGCCGAAGTGATGGTGTGCATGTTCGGCCCCACGTCAGACCTCTACAACCTCCTCCACCGGGGGACACGGGTAAGGAAGATGCATTCCTCCGTCCGTAGCACCTTCCGGACCCTGGGAGACATCCCGCTGGCCACGGTGGAAAAAGGGAAACTCACTCCCATCAAAGACGACTGGCTCCCGAGGAGGGACGATAAGGATGTCCTGGTCCAAGCGGCGTTCGACGAGCGGGTCACCCTTACCTATTACTACCCTGGAATGAACGCCGACGTGGTGGACGCGCTGGTGGAAAAAGGGTACAAGGGGATCGTCATTGCCGGGACGGGCCTGGGTCATGTGAACAGGCTCATCTACCTTGCCTTGGAGCGGGCGAGAGAGGCGGGGGTCCAGGTGTATATGACGCTCCAGACTCTTTGGGGATTCGTACAGATGCATGTGTACGAGACCGGAAGGGAGATTCTTGAGTTGGGCGTAATCCCTCTGGCCAATATGCTCCCCGAAGTTGCTTACATAAAACTGGGTTGGGCTTTGGGGGTCCACCCGGATGACCCCGAAAAGGTCAAAGAACTCATGACCACTTCCGTCGCCGGGGAGGTGACAGAACGAGAGCCCCACGACGGATACCTGATTTTCCAGGGGGGAATCCCGGAGGTTCAGGAGTTCTTGGAGAAGGTGTGGAGATAAGACAGGAGGGAGCACCAGCCGTCCCCGCTGAGAGTGGCTGGAACGGGCCTCTCACCTTTGGTACTTGAACCCCGGGTGTCCGGTCTGCCACAGGCCGAACGCCATGCCGTCGGCCAGGCCCTCGAACTGCTTCGACTTCGTGTCTCCGATGCCGTGACCGGACTCGAAGTCCACCCATAGCAGGATGGGCTCATCGGACGCATTAGCTGCCAAAAGGCGGGCCGCGAATTTTGCGGGTTGCCAGGCGATGACTCGGGGATCGTTCATGCCCGCGGTCACCAAAGTGGCTGGGTATTCCACACCGTCCTGGAGCTTCAGGTAGGAGTCCATCTCGATCAGGGCCAGGGTTTCCACCGAGTCCTGGACGGTCCCGAACTCCGGTGCGTTCACGGGCCCGTTTGGGGTCTCCTCGGCCCGGAGGGGATTCATGACCCCGACCTCGGGGATGGCCGCGGCGAAGAGGTCGGGCCTCTCGGTCATGGCCCGGCCGATAAGGATGCCACCGGCGCTTCCTCCGTTGATCGCAATCCTGCCGGGGGACGTGTAACCGTTCGCCACCAGGTACTCGGCGCAGGCGATGAGGTCTTTCCAGGTGTTTGGCTTGGTCGTCTTCTTCCCGGCCTCGTACCAGGCGTGGCCCTTTTCTCCTCCACCCCTCACATGCGCAATGGTCAGGATCCCGCCTTCGTGGGTCCAGAGCAGGAAGTTCGGGCCGAACCCGGGGGTGTTCGAAATTCCATAGGCGCCGTAGCCGAAGATCATGGCCGGGGTGTTCCCGTCCATGGGCGTTCCTTCCTTGTAGATGATGGAGAGGGGCACCTCCGCGCCGTCGTGGGAGGGTACCAGGACCTCTTCGACCACAAGGTCATCGTACTCCGGGTACTCGGCGATGGTGGACATCTGCTGACGTCTGAAGGTGTTGCTCGCCAGGTCGTATCGGTGGCGCTCTCCGCTCGCCGTCCACCCGCTGATGCTCACCCAGAGATCGGGGAACTCGATCCCCTTCGCGGATACCCCGAGGGTACCCGCGGCCTTGGGGAGCTCGATTTGCCGGGCTTCGGTGCTTCCCCCCGGAATGAAGTGGAGGGTCATCTCGACGTCGTTCCTGGACCGTACGAAGTAGAGACCGTCCGAGGTAAGGGTGAACGATTGGAGTTTCCAGTTGGGGTCTTCCGGAATGAAGACTCCGGCACCGTCGAGATCCATCTCGGGGAACGATGTCGCCAGCAGCTTGTAGTTGGGGGCATCCTTCGATGTGTAGACGTAGGCCTGGGACGGTGTGGCGGCGAAGTTCAGGACTTCGTCCTCCCGGTCGAACACTCTCCGCCAGGCGATCCGCTCATTCGCGAGCTCGGAGGCAGGAGCCATGGAAAGGGCCAGCCTCTGGTCCACGCTTGCGGCGACGCCGTAGATGTAGTCTACGTCCGGATCATACATCACAACGGGAATCTCCTCGGGGGCCATACCCAACTCCGGGTACATCTCCGCGGAAAGGATGGGTGTGTCCTGGGCCGGATCGGTTCCCACCGTGTGAAAGTAGGCGGTGGTGCCGATGGTGCGGTTCGGATCGTGTACGTCCATGGAGTTGGTCCGGGTATAGAAGAAACCGGAGCCATCTTCGTTCCAGGAGGGTGCGAACCAGCTCCGATCGATCTCCTCCGGGTAGAGTTCCCCGCTTTCGACGTCCAGGGTGAGCGTATAGGCGCTTTCGGAGCCGTTGGGGGCGACCGTCATGGCAACCCTGGACCCGTCGGTCGTGGGCGCGAACCCGGTGATGACGAAGTTCAGCTCCTCCTCGGCCCGATACTGGGTCGGATCAAAAAGGAGGGTCTCCGCTCCCTCGTATCCGTCCCGGAAGTGGAGCTTACCAACCTCCTCGTCAGGTTTCAGCTTCAGGTAGAAATGGCGGTCGGTGTCCACCACCTGAAGGGAGGAGATCCGATCCGAAACCCGGGAGTCGAAGTCCACCATCTTGTCGATGAGGCCCTGCCTCCCGCTGATCCCGTCCAGGATCATGCGGGTATAGTCGGCCTGGGACCTCATCCATTCAACGACCGTCTCGTTTTCCAGGTCTTCCATGTAGCGATAGGGGTCCACTACGTCGATTCCCCAGTAGGTGTCGGTGACTTCCTCCACCGGAGCCTGGGGCGGGGGTTCGGGGAGAGGTGTGGTGCACTGCGGTAGCAAGAGCAATACAAAAAGGCAAAGAAACAGACGGGTACGCATAGGTCTCCCCCGGTGAGAGCTGGTAGCATGAGTTGTGGGTGATCCGGAACGATAGGAGTGGTGATCCGAGAGTTCAAGAGAAACCCGCGGGTCGGGGACCAACCACGGGCTCTTTTCTTGACCGGGGCCGGAGCCCCGATAATCGTCGGCACAGGCGGGGTGGCCCCAGGGCACCACGCCCCCTAGACTCTCCTCCAGATTCCGTTTTCCTTCCACCGGTCGCCCTGGAACCATGAAGATATTCCCAAATCGAAAACCCGGTTGGTTCCTTGTATCCTCATTCCTGCTCCTCGTGGCGCCGTCCAGTGGCCAGGTGGCCACGACCGCCGACATTCAGGAAGCCACGCGGGAGAGGCTCCAGGGCATCGTGGACGCATTCCACTCGGGCGGACGGTTCCCCGGCGTGAGCGCGGCCGTGTCCATGCCCGACGGAACGGTCTTCACCTTCACCGCCGGGGAGGCCGATACGGTCCGCCACGTGGCCATGACCGCCCCGGCCCGGATGCTTCAGGGAAGCGTCGGGAAGACGTACTTCGCTGCCCTGGCGATGCAGCTGATGGGAGATGGCGCTCTGGACCTCGATGCCAAGGTGTCCACCTACCTCGGACATCACCCCTGGTATGCCCGGATTCCCAACGCGGCCGGGATCACCGTGAAACAACTGATGACCCACACCAGTGGTGTGATGCGGTACGAGTTCAAGGAGACCTTCACCCAGGACCTTACGGCTCATCCGGACAAACATTGGGATCCCGAGGACCTGATCTCCTACGTCCTGGATGAAGAGGCGTCCTTCCCAGCGGGGGAGGGTTGGGAGTACTCGGATACCAACTTCATCCTCCTCGGCATGATCCTGGAGGAGATCACCGGGCGGCCTTGCTACGATCTTATTCAGGAGAAGATTCTGGAGCCGCTGGGCCTCAAAAACACTGTCCCCTCGTCCTCCCGCGTCATCCCAGGGTTGATACAGGGGTATGCGGGTCCGGCGAACCCGTTCGGAGGGACTGACGAGGTGCTCCTGCCCGACGGGAGGTTCGTGATCAACCCCCAGTTCGAGTGGGCGGGCGGAGGGTTCGCGTCCACTACGGAAGATTTGGCCAGGTGGGCTCGGGCTCTCTACACAGGTAGGGCATTTGATCCCGAGCTTCTCCCCCTGATGCTCGAAGGAGTCCCGGCCCGACTGGGACCGAACACGCGCTACGGTTTGGGGGTCATCCTCGTGGATACTCCAGCAGGTCCCAGCCAGGGTCATAGCGGGTTCTTCCCTGGGTACCTGACCGAGATGGCGTATTTCCCGGACCTGGACGTAGCCGTCGCGCTCCAGGTGAACACCAGCGTGGGGAGAGCCCTGGGAAGATCACCCGCCTCCGTTTTGGTTGAGCTGGCACAAGTGGCCGGTGGGTGATTAAACAAGAAGGACCACACTGAGAAGGAGATCGGCGAATGCCCGAAGGGCAGGGGAAACTCGAAAAGCGGCTTGGTGTGTGGTTGGCGGAGCTGGGGTCCCCCGAGCCGGCGCTGGCTCTTCTGGAAGCCGCTGAGGACCTCCTGGGCGGTGAGAGTGACTGCGAGGTACCGAAGGAGCTTTGGCACCGGTACCTGAATGAGACCCGCCGACCCGACTTCCTGCTGGCCCTCCCAGATCCGGCCACGCGCATGCGTTGGGCCGAAACTACATTCACCGTTATTCAGGAATCTCAATTCGGCCTGGAAGCCCTCTTCGAACAAAGGGTCAGGGAACACCCTGAGAGGACACTCTTTCAGGAAATGGAGGGCAGAGAGGCCCGGCTGTGGTCCTACCAAAACATTCTCCGCCGAATGCGGACCATGGCGGCCCTCTTCTGGTCCAATCAGCCCGAGCCACCGAGGGTGGCGATCGTTTCTGAGAATTCCCTGGATTCGGCTTGCTGTGACCTGGCCTGCTTGGCCTACGACATCCTTGTCACGCCTCTCAATCCCCATTTCAACCCGGAAACGCTGGGGTGGATCTTCGACCAACTGCAGATCAACACCGTGGTCGTGGAAACGGAAGAACTGCGGGATCGCCTCGATTCGGCCAGGCCTCTCACCAAACAACCGTTCCACGTCTTCGTCCTGGATCCCGACGCTGATACACCTGGCTCTTCCGAATCACGCCTGGGAGAGTCCATGGCTCGGTTGGGGTGGGAGCAGGTGGATGAGATCCTGGAAGCTCGGCCTCGGCGGAAGCTCACGGACCTGGCCACGGTCATGTTCACCTCGGGGAGCACCGGGAAGCCGAAGGGGGTCCAGTATACCGTCTACAGCCTGATCTCCAAACGGTTCGCTCGTGCGGCTGCTCTACCGAAGGTTGGACGGGACGAGCTCTTGTTCTGCTTTCTCCCCTTGTACCACACCTTTGGCCGGTACCTGGAGATGATGGGGATGATCTTCTGGGGGGGTACGTACGTCTTCTCCGGGAACCCATCGTTCGAAACGCTTTTGGCGGGGTTCAGGGAAACCCGCCCAACGGGGATGATCAGCATCCCCCGCCGGTGGCAACAAACCAAAGAACGATGCCTGGCGGAGATGGACGCCACCCAGGACCGGTCGGGAAGCGAGGAGGCTTTTCGGAAGGTCGTAGGTGACCGGCTCCGATGGGGCCTCTCGGCGGCCGGGGCCCTGGAACCGGCAGCGTTCCATTTTTTTCAGCGGCACGGCGTCGAACTTTGCAGTGGCTTCGGGATGACCGAAGCCACCGGTGGGATCACCATGACGCCCCCCGGGGAGTACGAAGACAACAGTGTCGGGATCCCCTTGCCCGGGCTGGAAGCGAGGTTGAGCGACCAAGGCGAACTGCAGATCTCCGGGCACTATGTCGCACGCTACCTGGGGGATCCTCCGCCGGCTCCCGGCGATGGGTATTGGCTCCCCACCGGCGACATCTTCAAAAAGCGGGAGAGTGGGCACTTCGAGATCGTCGACCGCATCAAGGACATCTACAAGAACAGTAAGGGCCAGACCGTAGCTCCCGGGGCTATCGAACAGAAGTTAGCCCACGTTCCCGGGATCACTCGGAGCTTCCTGGTAGGAGATGGCCGAGAATACAACGTCCTCCTGATCGTTCCGGATCTCGAGGATCCCGTCCTGAGCGGAGGTCCGGACTCCGAGCAAACCGCGGAGTATTTCCAGCAGGTCGTCTCCACCGCCAACCAGGGTCTCGCTCCCTATGAGCGGGTTGTGAACTTTGCGGTCCTCGACAGAGATTTCGAGCGGGACAGGGGAGAGCTGACTCCGAAGGGTTCTTTCCAGCGAAAAACCATCGAGGAGAACTTCCGGGACACAATAGAAACTCTGTATGAGCGGGACTTCGTGGAGCTCGAAGTCGCTGGGCTGAAGGTCCGAATCCCCCGCTGGTTCTTCCGGGACCTTGGAATCCTCGAGCCCGAGATTGTGGCTCACGCTGACGGCCTCCTGAACCGGCGCGCCCAGCGGTTCCTCTCTTTTGACAGAGGCCTGGATCCGACGGCGGTTCAGATCGGGGACCTGGAATACCAGATCGAAGGGGATCTAGTGGACCTGGGGCAATTCGCCCGCCAGCCCATCCTCTGGCTGGCAAACCCGTCACTCATCGCATTCTGTCCCTGCAAGGAAGGCTGGGACCTCCCGCTGAAACGAGTGTCTCCCCAGGTGTTCATCCCATGGCGGCAGGAGGGTGACTATACACCCGGTGTCACCGTGACGCCGACGGCAATCCGGGACCCTGCCCTCATCGAGGTAAACCGCCTCTGTACGTTGGGACTTTTCGCGCCGACGCATGGTGCCTTAAAAGCCGTCGAGGGATTGGAATCACTCTTGAAGGAGACGAGCCTCCGGTTGAGCAGAGCCATTCACCGGCGTCTGGAGGCACTGGCACGGCACCCGGATCTGGAACTACGGGCACTGGCCTACAAGATCTTCCTCCTTGCTGGCCCGGTTCCGGACTATTCCCAGGAGCTTCCGTCTTTCCTTCTTTCCGGACTTCCGTTCCTGTCCGAGGAAAGCATCGAGGCCATTGCGAATGCGAAGATCGAACGCTTCCGCCTCGACGCCCTGAGGAGACGCCTGCAGCGCTACCGCAGACAGCTTTCCTGGCCGGCCCCGCCATCCCTTCGGGATCAGATGGACGGAATTTTTGCCCTTCTGGAGACCTTCGTTCACCACCACCCGGCCTTTTATCCGCAGGTTCGAGCCGAACTCGTCGCATGGGTGTTGCACCAGGCGGACCCTGAGTTGTCCCAGAGGGCCCGGGGGCATTTGGACCGGATGGTGGAGTGGTTCGAGGGCCACCTACAGGAAACCACGCCGGATAACGAGCCCGACAAATGGGAGGGCAAGATCGTCTTCCAGGATCGCCTATCAGCCGAAGAGATCCGGGCCCTCGAAAAAGCGCTGGTGGGCACGACCTTCCTCAAACAATCCATCATGTTGGCTTTTGAGGACCGCGGGGTGGAGGTGGGGGAGATTCCATCCAATGGCATCTGGATTGCCCAGGTCTTCTCGATTCTCGAGAACCGTGTGTACCGCATGAGCGTCAACACCAAAGACGGAAAGCACTACGACCTGTTGCTTGGAATGGCCACGGACAGGGAAGAGGCCACCGTACTTGAAACCACCTATTGGATGCTCGCCCTGGGGGGAGGGGCCGATAGTCCACCGGTAGTTCGGCAGTTCGGGTGCTATCGGCCAGAGTTGGGGGCGTTTTCCATGGCTTTGGTGAACGACCTCACGGTCTGGGAGCGGGTTCGTGAGCTGAGTGGCGAGGGATTTGTGGGGTTCCACCCCACCCAACGGCATTGGCGGAATCTCTTCGTCAGGGGCATGGCCGCTTTTTTCCGGGGATGGCAGCTGAGTAGCAGGCGCATTATCCCGGGCCCCATTACGCCCGCCAACGTCATGGTCCCGGCCCCGGACTTCCGGTCCGGGGGGACCATCCTTACCCTGGCCGGGATCCGCCCCTACACCGGCCCGCTCTCCTTGGTGGGGCCGATGCTGAAGAACTTCTATTTCCCCACGTTCAGTTACTACCCCCAGACTCGGTCGGATTTGGACGTATGCTGGCTTTTTGACGCCGCCATAGAGGCGTTGGGCGTAGAGGAGGGCCGGGCTTTCCTCCAGGAACTCAAAGAACGCCTCGCCCGGGACGGAGTCCCGGAACCGGACCCCGGTTGGGAGGTGGAGGAGAAACTCGCCGATTACCTGGTTGCCTTGGATGAGGAGTACCGGAATCCCCTTCCGCTGCAATGCGCTGTGGAGCGATACGAGGAATGGGAGCGTTCGAACCCTCGAGCCACGGCGTTTGCCCGGGAGCGACAGGTCAGTGAGCTCAACCAGCTTTACAGGTTGGAGGAGTTCGGAGACTTGGGGCGGTACTACCTGTACCGACGGACCTACTTCGCCCAATCAGGTCCCGAGGTGAGCGCTGCTTTTGATCGGCTTGTCAAGAAGATGTTCCGGAATCAATGGCAACGGCCCACCCACATGATGGAGCTGTCCGACCTGCAGGCCACCCTTCCGGAAGAGGCGGACCGCCTGGTATTCAGCCATATGGTCTTCCCCGCTGGTCGTCGGACCCGGCCGGTGGACGTGATGGCTGTCGGGGACCAGGAGAGGGGCAAGGTCGTCGTCAGGTCTGAGGTCACCGATGACCGAGGGGATGTTTTTACGGTCAGAGAACCCATCGATCCAGCGGAGATCGGGCGCCTTTACCGGCTATATCTGGATTCGGGCATGCCCCTCAGCCTCTCTGATCAGGCCAGATACCTGCTGGCCATCGACGGCGAGGATCGGATCGTAGGCGGGATCTGTTACAAAACGCTCGAGCCCGAAGTGGCTCACATGGATGGATTGGTCATCTCAGCGGCGTTGAGGGGGAACGGCCTGGGTGGCGAACTTCTGGAGGATTTCAGCTTGCGACTGAAATCGCTGGGTGTGAGGACGATCAACACGCACTTCATCTCGAGGCCCTTCCTGCGGGCTCATGGGTTCAGGCTGGATGAGGAGTGGGGTGGACTGGTCCGGTTCCTCGATGCTGGGCCGGGATCGGCTTCTTAGGGGAGATTCCCCCCGACTCGGGTGGGAACCGATCGGTTGGTCTGAGTCCCGTCGCCCAGTTGCCCGGTGTCGTTCTGGCCCCAGCAGTACTCCGACCCGTCTCGGGCGAAACCGCAGGTGACGCCCCCCCCGGCGTAGAGCGCCACGAACTCGAGGCTTGTCGAAACCGCCACCGGGGATACCCGGTTCGTGGTCGTTCCGTCACCCAGCTGTCCGAAACGGTTTTGGCCCCAGCAGTATACCGACCTGTCGGTGAGGACCGCACAGGTATGGGCAGCCCCGGCCGCCAGGGTACGGGGGGGGCCAGGAAGGCCTTGGACCGCCACCGGGGAGGATCGGTTTTCAGTGGTCCCGTCACCTAGGCGTCCAGACCCGTTGTCCCCCCAACAGAGAACCTCCGATCCACTGATGCCGCACGTGTGGCGGGCTCCAGCTACCAAGGAGGTAAGAGTGCCCGGGACCCTGGTTGGCGCGAGACGGTCCACCTGGGTGCCGTCGCCCAGCTGCCCGTGGGAGTTGGATCCCCAACAGTGCGCCGCTCCGGAAGCCCAGGCGCAGGTGTGTTCCCAGCCAGCGACCAGGCCCTGGAAGGAACGGTTCCCCGAAACGACGGCGGGTCGCCGTTCGTCATCCCTTGATCCGGTTCCCAGTTGTCCTTTCAGGTTTCGACCCCAACAGCTCGCCTGCCCACCGGCACCCAAACCGCAGGTGTGATATCGGCCCCCAGCCAGAACGGAGAACCGGGCATCCGTATCCACCCCACCGGCCGGACGTCTATCCGTTCTGGTCCCATCTCCAAGCTGCCCGGATTCATTGGCCCCCCAACACCACGCTCCACCCGTCGCATCAAGGCCGCAGGCGTGGGAGGTCCCGGTGACCAACGCTATCAGCCCTGTCAAGGACCGGTCGCCGCCTTGACCCCGATCGGTTGCCCCCCGGCAGATGGCGATCCCCTCCACCAGGTGGCAGACCTGGGTCGCGCCCACCGTGAAGGTTCTTGCCTCCACCGTGACCGGTCCGGTTCTCGGTGTTCCACGGGTTTCCGGTTCCGGCGGTGGAGGCTCGGGCTCGGCCTGGACAACAGCCACAGCGGTGGCTTGAAAGGTGAGGAGGGCGTCCTCGGCTCCCGGGACTCTGGCCGCCACCAGCTGAGCACCGGCGGCATCTCCTAGGGTCCAGCCAGCGAAGGCCCGTCCTTGGTCATCGGTCTGGCTCGATGTGGGTGCGACGCTACCACCACCCTGTAGGACGCTGAACAGCACTTCCACTCCGGGGACGGAGTTCCCAAACTGGTCCAGGACCCTCACGCTCAAGACGTCGGAGAGGCCTTCACCCGGGGCGGCGCTTTGGCCGTCACCCTGAATCGATACCACCCTCACGGGAGCCCCCGGCAGAGCAACCAGGGCGAACTGAGTCTGGAGGGTGTCGGCGCCGGACACTTGAGCTTGTACGATGACGCTCCCGGGGCGGTTGGGAAGCCGGAGGCTGGCTACTGCGAGACCATCCACGTCAGTCCGGGCCTCTTCCTCCTCCAAAACCCCGTCTCCCTCTGCCACGCTGTAAAACACCAGAGTATCGACCATCGGAGCCCCGTCTGAGTCGATAGCCCTGACCTGGAGGGGAATAATCGAGCCGACGGTCCCGGGCGGAATCGACTCTTCGGCAGCGTGGAGGCCTGCCGTGCCCGCGTCGGTCTCGCTCTCGGGCTGATTCCCGGGTCCCGTGGTTTCGGTCGGAGGAGGTGTGATGGGGATAAAAGCCCCCGGATCTGCGGTCGGCCTGTCCCACGGCTGCCATTTGCTGATTCCGAAGGAGGCCAGAGCCAAAGCTCCCACCAAAGGCAACCCCCAGCGCCTCCATACGGGGGTTGGCCTGACTCCCAGCACTGGGCCATCCTTTTCCTTCAGTTCATCCCCTATGCCCGGGACGGTTACAGGGACGGGCCCGCCGGCTTCAGGCGTGACCTCGACGGTATCCCAGTCCACCGGGGAAAGGGTATCCTCCGCTTTTAGACTGTCGTCGAGCTCCGGGCCGGTGGGAGCCAAAGGCACCTTGGACCCGTCCACCTCCGAGAGGCATTCCAAGAATGCGACGGCGGACTCGAGTCTCCTCTCCGGGTCCTTCTCGAGGGCTTTTTGCAGGGTCGTCATCAACGCCGGATAATCACCCAGCCCGAGGGATTCCAGCGGGAGCTCATCATTTTTTTGGCGGTAGATGATGGTGAAGACGTTTTCTCCCTCCCAAGGGTGGTGTCCGAGGAGGATCTCGTAGCCCACCAAACCCAGGCTGTAAACGTCACTTCGCCCGTCCACCTCCTGTCCATCGATCTGCTCGGGAGACATGTAGGCCGGTGTACCCAGGGAGGCTCCCGGCAGGGTCAGCCGTGCGTCCTGGTCCCAGGGACGTGCCACGCCGAAGTCCGCCAACCGGGCTGCTCCAACTTCTTCATCGATATAGATGTTTTCGGGCTTTACATCCCGGTGTACGATGCGTCGTCGATGGGCGTATGCCAGAGCGGAGGCGATGTCCCGCAGGACTCTGAGCGCCTTCGGCACGGGGAATGCCCCCTCTTCCTGGAGGAGTTCCTTCAGGTTTCGGCCTGGGACGTGCTCCATAAAGAGGGCAAAACTTCCATCGGAGAGGCGATGGGTATTGTACAAACTGACGATGTTGGGGTGGGTCAGCTGGGCAACCAGACGGGCTTCCCGTTGAAGCCGGGCAATGGCCTCGTCATCCCCGGCGAAAGTTGCCCGGATGATCTTCATCGCCACATCCCGATCGAGGGCGTGGTCTCGGAGAAGGTACACCACGGCTGTGGCGCCTTGACCGAGCTCACGCACCAACTCGAATTCCCCGCCGAGGGACTCGATGGCTTCTTTTAGCTGATCGGGATCTTTCATCAGTCGTGGCTAAAGGGACAGAGCCCAGTCCCGGAGGAAGTACAAGGCAGCTGCCAAGGGAATAAGTATCAAGAAGGTCCTAAACGCCAGTCTCAGCACCTTTCGGGAAGACCGGTTTTTTCTCGTGCTGATGAGGATCTTCTCCCCACGGGATCCGGAGCTCCTCGGCCGGCGTTGAACTGATGGCCGCTGGACCGGGGAGGAGTCCGGCCAATGAAACAAGGCTACCGACACGTTGTCGCCGGTCTTTCTGGCTAACGCCTCCTCCACCAAGGCTACTGCGGCCTCACCTGGGTCAGAATGCTCAACCAGGACTGAATCGATGTCATCGACCGAGAGGACCCCGTGAAGACCGTCACTACACAAAAGTAACCAACCCCCTTCGAGCAGATCCAAGGGTCCGAACCGGTCGACCTGGATCTCTCCCCCGGACCCAAGATAACGGGCCAGTGCCGATCCCCAGCGCCCGGATTCGTCATCGATGCCTCCAAAGGGAAGGGATCCGTCCCTCTCCGCCTCATAGGCCATCGTGTGGTCCTGGGTGATCTGGATCAGGCCCAAGAGGTCGGACTGATAAGCCCGGCTGTCCCCAACGTTCACGATCTCGGCTCGTGTGCCAGAGACTACGGCGGCCACCAGGGTCGTGCCCATTTGCCGGCCCTGAGCTTCCTGCTCGACAGCCCGGTTGGCCTCCTGGACGGCGGGAACCAGGTCCGCCCCTCCCAGAAGGCTTTTGTAGAGGGTACCCAGGGCCGTCTTGCTCGCCAGCTCTCCCTCTTCCAGGCCCCCCATACCGTCGGCCACAGCCAAAAGCCACCGGTCCTCTGATAAGGCGATGGACAGTACGGTGTCCTGATTGGTGTCCCGCGGCCCCTCATGGGTATGGTGGCCGCTCCGGTAGGGTCCGAAGGGGGTGCTCATGGGAAATGGAACCGGAAGAGGGCTTCACCGATGCGGACCTGATCTCCGCTGGCTAGCAGGTATGGGCCGCTCGGTGCGGGGACAGGGGTCCCGTTGACCTCCACCGGATCGTCGGGGACCAGACTCTCGATCATCCAACGGCCCTGTTGAAAAGTCATCTTCGCGTGGAGGGGTTGGATCGACGGGTGATCAAGCTGGACGTGATGAGGAGGTTCGCCCATCTCCCAGCCCAATGTGATCTCCTGCTCTCCAGGGGAATTGTCCTTCTGGAAGCGGACCTCTTGTTGGATGACTTCTGGAATAAGGGGCTCGAGCCGGCCCGGCAGGAGCTGGACGGTGGCTCGATGTCCTGGATCAGCCGCGGGAGCCGGAGCCGAGGCCGGCATCCCCGGAGGGGGGTTTACCTCCTCTTCCAGCACCTCCTGTATTCGTTGGGCTTCCTGGACGGGCTTCGTTTGTTTTCGGAGACGTTTCAACAATTCCTTAAACCGCCCCCCCCTCTCGGGTTCGGGATCCTCCTTCATAAGGATAGGGGAAGGGCGTCTAGTGGGCATCAGGCCGGGTCGGGTGGGGGGTTGGTCGGACAGGAGAGTCTGCCTGCGTCGTGATCGTCGGTGTCACACCCGTATTACCACCCGTGGTGGCCGTTACCGTATGGTCGGTCCCGACCGTGGAACTCGTGGTGAACGTCGTGGTGGCGATCCCACTGACGTTGGTCAGCGTCGGGGTCGAGTTGACCGTCCCACCAGCTCCCGAGAACGTCCAGGCCACCGATTCGTTCTCTGTGGCCACTGGGTTGTCATACTGATCCGCCAGTTGGGCCGAGATGTTCACCGTGGCACCCGCCACAGGCGAGTAATCATCCGACGTGACCAAGTACTTCGTGGCAGGACCCGCCTGTGTCGTGATGTTCGGCGTCACACCCGTATTACCACCCGTGGTCGCCGTAACCGTGTGAACCGTCGATGCCACCGTGCTCGTGGTGAACGTT
>JANQDZ010000082.1 GCA_028278645.1 Longimicrobiales bacterium | reverse complement strand
CGCATCCTCGCCACAGGAGAGAATCCTCTGTGGCGCGAGGATCTAATGAACAACATGGGCATGCCGATCATTGGGCTCGGGGAGCGAATCCCGGAGTACGCTGACCTCCCACTCCAATGGATGCCGCACATCCAGGTCGTCGATGTCGATGCCAGTGCTGAGCGTGCTCTAGTTCGGGGTGGGCGCGAACTCATGCACCAGAAGGACGAGTGGGCTGTGCTACTTGACCCGAATGGGGCCGCCTTTGGGATCATCCCTATCGTGCTTCCGCAGACGCCGCCGATTACGGGAGGTTCATCGTCTGAGGCCGTGGGACGGATCTCTTGGCTCGATCTCACGGTCTCCGACGCATCCGCAACTCGGGACTTCTACCAAGAGGTTGTGGGCTGGTCCGCGCAGGAAGTCGAGATGGAGGATACCGGCGGGAGGTACTCTGACTACGCCATGTGTGCGTCCGATGGAGGTGCGGTGGCAGGCGTTTGCCACGCGCGCGGGGTGAACCAAGGCCTTCCGCCCGTTTGGATGATCTGCCTGCCCGTTGGAGACCTGGCCCAGAGCCTTGCCCGGGTGAAGGAGAACGGTGGTGAGGTTATCGAGGCGAGGAAGGGGAGCGACGGAGAGTTCGCGTACGCCGTGATTCGCGATCCGGTGGGGGCATGCCTAGCGTTGGTTCCGGGCTGAGGGATGCGTGAGCGTGCGGGTGACAACGCTGTCTAACGAATGGGCCTGCGGCTTCGGCCGCCTGCGGCGGCCTTCGTCCCAACCGGCCACGGGCTGACGGAGCCTAGAAGCAATGGGGTAGTCTCGAAGGGCTTTAGCCCTGGAATTGAATCCGGTGGGGGCCGGTTCGGAGGCGGCGAACGTTAGCCGGCATCTTCTGGGTACCAGGTTGCTCCGAGGGACGCGGGCCATTTGGAAGATCTACGCGTCGGGACGACAATCCGGGAGCCATTGGAATGGGAAGAAGAGAACGGGAGCTTGTGTTGAAACTTGCTTCAAAGCCTACACGGTCGGTGCTGCTGGCTTCAGTTGGAATCCTGGCCGGGTCCCTTTCCACGACTAGATGCCAAAGGGAACCCCAACCAGCTGCGGTGGCTGCGGCGAGGCTTGAGGTAGAGACAGAACGGATCCTTGCCGAAACGGGTATCCCGGCCATCTCGATTGCCTTGGTGAAGAACGGCGAAGTCGTATGGGCCGATGCTTTTGGCCTGGCGAGTCAAACCGGATCTGTTGCCGCCACGGAAGACACCTACTTCAGCACCGGCTCCACTCTCAAGCCGGTCCTCGCAGCCGCCATCATGCAGCTGGTGGATGCCGGTCATCTTTCCCTTGAGGATTCGCTCAACTCTTTGGTTGGATCTGATTTGGCGGTCCCCGAAGCGGATGCCGTGAACCTGCGACACCTCCTTTCCCACTACTCCGGCCTTGATGGTCCCGTGGACGTGGTCTCTTTATGGGAGCGGGACACATTGAAGACTCTTGAGGAGACGCTCCTCGAAACCCACCGAGTTGGAGAGCCCGGTGTCGAATACCAGTACTGCAACGTTTGCTACGCAGCCGCTGGCCTAATCATCGAACGCTTCTCGGGCATGTCCCTGGACGAATACCTCTCAACCCAGGTCTTCTCACCCTTGGGCGTAGAGATCTCCGCGCCCACCCGCCCACAACCGGAAGTGGTCGAGAGAATGGCTCTCCCATATGGAGTGGAGCATGGGAATGCGGTGGCGATCAAACAGATACGCACCAACGTGTTCCCGGCCGGGGAGGCTTACCTTAGGCCAAAAGACATGGCGGCTTTTCTCGCGGCGGTGCTGAACGGAGGGATCTACCGCGGCCACAGGATTCTCACCGAATCGTCAGCCGAAGAGCTAATCCGACCGCAATTCGAGAGCGACGGGGCTGGGTTGGGATTCAACATCGGTCAGGTGGACGGTCGCACTGTGGTGTCGAAGAACGGGATCTTCACGGGCTACCACACCATGATGATGGGTGATCCGGCGACCCGGGACGGAGCATACGTCGTAGCGAACTCGACGGCGGCGGGTTGGGTGGTAGCGAACCTAGCCAAGTATGCCCTCCGCCTCCTGCGGGGAGAGGATCCGCCACCTCTTGTTCTCCCCGGCTAATCGCTCTGGTCGGCTAGGATCAGGAGGGGCCCCAACTCAGGCTTGAGAGAGGCCCATTCCTGGGGGCTTTCGAGGTTCGGGCCGGTTCGGAGGCCTCTGAACGTTATCCGGCATTCAAAACAAGGTACCAGGAGGCAGGATGACTAGGGGCCGTCAAAGGCTTGGTTTTGTACCCTGGGCGGTGCTGACCATTGGCTGTGCATCCGATGGCCCTGTGGAGGACCAACAGCTGGGCTTCTCGGTCCAGGACAGTCTTGGGGTTCTCATTGCTGAAAGCTCCGCACCTGCATGGACTGAGGAAACAGCGTGGCAGATTTCCACAGAACCATCCTTGGTTATCGGGAGCAGGGATGGCGAGGAGCCCGGCACTGATCTGGGTCGGATAATGGGGGTGACGTGCCTCGGCGATGGCAGGATCGCGGTGGCGGAGGGCATTTCCCAGGAAATCCGCGTGTTCGATCCGCTGGGACGGTTTCTGTTTGCCGAGGGCGGACCGGGCGAGGGTCCCGGAGAGTTCATGAGCTTGACCGGGATCGAAGTGATCCATGGTGATTCCATTGTGGCGACCGACTGGCAAGGATCGAAGTTGGTCGTCTTTGGCCCAGGCGGAAGTGTCGGGCGCACGGTGCGAACCCCGCCATTGGTCTGGAACGGCCTGGCCGGCATCTTCGTATCTGGAATTCTATCCGATGCCTCATTCATTGTATCCCACTCTCCTCAGACATCCGATCTGCCTCCTGGCCGAAGCAATGTTGAACGTCAATTCCACCTCTTCGACCCCGACGGAAACCACATCGGGGAATTCGCTCGCCTGACCGCTTTTGAGGCGAACAACAAGGGCGAGGGCCTGGGTCCGGTGACCTTTGGAGCCGCCGGGCATCTCCACGTTGGTCCGACCGGGGTTTGGTATGGATTCTCGAATGCCTATTCGTTTCAGCACATCAGCGTAGGAGGCGTGGATAGGATCATCCGCATTCCTGTTCCCCAAGAGGTCACCCCGGAAAGACTGAAGGACTATGTGCGAGACCGAGCCGCCCAAGACATGGAACGAGACATGCCGTTAAGCGCCCCGCCTGAGGTGAGGGCGAGGTTGGAGGAGGTCCGAAAGGCTCGGTTGGACGAAATGACGTTCGCTGATTCAATGCCCCTCTTCGGAGGCCTTGTCATAGGCCGCGATGGACATCTTTGGGTTCAAGGCTACCCGTCCGCCGAAGAACTCCTCAGCCCGGGTTGGGACTGGGACCGGAGCCGGAGGGTCCCCAGGTGGACTGTGTTCGACCCGGAGGGCAGGTGGCTGGGAGAGGTGCACATGCCGGGGGAGACTCAGGTACATGAGATTGGGTCCGACTACGTTCTCGGGGTTCAGCGGGACGAGTTCGATGTGCCATATGTGGTATTGCACCGAATCGAAAAACCAAAGGATCACTGAACGCCGTATAACAAAAAGGCCTCCGGCTTCGGCCGCCTGCGCCGGCCTTCGAAGCAACCGGCTAGGGGCAGAGTGAGGAACAGAACTGAGTAGCCTGGTTACGAAAAGCGGAGGATTCCAGCAGAAGAGTTCGGGCCGGTTCGGAGGCCTCTGAACGGTGCAAGTCATCGCTGATCGACCATTGGGTGAGTGGTTCGCCTGCTGTGGAGGGAGGCCACATGAATGCCATGCATCGGTTCTCCAGTGGAGCATCGTGCCGCCGGGGAGGCTTCGCCTCCCTTCTCGCGGTCCAGGTACTCCTCTTGGGATGTCGAGAGGAAGGGGGAGGTGGCTCATCCGTTGCGCGAAGAGACAGCGCCGGCGTGGAAATCGTTGAGATTCAGCCAACCACCTGGCCGCCGCCTGAGGTCTGGCAAATAGAGGAAAACCCGGCGGTCAGCATTGGTGTGACAACTGGGGATCCTGACTACGAGTTGTATGCGGTCCAGGGGACGGCGACAACGGGGAACGGGGGAACAGTGGTGGCCGAGTTCGATGCAACACTCCGCTACTATGACAGGGATGGAATCCACCTCCGTACGCTGGAACGGGAGGGCGAGGGTCCTGGTGAGGCACGGAGCTTTAACTACCTGTCCGGTTATAAGGGGGATTCGCTCATCCTCACGACCATGCAGGGCCGAGGCGGAACGATTCACTACCGGCTCCTCATACTGGATGACCAGGCAGAGTTCGGCCGGAATCTGGACCTCAGAGTGCCTGGCAGTGGGGAAAAAACAGACAGCGTGGTTTGGGTCACCCAGTTCATGGACATGGACCAAACCTCCCTGGCGGATGGTTCCTTCGCCCTGTTGGGCGGAACGCAGATTCGGTTGGACCGATCCGAAGACGGGGTGGTTCCGGGACTCGCAGCCTTGGTGAGAGCCGACCCCAACGGCCACCTCATGGACACCATCGATGTGGTGAAAGTGGGATCGTTTGAGCACCAGCCCCTATCTGACCGCAAATGGGGTATGATTCTTTTGGATGCCGAGCCTCCTCCCCCTCGCGCGAATGGGATGCAGGTCTACTGGACTCCAGGGGACCGATACCTGGTCAACGTCTTCGAGGCTTCGCCGGCTGGTTCCCATCACGAGGACCGGTCCACGCGCCTTCGAAGGTCCATCCGGCTTCTTACTCCGCTGTCTCCGCTCACGCCGGAACACCGCCAGGAGCATATAGGGATCGTAGTGCCGACCTATGATGGAGATGAGCCTCCGGAAATACAGAGGGAGTACCGTGACTACCTGAACGGTTTGCCGTCACCGGATTCTCTTCCCGCGATTCAGGATCTTCGGGTGGACCCGCTCGGGAATATCTGGGTCGAGTTGTTCGAGATCCCTGGAAAGGGCGTCCGGGGATTCGCTCAGGGGAAGGGACTCTCGGTCCAGAAGGAGCCGGCACGGTGGGTGGTGTTTACCTCGGACGGAACTCTCCTCGGTTCCGTTCTGACTCCTCCAGACTTGGAGATCAAGGAGATCGGTACCGACCATATCCTTGGCATCACCACCGACCAGTATGGAGCCTACCAGGTACGCAGACACTCTATCCAAAGGGGGCCAGGTGGACTCCCTTAGAAATGCCCATCGCTGGGAGTGAGGACCGGTAAGCCCAACACGGCAGCGAAAACCTGTAACGCCCGGTTCAAGCTCGCGCCTCAGATAGGGGTGGAACCTAACCGCCTATCGGGGAACACCGGCGCGGCCGTCCGGGATCTCGCCGGGCCAGTCCTTTCGGAATCTCGTTGGCTTTCGGAAGCCCGGCTCCGATCTTGAACCGAATGGTTGGGTATATGAAACCGGCGGGAACCCAACGGTTGGGAGTACCGGGCTGGAGAAGAGAGAGGACCCCAAAATGCCAGATGGGCTGGAGTGTTGTGAAGCCTAGACTCGTGATCGCATCGGCATTTTCGGCTTTGGCTTTTTCGGTTGCCCCAATTGCCGCAAATGCTCAATCCCAGGCCGACTCGGTGGCGATTCTGCTACAGGCTGCCCATGCGGTAGTGAATGAAATCGCACCGGAATCCACCGTCTATCTCGATCCGCGACCAGAATACCAGGTGAGGCACCTGACGGTCCTGGCGTTCGAGGCACTTCAAGACGCAGGCTTTGAGTATTTCCGAGAACCGGGTATCCCCGTTTCAGGCGTTGCCCTCTTATCGCCTGGCGGCATCAGGGAGGGGGATGACGGCCTTGAGACCTATGCGACCATTTGGAGCTTCACGAGGTCGGAGGGGATGCTGAATAACGCTTCCTGGTCCGTGAGGTATAGGGTGGATTGTGATGAGGGAAGCTGCGATCTCGGGTCATCCCTCACGGTCGCCCATTCTGACGGTTGGATAAACCCGGAATGTTGGGACGATTATTTCGCAAGGTCGCTTGAAGGTCGAGGAGCGTGTTTTGGGTTCCCGCCGGTCGTAAAGAGGCCCACTCCACCCATCAAGGACTCCACCGCAGCCCGGGAGGAATTCACTCCGCCCATGAAGGAGATCCTGAGGATGCCGGCGCCCGAGACGAGCCTGGACTCTGTCACCATCGCCCACCCCCTCGGCCAGACACCGTGGCTTGGCGGTAGGTGTGCCGAGATATCCCCGAGCCCGAGCGATCCGGCAGCGGCTCTCGTATCGATGGTTTGGGCGGGGAGATTCGGGCAGGAGCGCAGGGTCACGGTCAGGCTCGACGAAGAGGGGAATTTATTGGGATATACGGATGCCCGAGGGTCGCTGGCGTCAGGCCCGCCGTTCCGAAACCCTGGTGGATCAATCGCGCCCGGCACTCTGATTGTGATCAGCCTCGACCGAGATTGGGCGTGGATCGCAAACCGATTCGAAAGCGGAGAAGCCGAACGGTTCACGGTTGGTGCCCAGGAGGCTCTAGAGTCCGAATCCCTGGGGAACCCGTCAGAGATCATCGAAGGAGTGTTTACACGGTGTCCGGGGGGCAGGGTCGTCAACGACCCATAGATACAGTGGTTCCCTAGCTGGGAACGCTCCTTCCGGCGTGGCACGTTCGAGCCCTGGGAAGCCGACATCTTATAACAAGCAAGTTGCCGCCTTCCCTCGTGGGATTCGCTGCGGGGAGCGCGGCACACAGACCGCGCCGGCAACTACTGAACGTTAGACGCCATCGCGGAAACCGCACCGGTGGTCTTCTCCCCGAAAACGAGTCCACCTAGACTAGCGTTATAGGGCAGGATTTAGGGCTGGGCCGAAGGCCCCTTTCGGGCCACAGAGGAGGCGGAAT
>JANQDZ010000069.1 GCA_028278645.1 Longimicrobiales bacterium | reverse complement strand
TTCTGCTCAGCCATGTTCTTCCTTCTCCGGTCGGCGAGGACCGTGGAACTGGAGCCTTGGACGTGGCCTCAGGCCAGTCCCTCGGCGCCTCCGACGATCTCGGAAATCTCCTGGGTGATCTGGGCCTGGCGGGCCCGGTTATAGTTCCGGGTAAGGGTTTCCAGCATGTCCCCGGCGTTATCGGTCGCGTTCTTCATGGCGGTCCGGCGAGCACCTTGCTCTGCCGCCCCGTTCTCAACCAGTGCTTTGTAAACGGTGTTCCTGACATAGGTCGGCAGCAGCCGATTCAGGATCACGTCAGCACCGGGAGAGAGGATGTAGGAATCTGCCGAGACAGCCCCTTCTGGCGGGCGGATCGGCAGGAGTTCCGTTACCTTGGGTGGAGTAGAAAGGGCCGAACGGAACTCGGCGCTCACCAGGAGGACCTGATCCAGCTCCCCGGCCTCGAATCGAGAGAGGAGAGGGGAGGCGATGAAATCGGCGTCCTCCACGGTGGGAATGTCCCCCACCTCAGTATTCTGGCTGCTTAGCTCAACACCGCGGAACCGGAAGAATGCGATGCCCTTCCGACCGACGCAGTGGAGCTCGGGGTTCAATCCCTTTTCCATCAGAGATTCACGAAGGAGCCGTGCTTCTCTGATGAGGTTCGCATTGAACCCACCGCACAACCCACGGTTCGCCGTCATTAGCACGACCGCCGTGTTCGTTACCTTCTCCGGCTGCCGAAGCACGGGAAACCGCTCCGCGAACTCCGGCGCATAGAGGCTGCGAACAACGACGTCCAGCGCGTCACTGTACGGTTCGGCAGCCCGGACCCGGTCGGTGGCCTTCTTCAGCTTGGAAGTGGCCACCATCTCCATGGTCTTGGTGATCTGCCGTGTGTTTTCGACGGACTTGATCCGTCGTTTAACCTCTTTGGCGTTTTGCACTACCCGTTATCCCAGTCTGGAAGCCGTCGGGCGACCGGTTCCAGGTCCCCCTCGGCTCCGGGTTTCCTCATTGTGCAGCGAAATCTGCCGTGTAATCCTCGATAGCCTTCACCAGCTTCGCAGTCAGCTCATCAGAGAGGGCTTTCTCCTCGGCCAGCTCCGCCAGGAAATCGGAACACTGTTCATCCAGGAACTGGTGGAACCCGTTCTCCCAGGATTTGATCTGACTCACTTCCAGCTCGTCCAGGTATCCGTTGGTAACCGCGTAGATCACCGCCACCTGATGCTCAACCGACATGGGCATATACTGCCCCTGGTTGAGGATCTCCACCGTCCGCTCACCCCGGGCCAGCTGCTTTTGGGTTGCAGCATCGAGGTCGGATGCGAACTGGGCGAAAGCCTCCATCTCGCGGTACTGGGCCAGGTCCAGACGGAGCCGCCCTGCCACCTGCTTCATGGCCTTGATCTGGGCGTTCCCTCCAACCCGGGATACCGAGATCCCCACGTTCACCGCCGGCCGCACGCCGGAATAGAAGAGGTCCGGCTCCAGGAAGATCTGCCCGTCGGTGATGGAGATCACGTTCGTCGGGATGTAGGCCGACACGTCTCCGCCCTGGGTTTCGATCACCGGTAGAGCCGTCAACGATCCACCACCTTGCTCGTCGGAGAGCTTTGCAGCCCGCTCCAGAAGCCGGCTGTGGAGATAGAAGACGTCTCCAGGGAAGGCCTCACGACCCGGGGGCCGCCGGAGGACCAGGGAGATCTGCCTGTAGGATTGGGCCTGCTTCGTCAGGTCGTCGTAAATGACCAGCGTGTGCTTGCCTTCCCACATGAAGTGCTCGGCCATGGCACAAGCCGAATACGGGGCGATGTACTGCATGGGAGCCGGGTCGGAAGCGTTGGACGCCACCACGATGGTGTAGTCCATGGCCCCGTGTTCTTTCAGGGTCTCCACCACGCTGGCCACCTTACCGGCCCTCTGCCCGATGGAGCAGTAGATGCAGATGACGTCGGTGTCTTTCTGGTTGATGATGGTGTCGATTGCGATGGCGGACTTCCCGGTACCCCGGTCCCCGATGATGAGCTCACGCTGTCCCCGACCGATGGGGATCATGGAGTCGATGGGCTTCAACCCGGTCTGAAGAGGCTCCTTCACCGGCTGCCTCAGGACGATCCCGGGAGCCACCACGTCGATCTGGCGGGACCCCTCGATGGGATCGATGGGGCCAAGGCCGTCCTGCGGATTCCCGAGGGGATCCACAACCCGCCCGAGATATCCGGAGCCCGTGGGCACGGAGAGGACCTTCCCGGTGAGGCGAACCTGATCCCCTTCCTGGAGATGGGTCCACTCACCTAGGATCACCGCCCCGATGTTATCCTCTTCAAGGTTCAGGGCCAGGGCTGTTTGGGATTCCCCCGTCTCTGCGGAGGTGATCTCCAACATCTCGCTGGCCATCGCCTTCGTAAGGCCATAGATGCGGGCGACCCCGTCCTTTACCTCCAGGACCTCCCCTACCTCCTCGGCATGGAGCTCCTCCTCGTAGTTCTCGATCTCCGAAAGGAGGACGTCCTTGATTTCACTGGGTCGAAGCTGGGACTCGTTGGCCATTTCCTATTCGGTCCTCAAAAAAGTTGATTTTGGTCTCGCCGTCTTCCCGAATCTCGGACACCCACTACTCCTACGCGCCGTCCGGAAGCTCGGCAGACACCAACTGCTTTCGTAACTGTTTGATCCTTCTCCGGAGCGTACCGTCGTACACGGTGTCTCCGGTCTTCAATTGAACGCCCCCCAGGATCGCCGGGTTCACCCTTACATGGGGGATGGCTTCTTTCCCTAGGAGAGCGGACAGCTTCCCCGACAGGTCCTCCATGGCCTGCTCATCCAGGCTCCGAGCCAGCGTCACTGTGACGTGCGCACGGCCCAGGTGTTCATCGAGGAGGGCGTGGAATTCTTCACCGATGGTGCCCAGGAGGCGCTGCCGCCGTTTGTCCACCGTGACCTGAATGAAGTTCAGGAGGGGCCTCGGAAGCACCGGGGCGAAGACCTTCTTCAAGAGCTCTTTCTTGTCTTTGTCCGCAACCCGCGGTGTCTCTAGAAAGAGCTTGAAGTTAGGGTTCTTATCCAACAATTCCACAACGACATCCATCCCTCCGGCAAACGCCTCCAATCCGTCATGGCGTTGAGCCAGATCGAACAGTGTCGAAGCGTAATTCCTGGCGATGGTTTCGTTCGTCACGCCTCAGCTCCGGAGCTCGGGGTGGACACACCGTCCACATAGTCCATGACCAGTTTCCGGTCCTGCTCACCATCGAGCTTCTCGTGGAGCAGCTTCGAGGCGGCTGCCAGGGCGAGATCCACGGCTTCCTGCCGCAGGGCATCGACGGCGGCGTCCTTCTCCCGCGCGATTTCTGCCCGGGCCCGGGCGAGGATGGCTTCGCCCTCCTCGCGAGCCTTACCCTCGATCTCCTTCTGTAGGCGACCACCTGCCTCGCGGCCTTCGGCCACAATTTCTTGGGCCTGCCGACGGGCATCGGTCAGCTGCTGCTTGTGCTCCTCCAGCAGCTTCTCAGCTTCCGCCTGGCGGGTTTTGGCATCCTCTAGCGCATTGTTGATCCCCTCTTCCCGGGCGTTCACCGCAGCCAGGATGGGTCCGAACGCGAAGCGCCAGAGAACGGTGAGGACTGACAGGAAGATGATGATCGTCCAGATGATCAGTCCCACATTGATGTCGAAGAGGCCTCCACCCCCCTCTTCCCCATGCCCTTGGGCCACGAGGGCCATGGGCGTAGAAAGGAGGACGGCGGGTAGTGCCAACATGCTCAGTCTAAGTCTCATTGTCTCAAATCCCGGAAATCAGGGACACCGTAGAGGCTGGTTTTCCCCCGGCTCCATCTTCCTTGGACCTCACACCCACGCCTCACGGGCGCGGGAGCAGATGTACCCGGGAGCACCTCCGGGGCCGAAGCTCCGGTATGCTACATGAGCTTGAAGAGCAGCCCAATCACCAATCCGAAGAGCGCAACGCCCTCGATGAGAGCGGCCAGAATGATCCCGGCGGTCTGGATGGCGGCAGCGGCTTCAGGCTGACGGGCGATCCCCGCTGTGACGTTCTCGCCAATCTTGCCGATTCCGAGGCCTGTCCCGATCACGGTGAGGCCCACGCCCAAACCGGCACCCAGAAGGCCCCAGTACTGAGAGATCGCCTTGACAGCCAGGTCCTGGTCAGTGATCGCGCTCATGTCCTGAACGGCTGTGAAGAAAGCGTGCAGCATGGTATTTCGTCTCGTCTATTAAGGGTTACACGAACTGCTCAAACTCGATAAAAGGCCGGTCCGGCTCTCTAGTGAGCGTGCCGGATCAGGCCAATAAAGACCGACGTCAGCATGGCGAAGATGTACGCCTGCAAGAACGCCACAAAGATTTCCAACATCATCATTGCCACGGACATCCCAACGGACCCCACAGCCACACCCCATCGTCCGATCGTCATATTCCCGAAGACAAAGATCAGGCCGATGAGGGCGAGAATGACGGTGTGACCCGCCGTCATATTTGCAAACAGCCGAACCATCAGTGCGAAGGGCTTGGCGATCTTCCCGACCAACTCCACGGGGGTCATGATCACCAGCATGATGGCCGTTCCCACGGTACCCATGCCCTTCGGTGCGTAGAAGATGGTCTTCGCGTAGCCGGCGGGGCCAAGAGCGACAAAGCCACTGACCTCAATGGCGATCAGACTGCAGACCGCAAGAGCCCCCGTCACCATTATGTTCCCCGTGGGGGAGGCACCCCAAGGCACCAGGCCAAGGAGGTTCATGGTGAGGATGAAGAAAAACAGGGTGAGGACAAACGGGGTGTAGACATCGGCCCCATGCCCGATGTTCCTCCGGACAATCTCATCGCGGAAATAGATGATGATGGCCTCGAGGGCATTGCTCATCCCACTGGGGGCTCTCCCGGCGTACTTCCCCTTCATCGCCCGGGCCATGGTCAGGAAGACGACGCAGATGATCAGCGCAGCCAACAGCATAAAGACCACGTGTTTGGTGGGAGAGAAGTCGATGGTGAGCCCACCCAGGTGGATCGGTTCCCAGTGGGGAAGATCCACATGACCGAAGAATGGGAGTTCGAGGTAATTGGCATCGGCCAGGTGATGCATGAGCATCCCGCCGATGTCCGGTGTGCCTCCCGCCGCCGCCTGTTCTGCACCGTGCTGGACAGCTTCCGCCCCGTGCTCCACCGCCTCCGCCCCGTGCTCCCCAACTTCCTGAAGGACCCTCAAAAAGGTCGTCATATGATCTCGGTGGTCTCAGCCCCCCGGGGCCTCAGGAAAAGAGGCTCCAGCAGGAGGAGTCCAAAGAAAAACCCGGCCAAGCTCAAAAGTGTCGGGGCCGGGGGGAAACCTCTGCCTCTCGTCAACCAGAGAGCCGCCCCCAAAATGACCCCCATCCGTACCACGGTCCCTCCAACCCAAACCAGGAGAAACCGCTTCCTGTCTTCCCAGTACCTGACCAGCAAAAAGAAGGCCAGCATTTGGATCGGATAGGCAATCACCGCAGCCAGCAAAACACCGGTTCTGGCGGGAGGCGAAAGCCAAGGCCAGAGACCGGCGACAGCCACGAGGAGAACCAGCAGAGCTACTCCTCCATACCTGAAAAACCTGGTCACGGCTCCACGTCTTTGTTTCGTCCCCGGGGGTCCAGCACGATGTGCCGGTAAAGGCTGTAAAACCCGGCCCCACCCCCCACAAACGCCCCGAGAATCATGAAAAGGGGCGCTGTGCCCACTTTCCCGTCGAGCCACCAACCGCCCAGAAGGAACAAAAGCACGGACAGGGCCCAGGACAGGCCGTACCCGGTAAACTGACCTGCGGCTTTCAGTAATTCTGGCCGCTGAGATTCCTTCTGTTTTTGCCCGGCCATCCCGTCAGATCCTCAAGGCCGACTGAAAAAAGCGGCCCGAAGTTAGGTAATTGTGATTTTTTTCGCAACTGCCTGAAATGGGGGTGCTTTTTGTCCTGAAATGCTTGACTGAATGGGATTTTTCGCCTCATGTTTCCATATGCGAGTCCGGCTTGGTTACGTCGGACTCCCTGAGGCTGTCCAGGTGGACAGTCACCGTCTCCCGCATGGGAACCTCATCGCTAACTCAGCCCCATCCATGGACGCAGACTCAGCCAGTAGTAGCTCCGATCAACCGCCAAGTACCGCGAGGCGGCCATGACGGTCGTGATTCCGGTAACGGCAGCCCTCATTCTGATCTCTGCATTCTTCTCCACCTCCTCCACCGCGATCTTCTCGGTGGGCGGCTCCAGGCTTCGGACCTTACGGGAAGAAGGCTTCAAAGGTGCAAAGGCCCTCAGCGATCTGAGGTCCCGGGCAGGCCCCATTCAGGGCCTCCTCCTCTTTCTGGGTGCCTTCTTCAGCCTGCTGGCCGTTGGCCTGGTCAGCGGCTGGTGCGCCATGGAATGGGGGCTCCCCGGGCTCCTGATCGGGTTGGTCAGCGCTGGGTTCGGAGTCCTCCTCCTGGGAGAACTCCTTCCTCGGTCAATCGCGGCCCGACGCTCCATCTTCGTGGCCCTGGCGGTGGCCCCGTTGATACTCCGGATTGAGAAGCTCCTCTCTCCCATCCTCTCACCCTTTTTCCGCCTCGAACGGTATCTTGCTCGAGCCGGGGGGGAGGGCGGATCCACTCAGGAAGAACGGGAGGTCCGGGAGATCACCTCCCTGGGGCAGCGGGAGGGAGTGGTGGGGACGGAGGAACACGAGCTGGTGGAGAGGGCCTTCCGCCTGGACGAGCTGACTGCATGGGACGTTATGACCCCTCGAGTGGCCATTTTCGCCTGGCAGGATTCTCTGATGCTCCAGGAGATCGTGGGCGAGCTGGAGGGAGTCCCGTTCTCCAGGGTCCCTGTTTACGGAGAGTCAGTGGATGACGTCACGGGGATTCTCCACGTCCGGGAGGTCTACCAGAACGTGATCTCGGGCCGCGGTGACGCGACCCTGAAGAGCCTTTCCCGAGAGCCGTTCTTTGTTCCCCGATCTCTCCCACTCACAAAGCTCCTGAAAGATTTCCAGGCCCGCCGAATCCACATGGGGATCGTGGCAGACGAGTTCGGTGGCACCGACGGGCTCGTGACCCTGGAAGACGTACTGGAGGAGCTGGTGGGTGAGATCGTCGATGAGACCGACCTCCCGGAAGAACCGCTCATAAGGATTTCCCGAAACGAGGTGATAGCGGACGGAGCGTTGGACCTCAGGGAGATCAACTACGCCTTCAACGTCTCCTTGCCGCAGCTGGAACACAGGTCCCTGAACGGCTTCATCATCGAGGAATTGGGCTACGTGCCGGAGCGAGGTGAGAGCCTGGAAAGCCAGGGGGTGAGAATCGATGTCGTGGATGCGACGGAGACTCAGGTGCTTCGAGCCCGGGTCCGAAAGCTCCTTTCCCCGGGGCCCCTGGAGGACTCCTGAGCGTGGCGTTGATCCTCCCCTTTAACGGAAAGACCCCGAAGGTTGCCCCAGATGTTTTTCTAGCCCCGACGGCTGTACTCATCGGGAATGTCACGGTGGAAACGGAGGCGTCGGTTTGGTTCGGCGTGGTCCTTCGAGGGGATGATCCTAACCACGGGATCCACATCGGCCCCAGAAGTAACGTCCAGGACAACTGTGTGATTCATGTGGGCGATTGGCAGCCCACCCTCGTTGGGGCCGACGTCACCATCGGCCACGGCGCCAAATTCGAGAGTTGCACCATCGAAGACGGGTGTGTGATCGGCATCAACGCCGTGATCCTTCAGGAGGCCAGGATCGGTGAAGGATCCCTCGTGGCAGCGAACAGCGTGGTGTTGGAAAAAACCCAGGTGCCACCGGGAAGCCTCTTCGCTGGAGCACCCGGGAAAGTGAGAAAGACCTTGGAGGGCTCAGCGGCCCGTTTCGTCAGGAGGAGCGCGGCCCACTATGTGGAGAAATCCAGGTCCTACCTGGCCCAGGGGTTGGACGAGGAACCCCGGTAGTGGCGCCCATTTGGAAAAAGGGACCGATCAGGTAATCCCCAGGAACGTCACCGAGTACCACTCGATAAGGCGCTGACCCCAGCCGTAGGTCACGGCCCCCCCAACCGCCAGGAAGATTCCGAACGGGACCAGCTTCCCCGTCTTCCAGGCGATGGGGCCGAAGACGACCGACCCGAGAAGCGCACCCAGGAAAAGGGTCAAGAACACCCCTGATACGCCGAGGAAAGCCCCCACCATCGCCATCATCTTCAAGTCACCACCGCCCATGGCGTCCTTCTTGAAGAGCCAAGTCCCTACCTTTGCCACGAGCAGGAGCACCCCAAAGCCCACGACCGCTCCCAGGAAGGACTCAAAAGGGGACAGGCCCCCCGGGAACGGTGCCAGGATCAGGCCCAGAGCGGCCCCTCCGAGAGAAAACTGATCCGGGATGATGTAGAACCGGGCGTCGGTAATGGCGATCCCCAACAGGATGGTCAGGAAAAGGGCCCCCCGGAGCCCTTCCACGGAAAGGCCGTACTGCATAAACGACCCGGCCCAGATCAGCCCCGTAGCCAATTCGACCATAGGGTACTGGGGGGAAATCCCCGCCCCACATGATCGGCACCTTCCTCGGAGAATGAGATAGCTGAGGACGGGAACGTTGTCGTACCAGTGAATCTCTGTTCCGCACCCGGGGCAGTGAGACGGAGGTCTGACGACCGACTGGTCCGTCGGCCACCGGAGCGTGCAAACGTTCAGGAATGAGCCGAGCAGGAGGCCGACCAGGCCGGCGATCCCCGAGATCAACCAGGTATCCTCGAAAGGGGCCCCCATCAGATCTCCCTGTTTCAGCCAGTGGGCGGGGTGAGAGCAAACAGTAGTATGGCGCCGGCCACACCCGCATTCAATGATTCCACTCCGGCTTCCATTGGGATTCCCAACTTATTTCTCGCAGCGGCGATAACTTCGGGCCGCGGTCCAACCCCTTCGTTCCCGACCAGGAGCGCCCACGCCGAAGGGATCTCGACACCCCTGGCATCGGGGCCCCCAGCTTCCGCCACAAGGAGAGGGATCCCCCCCTCATCCAACCAGGCATGGGCTGCGGCCCAGGGGATCCGAAACACAGGCAAATGGGCCAGGGCACCGGCGGAAGCCCGGACCGCTTTGGGATTATACGGGTCAACGGTGCCGTCCAGTGAAAGGACAGCGTTAAGCCCAAAAGCCCTTGCAGCCCGAATGAGGGTCCCGACGTTCCCTGGGTCCTGGATCCCATCCAGCAGAAGGACCCTCAGCCCTCCAACCCCGTCCAGAACCTCCAGCGTTTCCGACGGCTCATCGACCACAAAGAGTACGCCCTGAGATTGTTCCGTCTGAGAAACACCCTTCATTTCCTCGTCGGACACCTCCTCCACAGGGATACCGGATCCGGACATGAGGGCCGATATCCGGCGTCCCGGCTCCGTTCGGCTAAGGCCTGGAGATACCAGAGCAAACCGGATCTCCGAACGAGGGGCGCCCTGTAGGAATTCCCGACAGCCCCTGACCCCCTCCACCAAGAACTTCCGCTCCTTGAGGCGTAGGCGAGGGTTGTTAAGCCGACTGAGGAGTTTTGTCCTCTCCTTACTGAGTGCCATGGATTTTCGGACCTCCCCTTTTCTATACTTCACGGTACCGCGGTTCCCCTGGGGCCCACCATCAATTCCCTGACGACCCTGAGAACGACCATGCCCGAACGGAGCCTCTCAGTAGCCCTCACCATTGCCGGCTCAGACAGCGGAGGTGGCGCGGGAATCCAGGCTGACCTTAAGACCTTCCATGCTTTCGGAGTGTTCGGCACATCAGCCCTCACCGCCGTCACCGCTCAGAACACCCTGGGGGTCCAGGCGATCCACCCGATCCCCATCGACATCGTCCGGTCTCAAATACGGTCCGTGGCCATCGACCTGGAGCCGAAAGGTGTAAAAACCGGGATGCTGGCTACAGCCGAGCTGGTCGAGACGGTGGCCCAGGGGATTTCTGAACATGGGCTCGGCAGCTATGTGCTGGATCCGGTCATGGTCGCCACCAGCGGCGACCGCCTACTGGAGGAGGACGCAGAATCTGCCCTCCGCACTCAACTTGTTCCCCTCGCCTCGCTGGTCACCCCGAACCTTCACGAGGCCAGGATCCTGACCGGCCTCCCCGTGGAAACTCTCGACGGAATGAGGGCGGCTGCGGCGGCTCTGGTGGAGATGGGGGCGGGAGCTGCTTTGGTCAAGGGCGGCCACCTCGAGGGAGGAGAGGTTGTGGACCTTTTTTGGGATGGAAATCGGGAGACCACCTGGCAACGACCGAAGCTACCCACCCGGCATACCCACGGAACCGGCTGTACCCTGTCGGCCGCCGCCGCGGCGTGCCTGGCCTTGGGAGCCTCCATGGCCGACGCCGCAGATCAAGCTGTGGACTTCGTCGCGAAGGCCATACGCGCTGCGCCGGGCCTCGGGAAGGGGAACGGCCCAGTGAACCACTTCGCGGGAACAACGATCATCCCGGGCCCAGACCTTCCCTAGCAGGCCGCAAGCCAAAAGGTCCGATCAGGTATCGATCCTTCCGAGGACGGACCGTACCAGCTTTTCCAGCTGGCCCCCGGTCGCCTGGCCCATCTCCAGGACCTCGTCGTGATTCAAGGGATCTTCGGATAAGCCCGCAGCCTGGTTGGTGATGAGGGAGAAGGCCAGGACCTTCAACCCCAGAGCCCTGGCCGCGATGGCCTCGGGCACCGTGGACATCCCCACCGCATCGGCTCCGGCCCCTCTGAGAAACCGAATCTCCGCCGGAGTCTCGTAGCTCGGCCCCAGGACAGCGGCATAAACACCCTCAGGCAATGAAATCCCGAGGTCCCTCGCCGACTCCCTGGCCAGCGTTTGCAGACTTGGATCGTAGGGGGCGCTCATGTCCGGGAACCGTTCCTCCCCTTCCAACACTGGACCAGCGAGGGGACTCCTGGCCATGAGGTTGATGTGGTCGTTTATGAGGAGAATGGACCCGGGTGCCAGATTCGGGGAGACGCTCCCGGCGGCATTGGTGAGAAGTACGGTCTTTGCCCCCAGGCCCGCCGCCATGCGTACGGGAGCAACGATCACTTCGGGATCGTGCCCCTCATAAAAGTGGAATCTCCCGGCCTGGAGGAGCACCGGCCTCCCTTCAACGGAACCGAAGACCAGGCGGCCGGCGTGGCCCGAGACCGTGGGCTCCGGGAACCCGGGGACCTCTTGGAACGGGATGGAGACCCCGTCCCGGAAACCCCCAGCCAACCCGCTCATTCCCGACCCCAGAACAACGAAGACCTCCGGGGAAACGGGGATCCGCTCCTTCACGGCAGCCACCGCTTCATCCAAGGGGAAACGTTGGGAGGTCACAGGAGCATCCCCGCAACGGTCGCCGTCATGAAAGCCGCCAGCGACCCGGCAGCCATGGCCCGGAATCCCACCTTGGAAAGGTCATGGCGCCGGGAGGGCGCCAAACCCCCGATGCCACCCAGTTGGATTGCGATGGAAGAAAAATTGGCAAAACCCGACAGCGCATAAATGGAAATGATGATGGACCGGGGTTGCAGCGTTTGGGCTTGTTGAAGGATGGAAGACAGCTCGAGGTAGGCCACGAACTCGTTCACGACTGTCTTAATTCCCAACAGTGACCCCACTGTAACCGCGTCCACCCAGGGCACTCCCATGAACCACGCCAGGGGTGCCAGCACCCATCCGAGGATCTGTTGGAAGGAGAGGCCCTCTACCCCCACGAGGCTTCCACCCCATCCCAGGAGGGCGTTGGCCATGGCAATGAGGGCGATAAAAGCCAGGAGCATGGCACCCACGTTCAGGGCCAGCCCCAGCCCCTCCCCCGCTCCCCTGGAGGCGGCGTCGATGACGTTCACGTCGGGACTCTCCAGCTCAATTTTTAACTGGCCCTTCGTGACCGGTTCCCCATCCTCCGGGTACATGAGCTTCGCCATGACCAGAGCTGCAGGTGCTGACATGACGGAGGCTGCAATCAGATGGCCGGCTATGTCCGGGAAGTAGGCGACCAACATCCCCACGTAAGCCGCCAACACCCCTCCGGCTACGGTGGCGAACCCTCCGGTCATGACGGCGTGGAGCTCCGACATGGTCATCTTCTCGAAGAACGGCTTGATCATGAGGGGTGCTTCGGTCTGCCCGACGAAGATGTTCCCGGCCGCTGAAAGGGTCTCGGCCCCTGACGTGTGGAGGGTCTTCTGCATTACCCAAGCGACTCCTCGGACCACCCACTGCATTACCCCCACGTGATAGAGGACCGTCATGAGCGACGAGAAGAAGATGATGGTGGGAAGGACATTAAATGCGAATGACGCACCCGTCCGGGCAACCTGGCCTGGCACCTCCTGAATCGGGGCGTTGCTCCCCGCTTCTCCGAGGCCCACCGGAACGTTGTTATAAACAAGGTCCCCGAAGATGAACCTGGCCCCCTCCACCGTGAACCCCAGCAAAGACACCACAGCGGTGTTGAGCCAATCAAAAATCCCAGCCCCCATGGGCGTCTTAAGGATAAAAACGGCAAAGATCAGCTGAAGGCCGATTCCCCAGATCACCACGCGCCAGGCCAGGTTCGATCGATCGACCGAGAAAGCCCAAGCAATGGCGCCCAGGAGGAGCATGCCCAGGAGGGACCGGAGCCTGGGGAGGAGAGGCGTATCCAATCCGCCCTCCCCCTGCTCCCTCAAACTGGTCTGTGCAGGTGTTTGAGACGACGTCACGGCCCGGTCGGAAGACGCCCCACCTGCCCCGAAAGACAGGGCCCCTCCTTCCGCGGGGGCGGTGCCCTCCTCCGCAAGCACGGCCGGGCCGGCGGTTTCTTGTGAAGAGGCCCCGGAGGCGGTGAAGGCTCCCGCAGCAATGAGGATCGCTGCCACAGCCCAGAGGGCCACCAGGGGATAAGAAGGTCGCTTCATGGCAAGCCGTCTCCGAGACATGGTTCGAGGGGCCTGGGGAGTGGAGTCATCCAAAGACCGGTCCGGCTGGAGAAACCGGTCCAATATGATCCGAAGCCGGCCTCCTTACCACCACCCTCCACCCCTGAGGTCGCTCCGGCGCACCTGGATCCGAGAGTGTTTGGCTTCTACCAGTACCCGATTCTGAAACAGCTTCACCAACACAACGCCGGCAACAAATCCCCCGATATGGGCCCAAAACGCGACGCCTCCACCTCCGCCCGGTCCCCGCATGCTCGATGAAGCCACCTGGATGAAAAACCAATACAGGAGGAAGAACCAGGCCGGGAGGGGGAAGACTTTGATGATGATGATAATGATGAAGAGCGTATGGACCCGGGCTCGAGGATAGAGCACAAGGTAGGCACCCATGATGGCGCTGATGGCTCCCGACGCCCCGACCATCGGAACAGCGGATCCAGGGTCCGAAACGATGTGTCCCCCGCTGGCCACAAGTCCAGTCAGGAGGTAGAAGACGAGGAACCGGCCGTGGCCCATGGAGTCCTCCACATTGTTCCCGAAGATCCACAGGAACCACAGGTTCCCGATGATATGCATCCAGCTCCCATGGAGGAACATGGATGTCACGAGGGTGGGCCAGGTGACTCCCCCCAACTGGCACGGGGATCCCCCGGACCCGGACCCCGTCTCCCCGCCCGTAATCTCCACCGGAATGGCCCCCAAAGTGCAAACCGAGTCCAGAAGCGCGGGATCGGAGAATCCGGCGCCCTGGTACAAGACCCAGAGCCCGATGCAGACACCCATGATCAGCAGGGTGACCACGGGGAAGATCTCGGTGGGATTGTCGTCGTAAAGTGGGAACATGACACCCCTGAAGCTGAAGCAGCAGAAACAGGATAGTCCAGGAACCCCGGCCCGGGCCACCCCGTATATCTGCCAAATCGGCGGGAGTGCTCAGAATCCCCGCCAATCTGACGTGAAAATGCCGGAAAAACCTTCGGTTTTACCGGCATAGACGTTGCTTTGCAGGGTGCCAATTCGAGATTCGCGGCTCCACCGAGGGGCCGACCAAAGATCAGGAATCCAGCCGGCAAGGAGAAGCAATGGGCAAGGTAATCGGGATCGACCTGGGAACCACGAACTCAGTCGTGGCGGTCATGGAAGGCGGCGAACCCGTCGTGATCCCCAACTCCGAGGGAGGCAGGACGACGCCGTCCGTGGTGGCGTTCACCAAAGACAACGAGCGCCTCGTCGGCCAGGTGGCTCGCCGCCAGGCCATCACGAACCCGAGAAACACCGTCTTTTCCATCAAGCGGTTCATGGGGCGCAAAGCGTCGGAGGTCACCCACGAGAAAAAGCTGGTGCCTTACGAGGTGACCGCCGATGGCCAGGACAGGGTACAGGTGAGCCTTCCCAACGCAGGGAAGACGTTCACTCCCCCCGAGATCAGTGCCATGATCCTCCAGAAGATGAGGCAGACCGCCGAGGATTATCTCGGATCGACCGTGACCCAGGCTGTGATCACCGTGCCCGCGTATTTCAACGATGCCCAGCGGCAGGCAACCAAGGATGCCGGGAAGATCGCCGGGCTGGAAGTCCTCAGGATCATCAACGAGCCCACGGCTGCTTCTCTCGCTTACGGACTCGAGCGCAAAGAGGACCAGAAGATCGCCGTGTTCGACCTCGGGGGCGGAACGTACGACATCTCCATCCTCGAGCTGGGTGAGGGTGTCTTCGAGGTGAAGTCCACCAACGGGGATACCCACCTCGGTGGTGATGACCTGGACCAGAGGGTCATCGAGTGGCTCGTCGCGGAGTTCAAGAAGGATCAGGGCATCGATCTTTCCCAGGACGCCATGGCTCTCCAACGGCTGAAGGAGGCCGCCGAGAAGGCGAAGATGGAACTGTCTTCTACCATGCAAACGGACATAAATCTTCCCTTCATCACCGCCACTCAGGAAGGGCCGAAGCACCTCAACTACTCCTTGAGCCGGGCGAAGCTCGAGCAGCTGGTGGATGCGGAGATGCAGCGCCTGGTCCCACCCATGGACCAGGCACTGAAGGACGCCGGTATCGGGAAAGACCAGATCGACGAAGTCGTCTTGGTGGGTGGATCTACCCGGATGCCCAAGGTCCAGGAGATCGTCAAAGAGTTCTTCGGGAAAGAACCGCATAAGGGCGTGAACCCCGACGAGGTCGTGGCGGTGGGTGCGGCCATCCAGGGCGGTGTGCTGGCTGGTGAGGTCACGGACGTACTGCTACTGGACGTGACCCCCCTCTCCCTGGGAATCGAAACCCTGGGTGGGGTGATGACGACCCTCATCGAGCGGAACACCACGATCCCCACGAAAAAGGCGGAGGTATTCTCCACTGCTGAGGACAACCAGACCACGGTGGAGATCCACGTCCTTCAGGGTGAGCGGAAGATGGCCATGGACAACAAGACCATCGGAAAGTTCCAGCTCACCGGGATTCCGCCTGCGCCGAGAGGGATGCCGCAGATCGAAGTCACCTTCGATATCGACGCCAACGGCATCCTCCATGTCTCGGCGAAGGACAGGGCCACCGGTAAGGAGCAGAAGATCCGGATCGAAGCTTCCAGCGGTCTATCGGACGCCGAGATCGACAAGATGGTGAAGGACGCCGAAGCCCATGCCTCGGAGGACGAGGAGCGGAGGGCAAGCGTGGAAGCCCGTAACCAGCTCGATTCCCTGGTCTACCAGGTGGAAAAGGATTCAGGGGAATGGGGCGACAAGGTTTCCGAGGGCACGCAGGAACGCCTGAAGGAAGCCGTGGAAAAGGCAAAAGAGGCTCTGAAGGGCGACGATACCGGTATCATCAACCAAGCCCGGGACGAGCTGATGCAGGCCTTCAGCGCCGCCGGCCAGGAGATGTACCAGGCCCAAGCGGCCGAGGCCGGAACCGCCGAAGAGGGCATGCCCGACATGGAGGAACCCGGCGCGACCGATGAGGCGGCGGACGAAGGGGTAGAAGAGGGGGACGAGGAGGTCGTTGAGGCCGACTACGAGATCGTAGACGAAGAGAAGTAGGCTTCCCGGGCCCAGGAAGAGGGGTGGACGGCTGGGCAACGGCCTTCCACCCCTCTTTCATCAGACATGGGTGGGCGAGGACCCTCACCCGAGGGCCCCGGGTAGAAGATGCCCGGAACGGGAGGGCCCTTCATTCCAACGACCGTACGAATTTCTGTAGCTGCTGGGAGTGGATCGATGTTTGACCCGTTGCGGGCGAAAGCCCGAGTCATTGTGATAGTCGCTGTGGGTTTCTTGGGAGGGCTGGGCGTCGCGTCCACGCTTGGATGGACCGGTACGAGCTACGCCATGCCCACCATCACCCAGGTGCCTCAGGTGGACCAGGAAGCCGTCCGGCCGGCCCTGGACCTGAGCGAAGCCTTCGCAAACGCCGCGGAGGCCGTGACCCCCGCCGTCGTGCGGATCGAAGTCTCTGCCACCGTCAGGAGAGGCCAACGAGGGGGAGGGATCTGGCCCTTTTCGGACCCGAACGAAGGGCGGCCGACCCTCGGGGGAGGTTCCGGGTTCCTGATTTCCGATGACGGGTACATCCTCACCAACAACCACGTCGTTCAGGGCGCGGACGAGATCCGGGTTCACCTGACGGACGGGCGGTATTTCATCGCGTCCTTGGTGGGAACCGATGTCACCACCGATGTGGCGGTCATCAAGATCGACGAGGGCGACCTCCCCTTCTTGAGCCTCGGGAATTCGTCCGACCTCAGGGTGGGGGAGTGGATCCTGGCCATCGGGAACCCCGGGTTCGGAGCCGGTCCAGCGTCAGCGGACGATCTGGATTACACCGTAACGGCGGGGATCGTTAGCGCGAAGGGGCGCCCCCTGGCACTGATTCAGAATGAGCTGGCCAATGATCCCGAGTTCCGCGCCGATGAAGGCTTCGCCATCGAGGACTATATCCAGACGGACGCGGTGATCAACCGTGGAAACTCCGGTGGACCCATGGTGAACATCCTCGGACAGGTGGTGGGCATCAATTCGGCCATCTTCTCTCCCAGCGGCACCTACGTCGGATACGGTTTCGCCATCCCCATCGACCTGGCAGGAAGAGTGATGGAGGACCTCATCGAGTACGGCCGGGTCAGGCGGGCTTGGATCGGCGTCTCGATGCGGGAGATCACCCAGGAGGACGCTGAGTACTATGACCTCCCGGAGGTTTCTGGGGTTTTTGTGAACGAAGCCACCGAGGGAGGCCCGGCGGATGGAGTGGGGATCCGCCAGGGAGACGTCATCTATTCCGTGAACGGGACGATCATCAGAAGCCCGAACCGGCTCCAAAACCTCATCGCCCAGATGCGTCCAGGTGAGGAGGTCAGGTTGGTCGTCTATCGAGATGGGTCACCACGGGACCACCGGATCACCCTCGGGGAAGCTGACTTTAACGCGGAGCCGCCCAGCCAGCCGGAACCCGAGCCGGCAACGGCCGAAGAAAAGCTGGGGATCGGCGTGCAGGAACTGACTCCTGACCTTGCCCAATACCTTCAGTACCCGGAACCCGGCGGCGTGGTGATCACCGAGCTCTCGCCCTTGGGGCCTGCGCTCCGGAGAGGGGTGGGTCGATTCGAAAAGCTGTTGCAGATCAACGATCAGGCCATATCCGAATCGGAGGACGTCCAGAGGATCCTGAGGGGGATCGAGCCCGGAGAGGTGGTTTCTCTGAGGCTGGGCCAACCTGATGGAAGCACACGAATCGTGAACGTCCGGGCCGGGGGATAACGGCTCCGATCCGACCAGATTGAGAGAATCCGCCCGCCCCGGAGCCAGGTCCGAGGCGGGCGGACCCGTTCCGGCCCCCCTTGTTGATGCCTCTTCGCCCCGTGTTATCTTTGACATAGAAGGGTTTTGCAGCACCCTTCTAGCGGCTTTTCGCACGATCCGGGCGAAAGTGGCGGAACTGGTAGACGCGCGAGATTTAGGATCTCGTGGCTTAGGCCGTGGGGGTTCGAGTCCCCCCTTTCGCACTGTTTATCCCTCGGGATCTCCATTCAACCTCACTAGAGTTGGGAATGACCACGGACGCTTCAAACCTCCAGATCGAACTGGAGGAGCAGGACGCATGGCGCCGGCGCCTCACGGTTACGGTTCCGGCCGGCTCGGTTCAGACTGAACGAAACAAGATCATCCAGAAGCTGGGCGGAAGGTTGAAACTCCCGGGCTTCCGAAAGGGCAGGATCCCGGCCAACGTCGTAGAACAACGGTTCGGGTCCGCGGTGGACCAGGAGCTTCTGGACAAGGTGATCGGAGAAGCGTATAGGGAGGCGCTCCAAACCCAGTCTCTTGAACCCATCTCGGAGGGCCAGGTCGAGAAGGTGGACTACGAGCCACGGGAGGACCTCACCTTCTCCATCTCCTTCGACGTCCAACCTGTCATCGACCTGGAACGGTTGGGTGGGTTTTCGGTCCAGCGGCCGAAGGTGGAGGTGGTGGACGAGGATATCGACCGGGTGTTGGACCGTCTCCGCGACCAGGCTGGCGTATGGAAGCCGGTGGAAGAAGAGGAGCCGAAGGACGGGAACCTGGTCAGCCTGGAAATCCAGCGGCTGGAGGAGGGAGAGCCATCAGGGGAAAGCCGGCCTTATGAGATCGTCCTGGGGGACGGAGAGGCCATCCCACAGGTGGAGGACGCCGTCCGGACTTTGGCGGTCGGGCAAACGGGAGACTTCACGGTGACTTTCCCGGAGGACTTCCCGGACGAATCTCGTCGCGGGGAGGTCCAGCACCTGCGTATCACCCTCCAAGCACAAAAAGAAAAAGAGACGCCGGAGCTCACCGACGAGTTCGCGAAGTCTCTTGGGGACTTTGAAGACCTCGAGACCCTCACCTCCAGGGTCCGGGAAGATCTGGAGCGGGAGGCCGAGGACCAGGCCGAGTCTGCTGTCCGGGTGCAGCTCACCGAGTCCCTCATCGAGGCCAACCCCTTTGAGGTTCCCCGCTCCATGGCCGAGCGGTATATCGACTCCGTCTTGGGTGACACTTCCAAGCTGGACCCGGAGATGGTCGTCGAGACCAAGGAGAAGCTCCGGCCGGAGGCCGAGAAAGCGGTCAAGCGGATCCTCGTGGTCGAGAGGGTCGCCGAGCTCGAAAGCCTGACGGCTACCGAGGACGAGGTCGACGACCGAGTCCAGGACATCGCGGAGAAGAACGATGCGAAGCCTGCTCAGGTGTACGCCAACCTCCAGAAAGCTGGAAACCTGGAAGCGTTAGAGCGGGAGATCACCGAGAAGAAGGTCTTCGATTTCTTGAAGAACGAATCCACCATCAATCAGGAATAACGAGGAGAAACCGAGGGAGAAATGCCAATCTTTCCGCCCTATGTCATCGAGCGCACCAGCCGGGGTGAGCGCAGTTACGATATCTTCAGCCGACTCCTCATGGACCGCATCGTGTTCCTGGGAAGTGGGATCGACGACAACGTAGCCAACATCATCATCGCTCAGCTCCTATTCTTAGACGCCGAGGACCCGGAAAGGGACATCTACCTCTACATCAACTCCCCCGGTGGAAGCGTTTACTCCGGGCTAGCCATCTACGACACCATGAGGCACCTCAGGGCGCCGGTCTCGACCTTCTGTGTGGGGATGGCCGCCTCCATGGCCGCAGTGCTCGTGGCGGCCGGAGAAAAGGACAAGCGGTCGGCCCTGCCGAACTCCAGAATCATGATCCACCAGCCGTCTTCCGGAGCCCATGGCACGGCGGCCGATATCGAGATCGCGGCCAAAGAGATTCTTCACGTGCGAGAGCGCCTGAACGAGATCTTGGCCCTGCACACCGGTCAGCCCACGGAGCGGATCGCCGAGGACGTGGACCGGGACCGATTCATGAGCCCTGAAGAGGCACGGGAGTACGGAATCATCGACCGAGTCTTGGAGCCCGGGGACCCGGGCCGGGAACCCACGAAGCCGGCGGATTCAGACCATCCGGACCAAGAGTAGGTACGGAAAAACCCAACCCTTGATCGGGAGCGATCCCCGGTCCGGAGGAAGCAATGAGTGTGACGGGCGACAAACACCTTCGATGCAGCTTCTGCGGAAAGTCCAAGGATAGCGTCAAGAAGTTCATCTCCGGGCCCTCCGTCTATATCTGTAACGAGTGCGTCTCCCTTTGTAATGAGATCCTGGCGGAAGAGGAAGAGCGGGAAGCCGTAGAATCTCAGGTCCCCTCCCCCACTCCTATCGAGATCAAGGACATCCTCGACCAATACGTCATTGGCCAGGATGAGGCCAAGCGGGCTCTAGCCGTTTCGGTCTACAACCACTACAAGCGGGTGAACCATCAAGGGGTCCTGGACGAGGTCGAAATCGAGAAGGCGAATATCCTTCTCATGGGCCCCACAGGAGTAGGTAAAACCCTTCTGGCCCAAACCTTGGCCCGCATGCTCCACGTCCCCTTCACCATCGCCGACGCCACCACCCTCACCGAGGCTGGATACGTAGGCGAGGACGTGGAGAACATCCTTGTCAGACTCCTCCAAGCCGCCGACTTCAATATTGCTGAAGCGGAACGGGGAATCGTCTACATCGACGAGCTCGACAAGATCGCCAGGAAGTCGGAAAACCCCTCCATCACCCGTGACGTGTCCGGAGAGGGGGTTCAGCAGGCCCTCCTCAAGATCCTGGAGGGCACGGTCGCGTCGGTTCCCCCTCAGGGCGGTAGAAAACACCCCCAACAGGAGTATATTCAGGTCGATACCCGAAATATCCTGTTCATTTGCGGGGGAGCTTTCGACGGACTCGAGAAGATCGTCGAGTCCAGGGTCGGGAAGAGGCAGATCGGGTTTACCGGCAAGGACGCGGAAGCAAGTCGGGAAGACATCCTAGGGCTCGTCGAACCTGAGGACCTCCAACGCTACGGCCTGATCCCGGAATTGGTGGGGCGCCTCCCCGTCACAGTACCCCTGGACGAACTCGACCAGGTGGCCTTGACCAGGATCCTCCAAGAACCCAAGAACGCCCTCATCAAGCAGTACACTAAGATGTTGGAGTTGGAGGAGGTCGGCTTGACATTCGAGCCTGCGGCGATCGAGGCCATCGCCGCCAAAACCCTGAACCGGGGAACGGGTGCCCGAGGCCTCAGGGCCGTGATCGAAGAGCTCATGCGGGACATCCTTTTCGAGATTCCATCCCGGGGGGATGTCCGGGAAGTTGTCATCACGAAGGAGAGTGCCGAGGAAAAAGTACCGCCTCTTCTCGTCCTGAGGCCGGAAGTGGAGAAGAAAGAAGCGTAGGGATCTTTCCGCGCCATCTGTTCCGTCCTACCATACCCGCCGCAGGGGTCGGCTCTCGAGGAACCCCGGCGGCGTTTCTTCTGGAGTTCGGCCCCGATCGGGGGGAACTCCCCACTTAGCTCCACACTCAACAGAGCACCGGAATGGCGACCCTTCACCGGATCGATGGCCAGGTAGAAATCCCAGAGCAGTTGCCGGTGGTGGCACTCCGTGATCTAGTCTTCTTCCCCTACATGGTCCTCCCCCTTCTGATCGGGAGATCGGCCTCCGTGGTATCCTTGGAGGAAGCGGAGAAGGGTGACGGCCTTCTTTTGCTCGTGGCCCAGAAGGACGCCGACGTTGAGGACCCCGTAGCAGGTGATCTTCACCGTCTCGGCACGGTGATTCGAGTCGTCCAAACTACCCGCCTCCCGGACGGGACCGCGAGAGTGGTGATGGAAGGCTTGGGCAGGGCCCAGGTCGAAGAGTTCTTGCCCATCGAATCCGGATTCAAGGCTCGGGTCCGACTGGCACCCGGGGCCGAACGCGAGAACCCCGACGTCGTTACTCCGGAGCTGGAAGCCCTGGCCCGGAAGGTACGCCGGCTCTTCGACGACTACATCGAGTCCAACGAACGACTACCCAGGGAGCTCTCCGGGACCGTCGCGGCTGTCCAGGACCGGGTTCGTCTGGCTCACTTGGTCTCCGGGCACCTCCTGCTCTCCGCCATGGAAAAACAGGAGCTGTTGGAAGCCCTGGAGCTGGAGAATCATCTCGAGATTCTGCGGCAAATCCTGGTGAGGGAGCTGGAAATCTTCAGAATCGAGGAGAAGCTGGACGAGCAGATCCAGCATCAGATGGATTCCGGGCGCCGGCAGCTTTACCTCCAAGAGCAGCTGAAAGCCATCACCAAAGAGCTGGGATCCACAGAGGGCGAGATGGGGGAGCTGGAGGCTCTCTTTCGCCAGACCCCCCTCCCCCCGGAAGCAAAGGAGCGGGCCGAGCGCGAGCTGGATCGACTCAAGCACTTGAACCCCGTCGCTCCCGAAGCCGCGGTGATCCGCACCTACCTGGATTGGATCCTCGGCCTCCCGTGGATGAAAAAGACGAAGGACAATCTGGACGTGAGCCACGCTTCGGGGATTCTGGAGGAAGCTCATTACGGCCTGAAAGAGGTGAAGGACCGGATCCTGGACCACATCGCCGTCCTCTCCTTGGTTGGAGACCTCCAGGGCCCCATCCTCTGTCTTGTTGGTCCCCCGGGCGTCGGAAAAACCTCCCTCGGAAGAAGCATCGCCACGGCCCTGGGAAGGGAGTTCGTCAGGGCGTCGCTAGGAGGTGTTCGGGACGAAGCGGAGATCCGAGGTCACCGCCGGACCTATGTAGGGGCGCTCCCCGGGAGGGTAGTCCAGGGGATGCGAAGGTCGGGATCCCGAAACCCGATCTTTCTCCTCGACGAGGTGGACAAACTTGCCCGGGATTTCCACGGTGATCCGGGTGCTGCCCTTCTCGAGGTCCTGGATCCTGAGCAGAACCGAACGTTCACCGACCATTACCTCGAGCTGGAGTTCGACCTTTCGGACGTTCTTTTTATTGCCACTGCCAACACCCTGGCCGGGATCCCGGAGCCGCTCCGGGACAGAATGGAGGTAATACGGATTCCCGGCTATCTCACCACTGAGAAGAAGGTGATCGCCGAGCGGTTCATTTGGCCGAAGCAGGCGAACAAGCACGGCTTGGGATCGAACGCGACCGGTATCTCCGACGAAGGGTTGAACCTCATTATCGACGAGTACACTCGGGAAGCTGGCGTTCGGGAGCTGGAGCGCCGGATTTCCGGCGTCGCCCGGAAGCTCGCCAGGGCTGTGGCCGAGGGCGAACGATCGGTGGAAGACCTCCAAACCGTGGGCCAGGAGGAGATCAAGGACCTCCTCGGTCCACCCCCCTATACTCCCGAGCCGAGGGAGGAGGGGATGGGCCGGGCAGGCATCGCCAATGGGCTGGCTTGGACGGCGGCGGGGGGAGAGATCCTGGATGTCGAGGTCGCCGTCGTGCCCGGATCCGGGAAGATTCAACTCACCGGAACCTTGGGTGAGGTCATGAAAGAGTCGGCGTTCGCCGCCGTGACCTACGCCAGGTCGAGAGCCAACCTCTTCGGCCTCAGCCCCAAGTTCCATGAAGAGGTGGACATCCACATCCATATCCCGGAAGGCGCAACACCAAAAGACGGGCCGTCGGCGGGGATCACCATCGCCGTTGCTCTGATCTCAGCCCTGACCGACATCCCCACGAGGTCGGATGTCGCCATGACCGGGGAGATTACCCTCAGAGGCCGGGTGCTGGGGGTGGGTGGCGTGAAGGAAAAAGCCGTGGCCGCCTTTCAAGGGAGCATCAAGCGGGTCATCCTCCCCAACACCAATTCGGGAGACCTGGAGAGGATCCCGGACGAAGTTCGAGAGGGAATGGAATTCCTCTTGGTGAGGACCATGGACGAAGTGCTGGAGGGGGCCCTCCTCACAATGCCCTTCGGCCGGGCCGATGCGGCCGCCAACGAGTTCCTGGACGGGAGCCAGGGACCAGGGGTCCAGCTGTCTCAGTGATTATCCGGTCTGTAGAATTTGCTGGATCCGTAGCATCGCCGAAGAATCCCCTGCCTGGAAACCTCCCGCAGGTGGCCTTCTCCGGTAGATCGAACGTGGGGAAGTCCTCTCTCATCAATACGCTTCTCGGCAGAACTCGGAAAAAGGTCGCCCACGTCTCGTCGAAGCCCGGAAAAACCCAGATGCTGAACTTCTATCGGGTGAACGACCGCTTTTTTTTGGTGGATCTCCCTGGGTTCGGGTACGCGAAGGCACCGGGCCCGGTCCGGGAAAGCTGGAAGCGCCTGGTGGAGTGGTACCTTGCTCGGCCCACGGGCCTTCGAGGCGTAGTTCACCTCGTGGACGGCCGTCATCCGCCCTTCAAGCTGGATCAGGAGATGATGGAGTACCTCGGCGAGCTAGGGGTACCGGCGCTGGTGGTCCTCACCAAAATGGATCGTGTCCCGAAAGGGAAAAGGGAAAAAACCCTCGAGGGAGCCGCGAAAGACCTCGGCGTCGATACGGAACAACTCCTACCGTTTTCCTCTAAGACTGGAGAGGGGCGGGACTCCCTCTTAGAAGCGCTGGACCATCTACTCCCTTCCGAGCAGGCCTGACAAACGGTCAGAAGCGGAGTGAAAACCGGGAGGCGATATGCTTACCACAGCCTTCACTTTGGTCGTTTCGGCGGCGTTGCTCTCAGGGTGTGGTGCTGGAGCCCAAGGACCCGTGGCTGAGAACCCGCGTGCGGGTGGTCCCTCCGATACGAAACAGGAGGCCCCTGACACATTGGTGCCCCCCGGTTTCGGGACCCTCCTCCAGGACCAGATCTCGCTCCAACTCCAAAGCGGCAGCCTGCTGATCAAAGTTACTCCCCTGGATGAAGGGATCATCCGCCTCACGGCTCCCGATACCTATGAGAGGCTCAAGGGACTGGCCCAGGTCCACGGGCCAAGGGCGGCCAGGACGGCCATGACCCCCGAAGCCAGCCTGTTCCTGGTGAGCCTTTTTAGCTATCAACCGGACGTGACCTACGAACCAGAGGACCTTCAACTGGTGAACCGCGGCCTTCGGCTCCGGCCGGAGGGCATCGCCCCCATCACGCCGTCGTGGGGAACACAAAGGCTCGGCCAACAGGAAGCCCGGATGGCGGTCTACGCTTTCACCGGCGGGATCGAGTGGGAATCCGAGCTGTTCGCGGAATACCAGCAGCTACGAAACGAAACCTGGCGGGACCGGATCCTCCCACTCATAGAGGCGGAAAAAGCCAAGGTAAGAGCGAGATCTGGCGGTGGGGGGGCTTAGTTTGGTCAGGTATCCAAACCGTATTTCTTGATCTTCCTGTAGAGCGTCCTCTCACCGATGCCGAGTTGTTCGGCAGCCCTCCGGCGATTCCCACCTACCTCCTCGAGGACCAGACGGATTGCCTCTTCCTCCAGGTCTTCCATGGTCATCCCGGAGCGGTAGACCACGCTCCCCTCTTCCGGGGCGGCTCCATCCGGGGTTGGACTCGTGACCCCCTCCGGCTCCAGAGGATCGGAGAACACCTCCTCCAACCCGAGGTCGCTGGGGACCTCTTCGAATTGTGTCAGGGAAACCTCCCGGCCGTCCAGGTGCCGCTGTTGGTACTGTTCGAAATCCCTCCTCAGGTCGTCGACGTCCATCCTGAGGTTCACCAAAGTTCGGAACACGAACTCCAGTTCAGGACGAAGAGACGAGTCTCCTCCCTGACCAATCGGAAGGGGGCCTTCGTAGATGGGGGCCGGGAGGAGGCCGCGGCTATGAGGTGTGCTCACCTCGGCCGGAATGTCCTGGGCTTCGATCCGGCGGCCGGGAGCCAACACAACCATGCTCTCAACGAGGTTCCGCAGCTCTCTCACGTTCCCAGGCCAAACATGGGCCATTAGGATCCGCATGGCGTCTTCACTGATCCCGGCAAACTGCCGGTCGTGGCGAGCGCTAGCGTCCCGAATGAAGCTGTGGACCAGGAGGGGGATATCCTCCTTCCGGTCCCGCAGGGGGGGGAGCTCGATCCGAAGGACGTTCAGACGGAAGTAGAGGTCCCGACGGAACTCACCCATCTCCACCAGGCGTCGCAGCTCCTGGTTGGATGCCGCTATGATCCGTACGTCAACACGGATCGGCTTTTCCCCTCCCACCCGGTAGAACTCCCGCTCCTCCAGGACTCTGAGCAGCTTTGTCTGGGTGGCGAGAGGCATCTCCCCGATCTCGTCCAGGAAAATGGTTCCTCCTTGGGCGAGCTCGAAGAGACCTCGACGGGAGTCGATGGCCCCGGTGAACGCACCTTTCTCGTGGCCGAACAGCTCACTCTCCAGGAGGGTCTCGGAGAGGGCCGCAACGTTCACCGCGATGAAAGACTTATGCCTCCTTGGAGACAGAGCGTGGATTCCCCGGGCGATTAGCTCCTTCCCGGTGCCTGATTCCCCGGTGACCAAAACCGTTGCATCCACCGGCGCGAACTGGACGACTCTCTCCAGCGACTCCCGAATGGAATCGGTTTCGCCGACGATTCCGGTGATGTCCTGCAACCGGTTCCGTTCGATGAGGGTCCGCCCGAGGAGAAGGACTTCACGGGGATCCGGGGGGTGGGGAAAGACCTCCTGGAGATCCAGAGCCCGGGCTGCCTGCCGAGTGCCCTCCTCCCCCTCCCTGGCGATCCCGAATACGGGGATGTGGCGGGTGCCCCGGGCTTGCCGAGCCTGAGTGGCGGCCGATTCGTTTTTTAAGCCGCCGGTCAGGATGAGGAGAGCCGGGTTATCCACACCGGAGAGGTCTTCGTCCGGCGTCACCAAGTCGACCCGATAACCCGCTTCACGGAAAGCCTCTCGAAGGGGCCCCGCGACTTTCAGGTCGTGCGTGGAGATAAGTACCGCTTCGCTCATGTCTGACATCTCAGGATTGTCGGTGAGGGGTATCCCATGCCCTCAAAAGGCCAACGATATGTTCGGCCAACGGCTCCAACACCGCCAAGCCGTCTCTCACCCCACCAGGGCTCCCCGGGAGGTTCACGATGAACACACTCCCCCGGGTTCCAGCCAACCCCCGGGAAAGAGGTGAGTAGGGCGTCTTCTCTTCCCCTCTCCGACGGATGGATTCCGAGAGCCCGGGTGACGTCCGGTCCAAAACCGCTCCGGTGGCTTCGGGGGTTACGTCTCGAGGTCCGAAGCCGGTTCCGCCGGTGGTGAATATCACATCGACCTCCCCACCGTCGGCCCACCGAAGGAGAGTCGGCACGATCTCTTCGGTCTGATCCGGAACGGTCTCCCGGAGCACCACCTCGTGTCCCGAGTCCTGACACCAATCCACCAGGACCTGCCCGCTGGCGTCCACACGCTCTCCCCGGCTTCCGGCGTCAGAAACCGTCAAGACGCCGATCCTGAGGGGAGGGGACTCGGACGAGCTCACCTCTTTACTGAGCCCTCGGTGTAGAAGGGCGGCCGCTGAACCATCGCCGGGATCACCTTGTTCCTGATCCGGATCCCGACCTCGGTACCTTTTGCGGAAAGGTCGGTCGGGACGTATCCCATGGCCACGCCGATCCCCAGGGAGGGGCTGACGACTCCGCTGGTGACCACCCCAACGTCTTCGTCCTCCGAGACGATGGGATACCCGTGCCGGGGGAATCCCCGGTCCGTCAGCTTCAAACCTACCAGCCGCCGGGTAACACCGGCCTCTTTCTGTTGAACCAGGGCATCTCTCCCGATGAAGTCGCCTTTGTCCAGCTTGGTGATCCACCCGAGGCCGGACTCGAGGGGCGTATGCTCCTCATCGAGATCGTTTCCGTAAAGGGCGTACCCCATCTCCAACCTCAGAGAATCTCGGCACCCCAGTCCGGTGGCGATAAGTCCCTCGGATTCCCCGGCTTCCATGAGGGCGTTCCACAGGTCCATTCCGCCTCCGGCGGGAATGTAGAGCTCGAACCCGTCCTCACCCGTGTATCCGGTGCGGCTGATCACACCCTCGATGCCCGCCACCGCGCCGAGCCCGAAGCGGTAATACCCGATCTCGTCCAGCCGGGTGTCGGTGAGACCCTGTAGGATCTCGGCTGCCACGGGCCCCTGGATAGCCAGCAGGGCGGTGTCGTCAGATTTGTCCGTGATCTCCACGTCGAAGCTCGCCGCGTTTTCGAGTACCCAATCCAGGTCTTTCTCCTTGTTGGAGGCGTTCACCACCAGCATGAAATGATCAGGCCCACGGTAGACCAGGAGATCATCTATGATCCCACCCGTCTCCAAGCACATGGCGGAATACTGGGCCTGCCACACATCGAGGGCGGAAGCATCGTTGACGGTGATCTTCTGAATCAGATCCAGGGCTTGAGCACCCCGCAGGACGAATTCCCCCATATGGCACACGTCGAACAAACCCGCGGTGGTCCTGACCGCGGTATGCTCCGCCATGATCCCAGCCGGATATTGGACGGGCATTTCGAATCCGGCAAAAGGCACGAGCTTCCCATCCAATGCAACGTGAGCGTCGTAGAGGGGAGTCTTTTTCAGCGTCTCACCCGTTGGCGTTTCACCCATGGGTTATTTCCCTTTCGTGTGTCGTATTCCTCAGCCCATCAGCTCCATCATGATGGCCTTTTGTGCGTGGAGGCGGTTTTCGGCTTCGTCCAAAATTCGGGACTGGGGCCCGTCGATGACCTCAGCGGAAACCTCTTTCCCGCGATAGGCAGGGAGGCAATGAAGGAAAATGGCGTCTTCACTGCCTTGATCCATCACTGCCTGGGTCACCTGATAGGGCTGGAAAATACCGATCTTTTCCTGCGCTTCTTCTTCCTGACCCATGGAAACCCAGGTGTCCGTGGTAATGACCCTGGCTCCCGCTGCCGCTTCCATGGGATCCCGTGTCAGCGTCACGGTCGTGGCTTCCTTCGCCCGGGCCAGAATGGCCGGATCGGGATCGAATCCTTCGGGGATGGCAAGTCGCAGATCCAGGCCGAAAGCCGCAGCGGCGTTGAGCCAGGAGTTGGCCATGTTGTTCCCGTCACCGAGGTACGCCACGGCCATCCCCTCCAGCTCAGGTCCGAACTCCTCCCGAACGGTCTGGAGGTCGGCCATGAGCTGGCACGGGTGCAGGAGGTCGGTGAGACCGTTGATCACAGGGATAGAAGAGTGTTCCGCCAACTCCACCACCTCGGCGTGATCGAAGGTCCGAATCATGATTCCGTCTACGTACCGACTCAGGACTTTCGCGGTGTCCGAGATCGGCTCTCCACGTCCCATTTGGGAGGTCTGCGAGGCGATAAACAGAGCATGGCCACCCAGCTGGGTCATCCCGACTTCGAAGGAGACCCGGGTTCGGGTTGAGCTTTTGTAGAAGATCATTGCCAGGCTTTTCCGCTCCAGCGGAGTCCCGGCAACCTGACCGGATTTGAGTTGGTGTGCCAGGGAAAGGAACCCCTGGAGGTCCTCGCGAGAATAGTCGGAAATGTCTAAGAAATGGCGAGTGGACATATGAGTTTCTGAGTCTGCTGTTCGTGCGCGTCGGCTCCCGAGCCCGTCCCGGAAACCCAGTCTAGGAAGGTATCATTCTCCGGAGTGGGAAGGAAAGCCGGACCCTCCCGAATTCGCTTACAGGATGTACTTCTGGAGGTCCTCGTCTTCCAGGATCCCGCTGAGCCTTTCCCGAACGAAGGGTGGGTCCACCACGATCGTCTCGAGGCTCTCCTCTGGGAGATCAAAAAGCAGATCTTCCAAGACCGTCGTGAGAACCGTCTGTAGACGACGGGCCCCGATATTCTCCATGCGGTCGTTGAGTTCTGCCGCGATCCGAGCCACCTCCCGGACCCCCTCGTCGGTGAACTCCAGAGCCGCCCCCTCCGTCTCCATGAGGGCCCGGTATTGATGGAGGAGGGCGTTCTTGGGTTCCTGGAGAATCCGTACGAAGTCGTCCTTCCCCAAGCTGTGGAGTTCCACCCGAATCGGGAATCGGCCCTGGAGTTCGGGTATCAGGTCGCTGGGCTTCGCGACGTGGAATGCCCCCGCGGCTATGAACAACATGTGGTCGGTCCTGACCAGTCCGAACTTGGTCTGAACGTTTGAGCCTTCGACAACCGGAAGAAGATCCCTTTGGACCCCTTCCCGGCTGACGTCCGGTCCAGCCCCACCCCTGGATCCGGCGATCTTGTCGATCTCGTCCAGGAAGATGATCCCTGAGTCTTCCGCCCTGTCCAGGGCCTCGTTCACGACCTCGTCCATGTCGACGAGCCGGTCCAACTCCTCCTGCATGAAGATCCGGCGGGCTTCCCCGACGGCGACCGTCCTTTGCTTGGTGCGTTTCGGAAGCATGTCCTGGAGCATCTCGGAGAAGTTGTGGTCCATCCCCTCCATCCCCCCCATGGGGATCATCATGCCTTCGATGTTGGGGCTCTGGGACACTTCCACCTCCACCTCCCGGTCTTCCAGCACCCCGTCCTGGAGGAGCTTTCGAAGCTTCTCACGGGTTCGGGAGCGTCGGTCAGAGGGAGAGAGGCCTTCCATCTCGTCACCTTCCAGGGCGGTCTGGCGGACTCCGGTAGGCCCGGCCACGAAGACATGGCCGTCCTCTTGTGGGGGAGGCTCCTGCTCCTGGGCCGTTTCCTCCGGTCTTCCGGCGGTGATGGGAAGTAGGAGGTCGAGGAGACGTTCTTCGACTCTCCGCTCAGCTTCCTCCTCCACCTCTGTTTCCCGTTCCGCTCGGACCATGTTCACCGAGGTATCCACCAAATCGCGGATCATCGACTCCACGTCCCGTCCCACGTAACCGACCTCAGTGAACTTCGAAGCTTCGACCTTCACAAAAGGCGCGCCGGCCAGACGAGCCAGCCTCCTGGAGATCTCGGTCTTTCCGACCCCCGTGGGACCGATGAGGATGAGGTTGTTCGGGAAGATCTCCTCCCTGAGCTCCCCTTCCACTTTCTGGCGCCGCCAGCGGTTTCGAAGGGAAATCGCCACGGCCTTTTTCGCGTCGTCCTGCCCAACGATGTATTTGTCCAGCTCGGCGACAATCTGCCGGGGAGTGAGTTCACCGCCCCACTCCACCACCGCCTTGGAAGCCTTCTGGTCATCCATCTGATTCGTCCTGGTCAAGCTCCAACACGCTTATTTGCTGGTTTGTATAGATGCAGATCTCCCCGGCGATCTCCAGGGACAGGCGAACGATCTCCGGGGCCGTGAGATCCGAATGGACCTTCAAGGCTCTTGCCGCCGCGAGAGCGTAGGATCCTCCTGACCCGATGGCCACGATCTCATCATCCGGCTCGATGACATCCCCTTCCCCGCTCACCAGGAATAGGTTGCTCTTATCGGCGACGATGAGGAGGGCGTTGAGCCTTCGGAGATATCGATCGGTCCTCCAGTCTTTCGCCAGTTCGACGCAGGCCCTGGTCAGGTTCCCCGGGTATCTTTCGAGTTTTTCCTCGAGCTTCTCAAAGAGGCTGAACGCGTCAGCCACGGCTCCGGCGAAGCCGGCCAAGATCTTCCCGTCTTTGAGGGTACGGACCTTCTGGGCAGTCCCTTTCATCACGGTGTCACCCAGGGTTACCTGTCCGTCCCCTCCGAGGGCGATTCTCCCGTCCCTTTTTACGGCCAAAACCGTGGTGGCATGCAGCTCGGGCTTCTTCATTCTCTCTCCTCGGAAAGGGTACAGAAGAATAACGCTCGGGCCTGCTCAAGGAAGGGGGTTCCTACGGCGAGATTGAGGTCTGGACGTCAGGAACGAGGATGGGCCTGCCGGTAGACCTTCTTGAGCCTTTCTTTGGACGTATGTGTGTAGATCTGGGTCGTCGAGAGGGAGACATGCCCAAGGAGTTCCTTCACCGCCATGAGATCGGCGCCGGCGTCCAGGAGATGCGTGGCGAAGGAGTGCCGGATGGAATGGACGCTGAGGCCCGCGTCAGCTGCCGCGGTCGAAACGAGATCCCGTACCGACCTCTGGATGGACCTGCCCGACAGCCGCCCTCCCCGGTTGTTCACCAGAAGGGGGTCGGTCTCGATATCTGATTCGCGACGGGCGAGAGACTCTCGCCGCCTCGGCTCGTAACGACGGAGGGCTATGAGGGCCTTTTGGGTGACCGGGACGATCCGCTCCTTCCTCCCTTTCCCCCGGACTTTCACCTGGGCCCTCTTGAAATCGATCCCGGCCCAATCCAGGCCCTGGAGCTCCGAAAGCCGCAGGCCACTCCCGTAGAGGAGTTCCAGGAGAGCTAGCGTCCGTGTGCCTTTCAGGTCGTTTTCGGCGGCTCCGGCTTCGGCTAGATCGAAGACCGCGTCGGTTTCGCTCATTGAAAGGTGCCCGGGAAGTCGCTTCTCGGCTCTTGGAGCCCTCATGGCCCGGGCCGGGTTCGTGGGCAGACGGTCCTCCAGGTGCAGGAACCGGAAGAGGCCTCGGACAGCGGACAGCTTTCGCCCGATGGTCCGCCGGGAAAGCCCCCGGCGAAGACACCAGCCCAGGAAACTCCGGAGGGTAAGGCGGTCTACGCCGGCCCAGTCCCAATCCGGGGTCCCGAGGTAATCGGTGAGGAAGGCCGTAAGATCGTTCAGGTCCCGCCGGTAAGCCGAGACGGTATGAGGGGAGAGTTGGCGCTCGTCCTCGAGGACCTTCAGGTAGGCCTCTAACTGGGATCGGCTATCCAACTCCCATACCCTCCGCCCGAAGCCAACCTTCGAAGTCCTGCTGGGCTCTCTCCGCCAGTGCTTCCCTCTTCTTTCGCTTGTCCCTGATCCTCCGGGGGAGGGGGTCTACCAACCCCCAGTTGGAATTCATGGGCTGGAAGCGCTTTGGGTCGGACTCCCTCAGGTACCGGTAGAGACCCCCCAACATGGTTGTGGTCGGTGGCAAAACAGGCTCTTCCCCTGACCTCACTCGATGGAGGTTCAAGGCCGAGAGGAGGCCGCTGGCGGCGGACTCTGTGTACCCTTCTACGCCGGTGAGCTGGCCGGCGAAAAAGAGATCGTGCCGATCCGGCAGGGAACCCCAGGGCGTGAGCCGCCCCGGAAAGTTCAGGTAGCTGTTCCTGTGAATGGACCCCCACCGAAGGAACTCGGCCTCCTCCAATCCCGGAATCATCCGGAACACCCGTCCCTGTTCTCCGGTCCTCAACCGGGTCTGGAAGCCCACGAGGTTCCACATCTGGCCCGCGCTGTCTTCGCGCCGGAGTTGGACCACCGCATGGGGTCGGTCCCCGGTTCGAGGATCGGTGAGACCGATGGGCTTCATGGGTCCGAACCTGAGCGTGTCGTCTCCCCGGGAAGCCATGACCTCTATGGGAAGACAACCTTCGAAATACGGGACCTGATCGAAGTCGTGGCCGTCATATACGTCTCCCGCCCGCAATGCGTCGAGGAACCCGGTGTATTCCTCCGGCCCCATGGGACAGTTGAGATAGTCGGAATCCTCGGAGAAACGCCCGGCCTCGAAGACGATCTCCTCGTCCAGGGAGTCTCGGTGGACGATGGGCGCTATGGCGTCAAAAAAGGAAAGGCCCTCGTCCCCCAAGACACCTCGGATCGCGGCAGAGAGGGCGTCTGAGGTGAGGGGGCCAGTCGCGATGATCCCCGAGCCACCCGGGAGCTCCGTAACCTCTTCACGGGCAACCTGGATACCCGGGTGAGCGGAGACCGCATCGGTCATCCCCTTCGAAAACAGCTCCCGGTCTACGGCCAGGGCCGACCCTGCCGGGACCCGTGCCTCGGACGCCACCGTCAGGAGGAGGGATCCCAAGGCCGCCATTTCCCTCTTGAGCTGGCCGTGGGCGTTGGCCGGATCCACGCTCTTGAAGGAGTTGGTGCAAACGAGCTCCCCGAGGCCTTCCGTTTGGTGGGCAGGGGTGGACCGAACGGGCCTCATTTCCACCAACCGAACCTCATGTCCCCTATCAGCAAGAAAGAGGGCGGCCTCACAACCGGCCAGCCCTCCTCCAACGACGGTGATGGGTGTATCCACGATGGACTCTCGAAGGATCCCTATTCCTTCTTCTTTCCCCGCTTGGCGGATGCCGTTTTCTTCCCTCCCCGACCCCGACCTTTTGCACCTTTTTTCCCGCCCTTCCCTTTTCGCGCCTTCGCCTTTTCCAGAAGCTCTACAGCCTCATCCATTAGGAGCTGAGCCGGGTCGATTCCCTTGGGGATGCTCGCGTTGAGGCTTCCGTCGGTGACATAGGGCCCATACCGCCCGTTCAGGACCGTGAGGTCTTTCCCACTGTCCGGGTGGGCACCCAACTCCTTGAGGACTTCACGGCCCGGCTGCGTCTCGAGGAGTTTCAAACCCTCATCAAGGTCCATCTCGAAGAGCAGGGCTGGAGAGCTGAGGTTACGGTACGTCCCGCCCCGATGGACATAAGGGCCGTAGCGGCCGATTCCCACCGTCACGTCCTTCCCGGTCTTGGGATCCTCCCCCAGGGAGCGAGGCAAAGAAAGCAACAGCAATCCATAGTTCAGGCTCATGTCATCAAGTGTCATGCCCTGGGGGATACTGACTCGTTTCGGTTTCTCTTTTCCGTCCCCGTTCCCCAGCTGCACGTAAGGTCCATACGGACCCACGCGAGCCAGGACCGGAAGGCCCGACTCCGGGTCCAGGCCCAGGTGCCTCTCCTGGACTTCTGGCGCATCCAGGGGCCGGGTGCTCTGGCACTCGGGGTACCCCGAGCAGCCAAGGAACCGGCCGAACTTGTTCCACCGAACCTGCATCGGGCGGCCGCAGATTTCGCAGGTCTCCCCCTCTGCAGCCAGTAGCTCCTTGATGATGTCTTCGGAGTGGGATTTTCCCGTCTCCAGTTGGTTCTGGAACGGGCCATAGAACCCTTCCAGGAGAGCTCTCCAGCGGACGTCCCCTTCTTCCACCCTGTCGAGCTCCCCCTCCATTCGGCTGGTGAAATCCACATCAAAGATGTTCGGGAATACCCGGACGAGGAGTTTGGCTACGGTATCGCCCAAGGGTGTCGGGAAGAACCGTCTCTTCTCAACCTCCACGTACCCCCTGTCCTGAATCGTGGATATGATCTGGGCGTAGGTAGAGGGTCTCCCGATCCCCAGCTTCTCCAACTCCCGTACCAGGCTCGCCTCACTGAAGCGCGGTGGTGGCTGAGTGAAGTGCTGATTCGGTTGGAGCTCACGGAGGTTGCTGACATCCCCTTCCGCCAGGACTGGGAGGGGCTCCAGGTCGTCCAGCCGCTTGTGGTCCCCCCTCTCGGTGGTTTCCAGGTACAGCTTGGTGAATCCAGGGAACTTCACCACTGACCCGGAGGCCCTGAATAGGTAACGCTGCTCCCCTTTTCCTCGCTGATCGAAGTCTACAGTGGTGGTGTCATACACCGCCGCCGCCATCTGGCTTGCGATAAAGCGGAGCCAGATCAGCTCGTAGAGCTGGGCTTCGTCCTCCCCGAGGAACTCCTGAGCATCGCCGGGATGCAGCAGAGCATCCGTGGGCCGGATCGCCTCGTGGGCTTCCTGGGCACCTTTCTGTTGCTTCCCTCCAAAAAGCCTGGGGGAGGGTGCAAGGTAGGACTTCCCCATCTGGCCTTCGATCCAATCCCTCGCCTGGGAAACGGCCGAGGCCGCCACTCTGGTCGAATCGGTTCTCATGTACGTGATGAGACCCACCGATCCCCGGGTCCCCAGCTCCACGCCCTCATAGAGGCGCTGAGCCGTCCTCATGGTCCTCCGGGCACCGAACCGGAGTCGCTTGGACGCCTCCTGCTGGAGGGTGGAGGTGGTGAACGGCGGGAATGGGTTTTTACGCCGCTCCCGCCGCTTGACCTCCGAGACCTGGAAGGTGGTCCCTTTCAGGTCATCGAGAACGGCCCGGGCCTCACCTTCGTTTCCCAGCGAAAAGGCTTTCCCGTCGATCTGGTGAAGCTTCGCCTGAAAGTCGTGGCCGTCCTTCTCGAGGAGGGCCACAATGGACCAGTACTCCTCCGCTTCGAACGCGGAGATCGCGTCTTCCCTCTCACAGATCAGACGGAGGGCTACCGTCTGTACCCGCCCGGCCGAAAGGCCTGGTCGGATCGGCTTCCAGAGAAAGGGGCTGACCTGGTATCCCACGAGGCGGTCGAGGATTCGCCTTGTCTGCTGGGCCTCCACCTTCTCCATGTCCAGGGATCCGGCTTCATCCAGGGCCCGAAGGACGGCTTCTCTCGTGATCTCGTGGAACGTGACGCGCTGAAACCGCTCGGGATCCTTCTCGTAGCCGAGCTGATCGGCCACATGGTACGCGATGGCCTCGCCCTCCCGATCGGGGTCCGTGGCCAGAATGATCCTGTCGGCCGCCTTCGCCCTTTTCTTCAACTCCTGGAGGACCTTTCCCTTCCCCCTGATCGTCACATACTTGGGTTCGAATCCATTCTCCACATCCACCCCGAGTTCCTTCGCCGGAAGGTCCCTGACATGGCCCACCGAGGCGGCGACCTCAAAATCCTTCCCGAGGTAGCGCCCAATGGTCCGTGCCTTCGCCGGGGACTCGACGATGACCAGGCTCTTTCCCTTCGTTCCCTTTGCCATTCCCATCACTTATGTGGAGGTGAGGGGCGGTCCGTTCTTCGCCCCATCGCTTTTATGTGTTCCTCGATTTGTCCGGCCAAACGATCTGGCTCTTCGCCCTCAGTTTCAAGGGCCAAGTGGGACAACCGGTAAAAACGCTCCCTCTGGGCCAGGAGGTTTTCGGCCACGTTTTGCGGATCCGACACCGCCAGAAGTGGTCGGGTATCGCCTTCCTGGAGGGCCCGCCGGACAGCCTCCCCGGCGGTTACCTTCAACCATACGGTCAGCGTGCCCTCCGGTAGGTTCTCCATGCGCCCTTCGACTGCGGGCCATCCGCCTCCGGACCCAAGTACCACCTGCTGTTCCAGGAGGAGTTCTTTCCCCACCGTCTCCTCGGTGGCGCGAAAAAAGGGCTCTCCACGCTGGCGGAAGATCTCCATTATGGGAAGACCCACCCTGGAGGAAACCTCCTCATCGAAGTCACGGAAGGTCCAGGACAACCTTTCTGCGAGAGCTCTACCCACTTCCGTCTTCCCACTCCCCATGAACCCCACGAGAAGGACCCGCTGGAAGGCTGGATCAGGATCGGTCCCCCGGGGATCCGTCACCGTTCTCGGTAGCCCCTTTTCCTGAGTTGTTCGAGGTATGATTCGAAGTTCCTCCCGACCTCGCCGATCGAGTCGCCACCGAACTTCTCGAGAAAAGCATCCGCCAGGACCAAGGCAACCATGGCTTCAGCGATGACCGCCGCCGCCGGGACAGCGCAGACATCGCTCCGTTCGACGGCCGCGTTTGCCGGTTGCCCGTCCCGTAGGTCGACGCTGGCCAGGGGTTTTCTGAGGGTGGAGATGGGTTTCATCGCCCCCCGCACCAGGAGGGGTTCCCCGGTTGTAACACCCCCCTCCAGCCCTCCGGCCCGGTTGGTCTCACGCCCCAACCCCCCGGTCCTCGGGCGGTCAGGCGCCGGGACAATGGCGTCGTGGACCCTGGAGCCCGGGTAAAAAGCGCTCTGGAACGCCGACCCTACCTCGACACCCTTAACGGCGTGGACCGACATCACTGCCTGTCCCAGACGACCATCGAGCTTCTGGTCCCAAGAAACATGGCTGCCCAACCCCACCGGCACGCCCCTGGCCACAACCTCGAATACTCCCCCGAGGGTGTCCCCGTCCACTTTCGCATGATCGATGGCCCGGACCATGGCCTCGGAGGCGGATGGATCCAAACATCGGACGGGAGAGGCGTCTGCGGATACGTTCAAATCCTCCGGAAAGGAGTCCGGAACCGCAGCTTGGTGATCTCCGATAGAGAGGACATGGCTTTCCACCCGGATCTGGAATTCGGCCAGAAACCGCTTGGCCACCGCACCGCAGGCTACGCGAGCGGCCGTCTCCCGGGCGCTGGCCCGCTCCAGGATATCCCTCGTGTCCCGCCGATCGTACTTGAAGATACCCACCAGGTCGGCGTGGCCGGGCCGGGGAAGATACATGGGCCTCAAAGCTTTCGGACTCTCCTCAGAATCCGGCGGGTCATGGGCCATGGCCTTTTGCCAGTTCTCCCAGTCCTTGTTCCAAATGAGCATGGCAAGGGGGGAGCCCAGGGTTTCACCCAGACGAACACCCGACATGATCTCGGCCCTGTCTGATTCGATTTGCATCCGCCGACCCCGGCCGTGCCCTTGCTGCCTGCGGCGAAGTTCGGGGTCCACGTCCCGCTGGACCTGGAAGTCCAGCCCTGCTGGAAGTCCTTCCAGAACAGCCACAAGCCCCCGTCCGTGGGACTCGCCAGCTGTGGTAAACGAGATCTTGTGAAGGCTCATGAAAACACTCGTTCGGGAACGAAGGGTTCGTCTATTGATCCGGCTCGAGTCTGGCGGCTCCTGATAGGTTCTGCACCCATCCCTCCGAAACCGGCCCTACTAGCATAGAAAAAGTCGAGAGTCCGTCAAAGGATAAAACCAACGCCCCCGACCAGAGGGGTCGGGGGCGTCTCGGTTTTTTGTGGGGTGGAGCTCAGCCCCATCCCCTATCGATTCGGATGGTACTTCAAGATCTCGCTCTTCCGTACTGGCACGACGACCACACCGTCCGCGGAGGTGATCGCAAAGAGCCTCACCACGATGCAAGAGTCGTCGGTGATACCATCAGGCCCGATGGGCAAAGTGAACTCCCCGCCCGTATAAAGCTGTACCGCGTTCCCGATGGGGTTACCGACTTTGTCGGCCACCGGAACCGTGGGACAGGAGAGCCCTTCGTTGTCCTCCGGGAAGGGGAGGATGGCCCTGAGGGGACCCGTTATCACGTCCCTGAGGGTAATCTGGCCGACCCTCGTGAATTTGAAGGTATCGATGATATCGATGGTACCGTCGGAGGTGCCGACAAAAGCCAGGTGTGTATCCGGGTTATAAGCTCCAGTCAGGTTCTCAAGAGTTTTCTGGTTCGCGTGAAGCGGGTGGAGTGCCGCCCCGGTTCCGGTTCCGGCCCCAGGCAGTTCGACCCTACCGTTCAGCTGGAGCTCGGTGTCGAAGAAGTAGGCACTCAATCCCCTGGCAACCCCGAGCGTACCGTCGTAGTTCAGCCCGACCCCGTGTACCTCGTCGGCGGCGTTGATGACTTCGTCCCACACGCGGAGGGTCGAAGAGAGGTCTGTGGTATCCCTCTGACTAGCTCGGTACATCATGACCCGACCCGTCGGGGTCGTGCCTCCCTCACCGATCAGGACCCAGCCGCCATCTCCCGACGCCGTCACGAAGGTCGTGTCGGAGAATCCGAAAGAAGGAATATTCCATCGGGCTCCCGCATCCACATAGGCGTCGGAACCCTTTCCTACCAGCCTGGCCCAGGCGTTCTCCACCGGATCGATTTCCGAGGTGTTGGCCGTGGCAGAGATGATGGAGTCCGGGAAGCCGGGGACGTGGTCGAAAAGGGTCAAGCCAGCGTAGTACACGCCCGGAGTAACCTCCTCGAACCCGAGGCCAATGCTGTCAACGTGGGCAAAGGCCCAAAAGTCCTGCGTGAGCTCATTGTGGCCGTGCTCCACGAACAGCTTGACCTCTGACCGGTCAGCGCCCTCGGGGAAGTACGCCTTCCTCGCGGTCCCGATATCTCCAACGGACGTGGTCCGCGTTGAGTAGATGTAGTTCCCGAAAGAGTCCACGGCGATGTACTGAGGCCGGTCACTGAAAGACGGGGATTCGGGTGTTGGGAATGGATACAGTATGAACTGAAGACCACTGTCGCCGTCTCGCAGCTCCAGGTCGAAGATGACCGCGTCAGGAGCGAAGAACCGCTGCTGTTCGAGCTCTCGCTCTTGCTCCAGATCAACGACGGATACGTTCGTCCCACCAGAGTTGGCGACCAGGAGTTGGTCCCCGCTTCGGTCCAGGGTGAGGCCCCAGGGTTCCGATCCGACTCCGATAGCTGCTCCGAACGTCTCCGTTTCCAGCCGGAACACTTCAACTCGATTCCTGCCCATGTTCGTGAGGAGCAGGTTCTTGCGGACGGTGTCCACCGCGGCGTCCATGATCACGCCGCCAGTGGGGAGCTCGACCGTCCGACCCGATGCGATTACCCGGTCGAACGGGACCCCGGGACGTCCTTCGGCGCCGATCTGGCCACCGGCCAACGCCACGCAGGGGAAAGACGTCGGATCCCCGGGTTCCACAGCAGCCGCGCAGTTTCCGTCGGCGTCTATGGCCCAGCCGGTCACTTCGAAGGTGAGCGTATCCGGGAGGCTCAACTCGTCCACGTTAAAGGGAATGAAGTCGAACTCGGCGGAGAGGTTCCCGGTCCGGGCCGGATTAAAGGCCTGTTCCCCGGTCTGGACCACGGTGACGCCCCTCCTCGGTGAGATTGCCCGCACCGTGTAACCTACCCGGGCGATCCCGCTCCCCTGGATGTTGTCGGAGCCCGTGACCGTCACGGTCAAAGGATCATCGAGCTCCAGCCGGGGCGTGGACGTCGTCATCACGGACAGGGTCGGAGGAGTCTCATCCCCGATCTCGAAGTCCACGATCTGAAGGGTCACCGGGCCGTCCTGCCCCGAAACAGCGAGGCCGTTCCGAGCCGTGGCAGTCACCTGTATCTCGCCGGTGATATTGGGGGGAATGACCACCGACGTGTCGACCACCACCTCCACCGGAGGTGTGCTGAAGGGAACGTCGATTTCCGCGTCGAAGACCCCTTCGATGAGGATGGCCAGATCCAGGATCCCTTCAGGATCGGCGGCCTCGACCTGCAGGTTGAGGCTCAGGCCGGATTGGACCTGTTGATCGTCCTCCAGCGTGAGGAAGGTGACGCGGGGGCCTCCGATGGTGAGGGACACCGTGTCCGCAGAGATATTCCCCTTTGAATCGTAGGCGATGGCAAAGAGAACGGAGGACTCTCGGGTTGTATCCGGTGTAGCGATCAGATGACGGCTGACCGTAGTGTCCTGAACCCCTCCGGGGAAGTGAACCATCTTGGAGAAGTACCGGAGCACCGTGGTGTCGGTCCCCAGATCCACGTCCCCTCGGAAAGACACGCCTGCCAGCAGAACCGAGTCCACCCCGGTGTCATCCCAGGTGTGGGCGGTAATCAGCACCGAATCCCCTACCGGCCGAGCTGCTGGCTGCCGGGGGTTCTGGATCTCCACCTCGGGGGCGGCACCGTCGGTGCCGAGGACACCCGTAGAGAATGCGTTTTGGCCGTCACAGGACCATAGAGCAGCCAGGGCAACCATCCCGCCTACAAACCGCGGGAGGCGCCTTCGGTTGCGAATGCCTTGAGACATTTGGTTCCTCCCTGGCCCTATTCTAATTCTGCCCGCCCCGAACGACGGTCGGGGTGACGAGAATGATGAGGTCACGCTGGATCTTCTCCTCCCGGGTCACGCGGAAGAGGCGCCCGATAATAGGTACGTCCATGAGGAGAGGGATTCCGGCCCGGACTTCCGTCGTTTCGGCCACGGTGAGTGCGCCGAAAGCCACCGTCTCGCCGTCTTCCACAATCACCCTCGACTCGGCGTACTGCTGTTGGAAGATGAAGCCGGCATCGGACTCGGCCAGAACCGCCGCCGACCTTTCAGCCCGGATCTGAAGGGTGATCTTCCCGCTCTCGGTTACATGGGGCGTGACATTCAGGATGATCCCCGTCTCACGCGTTTCCACCTGAGCCGTGGGGAATTGCCCTTGCTGTCCTCCCGCCCCGGCCTGGGCCTCCACTACCCGGATCGGAGTCTCCTCACCAACACCGAGACGGGCGGTCTGGTTATCCATGACCGTAACGCTCGGTTCGGCTTCGACCGTCGTCATGTTCATGGACTCCAGGGCTTCGATGAAGTTGATGAGGGTATGACGTCCCACGACCAGGCTGGTGAGGAGGGTGAGGCTGGGAGCCGGAAGTTTCGTTTTTGCGTTACCCAGGGCGGCGATTGAACTACCGCCAAGGGAGACTACGTCGGTACCGATATCGACCTGTTCTGCGGGCAGCTCCAGGATTCCGTCGCCGTCCGAATCGATGGCTCCCGGGGTCAACGTATTCAGCTGGTTGCCCTCTGAATCTTTCAGGTCGTAGGTCACACCGAACTCGTTCAAGTCCGTGCGGTTCACGAAAAGGATTTTGGCCGAGATAGAGACTTGGGGGGTTTCCCGGTCCAGCTCCGCGATCAGATCCTGAACCGACTCCAGAACCCGAGTGACGTCGGTGACGATGACGGTGTTGGTGGAGGGGTTGACCGAGACCTTCCCTCGCTCAGGCGTGATAAAAGCCTGGACCGCCTGTTCGATCTCAGCCGCCGTGGAATAGTTGACCGTATACGCACGGGTGTACACGGGCTCATTCGTTTCCCGGTTCTTCAGGGTTGAGAGGTTCTCGACCCTGATGATCCCCGATTCGGTCTCCACCGAAGAGTACCCATGGGCCCTCAGGATCTCCTCCAGAGCCTGGTCCCAGGGCTGATCCCGGATCCCGGCCGAGATCACCGCATCAACCTCGGCCCCGGGAATAATGGACCGGCCGGAGAAGTCGGCGAACGTGAAGAGGACTTCCTGAATACTGGCGTTGTAGAATTCCACCGAGATCCGGTCGGCTTCCTGCGCGGCAGGCGCCGGTTGGGCTACCTCTACGGACAAGCCGTTGACGGGGGTCTGAGGAGCCACCGACTCAGTTGCCCACGGGGCGAATGCACCGCCCTGATTCACCAACACCACCCGGAGTCCGTCGTCGCCGTCCAGGATCTGGTAGTCGACCACCGCATCCAGCTCGATCACCAACCGAACGATCTGGTCGGAATACTGGCTGGTGCGGATGGACCGAACACCGCCTCGGTCGATATCCAGGAAGTTCTCTTGTGGGAGAGCGTGCTCCGCACCCAGGAGATCAACCACCAGCCGGCTTGGTCCTTCCATGGTGAAGTGCCGGAATTCAGCCTGCCCTTCCATGGATATGACGACCTCGGTTTGACCCAGGGCGGGTTGGACCGCCAGCGCGGTCACCGGGCCCCCGGAGCCAAGGAGGACACCAACCAAAAGGGATAGAATCGAGGGCATCAGAAGCCTCCTTGACCATGTCGCGGCAGCTCTAAGATGCGCTGCTCCGTCATGCCGAATTCTTCAACGTGGACGACCACGCGTGATTCTTGGATTTCTAGGACTCGTACATTGCCCACGCTGTCACCTCGTCGGACTCTGTAGGATTGCGGTCCAACTCCCTCGCCCTCCTGGGCATCTCGTAAGCCGAACAAGGCCCACGAGCGCTCAGGGTCGGGGGAGAAGAGAATGCCGGCGAGCTCGAGTTCTTCGAACCTCGGCCCGTACTCATCTCCCGCCGTCAAAGGACGGAAGGGATTCCGCCGTTCATACCGGGGATAAAAGAAGGCCTCCCGCTCAAACACCAGGTCCAGAGAATCTGGCCTCGGCTGGGTCGGGGGCGGCTGGGGTGGCGTCTCTTGAGCTCGAAGCGCCCCAGCCGAACCAGCCCCAAGGCCCGTTCCGAGCAGGAGAAGTAAGACGATCAAGGTCCGTGTCATACCGTGCCTCCCTCCACTCCCTCGCCGCCTTCAACTACCGGCGCGAAGTCTCCAGAGGGCAGGATGTAGGTCTGGATTCGCAGAGAAGCAGTCAGCGGAGCTTCATAGTCCGCACGGAGCAGCTCTGGCGCACCGTCAAAGACCGAGAGGTCCAGTTCAGACGGTGTGATGATCCTCGGGAGCGAGGCTATGGTGCTCAGGAACCGCCCGATGTCGTGATAGTCCCCAATGAGCTGGAGATCGTAGACCTCTCTCGTATAGAAGGCCCCTGGCTCAGCCACCGCAGGATCGATTCCGACGATCTCCACGCCGTGGCTCCGACTCTCGGCCGTGATTTCGTTCAGGAGGGCAAAAAACTCCTCCTGCTCAGGGATCAGCTCTTCCAGCTGCCCGACATGACGTTCGTAGAGAGCCAGCCTCTCCTGGAGGTCCGTACCGCCTCTTGCCGATATGATCTGGGCCCTCTGGTTGTTCAGGTCCAGCTGCCCTAGTTGTGCCTCGAGGTCCTCCATCTCGGTATTCCGAGGCGTGTACCAGTAGGCGTAGAAGGCATAGAACAACGCGACGGCCAGAAGCCCGATAAGGAGGGCGTTTCGTTGTCTCGGTTCGTTAGGAATTAGAGCCATGATTCAACCCGGTCAGCCTAGAGGCCCGAAGATGGTGAACCAAAGAGGGGGACCGTCTCGAGGAACTCCACCGAGGGGCGTTCATACATCGCCTCCATGGTGAATTGGTAAACGGCCCGCCTGATGCCCGATTCCCCGATCTCCTCAACGATCTGTTCAGTCGTAATCAGCTGAACATTCCTGATAAAGAGAGACGCCTCGAGGTTTTCGCCGAACTGGGTCAGGGCAAAGGTGTTTCCGACTCTTCCGATGATTCGGAACTGAAGCTCGTCCCCCAGGGAGACCTGCAGCATTTCGGTCAGCCATGTGTAGTCGGGGAGCGCTCTCGCCACTTCGTCCATGATGTGGGGCCATATGTAGCGGTCCCCATCAATCTCTTGAATGATCTCGACCCGTTGGGCGATGGAGTCTCTCCTCGCCATGAGGGCGTCGTTCTGCTGGATCAGATCGGCGTATCGCGCCGAGTCGGCCCGGGCCTCCTCGATTTGGACCTGAATCTCCGCGGTTCTGCTGTTCACGGTCGTGAACCACCAACCGCAAACTGCAGCCGCCGCTACCACCACCACCGTTGACCCCAAAACCCAGCGGTCACGGCCGAGCCCGCCCATGGAAGGGAGGGAAAAGGAGAGCTTTGGCCCTGGAGAACGCCGTTTCTTTCCACCCGGTTGTAGATTGACCTCGATCAAGTTCCGATCACCTCTGGCCTAAGCCCTGAGGGCCAGGCCCAGGGGGAGGAGGAGCATGGGAGCCGCTTCCTCCAGATTGAGGTTCACCGCCGCACCCGGCCTCACCGGTGTCCGCTCAAAGGGGTTCACCTGGTGGGTCTCCACATTCATGCGTTCGGCAAGAGCTTTGGTCATGCCCGGAATGCGAGAGCCGCCACCGCTAAGGTAGACGGTGCCCAGGCCCTCTCCGGATTGACGGGTCATGAGGAATGCGGAAGCACGTTCGATCCCCACCGCAACCTCGTCGGCACTCATCCCGACGAAATCGGCAAGGTCTTCGATGTCTTCCCTACCCTGCACCACATCCTCCGCCGCTTCGGCGGTAAGTCCCCTCTCCCGCTGCAGGTCCTCGCGAACTCGACGGGAGCCGAATGGAATATCACGGGTGAGGATTGGGACACCTTCCTCAAGGATGTTCACATTCGTGACTTCGTGCCCGACGTTTACCAAGGCCACGATTCCCTCCATGGCCTCAGGGTAGTTCCGTTCGAAAGCGTTATGGAGAGCGAAGGCGTCCACATCGATGACCGATGCCGCCAATCCTGCATCCGCCAGAAGGGCCAGTTTGTTGTCGACCAGCTCTTTTTTGGCTGCGACGAGGATGACCTCCATTTGGAGGCCTTCTTCGAGGGGATTCAGAATCTGGAAATCCAGCTCGACGCTTTTGATGTCGAACGGGACGTGCTGCTCGGCCTCCCAACGGATGACCTCTCTGGCATCGGACTCTTTCATCCGATCCATCTCGATCTTTTTGATGATCACATCGTGGCCACCCACGGCTGTGATTACGTCCCGACCCTTGATCGCCAAGCTCTCGAAGAGGTTCCTGATGGTGTCCGCCACCAAACCCGGGTCCATTACCTCTCCCTCAACAATTGCGTCGGGGAGGAGGGGTTCAATGGCCACCCGTGATACCTCGGGTTGATCACCGGAGTGGTCCACTTCCACCATTTTCACGAACCCACTACCGATGTCGAGCCCCACCGAGGTCTTCTTACCGAAAAGGCCCATTTTCAGATTACCCAAAGAGGAGGGGACGAGGATACCCCCGGAATTCTGGGTCCAGAGTACCACTCAAAACCAAGGCTTGTCAAGGATTCCTACGCTCCCTGTTAAAGGCAAAAAATTGGTAAACATTTGATTCACAAAAAACGAGTAAATCATTTGTTTACCGTGCCATTTTCCATCCCTCAGCCCCGAAATTCGGTTTTTTTTCCTCGGCCGCTTTTCCAGATCCGAGTGCCCGGCCGACCGCGGTTTGGGACCCAGTTTCGGGGCCCAAAAAGGTGACGATCTTGAGGGTGCTCCAGCAGAGCTAATCCAGGCGGTTCCAGCTGAGTCGGACGTCGGGTAGCCCGTTGGGGAAGGCTGGGAAGAGGGTGGTCAGATGGAACCTCGGGTCGGAGTACTCGCATCAAAACAAGTCGGGGCCTCTCGGGGGTCCATATACGAAATCCGTGCCAGATCTCGGGGCCTTTCCCCGGCCTCTATTCCTCAAAAAGCACCCGCAGACGGGAAAAATCTTTCCGAGCCAGGGAAAAATGTGCCGACCCGAGGGGTCAATGAAACAGCCCGGGGAGGCTCCCCTTGACGAGGACGGGTTGATGGAGGGCAGTGATCTTTGAGAGGGCTCTAAAAACAGGACAAACTGACCTCCGAAAAGACGCGCTATCGGTCTGGAAAAATCTGTTCCTGGCCCTCGCAACACCCTCAAAATTGGCCCTGTTTTCCAGGATAAGGTCACCTCCCAAGAGGGCCAAACCCTGGAATCGGGCGTTTCCGCTGAGTATCAGATTCCCCGCCGCGACTAAGAGCCCGCAGTGTCGGCCTTTACGAAGATGGACATCTCCGGCACTACCGAGGAATACCGGCAGGTCTCCCGGGGGGCACCCCCGAGAGACTCCCGTGGGGGGGGAAAGGGAGGGATCCAGGTCCACCCGCTCTGCTAACGAAAGAAGAAGGGGCCCAGGGAGTAGCCCCAAGGAAGGAGCCTGAGCCCCAGCCACGCCCCCGGACGAGCTGGGCAGACGTGCCGGGGCTACCTCCTGGGAGACAGCTCCGCCGGAATGGGAATCCAAGATGCCACGGAGGGCAGCGCATTCTCCAGGCGGCCACCCTTCAGGCACTGCCAAGAGCTCTTCGCCCAAGCCCGACACCGGCCTGGAAACGGCCTCATCAGCAGCCGTTGGGCTTACCGAAAAGAAGGACCGGACCCTCGCTGAAGGAGAGAGGGCCCAGGCGATCCATCCCACCCTCCGTTCTCCGATCCACCCCTCAGTGTTCCCGACTCCTTCCAGGAGGAAGAACTCTGTATCGATCCAACGCCGGATCCCTCGGTAAAAAAGCCCCGTCGTTGTCCGGCCCTCAACAACGAGCTCTTCACTCCACGGTGTTCTGGCCCTGGCCGTATCCGGCGGGAGTCTCCAGGCATGGGCGATACCGAGGTTCGCCGCCATCTCGGCCCGCGCCATATGGCGGAGGGCCCAAGTGGCTTGCAGCTCACGAAGGGAGAGGCTAAGCGCACCATGCCCGATGGCGGCCAGAGCCATCATCAGGAGTAACATTAGTGGGAGGACGATCCCCTCTTCTCCAGCCCTTACCACACTGTCCCCCGCCACAAGAGCGGTTCTGGAGCGTCCGGGTGGAAGAGACCCGGACTTCTCGTTCGCCGGCGGAGGGTAATCTCCCAACCAGTTCCCCACCCCAAATCAGTCTGAGCCAAAAAGGACCCGTCCTCGATGACTTCGGGTGTGAGGGGCTGCCTCCCGCCTCGACCCCTTCGATACCGGAGTGCCCCGCCGGAGAGGTGATAGCTTCCACGTTCAAACAGACGGGCCAGGACCGCATCCGTCCCCATCTGGGAGACTGTCCAAGCCTCCCTCGACCATCCCTCCAACCCCTGGCAGCCTGCCGAGTCGGCGTTTCTTCCCTCCAAGGCAACCACCCTCCATCGCCCGTCACCACCAAGAAGGAGCAACGAGTCTTTCTCGGGCGCTGGACTGCGGATTCCGCGAAAACAAACGGTCATCGTTCGGGGCGATCCGCTTCGCCCTTCTACCAACCCGATCCCGCGGAAGGCCCTCAAGCTTAAGGAGTCCCCTCCGGCGACCTGCCAATCAAGGCCTTGGCGGCCATTCGAGAGTTCTTCCCCCAGAACCCAGGCTACCGTCCTGACCGTCTCCAGCCCGTCAGCCCTCTGAGCCAGGTCAAACCCAACATGCCTTTGCCGGGAAAGGGTGCTCCAGGCCAAACCCGCCAGGAGTCCCAGTAGAAGGAGGGCTACGATGGTTTCCACGACTGAAAAGCCGGCTTCCCTTTCCCGGGGAATCATTTGACCCTCCAGACCGTGTTGGAGTCCAGCCAAAAAGGATCCGGAAGCACAGACCTTTCGGGTGCAAAGGTCCATGCGAGCGTGTCTCCGTCGCCGGCGGACAGGGCCGATACGAGGACACCTGGCACCGGATCCCGGGAAGGAGCCCACGAGATTGTGCCCCAGGGGCGGGAAACGCTACCGCCTCCCGAGGTTCCGGTTCCCACCAAGGAGTCGGCCACCCACCTGGTTTCCAAAACCCCCCTAAGGGTGAGCTCGGCCCGGCGGAAGTTCTGTTGTGCCAGGAAGATCATCCCGACGGTGGCCAGAATCCCAACCTCGAAAAGGACGAGGGAAACTAGGAGTTCCAGGATAGAGAATCCCCGCCTCACTTCCTGACCACCCTTCCGAGGGAAGAGACGATGAGCCTGGTCTCCGCCTCTCCCCTTCGAAGCCTGATGGTCTGATTCGCCACCTGCCCAAGGCCGAGAGGCCCGAATGCCAACGCGGCTTCTCCCCGATCTCTCGAGAGGTCCATATCCACACCGTATCTCTCCATGAGCTCGGTTCGGGTCAGGGTGTCCTCATTGCATACAATGGCGATGGACGCTGAGGCGGAAACGAGGGAGAGCACCGCTCCACCGCGGGCTACAGCCTCGGCCCTCGTCCGGTGGAGAAGGCCAACTACCTCCTCCGCCGCCCCTGACACGGCGAGTCGGTCTTGCTGTCGCCGAGCGGTGGGGAGAAGCACCGCGATCCCCACCGCCATGAGAGAAAAAACGACAGCAAGCTCAAGAAGCGTGAAGCCGGAGTCGGTGGGTCGCGGATTGAGGAAAAAGGGCATGGACCCAAACTGGTCCATGCCCTTGGGCTGTTGGATGTTCTGTTGGGTCCGCCTCTACTCCAGGCCGTAATCCTGGATTTTGTACCGCAGCGCTCTCGGGCTCAATTCCAGGAGGTCCGCGGCCTGGGTCTTGTTTCCGCCCGTCCGCTCCAGGGCTCTGCGGATTAGGACCCGCTCCAACTCGGCGGAATGGCGCTTCACCGACAGGTCGTCGTCCGAAACGTCGATGGGGGCCCGGTCCGGAGCAGGGTGAAGGATATCCTCTGGGAGGTCATCCGTCTGGATCTCTGAGCCATCGGCAAGGACCACCACCCGCTCTAGAAGATTCTCCAGTTCCCTGATGTTCCCCGGCCAAGGGTAGCTGAGAAGTCCCTCCATCGCGTCGGGCGAAATGCCGGTGACCTTCACACCCAATCTCTCCCTGTGCCTCTTGAGGAAGTGATGGACCAGATCCGGGATCTCCTCCCTCCTGCGACAAAGGGCCGGAAGATGGATCGGGACAACCGCCAACCGGTAGTAGAGGTCCTCCCTGAACTCGCCCTGCTGCACCATCCCCTCGAGGTCCCGGTTCGTGGCCGCAATCACCCTCACGTCCACCTCAACCGAGTCGTTTCCTCCGAGCCTCCGGACCTCTCCATCCTGGAGGACCCTGAGGAGTTTCACCTGGAGGCTCCCAGGGAGCTCCCCCACCTCGTCAAGGAAAAGTGTGCCCCCGTTTGCGGCTTCGAAGAGCCCGCTTCGGTCTCTGTCCGCACCCGTGAAAGCTCCTTTTACGTACCCGAAGAACTCGGATTCCAGGAGGGTTTCCGGGATAGCCCCGCAGTTCACCGGAACGAAGGCCCCGTTTGCTCTTTCGCTCTCCCGGTGGATCAGTCTGGCCACCAACTCCTTCCCGGTCCCGCTGGCCCCCGAAATCAGGACAGGCGAAGGGTGGGCAGCTACTTTTTCGGCCACTTCCAGGGCCCTGACCATGGCCGGGGACCGGGCCACGATCTCCCCGAACCGACGATCCGCCCTGACCTCCGAGCGGAGCCGTCCCACCTCCTCCCGAAGCTGTTCCCTCTCTTCCGCCTTTTTAACGGTGAGAAGGACTTCATCAGCTCCGAAGGGTTTGGGAATGTAGTCGTAGGCCCCTGCTTTCATGGCCTCTACGGCAAGCTCCAGGCTCCCGTATGCGGTCATCACAAGTACGAGAGCCGAACCGCCGGCCTCTTTGTATTCCCGGAGGAAGGCCAGACCATCCTTTTTTGGCATCCTGACGTCGCAGAGGATCACCTGGGGGTTCTCAGCGAGCGCGACGGCAAGTCCCTCCTCCCCATCTTCAGCCACCCGGACCTCGTATCCAGCGTCAGTGAGAATGAGTGTCAGGGACTTCCTCAGGCCTCTGTCGTCATCTACGACCAAGATTTTCACTGACCGTCTCCTTCGGTTGCCTCGGATTCAGAGCCTTCGCCGGGTCCTGCCGCTCCATGAACCACCCCGGGCAGTCTGAGCGTGAACACGGCACCGCCGTCTTTTCGATTTCCAGCGAGAATCTCTCCCCCCACACCCTCTACCAATTGAGCCGATAACGCCAGACCCAGCCCCGTCCCTTTCCCCGGTTCCTTGGTGGTAAAGAAGGGGTCAAAAATCTCCTCGAGCCTCTCAGGGGCGATGCCCGGTCCGTTGTCTTCCACCGTGAGAACGACCACCCGTTCGGCCGCAGAAAGGGGGATGGTGGCCCTCGGGTTTTCCACCGCCGCGATCCGGCGACGGTGGGCATAGTTCACCCCTGGGGGGTCCCCCCGTCGTCGGCGCGGGAACATGTTGCCGGGCCCCGGTTCCTCCAGAAGCGTGACAGCGATGGACCTCTCTTCCAGATCTTCGATGGCCTCGAGAGCGTTCAGGAGGAGGTTCACCAAGACCTGCTCCAAACGCTGAGGATCGATGAGAACCGAGGGTACATCCCCCTTACATTCCCACGTGCAATCCACGCCTTCCAGGCGGCCCTGGGCTTCCAACAAACCTCTCACCCGTTCCACAACGGGCCAGGGGGGTTCCGGCCCGGCTTCCGTGTCCTTCGATCTGGCGAAGTCCAGGAGGCTCCGGATGATTCGATCGATCCGGATGGCCTCCTCCCTAACGGAGTCCAGAAGGTCGGTCTCATCCCCCTCCGCTTCGGCCCGGGATCTGGCCACGTCGACATAGGCCAGGAGTGCACCGAGGGGATTTCCGAGCTCATGGGCAATACCGGAAGCCAGGGTGCCGGTGGACGCCAGTCGGGCGGCCCTGACGACCTGAGCCCTGGCCTCGACCAACGCTTTGTTGGTCTCATCCAGCGAGGCAACATTCTGGGAAAGGGCGGTCTGATCGTGAATGAGCCGTTCCGCCATGGCGTTCACGCTGTCGGCCACGGCTTGAAGTTCCTGGGAGGCCGCCGCCCGCACCCGGTGGTCGTAAGCCCCGGAGGCCATGGTCCTGACATCTTCGACCAGACGGTCCAGGGGCTCAAAAAGACTCCGGCCCAGCGTGAGCCTCCCGATGACAAAGATCACCACCAGCTCGGCCAGGAGGAGAACCGTAATGTAGATCGTGACATCCCGCGGCGAATCCAGGCTCGGGAGATAGAACGCGAGGCTGGCCGAGGCCAGGAAGATCCCCCCCGCAAACAGGATCCCGAACGCGAATAGGAGTTGCCGTCGTAGTGGGGTTTTGGATGCCATGGGCCGGAGCGGGTCCCGAAGCAAAACCAAGGGACGGCTCTCGTCCCCTGCTTCGAAAGATTCAAGACTGGAAACAAAGTTGCTTCCGGAAGGGATCAGGGCAATGGGCAAAAGGGAGGAAGGCCCTGTTTTCCTCGGTTTACTCCTCGCAGGCGATTACCCCGGCATTGGTGGCAGGAGAGCCGTTGGCAGCCGAGGCAGTCCCGAAGAAGACTCCGCATTGACTATCGGGTACCGCATCGTGGACCGCCGTTGCGGCCCAGCCTCCGCTGTCGGCTTCATTAATGGTAATCGTAACACCCCTCGATACGCCCATTTCCGTGAGGTCCGCCACGTCGGAGGCATAGGAGAGGTTGTCGGTGTGGTAGACTTCCTGATGATTGGCGAGGTTCTTCAAGTCCGTGACCATTGAGGCGATGAAGGCTTTTTCACGGGAGGAATTGAACTTGGGAAGGGCGATGGCGGCCAGGATTCCGATGATCACCACCACGATGAGGAGCTCGATCAGGGTGAACCCTCTCTCCTTCCGCTCTTCGGTTTTCATGGTGTCTTCCTCCGTCCTCAGTCTTCAGCCCTCTCGATGGTCCTCGGAAGAGAGGGGGGCGCCACCCGGTGGTTTCCGGGCCACGCCCCCCCGATCTCCGTCTAGGCGTTGCCTGTCTGCGTGGCAGGCATCGGCCTCAGGGTTTAACCAGCGTCATCCGTGCACTTGATCTCACCAGCCTGGTCGGCTCCGCCGAGTGCAGGCGCTGTAGCATCCCCGTAGTAGATCCCACATCCGTCAGCAGCGTCGAGCCCGTCGTGAGCAGCGGTCGCAGCCCAACCAGTGGAGTTACCGGCGGTGATCGTCACCGTGACGGCGTTGCTCATGGAGAATTCCAAGTCCGTCACGTCGGAGGCGTACTCGTAGTTGTCAGCGTACCAGAGTTCCTGCTCGGTGGCCAGGTTCTTGAGGTCGGACTTCATTGCGGAGAAGTAGGCCTTCTCACGGGTTTGGGAGAACTTCGGAATGGCGATGGCGGCCAGGATCCCGATGATCACCACCACGATCAACAGCTCGATGAGGGTGAAACCTTTCTTGTCCCGCATTGTTGTTCCTCCTGTTTGGATTCGAAAACGAAACATCCTTCATTTCCGGCCAGGCGAAAATGCAAAAGCGGGTCCGCGAGTTGGTACAGAAAAGTTAAGTTATTTTATTACAAAGACTTAGAAGGTCTTTCTCCGGTTCGGTGCCGGGCCAGCTCGGGGTCGAAGCTCTTGGATTCTGCAAAATCCTTGCAGATTCACGGCGAAAAGCCCAGGGTCCCGAAGCACGGATTTCCCAGGGGAAGTCTGCCAATTTGGCGGACTCAGGGGGTGCGGCCGTCCTCCCAGGGTGGGATAGCGGAGGGGGTCCAGGGTTTTGCTTTTGGGGAGAGAAGGTTGGAGCGAAGAATGTACCAGAGGGCCGCAACACCGTCTTTCCAGTTGATTTTTTTTCCCTCAGCGTAGGACCTCCCGTGGTAGCTGATGGGAAGCTCATAGATCCGAGCATGGGCTTGGGCCAGCCTGGCCGTGAGCTCTGGCTCGATGCCAAACCTCCGAGCGGAGAGGGGGAGGGATTGGAGGAGGTCGGTCCGGACCATTTTGTAGCAGGTCTCCATGTCGGTGAGGTTCAGGTCCGTGAACATGTTGCTGAGTAGGGTAAGAAAGGTGTTTCCGACGGAATGCCAGAATAGGAGCACCCGGTGGGGCCCGCCCAGAAACCTGGACCCATAGACGGCATCAGCCCTTTTCGACAGGATCGGTTGAAGTAGGAGGGGGAACTCAAAGGGGTCGTATTCCAGATCGGCGTCCTGGACCACGGTCACGTGCCCGGTGGCCTTTTTGAATCCAGTCTGGAGGGCCGCACCCTTTCCCTTGTTCACCTCATGGAAAACCAGAACGTCGATCAGACCTTCCTTTTCCAGCTCCTGCAGAAGGTCTCTCGTCCCGTCCGTGGAGCCGTCGTCGACAACGATGACCTCCAGATTCAGAGGGACCTCCCGTACCCGACGAAGGAGGGTTTCGGCGGTTTGAATCTCGTTAAAGGCCGGAATCACGACCGACAGATTCACCTTTTCCCAAGGCAGTGTTTCCTGGGGAAGGCCGGGGAAGATCACAGCCTGTCGAAGGGGGTCTGTTCGGGCCTTTTGGCCTGGTTCCCCCTGGGATCCGGTAGTGTCAGTCTGTGAGCCCATATCGGTGCAGTTTTCGGTATAAGGTCGAAGGATCGATGCCCAGCACCTCTGCCGCCTTGCTCTTGTTCCCGCCTTCCGCCTGGAGGACCCACTCGATGTACGCTCGCTCGATTACCTCCATAGCGGGATTGGGAAGGGGCCGATCCGACACCAACTGGGGAGTGGGAGCCTCCAGCACACGCTCGGGAAGGTGCTCAGGCCCGATCTCCGAATCCCCCGCGACAACCGCGGCCCGCTCCAAAGCGTTCTCCAACTCTCGGACGTTCCCCGGCCAATCGTAGGCCATCAGGGGCTGCATGGCCTCCTCCGAGAGGGAGGCCGGTTCCACCTCGGCCGTCTGGGCGGCCTTCTCGAGGAAGTGCTTCGTCAGGAGCGGAATGTCTTCTCGCCGTTCCCTTAAAGGCGGCAGGTGCAACGCGATGACGTTCAATCGATAGTAGAGATCGCTCCGGAAAGAACCCCTTCTGATCTCCTCTTCCAAATCTCTGTTCGAGGCGGCGATCACCCGGACGTCCACGGACACCGCTTCAGTGGCTCCCACCGGAATGACCTCCCGTTCCTGGAGGGCTCGGAGGAGCTTCACCTGGAGTGCGGGGCTCATTTCCCCGATCTCATCGAGGAAAAACGTGCCTCCTTCGGCCGCCACCAGGAGGCCCTCCTTGTCCTTCACCGCGCCGGTGAATGAACCTTTCACGTGGCCGAACAGCTCGCTCTCCAACAGATTCTCGGGCAACGCGCCGCAGTTGATGGAGAAGAACGGACCCTCGGACCGGGATGAAAGCCCATGGACATACTTCGCGATCACCTCTTTTCCGGTCCCGCTCTCGCCGCTCAGGAGTATGGTCGATCCGGTAGGAGCCACCGTTTCAGCAAGCTCCAGAACCTCCAGAAAGACCTTGTTCTTCCCTATGGGCCGGTTTTTCGACCGTTTGACCTGACGCTTGATCTCCGTCTTCAATTTCCGGTTCTCGGCCCGAAGTTCCCTTGCTTCGGAAGCCCTGCGGCAGATAGCCAGAAGGTCGTCGTTCGCAAACGGTTTTTGCAGATAGTAGTAGGCACCTTCGTTCACCGCGGTCACGGCCGACTGAAGAGAGGCCTGGGCGGTCATGAGGATCACCGGGACCTCCGGATCGATCTCTCGTGACCGGGCCAGAACGTCCAACCCAGAGACCGACGGCATCCGGATATCGGTCACCACCAGATCAGGCTTCTCCCCGGAGAGGACGTCCAGAGCTTCGGCTCCACCCAGAGCCGTCAGAACCTCGTATCCCTCTCCCCTGAACAGGATGCGCAGAGAGTCCACAATCCCGGTCTCGTCATCGACCAGGAGGATTTTCACTCCTTGGGCACTCACGATACCTCCACCTCCTCGGAAGGAAGGGTGCCGGGAAGGAAGATCCTGAACTCGGCGCCCCCTTCTGGACCTTCTTCAACCAATACGGCACCCTCATGGGCCTCCACGGCCCTATGCACCACGGCCAACCCCAGTCCGCTTCCACCGGTCCGGCTGGTATAGAACGGATCAAAAATCCGCGGGAGATCCTCGGGCCTCACGCCGGGTCCCGAGTCCGAAACCCTCAGGCAAACCGGGGCCCTCACCGTGGCGCCGACCATACCTGCACACTCCTCCTGATCTTCTAGAGTCACCCGTACAATCCCCGCGGGGCCGGCGAACTGGGCAGCGTTCAACACGAGGTTAAAAATGGCTCGGTGGAGCAGGTCCGCGTCCCCCGGAACCGCAACCTCCCGGTTCAATCCCGATTCGAGGATTCGCACGCCCACCTTCAGCTCAGGGTGTTTGCCGACGAGTGTCGCACAGTCCCTGGCCAGCGCGGCGAGATCGACCCGCCCCGACCGCCCCATGCGGAGGACCGAGAACTCGATGAATCCTGAGAGGAGCCGGCTGAGGCGCTCCGACTCGGAGACAACAAGGCGGCGAAGGACTTGGCGGTCGCTACCCACGAGATCTGGGCTCGAGAGCTGCTCGACGGCGCTTCGGATCGAGGCCAATGGATTTTTGATTTCGTGGGCCAGGGAGGCACTCAACTCTGCCACCGCTTCGAGGCGTTCGGCTCGGCGGTTCAAAACGTTCAGCCGCTCCTGCCCGGTAATATCCTGGAAGATGGCCGTCACCGAGGGAGCGCCCCCGGTATCCCGATCTAGAACGGTGGTGCTCACTCCGAGGACCAGTTCTGAGCCGTTCCGGTCGGCCACACACTTGAACCTCGCCACCGGTTTCCCTTTGGAAAGGGATGCTTCCAGCACCGAATCCAATCCGGGCGCGACCTCCTCCATGGCCCCGACAACCTCCCGCCCCCTCCAGTCGTCGAAGCTCAGCCCCAGGAGCGCCTCTCCCGCCGGGTTCAGATACATGAGGCGCCCACCGTCGTCCACCGTCATTACCCCGGTCCCGATGTTCGCCAGGATATCCCCCGTATCCAGCTGAAGCTGCCGCAGAGCCGATTCCATTTGACCCAAGGCCAGGCCCGCTCTCCGCACTCGGTCCCCAAGAAGGCCGGTGACCAGCGCCACCGTGGCAAAGAGCCCCAACTGGAGGAAGAGGGCGGGCCGGAAGGTGTCCAGGTGGAGCCAGATCGCATCGGCCAGGAACAAAATCGAGGCCAGGACCCCAACCAGAACCCCACCCGGCAGGGGAAGGAGGAGCGCCCCTGAGGAGATCACCAGGATATAGAGGAACGCGAAGGGACTGTCGGCACCTCCGGTGATATGGACGATGGCGGTGACGATGAGGGCGTCAAAAATCACCTGGAGATAGACGAAGTTGTCCGTTGGCCTGCGTTTCAGGAAATGGGTGTGCCAGACGGACAGTCCCGTCAGCCCGAGGGCGGTCACGAAGAGGACGGTGGCCGTGAACGTATGGGCCGGCTCCGCCGACCGCCAAACCACCAGGGCGGCCACCAGAATCCCCGCAGCAAGGGTAATACGAGCCAGGTATATCCAACGGAGCACATCTACTCTTCGGAGACTGAACCGAAATTCGGTTGGCTGAAGCCTCAAAACGCGGCTTTTCCCTGAGGAGGGCGGGTAGGAAAGAGGTCCGGTGACCTCGGTTTCTCCAGTGTATGCGAAATCGTTGCACCATGCAATGCTGATCTTTGGCAAAATGCAAGCGGTGTGTGGGAACCCCGCAAAGCTGGCCTCCCGGGAGGGGCAAGCCCAGATTCCCACATCATGGATAAACCATCACTTATCGAAGTCGCTCGGGGTGACGCGCCGGCGGATGTCCTGTTTGTGGGTGGTCGGATCGTCGACGTGTTCACCGGAGAGATCCTCGAAGAAGACGTGGCGGTGAGCGGCCGTTTCGTAGCAGGATTGGGTCCCGGATATTCGGCCGCGGAGGTAGTGGAGCTGGAGGGCCGCTACCTGCTCCCGGGCTTCATCGACGCACACGTTCACATCGAATCGAGCCTGGCGACTCCCGTTGAGTTCGCCAGGGCGGTGGTCCCTCATGGAACCACCACCGCGGTGGCGGATCCTCACGAGATCGCCAACGTCCACGGCCTGGAGGGGATCCGGTACATGCTGGAGGCCTCCGAGGGGATTCCCCTCACGGTCTTCGTCATGGCGTCCTCCTGCGTCCCCGCCACGGCGATGGGGACGGCCGGCGCCGACCTCTCCGCAGAAGACCTGGTACCCCTGCTGGATCACCCCAGGGTCATCGGCTTGGCCGAAGTGATGAACTTCCCGGGGGTCATCTACGAGCATCCGGCGGTAGGGGAGAAGCTGAGGGCCTTCTCCGGTCACCCGATTGACGGCCACGCACCTGGGGTATGGGGCCAGGCGCTGAACGCCTATGTGGCCGGCGGCCCATCCTCGGACCACGAGTGCATCTCAGTGGAAGAAGCGTTGGAGCGGATCCGGAGGGGGATGACGGTTTTTTTCCGCGAAGCCACCAATGCCCGAAACCTCGATACCCTGCTCCCGGCCCTTACCCCCCGGAACCTCCGTCGAGTCGCTTTATGTACGGATGACCGCCAACCCCCGGACCTGTTGGATGAGGGCGGAATCGACGCCATGGTCCGGAAGGTCATCAAGAGCGGGATCCCACCGGTGGAGGCCATCCGCATGGCAACCCTCAACCCGGCCGACCATTTCCGGATGCTCGATCGGGGTGGTATCGCACCGGGAAGGCGGGCCGACCTCCTCGTGGCCGAGGACGTCGAAGCC